>CAZUYC010000136.1:0-132199 GCA_964624475.1 uncultured Spirochaetales bacterium | reverse complement strand
CTCGGCACGCTCGGCCGTGTCGGCCAGTATGCTGACGCGGTTCCCCAGGATCTCCGCGAACCCCGCCGAGACCGCGACGAAACGTTCCTTGCCGCCCGCGCGGTACGCGACCTCGCCGGCGTTCAAGCCGGTGAGCAGCGGCGCGTGGCCGGGGAGCACGCCGAGATAGCCCTGGGTGCCCGGGAGCACGACCTCGTCCACGGTCTCCGCGATCACGCGTCGCTCCGGGGTGGTGATCTCGAGATCGAGCTTGTCGACCGCCATCGCGTGAGGCTCCTAGGCCGCGCTTGCCTTGATCCGCTCTGCGTTCTCCAGGACTTCCTCGATCGTGCCCTGGAGATAGAACGCCTGCTCGGGAACGTCGTCGTGCTTGCCCTCGACGACCTCCTTGAACCCCCGGATGGTGTCTTCGATCTTGACGTACTTGCCGGGGATCCCGGTGAACTGCTCCGCGACCGCGAACGGTTGCGACAGGAACCGCTGCAGCTTGCGCGCCCTCTGGACCGCGAGCTTGTCGTCCTCCGACAGTTCGTCCATGCCGAGAATGGCGATGATGTCCTGGAGCTCCTTGTATCGCTGGAGGACGCCCTGAACGGCACGCGCGGTGTTGTAGTGCTCGTCTCCGAGCAGGCGAGGGTCGAGAAGTCTCGAGGTGGACGCGAGAGGATCCACCGCCGGGTAGATCCCGAGCTCGGCGATCTGCCGGGACAGGTTGGTCGAGGCGTCGAGGTGCGCGAAGGCGGTCGCCGGCGCCGGGTCCGTGAGGTCGTCCGCCGGCACGTAGATCGCCTGCACCGAGGTGATCGACCCCTTCTTGGTCGAGGTGATCCGCTCCTGGAGCTCGCCCATGTCGGTCGCCAGCGTCGGCTGGTAACCCACCGCCGAGGGAATCCGACCGAGCAGCGCCGACACCTCCGAGCCCGCCTGCGTGAAGCGGAAGATGTTGTCGATGAACAGCAGCACGTCCTTGCCCTCCTCGTCGCGGAAGTACTCCGCGGCGGTGAGCGCCGAGAGCCCCACGCGGGCTCGCGCACCCGGCGGCTCGTTCATCTGGCCGTAGACGAGCGCGGCCTTGTCGAGCACGGTGGTGCCGTCCGAGAGCTTCGCCTCCATCATCTCGTGCCAGAGGTCGTTGCCCTCGCGCGTGCGCTCGCCGACCCCGCCGAAGACCGAGAATCCGCCGTGCTGCTTGGCGATGTTGTTGATGAGCTCGAGGATGACGACGGTCTTGCCCACGCCGGCGCCGCCGAAGAGGCCGACCTTGCCGCCCTTCGGATAGGGGGCGATCAGGTCGACGACCTTGATGCCCGTCTCGAGCGCCTCGACGCTCGGCACCTGGTCCACGAAGGCGGGGGCCGGCCGGTGGATCGGAAGCTTCTTGTCGGACACGATGGGGCCGCGCTCGTCGACCGGCTCTCCGACCACGTTCATGATCCGCCCGAGGGTGGACGGGCCGACCGGGACCTGGATCTCCTCGCCCGTGTTCGCCGCGGTCTGGCCGCGCATCAGGCCGTCGGTGCTGTCCATCGCGATGCAACGCACGGTGTTCTCGCCGAGGTGCAGCGCGACCTCGAGCACGAGGTTGCCCTCGCGCGCGTCGATCGACGCGTTGGAGACACGCAGCGCGGTGTAGATCTCGGGCAGCGATCCCGGCGGGAACTCCACGTCCACCACCGGGCCCATCACCTGGATCACCTTGCCGTGTTCGTTCGCCATCGGTCCCCTTCAGAGCGCCTCGGCGCCGCTCACGATCTCCATGAGCTCCTTCGTGATCGCGGCCTGGCGTGCGCGGTTGAATTTCAGCGTCAGCGAGGAGATCAGCTCCTCGGTGTTCCGCGTGGCGGACTCCATCGCCGTCATGCGCGCCGCGTACTCGCCCGACTGGCTCTCGAGCAGCGCGCGGTAGACCAGGGACTCCACCGCCTTCGGCACCAGCACCTCGAGGAGCTTCTCGGGGCTCGGCTCGATCTCGAAGGGCAGGGGCCGCTCGCCCTCGAGCGCGGGCGGCGCGAAGGGGAGCAGCGTGACCTCCTTCGGCCGCTGAGTCATCACGTTGACGAACTCGTTGTAGACGAGGAGCACCTCGTCGCTCTCGCCCGCGACGTATCGCGCCGCCACCTCGCGCGCGATCACCGCGGCCTTCGCGTAGCTCACCCATCTGTCGTGGGGGTGCACGCCTCGGAGCTCGGCGGGCCGCCGCTTGCGGAAGAAGTCCCCCGCCTTGCGGCCCGCGCAGGTGAGCAGGACCTGCTGACCCCGCTGCGCGCGCTCGCGGCAGAGCCGGTCGGCGTGCTTGATCGCGTTCGCGTTGAAGGCGCCGCAGAGGCCCTTGTCGGAGCTCACGACGACCACCTCGACCCGGCGCAGCTCGGCGTGCGGCACGAGCAGCGGGTGCTCGGATTCGCGCTGCGCGCGAGCCACCTCCGCCAGCGTCTCGTGCATCTGGTCCGCATAGGGTCGCGCCGCGCGCACCGCCTGCTCCGCGCGGCGCAGCTTCGCCGCCGCGACCATCCGCATCGCACGCGTGATCTGCTGCGTCTTCTTGACGCTCCGGATGCGGCGACGGATGTCCTTGAGGCTCGGCATCGGATCAGGCTGCCGCGCTCCCGTCCCGCCCGCTCGGCTGGAAGACGCCGGCGAACTCGTCGAGTGCCGCGGCGAGCTTCCGCTCCGTGTCGTCCTCGAGCTTCCCGGTCTTGCGGATCGCCTCGAGGAGGTCGCCGTGGCGCGCGCGCACCGACTCGAGCATCTCGCGTTCGTAGCGATGGAGCTCCTCCACCGCGTAGCTGCGCACCCACGACGGCCTGCCCTCCTGCGGCGTGGCGGCGTAGATGGAGACGACCTGCTCCTCCATCGGCATCGGCGAGTACTGGGGCTGCTTCAGCATCTCCGTCTGGCGCTCGCCGTTCGCGAGCTGCTCCTGGGTGGCCTTGTCGAGGTCGCTGCCGAACTGCGCGAAGGCGGCCATCTCCCGGTACTGCGCGAGATTCAGCTTGAGCTTGCCCGCGACCTTCCGCGTGGCCCGCGTCTGCGCGTTCCCCCCCACGCGCGAGACCGAGATGCCGACGTTCACCGCCGGGCGGATGCCCGAGTTGAAGAGATCGGTCTCGAGGAAGATCTGGCCGTCGGTGATCGAGATGACGTTGGTCGGGATGTAGGCCGAGACGTCGCCGGCCTGCGTCTCGATGATCGGCAGCGCCGTGAGGCTCCCCGCGCCGTACTCGTCGCTCATCTTCGCCGCGCGCTCCAGCAGGCGCGAGTGCAGGTAGAAGACGTCGCCCGGATAGGCCTCGCGGCCGGGCGGGCGGCGCAGCAGCAGCGAGAGCTGCCGATAGGAGACGGCGTGCTTCGAGAGGTCGTCGTAGATGATGAGCGCGTGCTTGCCGTTGTCGCGGAACCACTCGCCCATCGTGCAGCCCGCATAGGGCGAGATGTACTGGAGAGGGGCCGGTTCGCTCGCGGTGGCCGACACCACGATCGTGTGGTCCATCGAGCCGTGCTGCTTGAGCTTCTCGACGACCTGGGCGACCGTCGACAGCTTCTGCCCGATCGCCACGTAGATGCAGGTGACGTCGGTCTGGCGCTGGTTGATGATCGTGTCGATCGCGATCGCGGTCTTCCCGGTCTGGCGGTCGCCGATGATGAGCTCGCGCTGGCCGCGGCCGATCGGCGTCATCGCATCGATCGCCTTGATCCCGGTCTGGAGCGGCTCGTGCCCCGCGCGGCGCGGAACGATGCCGGGCGCCTTGAGCTCCACGCGCCGGCGTTCCTGGCTGCGGATCTCGCCCTTGCCGTCGATCGGGTTGCCGAGCGCGTCGACGACGCGCCCGACCATCGCCTCGCCGACCGGCACCTCGAGGATGCGGCCGGTGCGGCGCACGAGATCGCCCTCGCGGATGTGCTGCGCCTCGCCCATCACCGCGATGCCGACGTTGTCCTCCTCGAGGTTCAGCACCAGGCCGGCGATGCCGCCCGGGAACTCGACCAGCTCGCCCGCGAGGACCTTCTCGAGGCCGAAGACGCGCCCGATCCCGTCGCCGATCGAGAGCACGGTACCGGTCTCGGCGACGTCGATCTGGCGGTCGTACTCCTTGATCTCGCGCTTCAGGATGTCGGTGATCTCGCCCGGCTTGATGTCCATCGCTCACTGTCCTCTCATGAGACTCGCACGCAGCTGCTCGAGCTGCGTGCGAAGGCTTCCGTCGAAGACCAGGCCGCCCACGCTGGCGACGGCGCCGCCGAGGAGCGAAGCGTCGATCTCGAGGTCCAGCTCGAGCTCTAGCCCCGTACGCGCGGCGAGGGCCTGCCGCAGCCGCTCGCGCTGCGTGTCGGGGAGGGGGGTCGCCGAGACCACGCGCGCGCGCATGCGGCCCGCCGCCTCGTCGGCGAGCGCCGCGTACGCGACGCGAATGGCCTCGAGCTCGACGATGCGGCGCTGATCCACCAGGAACGAGCAGAAGCGGCGCAGCGTGTCGCTGGCGCCGAGTCGCTCGCAGACCGCGCGCAGGACCTGGCGCCGCGCGGCGCTCGGGAAGAGCGGGCGCAGGACCGCATGGCGGAGCTCGGCGCTCTCCGCGAGGAGCTCGCCGAGGGCGTCGAGCTCGCGGCGCCGCTCCTCGATGCACCCCTCCTCGCGCGCCAGTGCGAAGAGGGCTCGCGCGTAGCGCCTGGCGACCGCCGCCGAGTGCACCGCTCCTCCTAGCTTCCCGGCCGGGGCGGCGCGCCGTGCTCGATGGTCTCGATGAACTCGTCGACGAGGCGGCTCTGGTCCGCGTCGGTCACCCTCGCGCGAAGCGTCTGCGCCGCGAGCTCGATCGCGAGCTCCGCGGCCTCGCGGCGCAGGTCCTCGCGCGCGCGGCGAAGCTCCTGGTCCACCGCGGCTCGGGCATCGCTGCGGATGCGCTCCGCCGCCGCGCTCGCGTCCGCGAGGATGTGCTCGCGCTCGGACTCGGCGCGCTCTCTCGCCAGGTCGCGGATCCGCGCCAGCTCGCCGTCGAGCAGGGTCAGCTTGCCCTGCCACGCCGCGTAGCGCGCCTCCGCATCGGAGAGGGCCCGGGTCGCGGCGTCGAGGTCGTCGCGGATGCGACCCCGCCTCGCGGCGAAGAAGTCCTGGATCGGCTGGCGACCGAAGTAGACGAGAGCGGCGACGAGGATCGCGAGGTTCAGGGTCGGCCAGAGGAGGTCGCCGAGCCCGCCCCCACCCTCGCCGCCTGCGGCCGCAGCCGGGGCCGCCGACGCGAGCCCGAGGAGCAGCGCGATCGCGCCCCGTCTCACGCGACGCTACGCCCGAGCACGCGGGTCGCCGCCTCCCGCGCGAGATCCGCCGACTGCGCGCGCAGGCCCGCCTGGGCTTCGGCGAAGGCCCCGGCCACCTCGCGGCGCGCGCGCCCGATTTCCTGCTTGGCGTCGGAGCGCGCGGCTCCGGTCGCCTCCGCCGCGCGTTGCCTCGCCTGCTCGAGCAGCTCGCGCCGCGAAGCCTCCGCCGACTGCCGGGCGCCGGCGATCGCCCGCTCGTAGCGCGCGATGACCTCCCGGACCTGCTCCTCCAAGCGACCCGCGCGCTTGCGGGCGCCATCCGTCCGCTCTGCGCGCGCGTCCAGGACGCCGAGCATCGGCTGCAGCAGGAGCCGGCTCACGATCGGGACGAGGGTCGCGAAGAAGGCGACGAGCAGCGGGAGCTCGAATCGCCAGTCCGGGAAGAGCTCGAGCCCGCCCTCGGACGCGGCCGCGTCGGCGGCCACCAGCGCGGCTAGGGTCGGGGCGGCGACTCGGCGACGCTCCAATCTTCACTCCGAGGTAGGGCCGGCGCGCTCCGGACCGGGTCGCCCGGGGGCTGCCGGAACACCGGCGTCCACGGGCGTCCGCCCTCGGGTGCATCGGTTCCGCGATGGGGCTCACGCCGCCGCCGCCAGGCTCGCGCTGCAGCCGGGCATGCCACCCGGCTCGGGGGCGGCCCCAGTCTTACATAGATCGGGCGAAGTTCAAGGCGAGTTCAAGGCGGTGTGGGCTCGGCGGACCCGGTGGAGCAGCGGCCCTCGAGGAGCGACCCCTCTTCGAGCACGAGACTCCGCGCCTCGAGGCTGGCGGTGACCCGGGCCGTCGCTCGGAGCAACGCGCGACCCCGCACGCGGACGCTTCCCGCCAGGGCGCCGCTCACGACGAGCTCATCGACCTCGACCCGCGCCTCGACCACCGCCGAGCGGCCGATCCAGAGGCTCGACCCGACGATCTCCCCGCGCACGCGGCCTTCGACGCGTGCAGGGCCGTGCAGGACGAGCAGTCCGTCGAACGATGCGCCCGGGCCGATCAGGACCCGCTCGGGCTCGGCCGTCCACGGCGGCGGCGCCGACGCGTGCTCAGGCATCGCCGAGCAGGAGGCCCGCGATGCGCTGCAGATCGTCGGCGCCGAAGTATTCGATCTCGATGCGACCGCGCGAGGCCTGGCCCTGGACGCGTACGCGCGTCTGGAGACGCTGGCGCAGGCCGTCGATCAGCCGCTGGAGGTTCGGGTCCGCACCCGGTCGGGCCCCGCGAGCCTTGCGCGGGCGCGCGCCGCCGGAGGCCTGGGCGAGCTCCTCGGCAGCCCGCACCGAGAGCCCGTCCCCGAGGATGCGGTCGCGGAGGTGGCGGCGCCGCTCCGGGTTCGTCACCTGGAGGAGCGCCTTGGCGTGCCCGGCGCTGATCCGGCCGGCCTCGACGTCGGTCTGGATCTCGCTCGGGAGCTCGAGCAGGCGCAGGTGATTCGCGACGGTGGAGCGATCGAGCCCCACGCGCTCGCCAATCTCCTCCTGGGTCGCGCCGGCCTCCCCGAGTGCCCGGAAGGCGTGGGCGAGCTCGATCGCGTTCAGGTCGCGGCGCTGGACGTTCTCGACGAGGGCCACCTCGAGGCGGGCCCGATCTTCCAGGTCGGCGACGACGGCGGGAACCGTTGCCAGCCCCGCCTCGCGGCTCGCCCGCCACCGACGCTCGCCGACGACGAGCTCGTAGCGCCCGCCCGCACGCCGGACGACCACCGGCTGGAGCACCCCGTGCCGGCGGATCGAGTCCGCCAGACCCCGGAGCTCCGCCGCGTCGAACACCCTGCGGGGCTGCTCGGGGTTCGGATCGATCGCGTCGACGGGAATCGCCACGGGCCCGGGTTCCAACCGCGGAATCTCGGCGGCTGCGACGGGGCCGACGCCCGGGATCAAGGCACCGAGGCCGCGGCCCAGCGCGGTCGGTCGGCTCATTCGATCCTCCTTCCAAGGGCCGGGGGTGCGCGCCGCGGCTCGGATGTCCCGATCCGCACCAGGATCTCCTCGGCGAGGTTCAGATAGCTCGTGGCGCCCCTCGAGTGGATGTCGTAGAGGAGGATCGGCTTGCCGTGGCTCGGTGCCTCGCTCAGCCGGACGTTGCGCGGGATGGTCGACTGGAACACCCGCTCGCTGAAGTGGGACCGCACTTCCTGCTCGACCTGCCGGCTCAGATTGTTGCGCTGGTCCACCATCGTCAACACGATGCCCTCGAGCGTGAGCTGGGGGTTGAGCTGCTGGCGCACGGCCGAGACGGTTTCCAGCAGCCCGGCGAGCCCCTCGAGCGCATAGTACTCGCATTGGAGCGGGATCAGGACGGAGTCCGCCGCGGTGAGCGCGTTCACGGTGAGCAGGCCCAGCGAGGGCGGGCAGTCGACCACGATCAGGTCGTAGGAATCGCGCAGGTCGAGCAGCACCCGCTCGAGCCGCCGTTCCCGGCTCAACGCCGAGACGAGCTCGATCTCGGCTCCGTAGAGATCCCGCCCGGACGGGACGATGTGAAGGTAACCGAGCTCGGTCGGCTGGACGATGTCCTTCATGACGCAGCGGCCGATCAGAGCGTCATACACATGACGCGATGCGCCATGAATCCCAAACGCGCTGGACGCGTTCGCCTGCGGATCGAGGTCGATGATCAGGGTCGCTCGTTCCGAAGCCGCGAACGAGGCCGCGAGGTTGACGGCCGTAGTGGTCTTGCCGACGCCACCCTTCTGATTCACGACGGCCAGGACGCGACTCGGTGCGGGCATGGCGCGCGCTGAAACCTCACCCCCGTGGGGAATAACCGCCTCTACTGGATATCACATCGTGGGTGCGCTTGTCGACCCACGCGTTGTCAACTTGCGCGTTGTCGACTCGCCCGTTGCCAACTCAGGCTGGACCGTTCCACGTGGAAATGGACGAGGTCGGTCGGAGCGCGGTCTCAGTCGTCCAGTCTCAGGCGTGAATTCGCCCGATCCAGAGGGTTCTCTCGGGGCCACCACAGGGGACCCGGTAGCGGACGACGCGCTCCTCGCGGAGCCGCGGATGCGCGGCGTCGGGCGGGCCCGCACCACCGGGAAGAATGGCGATGCCCCCGGGCGCCAGCCAGCGAACCATCAGCGCGAGGGCCGCTTCGGGGCGCGCCACGGCCTGAGCGGTCACGACGGCGTGAGGCGAAGGCTCGAGCTCTTCGGCGCGTCCACGAATCGGAGTTGCATTGGGGATGCGGAGGGCGCGACACGCAGCCCGTTGGAAGTGGTGGCGTCTGAGTCGCGACTCGATCAGCGTCACGCGGCAGCTCGGCCTCAGGATGGCCGCGGGAAGGCCTGGGAAACCGGCCCCCGAGCCCAGATCGGCCAGGCTCTCGATCTCGGGGAGCTGGGCGACGAGCGCGACCGAATCCAGGAGGAGATTCCGGACGATCTCGGAGAGGCCGCGATGGCCGGTCAGGTTGATGCGCGCGCCCCAGTGGTCGAGCAGCCGCGCCAGCCCGAAGAGGGCCTCGCGCTGCGAGGGCGTCGCGGCGACGCCGAGCTCGCGCAAGCCTTCGTCCAGAAGCGATCGGGGAACCGTCACACGACTCGCGGTTCCACGTGGAACGCGACTCATGCGCTTCCACGTGGAACGACTCCCGGCGTGGAACGAGCCCCTCAGTCGCCCTCGGCGGCGCTGACCGCCGCCCGCGCCTCGCGGAGCGCCTCCTGGTACTCCGGAGCGCCCTCCGGAACCACCACGACCTGCCGGTAGCGGCTCTCCCCCACGCTCATGGTCGCAATTCCCTGGGCGTCGCGCAGCGCGAGGTGGATCGCGCGGCGATCTCGCGGGCTCATCGGGTCGAGCGCGATCGCTCGACCCCCCTCGCGTGCCCGCCGCGCGGCCCGCTCCGCCAGCTCGGCCAGGCGCCCCTCGCGCTCTTCCAGGTCGCCCTCGACGTCCAGCACGATCCGATCCGGCTCGTCCGCCCGCTGCATCGCCGCCTGATTCGCGAGGAGCTGGAGCGCGTCGACTGGCCGACCATCGCCCTTGCCGAGCGCGAGCGCCGCCTTGCCCCGCAGCGAGAGCACCACGAGCCCAGGTTCCCCACCCTCGGAGATCTCGAAGGGCCCGAGGCCCATCCGCTCCACGACTCCGAGCACGATCCGCCCGACCTCCCCGAGCTCCCCGATGGCGGTCCCAACCGACGGCTCCGAGGGAGCGGGCTCCGAGGGAGGGGCTTCGGGGCGCCGCTCGGCGTACGCCTCCCGCGCCTCGCCACGCCCCTCACCCCGGTCCTCGCCCCGCTCGCCGCGCTCCCGCTCGGCTCGCCCGCGCTCGCTCCGGCCGTCCCTTGCGCCCCCCCGCCCTCGATCTCCGCCGCGGTTGCCTCGTGCCTCGCGCTCGTCACCGCGCCCGCCTTGGTCGCGCCCACCGCCGTCCCTGCCTCGTCGCCCCGGGCGCCCCTCTTCGCCGGCCCCGGGACCTCGTCCGCGCGCCTCCCGGATCGGCGCCTTCCGATTCTGCGGGACCGCGACGATCACGGTCCTGGAACCGAGACCGTAGACCTGACCCGGATCGAGCTCGTGGACGGTGAGCGCGTCCAGCTCCAGCCGGAAGAAACGGCATGCCTTCGCGACGGCCTCGTCGCGGTCGGCACCAACAAACTCATGGGGCTCGCTGCTGGCGTCGTACACGGAATCCTCCTCTCGCTCGGTGGATCGGACTCTATCGCCTTTCAGGTCTTCGCGGTCCGAAGCGTCCGCCCCACCCAGAGCTGGTGCGCGATCGCCAGGACGTTGCTGACCATCCAGTAGAGGACCAGACCGGACGCAAACTGGTAGAAGAGGACGGTCATCATGATCGGCATGACCGTCATCATCATCCGGGCCTGCGCGGGATCCATCTGCATCGGCGTGATGCGCTGCTGCACGACCATCGTGCCGCCCATGACGAGCGGCAGGACCCGGAACGGGATCTCGATCCCGGGAAGCTCGAAGAGAGCATCGGGCGCGGAGAGGTCGTTGATCCAGCCGACGAACGGGGCCTGCCGCAGATCGATGGAGCTCCGGAGCGCGTAGAAGAGGCCGACGAAGACCGGGAGCTGGAGCACCATCGGCAGGCAGCCGCCGAGCGGGTTCACTCCCTCGCGCCGGTAGAGCTGCATCATGGCCTCGGACTGCTTCTGCCGGTCGTCGGGGAAGTTCACCCTGACCTCCTGAAGCTTCGGCTGCAGGGCGCGCATGCGCTCCATCGAGCGCATCTGCTTCATCGTGAGCGGAGTGGTCACCGCCCGCACCAGGATCGTGAGCAGGATGATGGCGACCCCGTAGTTCGGAATCACGCTGTACAGGGCGCGCAGGAGCCACCCGAATCCGAGCGTGAGCGGCGCCATCCAGTGCCAGCCGAGGTCGATCGAGCGGACGAGGCCTCCTCCCACCGCCTCGAGTCTCTCCGCGTCCTTCGGTCCCACGTAGACGCGGAAGATCCGCTCGGCACTCTGCCCGGGCGGGAGGTTCACGGGCTCGAAGAAGAGCTGCACCACCCCTGCGCGACCTGGCTCGGTGGCGACGAACTGGGCGCTCGCTGCCACCGGATCCTCGGGCAAGATGGCGCTCACGAAGTAGGTCGTCGTCACCCCGGCCCAGTCGAGCTCGCGGCTGAAGACCCTCTGGGCCTCCGCGCTACCTCCGAAGAAGCCGCCGGGTAGGCCGAAGGTTGCGAGCGGCTCGAGCGCCAGGCTGCCGTCGTGCAGCGCGGCGAGAGACTGCTCCTTGAAGTCGTTCCCGGGCACCACGTGAGCCGACCAGCTGAGCCCGTAGCGCGGCCCGATCGCCTGGTCCGAAGCGTTCGCCACGGCGACCCGAAGCGCGAACGCATAGGTCTCGGGGTCGAACTCGTAGACCTTGCGCACCTGGATTCCCCCCCGCGCGAAGGAGAAGGTGACCGTGCGCTCGTCCGGGCGGTCGACTGTGAACTCGGCCTGGCTCAGGTCTCCGATGCCGAGCTCGCGGAACGGTGTTGCGAGCGCGTTCGCAAATGGGGGCTGACCGGTGGTGAGCACGATCGGCGCCGATCCGGGGTCGGGCGTCATGCGATAATGCTTCAGCTCGAAGTGCCGCAGCGCACCCCCGATCGTGTCGAGCTCTGCCCGAAAGAGCGGCATCTCGATCGGAATCCGCTCGCCTTGCGGCGCGTCCGCGAGGCCTGGAGCGACGGAGGCTCCCTGGGCTACCGGCGATCCCTCACCGCTGGGCTCCGGAAGAGCGGGCGCCGGCGCGGCGGTCTCAGGGGCCGGACCTGGCGGCGGGCCAGCGCCGGTAGGCTCGGAGGCGCCCGGCGGCGCCGCGTCGGGTCGCAGCGTGGGCGGTGGCGAGGTCAGGAGCGTCCACAGCGTCAGCACGCCCAGCGACAGGACGATCGCGAGTAGGGTGTTCCGATCCATCGGACAGACCCCTCAGGGAACCGGATCGTAGCCGGACCCCCCTAGGGGATGACAGCGAGAGAGCCTCTGGAGCGCCATGCGAGCGCCACGCAGGACCCCGTGGCGCTCGATGGCGGCCACGGTGTATCTGGAGCAGCTCGGCTCGAAACGACAAGCCGGCCCGAGCCAGGGGGAGACGACGGACTGATAGATGCGCAGCAGCCCGATCGCGAGCCGACGCCCAGACTCGGGGGTCATGATAGATCGCGAGAGCGCGTCGCCCCTGCCTTTCGCGTCAACCGGCACAAGATCCCCTTCGCCTCCCCCCCCGAAAGCCGCGCCGCACTCGAGCGTCCGATCACCAGCAGGTCGATCCCAGGGTGTAGCCGATGTCGCGCATCGCGGAACCACTCACGCACCTGTCGCTTGACGCGGTTGCGCACGACCGCCGAGCCAACTTTCCGGCTGACAGTGATACCGAGCCGCTGTTGCACGGACTCATGATCCCCGGGGCGCGGTGCGACCAGCAACACGAATGCCGGCTCCACCACCCGGCGCCCTTCCCGGCTCACCCGCTCGAAATCGCTGGGTCGAAGCAGTCGATCGCCACGCCGGAACGGCCCCGTGGGGCAAAGCACGGGATTACTTCGACGCCGTGGTCACCGCCACCCGCTTCCGACCCTTGGCTCGCCGGCGCCTGAGCACCGCGCGACCCCCCTGCGTCTTCATCCGCTGCCGGAAGCCATGCGTACGCTTCCTGCTAGTACGGTGCGGCTGGTAGGTCCGCTTCATGGGGGGCGCTCTCTATGCGATGCTGCGGATGGTCGTGCGGGCGAGCACAGCAGCGTAGCCAGCTGCAGGATGCGGGTCAACGCACCGGCAGATTCACAAGCAACCCATGGTCACTCATGGTAGAATCGCCACCCGGGGGGGTCGAGTACAGCGCCAGCCGCGTCGCCGCGTGCAGTCGCCGACACGGGGTCCCGCTCGTGGAGCCCTCGACGCACCCTGGACTTGAGCCGCTTCTGTCGCGAGCCACGACCACCTACTGTTCCTACTCTTCTAATCTCTCAAAGAGAACGGAGAGAGAGAGATGAAGTTCTCGATCGCCAAGGGTGAGCTGCTCCGCGGCCTCGCTCGCATCCAGTCGATCGTCGAGAAGCGCAATACGATGCCGATCCTGGCGAACGTGCTGATCGAGGCGCGCAAGGACGGTACGGACCCGATCGTCGAGCTCGCGGCCACGGACCTGGAAGTCAGCGTCCGGAGCCTCCATCCGGCCGACGTGAGCAAGGCCGGTCGGGTGACGGCTTCCGCGAAAAAGCTCTACGAAATAGTGCGCGAGCTGCCGGACGAGCCGGTGCAGATCGAGGCGACGCCGAACTCCTACGTGTCGGTTCGCTGTGCGCGCGCGGCGTTCGAGCTCGCGGGCAACGCGGCGGAGGAGTATCCGGTGCTGCCGGTGCTCGCACCTGGCGAGACGCTCTCGCTCCCCGCCGTGCTCCTCGGCCAGATGATCGAGCGGACCATGTATGCCGCATCCGCCGACGAGACTCGCTACAACCTGAACGGCGTCTTCGTCGAGTACCTGGGCGAGAGCGGTAAGCTGCGGATGGTTGCCACGGATGGCCATCGCCTCGCGTACGTGGACCGCCCCCTCGGCGTCGAGGTCCAGGGCCTCGCACGGGGCGTGATCATCCCACGCAAGGGACTCACCGAGTTCAAGCGCCTCGTCGACGAGGAGGACGCGGACGAGGTGGAGCTCGGCTTCGAAGCCAATAGTGCACTGGTGTGCAAGCGCGGGGTTACGCTCTGCATGCGCCTGATCGAGGGTGAGTTCCCGAACTACCGTCAGGTGATCCCACAGCCGGGCAGGCACCAGATCGTGTTGGCGGCCGAGCCGCTGATCCAGGCCTTGCGGCGAGTGCTCGTCGTCGCCGCGGAACGCAGCCGCGCCGTGAAGCTGGAGCTCGGGGCGGGGACGCTACGGCTCTCGTCGAACAACCCCGACGTGGGCGAGGCGCGCGAGGAGCTCGACATCGACTACATGGGCGAGGAGCTCGCGCTCGCCTTCAACGCCCGCTACCTGCTGGACGCGCTGAGCTTCCTGGGCGCGAAGGAGGTGCGGCTCGGGCTCCAGGATTCCGTCTCTCCCGCGCAGCTCGCCCCGGCGGACGACGCCGACAGTCTCGCCGTCGTCATGCCGATGCGGTTGTAAGCGGCCTCGAGCGGGTAGCACTGATCCCGGAGGCTTTACGAGGGTTTAGGCATCCGGTACCCTCGGTCGCGGGCGCACCAGGGAGCGCCCTCCCCCCCCCGGAAGCCACTCCGGAGCCCCTCCGTCCAGGGACCGCCACAGCGTGAACTACGACGCCAGTTCCATCGAGGTTCTCGAGGGCCTCGAGCCGGTTCGCAAGCGCCCGGCGATGTATATCGGCTCGACGGGCCCCGAGGGGCTCCACCACCTCGTCTACGAGGTGGTCGACAACTCGGTCGACGAGGCGGTCGCGGGCTTCGGCCACCGCATCGAGGTCGTGATCCACCAGGATGCCAGCGTGACCGTGATCGACGACGGTCGCGGGATCCCTACCGAGGAGCACCCGACCGAGAAGATCTCGGCGGCGCAGGTCGTGATGACGCGCCTGCACGCCGGCGGCAAGTTCGACGACTCGGCCTACAAGATCTCCGGTGGGCTCCACGGCGTCGGCGTCTCGGTCGTGAACGCCCTCTCCGACCGGCTCGAGCTCGAGATCCGCCGCAGCGGACGCGTCTGGCGGCAGACCTACCAGCGCGGCGAGCCCGACTCGCCCTTCGAAGCCATCGGTACCACCGAGAAGACCGGTACGCGGGTGACCTTCCACCCCGATCCCGAGATCTTCCCCTCGCTCGACTTCTCCTTCGACGTCCTCTCGCAGCGGCTGCGCGAGCTCTCGTTCCTGAACGCGGGCCTCCGCATCCAGATCGCGGACGAGCGCTCCGGGAAGAGCCACGACTTCTGCTACGACGGAGGGATCGTCTCCTTCGTCGAGCACCTGAACCGCACGCGCGCGCCGCTGCACAGGCCGCCGATCCTGATCGTGGGGGAGCGCTCCTTCCCGCGCAAGGACCGGGACGTAGCGGTCGCGATCGAGGTCGCGCTCCAGTACAACGAGTCGTACAACGAGGCGGTCTTCTGCTTCGCGAACAACATCAACACGACCGAGGGCGGGGCCCACCTCGTAGGCTTCCGTTCGGGGCTCACGCGCGCGCTCAACCGCTATCTCGCCAGCCAGGGCAAGAACGGCAAGGAGGCCGTCGAGTCGACGACGGGCGACGACGTGCGCGAGGGCCTCACCGCCGTGATCTCGGTAAAGCTGTCGCAGCCCGAGTTCGAGGGACAGACGAAGGCCAAGCTCGGCACGAGCGAGGTGCGCGGTCTCGTGGAGGGCATGCTCTACGAGCGCCTCTCCGAGTACCTCGAGGAGAACCCCGCCGTCGCGCGCGCGATCGGCACGAAGATCCTCGACGCGGCGCGCGCGCGCGCCGCGGCGCGCAAGGCCCGCGACCTCGCCCGCCGCAAGGGGGCGCTCGCGGACTACAGCCTCCCGGGCAAGCTCGCCGACTGCCAGGAGCGCGAGCCGGCGAAGGCCGAGCTCTTCATCGTCGAGGGCGACTCGGCCGGCGGGACGGCGAAGCAGGGCCGCTCGCGCGAGACCCAGGCGATCCTCCCGATCCGGGGCAAGATCCTGAACGTCGAGCGGGCGCGGCTCGACAGGATGCTCTCGAGCCAGGAGATCCAGGCGCTGATCGCGGCGATCGGCTGCGGGATCGGCGACGAGTTCGACGCCGACAAGGCGCGCTACCACAAGATCGTGATCATGACCGACGCGGACGTGGACGGGAGCCACATCCGCACGCTCCTTCTCACCTTCTTCTACCGCCAGATGAAGGGGCTGATCGACCGCGGCTTCCTCTACATCGCGCGCCCGCCCCTCTTCAAGATCAAGAAGGGCAAGAGCGAGCGCTACGTGAAGGACGAGCGAACCCTCGAGCGCTACCTGCTCGACCTCGCCCTCGAAGGCGCCTCGGTGGCGCCGCGCGGCGACGGGGCACTGATCCCCGCCGTGGGGCTCCGCCGGCTCCTCGAGCACGCGAGCGGCTACCGCCGGCTCCTCGAGCGGCTCGAGATGCGCCGCCTCGACGATCGGGTGGTGGATGCCGCCGTATTCTCGGGCGTGCCGCGCGAGGCCGACCTCCACGACGAGGCGGGCCTGCGCGGCCGGGTGCAGCAGGCGATCGGCGACCACCTGCGCGCGCGCGCCGGCGAGGAGGCCGCGCTCGCCTGGCGCGTCGAGCCCGACGCGGAGCACGGCGGCCACCGCCTGGTGGCGCTGACGCGCCGCTCGGGCGTGCCGCTCGAGACGCCGCTCGACACCGTCTTCGTCCGCTCGCCGGACTTCGGGCGTCTGGTCGAGCTCGCCGCGGAGATCTCGGCGGTGGGCGGGCCGCCCTACCGCCTCGTCCGCGGCGACGCCGAGTCCGAGACCTTCGCGGGGCCCGTGGAGCTCCTCGCCCGCCTGCTCGAGCTCGGGGAGAAGGGGCTCTCCATCCAGCGCTACAAGGGCCTCGGCGAGATGAACCCGGAGCAGCTGGCGGAGACCACGATGGAGCCCGCGAAGCGGACGCTGCTGCAGGTGCGCGCCCCCGACCCGGTCGAGGCCGACGAGGCCTTCACCACGTTGATGGGCGACGAGGTCGAGCCGCGCCGCGAGTTCATCGAGCGCAACGCCCTCGACGTAGAGAACCTCGACGTCTAGCCGATGGCCGAAGATCCCACGCTCGCCGGAGACGGGACGCCCGGGGGCGGCGCGCCGCCGGAGGGACCGACCGCGCAGCCGGTCAACATCGAGGACGAGGTCCGCCGCTCCTTCCTCGACTACGCGATGTCCGTCATCGTCAGCCGCGCCCTCCCGGACGTGCGCGACGGACTCAAGCCCGTCCACCGCCGCATCCTCTATGCGATGCAGCAGGAGGGGCTCCTCCCCGCCCGCCCCTACTGCAAGTCGGCCGGCGTGGTCGGCGAGGTGCTCAAGCACTACCACCCGCACGGCGACTCCGCCGTCTACGACTCGATGGTGCGGATGGCCCAGGACTTCTCCCTGCGCTACCCGCTCGTCGACGGCCAGGGCAACTTCGGCTCGATCGACGGCGACTCCGCCGCCGCCTACCGCTACACCGAGGCCCGCCTCGCTGCGATCGCGGAGGAGATGCTCCGCGACATCGATCGGGAGACGGTCGATTTCGTCCCGAACTTCGACGGCTCCGTCGAGGAGCCGGTCGTGCTCCCGGCGCGCTTCCCCAACCTCCTCGCCAACGGCTCGTCGGGAATCGCGGTCGGCATGGCGACGAACGTGCCGCCCCACAACCTGCGCGAGCTGGTGGACGCGCTGATCCACGAGGCGCGCCACCCGGAATGCAGCCTCGACGACCTGATGCAGCGGATGCCCGGCCCCGACTTCCCGACCGGGGCGCAGATCTGCGGGACCGAGGGGATCCGGCAGGCCTACGCGACGGGCCGCGGCCCGATCACGCTGCGGGCCCGGGCCGGCTTCGAGGAGGACCGCCGCGGCAACAAGCGCATCGTGGTGACCGAGATCCCCTTCATGGTGAACAAGGCCACGCTCCAGGAGCGGATCGCGGAGCTCGTGCGCGAGGGCCGGATCGACGGCGTGACGGACATCCGCGACGAGTCCAACCGCCAGGGGATCCGCGTCGTGATCGAGCTGCGCCGGGATGCCCCGGAAGAGGTCATCCTGAACCAGCTCTACGTGCTGACGCCGCTCCAGACCACCTTCGGCGTGAACCTGCTCGCGCTCGCGAACGGGCGGCCGCAGCTGCTCGCGCTCAAGGAGGCGCTGCGCCACTTCATCGACTTCCGCGGCGAGGTGGTGGTGCGGCGCGCCACCCACGACGTCGCGCAGGCCCGGGCGCGCGCCCACCTGCTCGAGGGCTTCGCGGTCGCGCTCGAGAACCTCGACGCCGTGATCGCGATCATCCGCGCCGCCGAGGACGGTGCCGCCGCGCGCGCGCAGCTGATGGCGCGCTTCGAGCTCTCCGAGGCGCAGACGAACGCGATCCTCGAGATGCGGCTGCGCTCGCTCACGGCGCTCGAACGGGGGCGGATCCTCGCCGAGCTCGAGGAGGTCCGGGCCCGGATCGCGGAGCTCGAGGGGCTGCTCGCGAGCGACGAGCAGGTGCTCGACACGATCGTCGAGGAGCTCGAGGAGATCCGCGAGAAGTACGGCGACGAGCGGCGCAGCGAGATCGGGCCCCCGGTCGGAGGCATCAGCACCGAGGACCTGATCGTCGAGGAGGAGATGGTCGTGACCGTCTCCCACGCGGGCTACATCAAGCGGACGCCGCTCACGCAGTACCGCGCACAGCGCCGCGGCGGGAAGGGCATCAAGGGCACGGAGACGCGGGAAGAGGACTTCATCGATCAGCTCTTCATCGCCTCGACGCACGCCTATATCCTCTTCTTCACGACGCGCGGGCGCGTCCACTGGCTCAAGATCCACGAGCTCCCGCTGCTGGGGCGCACCGCGCGCGGCAAGGCGCTCGTGAACGCGCTGCAGCTCGCGGAGGGCGAGCGCGTGCGCGCCACGCTTCCGGTGCGGAGCTTCGAGGAGTCGGTGGGGGACTTCGTGCTGCTCGGTACAAAGCGGGGCGTGGTCAAGAAGACGCCGCTCCAGGCCTACGCGAACCCGCGGCGCGGCGGGATCATCGCCATCCACC
Organism: uncultured Spirochaetales bacterium; assembly: GCA_964624475.1. Taxonomy (GTDB): domain Bacteria; phylum Myxococcota_A; class UBA9160; order UBA9160; family SMWR01; genus CAZUYC01. The sequence continues at coordinate 113,755 of CAZUYC010000136.1, read as the reverse complement.
TCGGCGACGACGACGAGCTGATTGCGGCGCTGCACACGAACGGCAGCCAGCAGGTGCTGATCGCGAGCCGGCAGGGCAAGGCGATCCGCTTCCCCGAGGAGCAGGTGCGGCCGATGGGACGCACCGCGGCGGGCGTGCGCGGCATGGGGCTTCGCCCCGAGGACGCGGTCGTCGGCATGGAGATCCTCTCGCCGGGCGCGAGGATCCTGACCGCGACGCAGAACGGCTTCGGCAAGCGCACTCCGCTCGACGACTATCGGCTCCAGCGCCGCGGCGGGCAGGGGGTGATCACGATCCGCACCTCCGCGCGCAACGGGCCGGTCGTCGGCGTGGCGCAGGTCGTGGACGACGACGAGGTCATGTTCATCACGGATGCCGGTCAGACCCTGCGCTGCCGCGTCCACACCATCTCGACCATGGGCCGCGCCGTGCAGGGCGTGCGGCTCATGGACCTGGCTGCAGGCGAGAAGATCGTCTCGATGGCGCGCCTCGCCGAGCGCGACGTCGGCGAGCCGAACGGGGGCGGCGCGGCGGCCGACCGCGGCGAGACGGACGAGGGCTAGCCCCGTGGAGGTCCCGCGCTCGGCGGCCCTCTTCGAGCGCGCACGGCGGGTGATCCCCGGCGGCGTCAACAGCCCCGTGCGGGCTTTCGGCTCCGTCGGCGGCACGCCGCGCTTTCTGGTCCAGGGCTCCGGCTGCCGCGTGCGCGACGCGGACGGCCACGAGTACATCGACTACGTGGGCTCGTGGGGCCCGCTCATCCTCGGCCACGCGGATCCGGACGTCGTGGCGGCGGTGCGCGCGGCGGCGGGGCGCGGCACGAGCTTCGGGGCGCCGACCGAGCTCGAAGTCGAGCTCGCCGAGCTCCTCTGCGAGGCGCTCCCCGGCGTCGAGCGCGTGCGGATGGTGAGCTCGGGGACCGAGGCGGCGATGAGCGCGCTGCGCCTCGCGCGCGCCGCGACCGGCCGCGCTCGGGTCCTCAAGTTCGAGGGCTGCTACCACGGACACTCGGACGCGCTGCTCGTCGGCGCGGGGAGCGGAGTCGCGACGCTCGGTATCCCCGGCTCCCCCCGCAAGGCCGCAGCAAGCGAAGCGCGCAGCGAGGCGAAGCCGAGCGGAGTGCGGGCCCCCGCTCAGGCCGGGCCGCGCAGCGAGCCGAAGGCGAGCGGAGGCGTGCTCCCGACTGGAGTTCCCGAGGCCTTCGTGGAGCTCACGCTCCAGGCGCCCTACAACGATTCCGCCGCCGTCGCCGCCGTCTTCGAGCGCTGGGGGAGCGAGCTCGCGTGCGTCATCGTCGAGCCGGTGGCGGCGAACATGGGCCTCGTCCCGCCGCGCCCCGGCTTTCTTGCGAGCCTGCGCGAGCACTGCGACCGCTCGGGGGCGCTGCTCGTCTTCGACGAGGTGATCACCGGCTTCCGGGTGGGCTGGAGCGGCGCGCAGGGGCGCTACGGCGTCGTCCCCGACCTGACCGTCCTGGGCAAGATCGTGGGCGGCGGGCTCCCGGCCGCCGCCTACGGGGGCCGCGCCGATCTCATGCGCCGGATCGCGCCCGAGGGCCCCGTCTACCAGGCGGGGACCCTCTCGGGCAATCCCCTCGCCATGGCCGCCGGCCTCGCGACGCTGCGGCGGCTGCGCGAGCCCGGAACCTACGAGCGCCTCGAGTCGCTCGCGTCGAGGCTCGCGGGCGGGTTTCGCGAGCGGGCCGAGAAGGCGGGCGTCGAGCTCTGGACCGAGGCGGTCGGCGGGATCTTCGGCTTCTTCTTCCACCCGGGTCCGGTCGCGAGCTTCGAAGAGGCGCGCAAGAGCCGCGAGGACCGCTTCCGCGCCTTCTTCGCCGCGATGCTCGAGGAAGGGATCTATCTGGCGCCCTCCCCCTACGAGTGCGGCTTCGTCTCGCTCGCCCACGGCGATGCCGAGGTGGAACTCACGCTGGCGGCCGCCGAGCGCGCGCTCCGGGCGGCGTCCCGGGTGGATTGAGGGGCTCGTGCCCCTCCGCTAGCATCCGCACCGCGCGGGGGCCCGGGACGATTCCATCCGGGCCTTTGCCTTGTCGGGGCCGTGATGGCGGAGCGGCGTCGCGAGGAGATGGGCGACGGCCGTCGCTTCGGGCGCGCCTACCAGGGCACACTCGAGGCGGTCTTCGCGATCATGATCGGCGTCGGGATGGGCTACTGGGTCGATCGCCGCTTCCGGACCAGTCCCTGGGGTGTTTTGATCGGGCTCGTCCTCGGGCTGGGAGCCTTCCTGCTGCGCCTGGTGCGGCTCGAGCGCGAGTTCCGGGCGCAGCTGCCGAGCGCGGGCGAAGGCCCCGACGACTCGAGAGGCGAACGGTGAGCCTGGATCCCATCGAACGCACGAACCTCACGCTCTCGGCGGCCGCCGCGGCAGTCTCGCTCGCGATCGCGAGCCCGCTGTTCTCGGTGAGCCTGCTCGCGGGAGCCGCCCTCGAGGCGCTGAACTTCCGCGGCCTGCGCCGCTCCGCGCTCGCCTTCCTCGCCGGGCGGATCCCCGGCAGCGGTAGCTTCCACGCGGTCGCGGGCCTGCGCCTTCTCCTGCTCGCGGTCGGTATCGGCGCTGCGCTGGCCCTCGGCGCCCACCCCGTCGGTCTCGTGATCGGGCTCTCGCTGATCATCCCGGCCACGCTCCTCGAGGCGTGGCGCCATCGCCCCCCGATCCTGCCCGACTCGCCGGGGCTCGCCCCCGACGACCCGGCTTGGGAACGCTGGGACGCATGGCGCGCGCGCGAGCGCGAGCCGGAGGACGAGGAAGGGGACGGCCGGTGACGATCTACCACTACCTCGAGGATGCGCTCCACGTCCCGTGGGCGGTGCAGGCGTCCGTGCTCGCCGCGCTCCTGGTCGTGGCGTCCGGCCTGCTCGTGCGCCGTCGCCTCGCCGCAGCGGGCGGCGGCATCGTTCCGGACGAAGGCGTCACGCTGCGCAACGCGATCGAGGTGGTGGTCGAGGCGCTCTCGGGCCTCGCGCGCGACACGATGGGCGAGGAGTGGCGCCGCTACTTCCCCCTGGTCGGGACGATCTTCGTCTTCATCCTCGTCTCGAACCTGCTCGGGCTCGTCCCGGGGGTCGGTGGCGCGTCGAGCGACGTCAACATGACCACCGCGTGGGCGATCATCTCGTTCCTCGCCTACAACGCGATCGGCATCCGCCAGCACGGCTTCTGGTACCTCAACCAGTTCCTGGGACCCTCCTTCTTCGAGGTCCACCTCTTCGGCCTGCACATCCACGTCCGCCTGCTCGCGCCGCTCTTTCTCCCGCTCGAGCTCATCCTCCACCTCGCTCGCATCCTGACGCTCTCGGTGCGACTCCTTGCGAACATGTTCGCAGATCACACCGTCGTGACCATCTTCATCGGCCTCGTGCCGCTCGCTGTGCCGGCGATCTTCATGGGCCTGGGCCTGCTCGTGGCGGTGATCCAGGCGTTCGTGTTCTCACTGCTCACGATGATCTATATCGGCATGGCGCTTGCGGAGCCGCACTAGCGGTTCGCGGCGCCCTCAGGTCCACCAACCCAGGGAGACAAACGGAAGATGCGCAAACTCGTCAGGATCGTGTTCTCGAGCCTCTGCCTCACCCTCGTCCCGCTCGTCGCGCTCGCCGAAGAGGGCGGGGGCACGGGCAGTAGTGCGGGGCTGCTCGCAATCGGCGCGGGGCTCGCCGTCGGGCTTGCGGGCCTCGGGTGCGGCATCGGTCAGGGTCTCACGGCTGGCAACATGGCCGCTGGCCTCGCCCGCAACCCGGGCGCCTCCGGGCAGATGTTCGTTCCGTACCTCCTTGGGATGGCGCTCATCGAATCGATCGCAATCTACGGCCTCGTGATCGGATTGCAGCTCGTGGGTGTCATTCAGGGCTGACGGGACGGGAGCCCGGACCACGCTCGCCTGGGTCGCCTTCGGCTGGATGCGCGCAACCGAAGGACCGATCGATGAGCCGCCGGGCGGAGAGCTCGACGCGGGTCTCACCCCGTTGAACTCCCGCGCCGAAACCGTGCCCTCCGCCCGGCGGCCCGTATCCCGCCGACCCCCGGTCCCGTTAGAGGGGCGAGGCGGGAGTGCCCGAAGGCACGCCCGCCTCGTAGAGCAAGCCGCGTGCCGGCGCCCGGCGCGCGGCGGCTCGCGGGAAAACGCCGCGACTTCGAGCACTTGGCGGCCGGCCGCGCGCGGCTCGCCGGCCGGCTGTCGCGGCGCGTTCACCGCCGGCCCGTGAAGCGCGGGACGCTCCTCACCTTCGAGGGCCTCGACGGCTGCGGCAAGAGCACGCAGGTCGCGGCGCTCGCGCGCGCCCTGCGCGCCGAGCGGCGCGACGTGCTCGCGACCTTCGAGCCGACCGACGGCCCCACGGGAGCGCGCATCCGCGCGATGGCCCGCTCGGGCACGCCGCTCCCGCCCGAGGAGGAGCTGCGCTGGTTCGTCGAGGACCGGCGGGCTCACGTGCGCGAGACCCTCGAGCCGGCGCTCGCGGGCGGGCGCGTCGTCGTGAGCGACCGCTACTTCCTCTCGAGCGTGGCCTACCAGGGCGCGCGCGGCCTCGACTGGCGGCGCATCCTCGCCGAGAGCGAGGCGGAGTTCCCGCTGCCCGACCTCGCGCTCCTCCTCGAGCTGGACGTCTCGCTGGGCCTCGCGCGGGCGCGCGCGCGGGGCAACGCCGTCGAGGGCGTCTTCGAGAGCGCGGCCTTCCTCGAGCGCGTCGCCGCGATCTTCGCCGCGATCGACCGCCCCTACGTCGAGCGGATCCCGGCCACGGGTGTCGTCGCCGAGGTGCACTCGCGCGTGGTCGGGCGTGTCCGCGCACGCCTCGGCTTGCTCTGAGTCCAGGCCGGGTCCGCACTCCCCCCGATCCTCGAGCCTGGGTTCGCGACCTGGGAGGCCGGCGGGTGGGCCGCCGTTCCGGGGTCACGAGGTCGACGCGAGGGGTCTCGGGTATCCACCCCCCCGGTCGACCTCCCCTCCTGCCACCCACTTGCACGAGGCCCGCGGGCGCTGCCTGCGGAGGCCGCCGGTCGCGCGCACCCTCCGCGCGAGCCGGCGCTCCCCGCCCTGCGAGCCGTCGAAGGGGATGCGTGGCCGGAAAGACGACAGCCCGCAAGTCCCGCGCGCGCGCGCCCCTCCTGGCCGGGCTGGCGATCCCGCTCGCGCTCGTCCCGGCCGGCGCGCAGGCGCAGCCGCCGCTCTTCGCCTTCGCCCAGATCAGCGACGTGCAGGCGAAGAATCCCGAGGAGCTCGCGCGCTTCGATCAGGTCCTCGCCGCGATCGCCGCGGCCGGCCAGCCGGGGTCGCTCCTGCCCCACGCCGTGGCGGCCGTCTTCATCGCGGGTGACCACGTCGCCGCCCCGCGCGACGAGGCCCAGTGGATCCAGTACGCGCAGTCCCTGGACGCGAAGCTCACGGCGAACGGGATCCCGTTCCTCGCGGTTCCGGGCAACCGCGACCAGGACGAGTTCGGGACGCCCCTCTACGAGCAGCACATCGCGTCCGCGGGCGTCTGGGACGTCTCGAGCGCCGAGCTGCGGGGGCAGAACGGGGCCGTCGCGGCCACCGGCTGGGAGGGCCTGCGTTTCATCGGCCTGAACAATTCCAACGGCGCCTGGAACACGGTGAGCCCGGCGCACCTCGCGCAGGTGCTGGCGATCGCCACGGCCGCGGCGGCCGCCGGCGAGAACGTCTTCGTCGTGGCCCACCACCCCCACGACGACCTGGGCATGGTTCCGCTGGCCGAGGTGCTCGAGATCCCCGGGGTCATCGGCACCCTGCGCGGCCATGGGGGCCTTCCTCACGCCTCGCCGGACCTCGAAGGGATCGCGAATCCCGTCTGGGACCTCTCGAGCGAGTCGGTGATGCGCGACGCCGCGCTCCTCTACTACGAGGTCTTCCAGACCGAGATCCGCGTCTACGTGCTCGCGCTCGTGACGAATCCCGTCACCCTCCCCGCGCCCGCGATCCTCTCGCTCCCGCAGGCGCTCGTGCCCGCGGCGCCGCCCTCGGCGCCCCTCGCCGCCTTCTCCGCGACTCCGCGCAGCGGGCGGGCTCCCCTCGAGGTGGCCTTCGCCGACCTCTCGGCGGACCATCCGACCGCCTGGCTCTGGGACTTCGGCGACGGGGCGACCTCCAGCGAGCGGCACCCGGTCCACGTCTACGCGGACGGGGGCGCCTACGACGTGGGCCTCGTCGCGACGAACGCGCAGGGCTCGGGCTCGTACACGGAGGTCGCCGCCGTGGAGCTCCTGCCCCCGCTCCCGAGCACGACCTTCACGCCGACGGCGGACGCCCGCGTGGTCTCCGGGGCTCCGACGCAGAACTTCGGCAGCAGCCCCAGCCTGCGGGCGCGCCTCGACGCGACCAGCAGCGTCCAGAGCTACCTGCGCTTCGACGTCCTGGGCCTCGGCGGCCGCCGCGTCCTGCGCGCCAGCCTCCGCCTCTTCGTCGAGGATCCGAGCGTGCAGGGCGGCGCGATCACCGTCGCCCCATGCGGCTGGGACGAGGCGACCCTCACCTTTGCGAACGCGCCGGGCGTGGGGAGCACGCTGCTGGAAAGCGTCGGGACGGCCTTTCCGGGCACCTGGGTCGAGTTCGACGTGAGCTCGGCCGTGACCGGAGAGGGGACCTTCTGCTTCGGGCTCTCGAGCACCTCCTCGAACAGCGTGTTCTACTCGAGCCGCGAGGGCTCGAGCCCGCCCGAGCTCGTCGTCTTCACGGCGTCGGCGGTGCCGGCCCTCGGTCCGCTCGCGACCGCGCTCCTCGCCGCGGTGCTCGCGGCGTCCGGCTCGCGGGCCCTCTCGGGACGCGGATCGACGCAATCGAGGCTCGATCGCGGCTCTGCGTCGGGGGATCGAATCGGAGGCTGACGTGCAGCGCCTCCGCTGCATCGACCCGCGCGCCCGCGGCGCCTAGCCTCTCGGCAATGGCGATCCTGCTGCGCAGCCTGGTCGTGCTCGTCGCGCTCGCGATCTTTCCGATCGGGCCGCTCGTGCTCCACTTCGGCCAGAAGCGCCACAACGTCCTGGGCTTCGACGTGGACGCCGCCTATCCACTCGAGCGGACGATCGCGGGCGGCGAGGCCTTCGCGACGACCCTCGCGGCGCTCGTCGAGCGCGAGCTCGATGGCGTCACGGGCTGGCGGCCGAACGATCTCTTCTTCTGGGGCCCCGGGCTCTGGGCGGACAACAACTCGAACCGGCAGCTCGGGATCATCCAGGCGGCGCGCGAGAGCGCGCGCGTGCTTCGCGACCACCTGACGAAGGTCTCGTCGACCGAGTACGACGCGAACCTCGTCGCCGCGGACACGATGCTGCGCAACGACGAGCGGCGCTTCTGGTTTCCGTCGGCGGAGTCGCGCTTCCGCGACGGGGCCGACGGGCTGCGCCGCTACGTCGCCGGGCTCGAGGCGACGCCGCCGGCCTCGAAGCCCATCAACCGGCGCAACGTGGAGCTGATCCGCCTCTTCCAGATCTGGAGCGACCTGCTCGGCGACGCGCACGCGAACCTGCTCCGCGACGACCCCCCCTTCCTCGCGACGGACGACTACTTCTACCACGCTCAGGGCTTCGCCCACGTCATGCACCACCTGACGCGCGCGGTCCGGCGCGAGTACGCGGCCGACCTCGCCAGCCGCCCCTCCGTGCTCGAGCTCTTCGACCACGTCGCGGACTCCCTCGGCCGGTCGGCCGCGATGAAGCCCGTGGTCGTCCTCGACGGCAGCCCCGCCGGTCTCATGGCGAACCACCGCCGCAACCTCGACGCCTACATCGTCGACGCTCGCCAGCTCATGTACTCGATCCGGGAGGAGCTCGAGAAGTAGCCGCGCGCTCAGGAGCGCCGTGGCGCGAGGACGCGTCGCAGGGCCCGGCCGGTGTGGGAGCGGGGGTTTCGGGCCACCTCCTCGGGGGTGCCCTCGGCGACGATCTCGCCCCCCTTCTCGCCGCCCTCGGGGCCGAGGTCGACCACGAAGTCGGCGCTCTTGATCACGTCGGGGTGGTGCTCGATCACGAGCACGCTATTGCCGGCGTCGACCAGGCGGCCGAGCACGTCGAGCAGCCGCTGCACGTCGGCGAAGTGGAGCCCCGTCGTCGGCTCGTCGAGGAGATAGAGCGTGCGGCCGGTCGCGCGCCGCGCGAGCTCGCGCGCGAGCTTGATCCGCTGCGCCTCGCCGCCCGAGAGGGTCGTGGCGGGCTGCCCGAGCTTCAGGTAGTCGAGCCCGACGTCGTGGAGCGTCTGCAGCGGGCGGCGCACCGACTCGACGTTCTCCATGAAGCCCAGCGCCTCCTCGACGGTCATCGCGAGGATCTCGGCGATGTTGCGCCCCTTGTAGGCGATCTCGAGCGTCTCGCGCTCGAAGCGCCGCCCGCCGCAGGCCTCGCAGACGACGAAGAGGTCCGGGAGGAAGTGCATCTCGATGCGCAGCACGCCGTCGCCCCGGCAGGCTTCGCAGCGCCCTCCCTTCACGTTGAAGGAGAAGCGGCCGGGCGAGTAGCCGCGCACGCGCGCCAGGGGGACCCGGCTCATGAGCTGGCGGATCCCGGCTAGGCAGCCGGTGTAGGTGGCGGGGTTGCTGCGCGGCGTGCGGCCGATCGGCGATTGGTCGACGTCGACCACCTTGTCGATCCACTCCACACCCGCGATCGCGTCGAAGCGGCCGGGGGGCTGCTCGGCCCCGTGGAGGCGCGCCGCGAGCACGCGGTGGAGCGTGTCGTTCACGAGCGTGGACTTGCCCGAGCCCGAGACACCCGTCACGACCGTGAAGGCGCCGAGCGGCACGCGCAGCGTCACGCCCTTCAGGTTGTGCTCGCGGCAGCCGCTGATCGCGAGGGCGTGCGGGCCGAGCGGGCGCCTGCGCGGAGGCACGGGGATCGCGCGCCCTCCCGAGAGGTAGGCGCCCGTCAGGGACTCCGCGCTCGCGACGATCTCCGCCGGCGAGCCCTGGGCGACGATACGGCCGCCGTGGATCCCGGCGCCGGGCCCCATGTCGATCACGTGATCCGCCGCGCGGATCGTCTCCTCGTCGTGCTCGACGACGATCACGCTGTTGCCGGCGTCGCGCAGGCGGCGGAGGCTCTCGAGCAGGCGCGCGTTGTCGCGCGGGTGGAGCCCGATCGAGGGCTCGTCGAGGATGTAGAGGACGCCCAGCAGCTGCGCGCCCACCTGCGTCGCGAGCCGGATGCGCTGGCCCTCGCCGCCCGAGAGGCTCGCGGCCGGGCGCTCGAGCGTCAGGTACTCGAGGCCGACGTCGACGAGGAAGCGCAGCCGGTCGCCGATCTCGCGCAGCACGCGCTCCGCGACCACCCGGCGCGCCGGGGGGAGCTCGAGGCGCTCGAGGAAGACAGCGAGCTCCGAGACCGGGAGGCGCGAGAGCTCGGCGATCGAGGCGCCGCCGAGCCGCACGCTGCGCGCCTCGCGGCGCAGGCGCGTGCCGTCGCACTCCGCACAGGGGCGGGGAGCGCGGAAGCGGGCGAGCCGCTCACGCTCGAGCTCGCCCGCGGCCGCGAAGCGCCGCTCGAGCTCGCCGAGGACGCCGTCCCAGGCGCGCGTGAAGACCTCGCGGCGCCCGCGCCGCTGCACGGCGAGCTCGATCTCCTCGCCGCCGAGCAGTATGCCGTGCTGCACCCGCGCCGGGAGCTCGCGCCAGGGGGTCGCGAGCTCGACGCCATGGTGCGCGGCGAGCGACTCGAGGAGCCCGCGGTAGTAGCGCGGCCCGGCCTCGCGGGCTGCCTGCCGGCGAGGAGCCGGCAGGCCCGTGCTCCGCTCGGCTTCGCCTCGCTGCGCGGCCGCCAGGCGGCCTTGCGCGGCCTTGCCCCACGGCGCGATCGCGCCCTCGCCGAGGGGGAGGGACGGATCGGGGACCACGCGCGCGGCGTCGAAGACCTCGCGGATACCGAGCCCGTCGCAGGCGGGGCAGGCCCCGTGCGGGCTGTTGAAGGAGAAGGTGCGCGGCGCGATCTCCGGGAAGGAGGTCCCGCACTCCGCGCAGGCGTTGCGCTCCGAGAAGAGCCACTCCGGCCCGTCGGGGTCGGCGCGCACGATGGCGAGGCCGGACGCCAGGCGCAGCGCCGTCTCGAGCGACTCCGCGATCCGGGCGCGCACGGCGGGTTTCGGTGCGAGCCGGTCGACCACGACCTCGATCGTGTGCTTGCGGCTGCGCGCGAGCGGGATCTCCGAGGCCAGGTCGCGCAGAACCCCGTCGACGCGCGCGCGCACGAAGCCCTGGCGCCGGAATCCGTCGAGCTCGCGGCGGTACTCGCCCTTGCGGTCGCGCACTACCGGGGCGAGGACCGACACGCGCGTCCCCTCGCCGAGCGAGAGCACCCGGTCGGTCATCTGCTGCACGGTCTGGCGCGCGATCGGGCGCGCGCAGGTGGGGCACTGGGGCTCCCCGACGCGCGCGAAGAGCAGGCGCAGATGATCCGAGATCTCGGTCGTCGTCCCCACGGTCGAGCGCGGGCTGCGGCCGACCGTCTTCTGCTCGATCGCGATCGCCGGCGAGAGCCCCTCGATCGAGTCGACGTCGGGCCGCGCCATCTGATCCAGGAACTGGCGCGCGTAGGCCGAGAGCGACTCGACGTAGCGGCGCTGGCCCTCGGCGTAGATCGTGTCGAAGGCGAGGGAGGACTTGCCGGAACCGGAGAGTCCCGTGATCACGACGAGGCGGTCGCGCGGGATGCGGACGTCGAGGTCGGCGAGGTTGTGCTCCCGGGCGCCGCGGACGACGATCTCGCGGGCGGAGTGCGGGCGAGGAGCCGGCACTCCGGCACTCCGCTCGCCTTCGGCTCGCTGCGCGGCCGCTTCGCGGCCGCTTTGCTCCCGGGGACCGGAGGCGAGGCGGCTCACGGGGACGCGGGCGGCTCCTCCGCGGCGGCGGGGGGCGCGTCGCTGGCGAGGATGCCCGGGGCGGGGCGCGGAGCGGCGAAGCTCGCGGCCTGCGCGAAGTAGCCGCGGCGCTCGATGAAGATCCGCTTGCGCAGGCCCTCCATCCACTCGCGGTACTTCTCCATGACCTTGCGCTGGCGCAGCTCCTGCTCGAGGGGTGCCTTGGCCGCCTCGAAGCTGACCGGCTCGTAGTCCCGGCGCTCGACGAGCTTGAGGATCGTGCAGCCGAACGGGAGCTCGATCACGGGGCTCACCGAGCCGGGTTCGAGCGTTGCCATCGCCTGCTTCATCCAGCCCGCAATCGAGTCCGCGTGGAGCCAGCCGATGTCGCCGCCTTGCTGCGGCGCGGCCGCCGAGATCTCCTCCGCGAGCTTCTCGAAGGGCTCTCCCTTCGCGATCCGGGCGGCGGCGTCGCGGCCGAGCGCACAGGCCGTCGCGACGTCGCGCGGAGCTCCCTCGCCGCCGAGGACGAGGATCTGGCGCACGTGGACGGTCTCGCCGCCCTGGGGTTGCTCCGCGTAGAGCTCCGCGTAGAGAGCGCGCACCTCGCCCTCCTCGACCTGGACCTGCGAGCCCACCATGGTGCCGACGACCTTCTGCCGCTCCATCTCCGTCTTGATGCGGTCGCGGTACTCGTCCCAGCCGATGCCGTGGGAGCCGAGGCTCGCGCGCAGCTGCTCGAGGTTGAGCCCGTTCTCCGCGGCGATCCCCTCGATCGCCTCGTCGATGTCGCCCTCGCTCACCTGGAGCTGGGAATCCTTGACCACGGTGGCGAGCAGGCGTCGCTCGATCAGCTGCTCGAGGGCCTCCGCGCGCAGCTTCGCGAGCTCCGCCTCGGGCACGCCCTGCGCGCGAGCCTCGGCCTCGACCGGGCCCACGATCTCCATCACCTCCGAGACCAGCACCACCTCGGTCCCCACTTGCGCCGCGATGCCGTCCGTCACCACCTCGTCGGCGCGGGACGCCGGGGCGAGGAGCGCGAGGAGCAGGGGCAGGGCCCGGGCGCGGCGCGGCATGGCGCAAACCTCGCTGGAAAGGGCAGAGGATAGCCCTGCGCTCTCCGCCTGCGAGGCGCGGGCCGGTCGGCGCCTCTCGCGGCGGGGCGCGGGCGGCTACCCTGCGTCGCCGGTGGGCTCGGGCGCCGGTCGGAGCACGAGTCGGGCGGTCGCGGCCCGGGCGGCAGCGGTCGCTCTCGCCGTGGCGCTGCCGCTCGCCGCGGTGGCGGCGCGCTGCGCCCTCTCCCCGGAGATCCCCTTCGTGGCGCCCGGCCCACGCTCGCCCTGGATGATGGCCCCCCGGCCCGTCTCGGCGGCGCTCGAGCAGTGGGGACGGGAACGAGTGCCCGTCACGAGCTTCGTGCGGAGCGTCGAGCGGGTGGGGTCGGAGCCGCTGCGGCTGCGCGTCCGCGCGCTGCGCGGCTTCGCGCTCTTCGTGAACGGCGCCGAGGTCGCGCGGGACGACGGCGCGCGCTGGCGCCAGGCGCGGGAGATCGACGCGACGCCCTGGCTTCGCCCCGGCGCGAACGAGATCCGCATCGACGTGGCGCATGCTCGGGGCCCAGCACTCCTCGAGCTGCGCGCCGAAGGCGCTCCGGGGCTCGAGAGCGGCCCCGACTGGCGCGTGCGGATCGATGGCGAGCCGATCGGCGCCGCGATCGCAGCCGACGACACGCGCCGCAACCCGGCTGCGCTCGCCGTCGAGACGCCGATCGAAGCCGTACGTCGCCTGGCCGGTGCGCTCGGCGGCCTCTTCGCGCTCGGCGCTCTGGGCTGGCTCGCGGCCCGCCGCGCGGGGGCGGGCCGAGCCGCCGCGCTCCCGGCGGCCACGCTCGCGCTCGCCGCCGCCGGCTGGGCCCACCTCTTCGCGGTGAAGGCGGCCCGCATCCCGGCGGCCGTGGGCTTCGACGCGCGCCACCACCTCTTCTACGCCGCCTGGATCCGCGAGAAGGCGAGCCTGCCGCTCGCGACGGACGGCTGGTCCACCTATCACCCGCCGCTCTTCCACGCGCTCTCGGCGCTCGTGCTCCCGGCGAGCGGCGAGCCGCTCGGGGCGGCGACCAAGCTCCTCCCCTTCCTCGGCGGCTTCGGGGTGGTCGTGGCGAGCTGGCTCCTCGCGCGTCGGCTGCTCGCGGGCGATCTGCCCGCGCAGCTGCTCGCGGTGGGCTTCGCCGCCGTCCTGCCCGTGAACCTCTACAGCGCCGCCTACTTCTCGAACGAGCCGCTCCACGCCGCCCTCGCGGGCGCGGCACTCTGGCTCGGCGTCGAGGCGGCGCTCGCACCGCGGCTCGGCCCCGGCCGCATCGCCGCGCTCGGGCTCGTGCTCGGCCTCGCGGCGCTCACCAAGTTCACGGCGGTCCTGCTGGTTCCGGCCGCGGCGCTCGCGCTGGGCGCGCGCGTGTTCGCCATCGATCGCGCGGGTGCGTGGCGCGCCGCCGGGGTCGCGGCCGCGCTCGTCGCGGTGGTCGCGCTCGTCGCCGGCTGGTTCTACGCGCGCAGCTGGGTGCTCCTCGGCGACCCGCTGATCGGCAACTGGAGCCTCCCCGGCGACGACCAGCGCTGGTGGCAGCAGCCCGGCTTCCACACGCCCGCCTACTACGCGAGCTTCGGCGAGGCCCTCGCCCACCCCTACCTCGCGGGCTTCCGCTCCTTCTGGGACTCGCTCTACTCGACCTTCTGGGGCGATGGCTTCATCGCCGGCCGCACCGATCCGGCCCGGCGTCACGATTTCTGGAGCTACGACCACATGTCGGCGGGCTACCTCGCCGCCGTGCCGGCGACGCTGTGCCTGCTCGCGGGCTGCCTCGTCGGCGTGCGCCTCGCGGTGGCGGACCCCGACCCGCGGCGGCGCGTGGCGCACGCCTTCCTGCTGCTCGCCGCCTGGAGCGTGGCGCTGGCCTTCCTCTACCTGACGCTGCGCCTGCCGTTCTTCGCGCAGGCCAAGGCCGCCTACCTGCTCCCCGTGGCGCCCGCGCTCGCCGTCTGGTTCGCCCAGGGCGCGCGCGCCCTCGACGCGGCGCTGGCCCGCCGCGGCTTCACGCTGGCTCGCGCCGCCCTCGCCGGCTGGTGGACGCTCTGCGCGGGGACCCTCTTCCTGGGCTTCGCGGCGTAGGGAGGGTCTCACTCCCGCGCGAGCACGAGGACGTCCTGGAAGTAGAGCCCCGGCGCCTCCTTCCAGGTGCCGGGGTGCGATTCGAGCAGGCGCAGGCGCGTGCCGGCGCGCATGCGCTCGAGGCCCTCGGGGCGCAAGCCGATCGCCTCCTCGGGAACCTGCGCCCAGGCCGGGTGGAGCCAGTCGCGCGAGCCGCGCGCGGGGACGTCGAAGACCCAGCGCGCCGCGTCGGTCAGGTGGAGTCGGCCCCGCGCAGCGGGCTCGCGCGGGAGGCTCGCGCGGTACGCCGCGTCCAGCAGGAAGCAGGTCACGATCGCGCGGCCGCCCGGGCGCAGCACGCGGTCGAGCTCGCGGAAGTAGAAGAGCGCGTCCTCCTCGGCGAGGTGCGTCCAGACGGAGAGCGCGGTCGCGAGATCGATGGTCTCGTCGGCCACCTCCCAGGGCCGTCGCTCGAGCGGGCGCTCCGGCGCGTAGGCGGCGTTGCGCGCCTCGAGGAGCTGGAAGGAGAAGGCCGGTGCCGGGTAGTGCGCGCGGCAGAACTCGACGTCGGCGCGGCTCACGTCGATCCCGAGGTAGCGACCCTCGTCGCCGAGGAAGGGCTCGCTCGCCACCGCGAGGAGCCCCGTGCCGCAGCCGACGTCGAGGATGCGCGGCGCGTCGCGGCGCGGGAGGTGCGCATGGATCAGGCCCTGGAAGATCCCGATCGCCCAGCACCACTCGCCGTAACCGGACTTCCCGCCGCGGCGATGCGCGAGGTCGGGGACGAGGCGCAAGCAGCGCGTGCGGCGCTGACGGCGGCGTTCGAACGCGAGGTAGCTCCGGTCGAAGGCCAGGGCGATCGCTCCGAGGAGCCCACGCAGCCGAGCCCGCACGGGTCAGCGTCGCCCGCCGCCCGCGGGCCACAGCGCGCGGAGCGCGAGCGCCTCCCGGCCTCCGCGGGCCAGCCGCAGGAGGTCGCTGCGATCGACCACGAGCAGCTGGCGCAGCGGCACGCCGGTCAGGCGGCGGAAGGCGGCGACCACGAGGGCGAGCTGGGCCGCGTGGCCGAGGCTCGTCGCGAGCGCCGCGCCGACGATCCCCTGCCCCGGCACGAGCGCGAGGAGGAGCGCCGCGTGCAGCGCGAGCGCGACCCCGCTCGCCGCCGCGAGGATCCGGACGCGGTTCGCCACCAGCAGGTAGCGCGAGAGGATGCGCAGGCCCGAGCGCGCCACGGCGACGGGGAGGAGCGCCAGCACCACCGCGACGGACGGCAGGTACGCGGCGCCGTAGAGGAGCTCGACGAGCGGCCGGACCGCGGCGGCGATCGCCAGGCAAAGGGCGAGCGCGAGGAAGAGCGTGCTCCGACAGGTGGCCGCGGTCATGCGCGCCGCGTCGGCGTCGCTCTGCCGCGCGATCTTCGGCTGCAGCACGTTTCCGACGAGGGTGGGCACGGCCAGCACCGCGAGGACCAGGCCCTCGGCGATGGCGTAGAAGGCGAGGTCGGCCGTCGCCGTGAAATAGGCGACGATGAAGCCCGCGAGGCGCTGGTCCACGTGGCCGAGCGCGACGGCGCCCTGCACGCGGGCCCCGTAGGCGAGGAGCCCGCCGACGGCGCCCGCGGCACCGCGCAGCGTCGGCCGGGCGAGGCGCGCGGCGAGCGCAAGCTGGACCGGGAGGATCACGGCCTCGGCCACGACCGCCGCGAGCAGCGCCGGCTCGAGCCCGGCGCCGAACGCGAAGGCCAGCGCGAGCGCTGCGAGCCGGCTTCCCGGCTCGAGGTTGCGGCAGAGGTTGAAGAGATCGAGGCGGTCGAGCGCGCGGAAGAACTCGGTCAGGACCGAGTTCGCGAGGAGGAGCGGGGCCAGGCCCCCCGCGAGGCGCAGCGCCTCGGGCCGCAGCTCCGCGAAGGTCGCGAGCAGCGGCGCTTCGAGCCAGCGGATTCCCGCGAAGACGCAGACGCAGAGGAGGGCGAGCAGCGGCAACAGCGCCCCGAGCGCCCGTCCGGGCGCGAGCCCCCGGCGACCCACGTGGAAGACGAGTGACTGCCCGAGATTCAGCTCCGCCGCGACGACGGCGGTCTGCGCGATCAGGAAGCAGAGCGCCCACACGCCGCGCGCGTCCGGCCCGAGAGCGCGCGCCGTGAGCACGCTCGTCGCGACCCCGAAGACCAGCACGGGCCCCTGCGCGAGGAGCGTGTGGGCGAGGTCGCGGCTGAAGCGGGGCATGCCGGGCCTCAGCGGCGCCCGAGGAGGCGCGCACCCAGCCGCTCGAGCCTCCACGCGAGCGAGCTCCGCCGCGCCGTCCCGACGTCGCGGTCGTGGACCCGCGCCTTGGCGTATCGCTCCGCGGCGTCGGAGAACGCGATCCCGACGAAGTCGAAGACGCCGCGCAGCACGCGCGCGGGCTCGCGGCAGAGCGCCTCGTAGCCCGTCTCGAGCCAGGGGTTCGGATGCCGCTCGGCGCACCAGCGCACGCGCGCGGTGTAGGCGAGCGCGAGCTCCCTCCAGTGGTCGGGGTCGCGCCGCACGCCGACCCCGCGCTTGCGCTTGCGCGAGAGCGACGCCGCGACGTCGTCCGGGTCGCGCGCGATGTGGAGCACCCGGGCGTCGGGGAAGATCGCGAGGTAGAGCGGCAGCAGCACGCAGCTGCGCGGATCTTTGAAGCCCCAGGGCCCGGAGCCGTCGTAGCCCAGCGCGCGGTAGCGGGCCAGCCACTCGCGCTCGATCCGCGCGCGCGCGCGTACCTCGCAAGCCATCACCTCGTCCAGCGACGGGAGGGGGAGGCTGGCCCAGCGGTCCTCGCGCCCGAAGGCGATGGCCTCGGCCACCTCCTCCCGGAAGAAGGAGTTTTCGCAGTGCTCGGCGTCGATGCCGAGGAAGAGCCCGAAGCGGTCGAGGATCTCCGCCAGGATCGAGGTTCCGGAGCCGTGCATGCCCACGACGAGCGTGGGAGGCGGAGGCCCCGGCGTGGCGCCCTGCGCACTCATGCCCGCGATCATGCTACAAATGCTCCGACGGCGGAAACGCGGCGAGGTCCCCTTGGTCGAAGGCCTCCGGCGCCTGATCGAGCTCCAGAAGCTCGACGACGAGCTGGCGACGCTCGAGCAGGAGTACCGGGCGCTGCCCGCGCGCCGCGAGGCCCTGGCCGCGCAGCAGGTCGTCGCCGAGGAGCGGCTCGCCGCCGGCCGCGAGGCGTTGCGCTCGGCGGAGCTCACGCAGCGCCAGGCCGAGCGGGAGCACCAGGACCACGAGGCGACCCGGGCCCGGCTCGAAGGCCAGCAGTTCCAGGTCAAGACGAACGAGGCCTACACCGCGCTGCTGCGGGAGATCGACCACGCGCGCGCGGCGGTCTCGCGCTGCGAGACCCGGATCCTCGAGGCGATGGAGGCCATCGAGACCTGCGGCGCGGCGGTCGCTGTCGCGGAGGGCGAGGCCAAGGCGTCCGGCGAGCGGGCGCTGGTGGGAGCGCGCACCCTCGCGGCGCGGGAGACGGAACTCGCCGGTGGGATCGCCGAGCTGCGGGGGCGGCGGGCGGGGGCGTGCGAGCGGGTAGAGCGGGACCACGTCGAGCTCTACGAGCGGATCGCTTCGCGCAAGCGTCCCGCGGTCGTGATCGTGACGCGCGAGATCTGCACCGGCTGCCGGGTCGACATCCCGCCGCAGCGCTTCGTCGAGCTCCTGGGCCGCGAGCGGCTGGTGACCTGCGGGCGCTGCCAGCGGATCCTGATCCTCGCGGAGGCCTGAGCGCCGACGCGCTCCCTGGGGCGAAAATGCCCACGAAACGGCGGTTTGGCGAGAGAGCTGCGGATTTTTTCCCCCGCGGGGCACGGCCTATATAGTCGATGTAATTCTCCTTCTCGGACAGCGAGTTGCATGCGATCACCGACGGGAGATTTTGCGCAGTCCGCAGGGCCGCCTCTGCTATGATGCGTCCCTAACCCCTTGCGACAGCCGCGTGCCGCCGCGGCCGCTCACAGGCCGGAATGAAGAACAACGATCGCTACTGGGATTGCCTGGACCAGGCGATGGAGGCCTCCCACGGGGGGAGGACCGACGAGGCGCTGGCGTGGCTCGACGAGGCGCTGCGGGCGCACCCGGAAGGCGCCGAGGCCCACAACGGCCGCGGCGAGATCTTGTGGGACGAGGGCAAGATCGACGAGGCGCTCCACGAGTTCGAGCGGGCGATCCTCGCCGACCCGAAGTTCGTGACCGCGCACCTGAACCGGGCCGAGCTGCTCGTCGAGGACCTCTCGGAGTTCGAGCAGGCGGTGACGCTCTGCGACGAGCTGCTCTCCGGCAATCCCGAGCTCCCGCGCCTCGACCGGGCGACCGAGGCCGAGGTCCACTACCTGAAGGCCAAGGCCGTCTTCTACCTCGACGACCTCGAAGGAGGGCTCTTCCTGGCGCGCCGCGCGCTCAAGACCGCGGGCGAGGTCGGGATCTACCGCGCCTTCGAGGGCCAGATCCTCTTCGAGCTCAGCCGCTTCCCCGAGGCCAAGCGGGTGCTCGACACGGCGGTTGCGATGGACCCCGAGGCGGCGCACGCCGTCTATCACCTCGGTCTCGTGCTCGAGCGGATCGGGCCCGTCGACGAGTCCGCGCGCGCCTTCGCCAAGGCCAACGCGCTAGACCCGGAGCGCTATCCGCTTCCCGTCGAGATCGACGAGACCGGCTTCCGCAAGGCCGCGGCCGACGCCTTCGACAACCTCCCGCGCTCGATCCGCGAGTACGTCGAGAACGTGCCGCTGCTCGTCGAGGACTACCCGTCCCCCGAGCTCCTGGCCGAGGAGAACCTCTCGCCGCAGATCCTCGGCATCTACATCGGCGTTCCGCGCACGGAGGCCGGCGCCAACGACCAGCCGCAGGACCTGACGCGGGTGATCCTGTACAAGAAGAACCTCGAGAAGGTCTGCCGCGACGAGGACGAGCTCGTCGAGCAGATCCAGATCACCGTGCGCCACGAGATCGGCCATCACCTGGGCCTCAGCGAGGAGGACCTCGAGGGTCTCGGGCTGGCTTGAGCGGGGGATGAACCCGCTCGTCGAAGAGCTGCGGCGGGTCGTCGGGGTCGACGGCTGCCTCGACCGGCCCGAGGAGCTCTTCGCCTACGAGTGCGACGGGCTCACCCTCCACACGGCGCGCCCGGGGGCGGTGGTGTTCCCGCGCAGCCGCGAGCAGGTGCAGGCCGTCGTGCGCGCGTGTCGGGCCCACGGCTCGTCCTTCGTCGCCCGCGGCGCGGGCACGGGACTCTCGGGCGGGGCGACCGCGCAGGGCGGCGGCGTCGTCGTCGAGTGCTCGCGGATGAACCGCATCCTCGCCGTCGATCCCGTCGATCGCTTCGCGGTGGTCGAGCCCGGCGTCGTGAACCAGGACCTCTCGCGCGCGGCGGCGCCCTTCGGCCTCTTCTACGCTCCGGACCCGTCGAGCCAGCTCGTCTGCACGATCGGAGGCAACGTCGCGGAGAACTCGGGCGGACCCCACACGCTCAAGTACGGGACGACGACGAACCACGTCCTCGGCCTCGAGCTCGTGCTCCCCGACGGAGAGGTGGTCGAGCTCGGGAGCCCGACCGGCTTCGCGCCGGGCTACGACCTCGTCGGAGCCGTGGTGGGGAGCGAGGGGACGCTCGGGATCGTGACGCGCGCGACGCTGCGCCTGGCGCCGATCCCGGAGCGCGTCGAGACGCTGCTCGCGATCTTCCCGGACGTCGTCAGCGCCTGCCGCACCGTCGGCGAGATCATCGAGTCCGGGCTCGTTCCGGCCGCGCTCGAGATCATCGACCAGCGCACGATCCGGGCGGTCGAGGCGAGCGTCTACGCCGCCGGGCTCCCGACCGACGCCGGCGCGGTGCTGCTCGTCGAGCTCGACGGGCCCGCGGTCGCGCTGCCGGCGCAGATCGAGCGGGTCCGCACCCTGGCGAGCCGGGCGGGGGCGCAGCGCGTCCTGGTCGCGCGCGACGCGGCCGAGCGCCAGCGCTTCTGGCGCGCGCGCAAGGGCGCGTTCGGGGCGATGGGACGCCTCGCGCCGGACCTCTACGTGCACGACGCGGTCGTGCCGCGCGCGCGCCTGCCCGAGATCCTGGCCGAGGTGTGCGCGATCGGCGACCGCTACGGACTGCGGCTCTCGAACGTCTTCCACGCCGGAGACGGGAACCTGCACCCGAACATCTCCTTCGACCGCCGCGACCCCGGGGAGCTCGAGCGGGTGCTGGCCGCGGGCGAGGAGATCCTGCGCGCCTGCGTAAAGGCGGGGGGCGTGATCAGCGGCGAGCACGGGATCGGCTCCGAGAAGCGCGAGTTTATGGGGCTCGTCTTCTCCGACGCCGACCTCGACGCGATGCGGCGGCTGCGGGCCGCCTTCGACCCCGACGGCGTCTGCAACCCCGGGAAGATCTTCCCGACGACGCGCTTCTGCGCCGAGGCGAACCCGAGGGCGCGCGGCTACGAGCGCGTTCCCTTCGCCTGATGCAGGCGCCGGGCGAGCTCGAGCGGCTCGGCGCGGCGCTCGGCCCCGACGCGATCGAGCCGGGGGCCGAGATCGCGCTCCCGGGCGTGCAGCCCGCCGCGACCCTTCACCCGCGCGACGTCGAAGGGCTCGCGCGCGCGGTCGGAGCACTCGGCGCCCTCGGCCTCGCCGCCCTCGTGCGCGGCGGCGGGACGCGCCTCGGCCTCGGGAACCCGCCGCGGCGCGCGGACGTCGTGCTCTCGACGCGCCGGATCGCGGGGACCGTCGAACTCGACCCGGGCGAGGGCGTCTGCCTCGCCCTCGCGGGGACGCCGCTCGCCGAGCTCCGCGCCGCCGTCAACGCGGGCGGCTGGGAGCTCCCGCTCGACGCCCCCGGACGCGGCTCGACCGTGGGGGGAACGCTCGCGGCGGCCGCGATCGGCCCGCGCGCCCAGGGCTTCGGCCTGCCGCGCGATCTCGTGCTCGGCCTCGAGGTCGTGCTCGGCGACGGCACGAAGACGCGCTGCGGAGGGCGGGTGGTCAAGAACGTGACCGGCTACGACCTCGCGAAGCTCTACACGGGCTCGCTCGGGACGCTCGGCGTGATCGCGTCGGCGTGGCTGAGGCTGCGCCCGCGGCCCGAGCGCGTCGCGGTGTACGAGGCCCTGGTGCCCGCCGACGCCGCCCCGACCCTGGGTCTCGCGGCGGCGCGCCGCCCCGCCGCGCGCGCCGCGGCGATCGTCCTGGGAGCCGACGCTTCGGCACGGCTCGTGGTCGAGCTCGCCGGAGATGCTCCGGTCGTGGCGGGCGACGGCGCGTGGCTCGCGGCCGAGGCGGGCGCACACGAGACCAGCGTCGCGGCGCTCGATTCGGTGCGCCGCCTCCAGGGCGAGGGGGCCGCTCCGCGCGGTCTCCGCTTCCGCCTCGCCCTCTTGCCGTCCAGGCTCGCCTCGGCCGCGGCGAGCCTCGGCGCGGCGGGTGCAAAGCTCCTCGCGTACCCGGGGCTCGCGCTCGCGTGGGCCGACTTCGCCGGGGAGGACGGCGAGCGCGCCTTCGCCGCGGTGGGGGCCGCCGCCCGCGAGGCCGGCGGGAGCTGGCGGCTCGAGGACGGGCCGCCGGCCCTGCGCGGCGGACGCGACGCCTTCGGCGACGCCCAGGACCTGCTCCCGCTCCACCGGGCCCTCAAGGCCCGCTTCGATCCGGCCGGCGTGCTGAACCCGGGACGCGCCCCGGGGCACACGTGAAGCCGGGCGAGGCGCCGAGCGCGCCCGGAGCCGGCTCCGGGCGCTGGCCGGAGATCGGGCGCCTCACGCTCGACTGCGTCCACTGCGGGCTCTGCCTCGAGGCCTGCCCGACCTACCGCGAGACCGGGCGCGAGATCTCCTCGCCGCGCGGTCGGATCTACCTGATGCGCGGGGTCGCCGAGGGCCGGATCCCGCTCGGCGCGACCGTGGCGGAGGAGGCCTACCTCTGCCTCGGCTGCCGGGCCTGCGAGACGGCGTGTCCGTCGGGCGTGCGCTTCGGGGCGATGGTCGAGCTGGCGCGGGCCGAGGTGACCGACGCGGGGCTGCGCCGCGGCCCCGCGCGCCGCCTCGAACGGCTCGTGCTGCGCGGCGTGTTGCCGCACCGCCGCAGGCTGCGCGCCCTGGTGACTCTGATCGGTGTCGCACAGCGGCTGCGGCTCGACCGCCTCTTCCTGCCGCTCCTCCCGGCCGCGCTGCGCGAGGCCATGGCGCTCCTCCCGCCGGTCCCCCCGTCGCGCGAGCGGCGCGCGCTCCCGGAGCTCGTTCCCGCCGAGGGCGAGCGGCGCGGCCGGGTCGCCTTCTTCGCCGGCTGCGTCAATTCGGAGGTCTTCGCCGGGGTGAACGCCGCCACGCTGCGCGTGCTCGCGCGCAACGGCTTCGAGGTGGTGGTGCCGCGCGGGCAGACCTGCTGCGGGGCGCTCCACGCCCACGCCGGCGACGAGGCCTTCGCGCACGAGCTCCTGCGCCGCAATGCGCGCGCCTTCGCGGCTGCCGGAGTCGAGCGCGTCGTCGTGAACTCGGCCGGCTGCGGCGCGGCGCTGCGCGAGGCCGGACGCTCCCTCCCGGGCGAGGGTGAGGCGCTCGCGGCGAGCGTCTGCGACGTCGCCGAGCTCCTCGACGCGGCCGGGCTTCGCCCGCCGCCGGGGCGGGTCGAAGGCCGCGTCTGCTACGACGACCCCTGCCACCTGATCCACGCCCAGCGCGTCGGCGACGCCCCCCGGCGGCTCCTCGCCGCGATCCCGGGCCTCCAGCTGGTCGCGCACGAGGACCCGGGGAGCTGCTGCGGCGCGGCCGGGATCTACAACCTGACGCACCGCGAGATGTCGCGCGCGGTGCTGCGCCGCAAGATGGCCGCGCTCTCGGCGGTCGACCCCGACCTGATCGCGACCGGGAACCCCGGCTGCCTGATGCAGCTGCGCGCGGGCGCGCGCGAGGCCGGCCTGCGGGCCCGCGTGGTCCACCCCGTCGAGCTCCTCGATCTGGCCTACCGGTAGAGGAAGGCGTCGGGGGTCTCGCGCGGCTCGAGGAAGCGCGGGAAGGCACCGAGGGAGAAGTCCGCGAGCGAGCCGCGCATCACGAGCTCGAAGGGCAGGATCGACTCCCGCGAGCGCACCATCCCGTAGCGCTCGCGCAGGCCGCGGTAGGCGTAGCTCGAGTGCGCCGCGGGCCGGGCGTCGATCTGGTCGGCGAGGCCGAGCCGCACGCGCTCGAAGAAAGCGTCGCGATCGGCGTCGGGCACGATCGCGTCGTCCGCGTCGAGCAGTGAGTTGCGGAAGGAGGTCTCCTCGAGGACGGAGACCACCCGCGCCATCTCCTCGGGGTCGAGCCGCTCGCGCTCGGCGCGCGGTGCCGCCTCGGGGTCGCCGCCGGGGCCGAGGTAGTTCACCTCGACGATGCTCCCGCCGAGCAGCACCACGCCGTCCGGGTGCATCTCCCCGTTCGCGGACTCCTCGTCGAGGAGCTCGGGGCGGAGGCGCAGGCCCTGCGGGCCGGCGAGCATCGGGTTCTCCAGCAGGAAGCCCCGCGAGACCTGGACGTGCTGCGGCGTCGCCTCGTCGACCTCGCGGCGCGCTCGCCGCCCCGCCGAGCGACCGGCCGCGGTCTCGGGCAGGTCGCGGGCGATCTGGCGGTACATGCCGTTGCGCAGCGCGCGGTCCCCCTCGCGGGCCGCTCCGTCGAGCCACTGCCGCGCAGCGTCCTCGCGCAGCTCGGCGAGCTGCTCCGGATCCGCCCCGGGCGGCGTTTCGGCGAGCTGGAGGGCGGCGAGGTGATTGCCGCGCTCCGTCTCGTAGTCGAAGAGCCACTCGCGCAGCTCCGGAGCGTGCGACCCGGAGGGTCGTCGCGCGAGGTAGCTGCGCGCGCTCCGCGCGATCGCCCGGTCGGTACCGAGCGGAGGCGCCCAGGGCAACTGGATCAGGCGCACCGGAAGCGACATCAGGCTCTCCCCCATCGACGGCAGGTCGACGAGCCACTCGAGGGGGCGCGGGAGCCCCCGCTCGCGCGGGCCACCCGCGAAGGGCCCGAGCACGACCCAGCGGGCCTTCGCCAGGTAGTGCGCGAAGCGCGCCCGGCGGAAGGCGCGATACGGGTTCGCGTCGGGGCTCGCGACGAGGACGGCCGCGTGCCGCGCCATGTTGGAGCGGGCGGGATCGCCGGAGGCGAGCGCCCCGAGCTCCCGCCACATGGCGTCCTCCTGCCCGAGCTCGCCGATCGCGATCGCGCGCGCGAAGCGCGCCTCGTCCGAGAGTGGCCCCTTCGCTGAGGCCCTCTCGACGCTGCGCGCGGCCGAGACCGCATCGCCGCCCGAGCGAAGCCACGCGACGGCGAGCGAGCGCTGCAGCGTGGGATCGGCCGCCGGGTCGAGCTCCGGGGAGGTCGAGAGGCTTCGCCGCTGCCGCTCGCGCGCCGCGAGGAGCCCTGCCCCGGCCGCGTCGCGCAGCCGCGCGGCCTTCGGGTCCTCGGGCATCCGGCGCAGCGCGCGGTCGGCGTGGACGAGCGCGAGCGGGTAGCGCTCCTCGTCGAGCGCCTGCTCCGCGACGCGAAGATCGCGGTCGCGCTGCGTGCGCTGCCAGCGCCACTCGGCGACCGCGACGCGCGGGGCGAGCAGGGCCGCCTCCGGCGTCTCCGGGTGCTGCGCCACGAAGGTCTTCCAGTGGGCGAGGGCCTGGCGCTGGCGCAGCGGGAGCGGCTCGCGCGCGTGCAGCGCGAGCGCGTAATTCACGACGGAGCGCGCGAGGCGGTAGGGAGCCAGCGTGAAGGTCGTGATCGAGCTCCCGAGCGGCTCGGCCACCGCGTTGAAGGCCCGTCCGAACTCGAACAGCCAGTCCTCGCGCAGGCGGTCGCGCGCCAGGACGAGCGGGTCGTCGCGTTCGGCGATCTCGAGGCGCGCGCGCAGGGCGGGGTCGAGGTCGTCGCGCTCGAGGAGGCGCTGCGTCCCCGAGCGGTAGGCGCGCGGGTCGCCCTGCGTGGCGTTCGCGAGATCGACGGCTGCCGGGACCAGGCCGGTCCTCGGCTCGTCCGCTGCCTCGAGCACCGTGTCGATCGCCTCCAGGCGGCGGACCGCCCGGGCCGCGGCCTCGGGGCGCCCGAGCAGCGCGGCGTGGGCGATCTCGACGACCGTGCGGTCCGCGGCGTCGGGCACCAGCGCCGCCAGGCGCGCGTCCCGCTGGAACGCGCTCGGCGGCGGCACCCCCGCCGGCGCCATCGCACACGCCGCGAGGACGAGCCCCGCCGCGAGCAAAGCCGAACCCCCACCAAGCAAGCGAGCGAAGCGAGCGCGCAGCGAGCCGCAGGCGAGCGGAGTAGAAAAGAAGTGGCAAAGCGGAGTCGAGCGACTACGGCGTGAAACGATCATGATCCACGCGTAAGGCAAATGCCAGGAACGCCTCGAGCCGCCGCGATGCCTCGATCTTCTCGGCGCGCCCGTCCTGCTCCGCCACGGTCTCGTACAGGCGCGACGCCGCGTCGACGAGCTCCTGGAAGCGGGCCGGATCGAAGAGCAGCCCCTGCGGAGGGTTCGCCTCGACGTACTCGACGGCCAGGTCCTCGTAGAGGCTGGCCAGGGCGAGCAGGTGGCGGCTCGTGTTCTTGCTGTCGCGGTTGCGCGTCACCAGGCGCTGGAGCTCGGCCGCCGCCCGAACGTCGCCGTCGGGGAGCGCCTTGCGCAGCGCCGCGAAGTACTCGGCGCGCGCCACGTCGGTGCGCTCGATCTCCTCGCGCGCGACGGGCGCGTAGTGCGTCTCCGCGACCTGCTGCGCGAGCGACTCGAGGCGCGCGGTGCGCTCGTCGAAGTCGGCGATCGTCTGCGCGAGATCCGCCTCGTCGACGCGCGCGGTGGCGTCCGAGAGCTCACCCACGTCGACGCCGATCGCGGCGGCCTCCTGCAGGGAGTCGCAGATCCGGGCGCCCGCGAGCGCGTCGGCCGCGAGCTCGGGGTCGCGCTCGGCGGCGAGGCGGTACTCGCCGGCGGCGAGGTCGAAGGCGCGCAGCCGTTCGAGCGACCGGCCCTTGGCGAAGGCGATCACCCCGTCGAGGTACCCCGCCTGGAGCGCTTCCGCGTGTACGCGCTCCAGGCTCTCGAGGCGGAGCAGCGAGCTCCGATAGACGTTGCGGCCGGTGAAGTCGCGCGCCGGCTCGAAGCGGTAGGTGTCGTCGGGGATGTGGGCGCGAAGCACCGCGACGACCTCCAGCACGTTCTGCGGGGGCTGGTAGCGCGGATCGGGCTCCGGAGTGGACGCACAGGCCAGCGCGGCCACGGCGAGGCACGCTCTGCCCAGGGGCTGGAGCCGCATGGGGCGCAGCATACCCGATACGGGCATCGCCACGGTTTCCCCCGGGGGATCTCACTAGATGTGGTGATTTCACATCGATTCGACTATCGAGCGTCTGCCCGGCGGGCCCGCCGCGCACCGCGGCGCGGCCGGAGCGCCACGGCGTTCAGCATCTTCTCCGTGGCGATCACCGCGGCCGCGAGCTGGTCCGAGTCGACCCCGAGGGTCGAGAACGAGCCCTCCGGGTCGTCGCCCGCGCGCCACGTGATCACCGTCTCGACGAGGGCCGCAGTGCGGCCCCCCGGGGGGATACGGACGCGGAAGTCGACGAGCCGCGGCACCGCGAGCCGGAGCGTCCGCGCGGCCTTGGCGAGCGCGTTCATGAAGGCGTCGTAGCCGCCGTCGCCCGTTCCCCGCGCGCGCGCGCTGCGCCCCCGGTAGCGGAGCTCGACCTGCGCCTCGGGGCGGCGGCCGGTCCCGACCTGGACGTCCCAGGCGGCGACGCGCACCGGCTGCTTTCCAGGCGACTTGAGGACGTCGGCGATGATGTAGGGAAGGTCCTCGACGCTCACCGTGTGCTTCTTGTCGCCGAGCTCGGTGATGCGCGCCAGCACCGGCTCGCGGTCGGCCGGCGAGAGCTCGATCCCGAGCGCGCGCAGGTTGTGCTCGAGCGAGGCCTTGCCGGAGAGCTTCCCGAGGGCGTAGCGGCGCTTCTGCCCGAAGCGGCCCGGCGCGACCCGGCTTGCGTAGAGGTCGCCCTTCATGTCGCCGTCGGCGTGGATCCCCGCCGTCTGCGTGAAGACGTCGCGACCGACGATCGGCGCGTTCGCGGGCACGTCCTTGCCGCTGAAGGTCTCGACGAGGCGAGAGACCGCCGCGAGCCGCGACTCGTCGACCCCCGTGCGCAGGCTCGTGTGGTCGTGGATCGCCGCCACGGCCTCGGCCAGGTGCGTGTTCCCGGCCCGCTCGCCCATCCCGTTCACGCTGGTGTGCACCCCCCGGGCCCCGGCGCGCACGGCAGCCAGGCAGTTCGCCGTGGCGAGCCCGTAGTCGTTGTGGGCGTGGAACTCGAAGACGACCTGCGGCCAGGTCGCCGTCATCAGGTTGACGCAGCGCGTCACGTCCTCGGGCTCGAGGATCCCGAGCGTGTCGGCGAGGTAGATGCGTTTCGCGCCGCCGGACCGGAGCGTCTCCACCATGGCGAAGACGTAGTCGAAGGAGTCGCGCACCCCGCTCGACCAGTCCTCGAGGTAGGCGTTCACGACGAGCCGCCTCCGCCGCGCGATCGCGAGCGTCTGCAGGGCCGAGGCGCGGTGCTCGGCCGGCTCCATGCGCAGCTGCATGCGGCAGTGGCGCTCCGAGCCCTTGGTGAGCAGGTTCATCACCCGGCCGCCCGCGGCGGCGATCCAGTCGACGGAGAGGCGCCCGTCGCAGTAGCCGAGGATCTCGACGCGGGGGAGCATCCCCTCGCGCCGCGCCCAGGCCGCGACCCGCCGAACCGCCTCGAGCTCGCCGGCGGAGACGCGCGCCTGCCCGATCTCGATCCGGTCGACGCCGACGTCGGCGAGGAGAAGGCGCGCGAGCTGGAGCTTCTCCGCCGGCGTGTACGCCACGTCCGGGGTCTGCTCCCCGTCGCGGAGCGTCGTGTCCATCACCTCGATGCGCCTTCGGTCTGCGCGCCGCATGGCGTCCGACGGTACCGCGTTCCCGTTACACTGGCGCGGACGTGAGCGCCGAGACGCGCGTGCTCGAGGTGACCGTCGCCGACGGCGGCCACCGGCTCGACGTCTTCCTGGCGGAGCACCTCGCGCTCTCGCGCGCCGAGGTCCGCCGCCTGCTCGCGCGCGGAGCCGTGTGTCTCGACGGGCGCCCCGTTTCCTACCCCGCGAAGGGCATCCTGCTCGGTGCGGGAGCACGGGTGCAGGTCGCGCCCTTCGCCCGACCGGGCGAACGCCGCGCGCTCCCCGACTCCGGCGCGCCGCTCGCGCTCCTGGGCTCCGGCGCCGGCTGGCTCGCCGTCGACAAGACGGCCGGCACGCCGGTGCATCCGCTCCGCGAGGAGGAGCGGGAGACGGTGCTGAACGCCGTCGTCGCACGGCACCCGGAGCTGCACGGCGTGGGCGAGGGCGGGCTGCGCAGCGGGGTCGTCCACCGGCTCGACGTCGACACCTCGGGAGTGCTGCTCGTCGCGACGGAGCAGGCGGCGTGGCAGCGCCTGCGCGACGCCTTCCAGCGGCACCGCGTCGAGAAGGTCTACCGGGCGCTCGTGTGCGGCCGCGTCGAGGGGGCGGGCCTGGCCTCGCTCCCGCTGGTGCTGGCCCGCCACCGTCCCGCCCGGGTGCGCGTGGCTGCGCCCGGCGAGCGCGGCGCCCGCACGGTCGAGCTCGCCTGGCGACCTCTCGAGCGCTTCGCCGACGCGACGCTCGTCGAAGTCCGGCCGCGCACCGGCTTCCTGCACCAGATCCGCGTCGTCCTCGCCCACCGGGGCCACCCGGTCCTCGGCGACCGCGTGTACGCCGGCCCCGTCGCCGCGGCCGCCGCGCCGCGCCAGATGCTCCACGCCGCGGCGGTCGCGTTCGAGGAGGTGCGCGCCACGAGCCCGGACCCGGCGGACCTGCGCGCGCTGGCGGAGCGCCTTCGCGCCCCCCGCTGAGCGCTTCAGCGCGAGAAGGGCCAGAGAAGCTGGCGCCGCCAGCCCTCGGGGACGGGCTTGCCCGGGAGGCCGTAGCGCGGCGGGAAGCCCCCCGGGAGCCACGCCGTGCCGAAGATCCGGTCGATGCAGGGGAGGTGGACGGCGAAGTTCTTGTCGACGGGTTCGAGCGCGTGGTGCCAGTGGTGGAACTCCGGCGTGGCGAGGACCCAGCGCAGCGCGCCGAAGCGCCAGCGCAGGTTGGCGTGCAGGAAGACCGCCTGGAACGACACGAAGACGAGGTAGGCGACGAGCGCCGGCTCCGCGAAGCCCGCGAGGAAGAGCGGCACGAAGCTCGTCGCGCGCGTCAGCACGACGTCGACGAGGTGCAGGCGCGAGCCCGCGAGCCAGTCCATCTCGGTGCTCGAGTGGTGGATCGCGTGGAAGGGCCAGAGCCACGGGAGCGCGTGGAAGGCCCTGTGGACGGCGTACTGGAAGAGGTCGGCGAGGACGATCGCCTGGAGGACTTGCGCGGCGATCGGCTGGTCCCCGACCGCCGCCTGGAGGCGGGGCGAGACGAGCGGGGCGAAGAGGAGCGCGGCCGGGGCGAGCGTGAGCAGCGCGAGCACCTGCACGAGCAGGTGGCTCGCGAAGAAGTGCGCGAGATCCGTGCGCCAGCCGGTGCGCAGGATGCGCTGCTCGCGCTCGAGCGCGAAGGCGCGCTCGAGCGGTACGAAGACGAGGGCGAGCACGAGGAGATCGAGCACGAACCAGTCGAGGCCGAGATGCGGCGACGCCGCGACGGGCCGCGACTCGACCCAGGCCCCGCCGAGCGCGATCGCGACGCCGGCGAGCACCATCGCCGCGAGCCCGAGCCGGCGCCGGCCGAGCAGCACGGCGAGCGCGCCCGCCGCGAGCCCGAGCGCGAGCGCGGCGAAGAGCGCGCCGCGCACGAGCGGCAGGGGATAGACCGCGCGCAGCTCCGGGGTGGTGAGGAGCTCGGGGAAGCGGAAGCAGAGCACGGCGAGGAGCGCCAGCCCTGCGAGCGCGACCCCGAGCGCACCCGAGAGCCGCCCGTCGCCTAGGCGGAACTCGACCTCGCTCGTGGGCGAAGGCCCCTTCCCCGGCGGCGGCGCGTCCACCCGCTCCTCCCCGTCGCCTGATCGGCCGGACGGCGGCTTCGGCTTCGCGTGGCGCCCCCCGGTCGGCGGGCGCGCGCCGCGCAGGCCCCGGGATGCGCTTCCTACGCGCACGGCTCGACGCCCGGGCGGCGCTAGCGCTTGCGCAGGATCGTGAGCCCGTCGGAGACGGCGAGCATGACGCAGTCGACGCGCGGGTCGGCGGCGACCGCGTCGTTGAAGGTGCGGATGGCGCGCGTCTGGTCGTCGTCGGCCGAGGGGTCGGCGACGCGGCCGAACCAGAGCACGTTGTCGACGAGGATCAGGCCGCCGGGGCGCAGGCGCAGCAGGATCTCCTCGTAGTACGTCGGATACGAGGACTTGTCGGCATCGACGAAGCCCAGGTCGAAGCGCGGCTCGAGCGGGAGAGCGCGCAGCGTCTCGATCGCGGGGCCGAGGCGCAGCTCGATCTTCTTCGCGACGCCGGCTCGCTCCCAGTAGCGGCGCCCGATCGCGGTCCACTCCTCGCTCACGTCGCAGGCGAGCAGGGTTCCGTCGTCGGGGAGCCCGCGCGCGATGCAGAGGGCGGAGTAGCCGGTGAAGGTGCCGACCTCGACGGCACGCCTGGCGTCGATCGCGCGCGCGAGGAGCGTCATGAAGGCGCCCTGCTCCGGCGCGATCTGCATCATCGCGATCGGGCCGAGCCGCGCCGTCTCCTCCGCGAGGTCGCGCAGCACGGGGTCGGGGGGAGTGCCGTGAGCCACGAGATAGGCGTGGATCTCCGGCGTCAGATGGAACGACTTGGGTGCGGTCATGCTCGGGACCGGAGCTGCAGGCGCATGGCGATCGCCTTCTCGTCCTCCGCCTCCTGGATCAGCCCCTGGCTCTGATAGAGGATCGAGAGGTTCGTGTGGCTCAGCGGATCGTCGGGCTCGAGCTCGGCGAGGCGCCGCGCCGACTCGATCGCTCGGTCGAGGTCGCCGGCGAGGCGCCAGGCGACCGAGAGGCCGTTCCAGGCCAGCGCGAGTCCCGGGTCGGCCTCGAGGGCCCGCTCGTAGAGCGCGATCGCGCGCTCGAAGCGGTCGTTCGCGAGCTGGCGGAGGGCCTCGCGCGCGAGCTGGCGGGCGGAGAGCGCCGCGCGGCCCGACGCGCGCGCGACCCGTTCGGAGTGCCCCGCAGACGCGCCCTCTGCGGACGGGCCCGCGGGGGTGGCACGGCCGACGCGCCCGAGCAGCACCGCGATCTCGCGGCCGGTCTGGAGGTCGCGCGTCTCCTCCGCGACCTGCGCCGCGCGTTCGAGCACACCCGCCGCCTCTTCGGCGCGGTCCGCCTCGAGCAGCGCGCGCCCGAGGTCGCGGTGCGCCGCGCTGTAGTCCGGTCGCAGGCGCACCGCCTCGCGCAGCGCCTCGGCCGCCTCGGCGGGTCGGCCGAGGGCGAGCAGCGTCTGGCCGAGGCCGAACCAGGTGACCTCGTCGGCGCCGTCGTGCCCGAGCAGCTCGCGCATCCGGGTCGCGCGCTCCTCGAGCGCCGCGCTGCCGGTCCGGATCATGTCGCCGAGACTACCGAAGCTACACTGGGGACGCTCTCGCGCGTTCGGGCCTCCGGGGTGGAGGGGCCTTCGGTCGAGGGCGGTCGCTGCTCGGGCGGTCGGGAGGTGCGGGCGCTCTACGACGGCGGGCAGGCCCACGACCTCTCGCGACCCACGATGTGGCGCCTGCTGGCCATTCTCGGGATTCCGCTGGTCACGGCTGCGATCTACGCGCCGACCCTCGGATTCGGCTTCCTCGAGCTGGACGACGACCGCTATGTCACCGAGAACGCGTGGGTCCAGCGCGGGCTCGGCGTCGAATCGCTCGCCTGGGCCGCGACGGCCCGGGTTCCGAGCAACTGGCATCCGCTGACGCTCGTCTCGTACCTGGTGGATGTCGAGCTGTGGGGGCTCGAGCCCGCCGCCTACCACGCCGAGAACGTGGCGTGGCACGCGCTGAACGCGCTGCTCCTCCTCTGGGGACTTCGGCGCCTGACGGGCCGCTTCTGGCCCAGCGCCCTGGCGGTGGCCCTCTTCGCCTGGCACCCGCTGCACGTCGAGTCGGTGGCCTGGATCTCGGAACGCAAGGACGTGCTCAGCACCTTCCTCGGGCTCTCGTGCGTGGGTGCGTACGCCGCCTACGCGCGGCGCGGAGGGATCGGTCGCTACGCGCTGGTGGCGCTCCTGCTGGGACTCGGCCTCGCGGCGAAGCCCATGCTGGTGACGTGGCCGTTCGCGCTCCTCCTGCTCGACGTCTGGCCGCTCCAGCGGCTGCGCCTGCCGGGCATGCGCCCCCCGGCCGGCGCGGCCCGCGCTCCCGCCTGCCCGGCTCGACCTCTCGCGCGGCTGCTGCTCGAGAAGCTGCCGCTGCTCGCCCTCTCGGCGCTGGCGGCGTCGCTGACCGTGGCCGCCCAGGGGCGGGCGCTCGAGGTCGTGGCGGGGGTTCCGGTCTCGCAGCGGGTGGCGAACGCCGTGGTCGCGGTTCCCCGCTATCTCGCCCACACGCTCTGGCCCGTCGACCTCTCCATCCTGTATCCGCATCCCTACATGCCCGGAGGTGCGCCCTGGAGCGCCGGCGCGGTCGCCGCCGCCGCGCTCCTCGGCGTCGGGATCACGCTCTCGGTCGCGGGCCTGCGCAGCCGGCCGTACCTGCTGGTGGGTTGGCTGTGGTTCCTCGGCACCCTGGTTCCCGTGAGCGGCTTGCTCCAGGTCGGCGTCCAGTCGATGGCCGACCGGTACACCTACGTGCCACACATCGGTCTCTTCGTGGCCGCGGCCTGGGCCGCCGCCGACGCTCACGCGGCCTTGCGCCGCCGCTCCCGGCTGGCGGCCGGTCTGCTGGTGGGATTCCTGCTCGCCGTCCTGACGGCCAGTGCCGTCCGCGCGGCCGACCAGGTGCACGCCTGGGCGGACGACGAAACCCTGGTGCGGCGATCCGTGGCGGCGACGCCCGACAGCGTATGGCTCCGCTACAAGCTCGGCGCGATCCTGCTCCAGCGCGGCCCCCTCCGCGAGGCCCGGGTCCACCTGGAGCACGCCCACGCGCTCTGGCCGGAATGGGAGCCTCCGGCACAGGACCTGGCGTGGTTGCTGGCCACGGCGGCCGAGCCCGCCCTGCGCGATCCCGAACGTGCGGTCGCGCTGGCGCAGGAGCTCGCCCGGCGCAGCGAGTTCCGGGATGCGAACACCCTCGACACGCTGGCGGCGGCCCATGCGGCGGCGGGCGACTGGCCGCGCGCCGTCTCGACCGCGCGGCGCGCCCGGGAGCTCGCCCTCGCCGGCGGCCAGGAGCGGCTCGCGCGGGAGGTCGAGGGCCGCCTCCACCTCTACGAACGGCGCCGGGCGAGCTTCCGGACGGAGGCGAAAGGATCCGCGGAGTGAGCGCCGGCTCGGCGCCGCATGCGGGGCGGTCCGGATCCTGCGGCCGCCTACGGAAGCTACACTCGGGCCGCCCTCGCGCGTTCGGGCCTCCGGGCGGAGAGGCGTGGGTCCGCATCGGCACCGTCGGTAGAGGGCCCTTCCGGAGGCTGCGCCAGCCGAGATGAACACTGCCGCCCTGCGCCGGGCCCTCTTCGAGCGCCTCTTCGTGAACCTCGCCCTCGCGCTCGGCCTCTGCCAGGCGCTGCTCGGGCAGTGGGCGAGCGTCGTGGTCGCGGGGGGCGAGGGGCTCTCCGCGGCGGGACTCGTCGGCCTCTCCGCGCTGCTGATCGCCGCCAACGCGGTGGCCGTGCGGCCGGTGCGGCGCGCGTTCCGTCGCCCGGACCTCTTCGGGCGGCTCGCGCGCCTGTACGTCGACGCCGGGGTCTCGACGCTGCTCCTCGGGCTGACGCTCGGGGCGGTCGGACTCGTCTCGCTGCTCTTCGCGGGCCTGCTCGGCGCCTTCGGCGCCGGAGCGGAGCTCGCGTCGCGGGCCTTCCACGCGGCGAGCGGCGGCGCGGTCGCGCTCGTCGCCGGCGTGCTCGCGTGGGGCTTCAGCGTCGGGCAGGCGCGGATCGATCGGACGCGCGTCGTTCTCCCGCTACCTGGCCTCCCCCAGCGCCTCGCGGGGCTGCGCATCGTGCAGGCGAGCGACCTGCACATCGGCAACCGCATGGAGGGCGCACGGCTCGACCGCATGGTCGATCGCATCAACGCCCTCGACCCCGACCTCGTGGTGCTGACCGGGGACCTCTTCGACTTCGATCCGGCGGCCGTCCCGGACGGCGCTCGCGGGCTCGGCCGCCTGCGCGCGCGCCACGGCGTCTACGCGATCCTCGGCAACCACGACATCCGGACCGGCGCGGAGACGGTGGCCCGAGGGCTCGCCCGCTTCGCCCCGACTCTGCGCCTCTTGCGCAACGAGATCGTCCGCCTCCCGCTTCCGGACCCGCTCTACCTCGCCGGCGTCGAGGATCCGGGCAACGACTGGTCGGCCCGGAGCGTCGAGCTTCCCGCGCTCGAGCGCCTTGCCGCGGCCCGGCCCGGCGACGGACCGACGCTGCTGCTCGCCCACCGCCCGGAGCTCTTCGGCCAGGCGGCGCGCCTCGGCTTCCCGGTCGTGATCGCGGGCCACACCCACGGCGGCCAGCTCGCGCTCCCGACGCCGGGCGGCCACCTGAACCTCGCCCGCGTCGCGACCCCCTACACGCGCGGGCTGTTCCGCTCGGGCGCGACCCTCATGTACGTGAATCGCGGCCTCGGCGTCGGCGGGCCCGCCCTGCGCGTCAACTGCCCCCGCGAGATCGCGACCCTGGAGCTCGTGCCCGCGCCCGCCTGCGCTTGACCCGCCTTCGCCAAAGGCGTCGCGAGAATCCCCTCTCCGTGCGTCAGATCGCGCGCTCGAGCACGTCCACCAGGCGGTGGCGGCGGAAGCCCACCTTCTCGTAGGCGCGCAGCGCCGTGCGGTTGGCGGGGGAGAGCATGAGCAGGGCGGTCTGCGCGCCCGCGCGGAACTGCCGCGCGAGGGTAGAGCTCACCAGCGACGAGCCGAGCCCGCGGTCGCGCAGCTCCGGGATGACGCCGACGAAGGCCACCCAGACGCGGCGCGGCCAGTGGGTCTCGAGCTCCACGAAGGCCACCACGCGCCCGGCCTCGCGCGCGACGGCATGCGCATGGCGTCCGTCCGCGAGGGCGCGCTCCATGGCCTCGGGGCTGCGCTCCTCGAAGCCGCAGGTGGAGTAGACCGCGAGGAGGGCGCGGGCATCGTCGGGCGCCGCCTCGCCGAAGGCGATCCCGGCGAGCGGCGGCTCGGCCGGCTGCGGGGCGTCGCAGCGCATCAGGAAGTGTTGGCGCACGGGCCGGAAGCCGTGGCTCGTGAGTAGCGAGTAGCCGGCCCGGTTGCGCGTCCCGATCCCGGCCGCCGCGAGCCCGATCCCGAGCGTCGCCCCGAGGCGGAGCGCGGCCCGCAACAACTCGCCGCCGAGGCCGCGGCCGCGCGCGCTGCGCTTCACGATCGGACAGAAGAGCCCCGCCGTGGTGGCCTTCGGCAGGCGCAGGAATCCCGCGAGGCCGAGCAGCTCGCCGTCGCCCGAGTCCGCGACGAGCAGGTGCTCCGCGGGCTCGATCCCGAAGCGCTCGAACTCGGCGAAGAGCTCGGCCTCGCTCTCCCAGGTGGGGTTCAGCACGAAGTCGGTCTCGCCGCGCGCGCACCACGCGGAGAGCTCCACGAGAGCCGGCGCATCGGAGGGCTGGAACGGCCGGATCGGCATCCGGAGCTCATTATAGGACGAGAGAGGAGTGCGGACTCGCACGGAGGCAAGCGAAGCGCGCAGCGAGCCGAAGGCGAGCGGAGAAGGCACGGCCCCGCGGCTCGAGCCCTCGTCCTATGACGGGCGCTCGATCAGCCGGTGCCGCTCACCCGGCGGCGGAGCGACTGGACGAAGTTCCCGAGGTCGAGCCCGCGGCTGCGCAGGATCTGGAAGTACTGATCGCCGTCGTCCTTCAGCAGGAGCTTCACCTTCTGGCCGGCCAGCACCTGCTCGAGGGGCTCGCCCTCGCGCGGCGGCTGCTCCATGCGGGCGAAGACGCGCCGGCCGTCGATCCGGAGCAGCGCCACGTGGACGGGCCCGCCGCCCTCTGCGGTGACGTGGATCGTGGTGGCGGCCTCCACCGTGGCCTGCGCGCCGTGCAGGCCCGCGAGCGCCGCCCGCTCCGGCCGGCGCTGGCTCGACTCGAAGTGCAGGCGCGGCGTCGGCACCGCGGCGCGCCGCCGCCGGCTCGACGCGGACTCGAGCACGGTCACGTAGTTGTTGTTGCCCGGGCCTCCGACGGACTGGCAGATCCCGATCTTCGCGCCGGGCACCTGCGCGCGGCGGTTCGGGAAGCGGTCGGTCATCTGGAGGTAGGCCTCGGCGATCTGGAAGAGCCCCGTCCCGCCCACCGGGTGCCCGCGCGCCTTGAGCCCACCGGAGAGGTTCGTCGGCAGCCGCCCGCGCGGCCCCGTGACCGGGTGCTCGTAGGGGCTCACGGGCTCGCGCCGCGGGTCGCCGACGAGATCCTCGATCACGCGCCCCGGGTCGGCGAGCCCGAGGTCGACCAGCCCGATCGGGAGCAGGCTGTTGAAGGCGTCGTGCACCTCGACCACGAGGCCCTCGAGCTCGCGCGGGCTCGCGATGCCCGCCCGCCAGTAGGCGATGCGCGCCGCCTGGCGCGTGGCGTCGAGGCAGGTGAGCTCCTCGCGGTCGAGGATCGACGAGGTCTCGGTCGCGGAGCCGAGGCCCGCGACGCGCACCGCCTGCGGGCGCGAGGTCAGGATCACGGCGGCGGCACCGTCGCAGATCGGCGAGCAGTCCTTGCGGCGCAGGGGTGTCGCCACCGGGAGGTTCTTCACCGGGTCGAAGTAGGCCTCCAGGGTCTCGGGGCGGCCGAAGAACGCGGCGAGCGGGTTCTGGGAGCCGAGCGCGTGGGCGCGCACCATCAGGCGCGCGAGCACGTCGGCCACCGCGCTGCCGCGGATGCGCTGCTTGCGGAACCAGGCCTGCGTCACCAGCGCGATCAGCGCGGGCATGGTGAACCCGAAGCGCCGCTCCTCGGGGTCCACGGTCTTCGACATGATCGCCGTGGCCACCTCGGTCGTGACCATCTTCATGCGCTCGCCGGCGAGGACGAGTACGCTCTCGCACTCGCCCGAGGCGATCTTGTAGTAGGCCTCGTGGAGCGCGGCCGCGCCGGTGGAGGAGGCCGTCTCGCTGCGCACCGCGGGAATGCCGGTCAGCCCCAGGCGGTCGGCGACCTTGGCCGCCACGTTGGCGCGGTTCTCGAACTCCTCGCTGTCCATGATCCCGACCTGGAGCGCGTCGAAGCTGCGGACGGAGGAGTCCTCGAGGGCGCGGGAGTAGGCTTCGCTGAAGAGGTCGAAGACCGAGGCGAAGATCCTTCCGGTCAGGTCGACCTTGGTGAGGCCTACCGATGCGATGTAGACCTCCTTCGCCATCGAGTTCGATGATAGCCTAGGAGGAACGGAGGGATGGGGATGCGCCGCTTCCGCCGCCTCTTGATCGCGGCGACCGTGATCGGGGTCGCCGCCTGGTTCCTGCTTTCGTCGCGAGGCATGCAGGTCGAGCAGGGCAGCATCCTGCTGCTCGACCTCCAGGGCGACTTCGTCGAGTCGGCCGAGCCCTCCTACTGGTCGAGGCTGGTCGGTGAGGGACGCCGGCCCTTCGCGGGCGTCCTCTCCGAGCTCGCGAAGGCGCAGCGCGACGAGCGCCTCGCCGGCGTGGTGCTGCGCGTCCGCAGCCTCGGGGTCGAGTGGGGGATGGCGGAGGAGCTGCGCGAGGCGATCGCGGAGCTGGCCGCGAAGCGCCGGACGGTCGCCTATCTCGAGGTGGGCTCGCTCGCGGCGAACCGGGAGTACTTCGTCGCCACCGGAGCGCCCGAGATCGTGGTGGCGCCCGGCGCGACGAGCCCGCTGATGGGCCTCGCCGCCGAGTTCCTCTTCCTCGGGGGCCTCTGGGAGAAGCTCGGCGCCGGGGTCGAGGCGATCGGGAGCGGCGAGTACAAGACGGGCGCCGAGACGCTCGCCGGCACCAAGATGTCGCCTGCGCACCGAGAGATGGCGAGCTCGATCCTCGATTCGACCTACGCCCGCTTCGTCGACGCGATCGCGAGCTCCCGGGGGCTCACGCCGGACTTCGTCCGCGGCGTCATCGACACCGCGCCGGTCTCGCCCGGGGAGCTCCGCGGGCTCGGCCTCGTGGACCGCATCGCCTTCCTCGACGAGACCCTCGCCGAGCTCGGCCCGGGGCCCGTCGTGAAGGGCGACGAGTACCGCGCGGTGGATCCCGCGAGCGTGGGCTTCGATCCGGTGGCCCGCTTCGCGCTCGTCTACGGCTCCGGCAACGTCGTGATGGGAGAGGACCACTCGCCGACCGGCGCGCCGAGCCTCGCCTCGGACGACGTGAGCCAGGCCCTCGAGGACGCCGCGGAGGACCCGGAGATCGCCGCGATCATCTTCCGCGTCGACAGCCCCGGCGGGTCGCCGCTCGCCGCGGATATCGTGTGGCGGGCGGCCGCGCGCGCCAAGCAGGCGGGCAAGCCCTTCGTGGCCTCGGTCTCGAACGTCGCGGCCTCGGGCGGCTACTACGTGCTCTGCGGGGCGGACGAGATCCTGGCGCCTGCGGCGAGCCTCGTGGGCTCGATCGGGGTCTTCGTCGTGCGGCCGGTCATCGGGGGGCTCCTCGACAAGCTCGGGATCGGCTACGAGTCGATGACGCGCGGCGAGCACGCCGACATCCTGCTCGCGACCCGCCCGCTCGACGAGAACGGGCGCGAGCGCATGCGCGCCGAGCTCGATGCCATCTACGACCTCTTCCTCGACCGCGTGGCGGGCGGACGCGGGCTCTCGCGCGAGCAGGTGCACGCCGTCGCCCGAGGCCGCGTGTGGACGGGCGCCCAGGCGGTGGACATCGGCCTCGTCGACTCGCTCGGGGGGCTTCGCGCGGCGGTGCGGCGCGCCAAGGAGCGCGCGGGGATCGACGCCGAAGCCGACGTGGCCCTGGTGCCCTACCCGACCCCGCGCTCGCTCCTGCAGCAGCTCGACGAGGCGTTCCGCGGGGCTGCGGTCGTGGCGCTCCCCCGCCTCCCGGGGCTGCTGCGGAGCCTCGAGCCGCTCGCCGGCGCCTGGTCCGCGGACGAGCCGCTCGCGCTTCCGCCCTTCCTCGTGCGGATCCGCTAGCGCCTCCGGAGGAGCTCGTTGAAGCTCGAGAAGCACTTCGAAGTGCGCTGCGCCCGGGATGCCGCGGTCGCGGCCGTGGCGAGGGAGGAGGCGCTCCTCGAGTTCTTCCCCGACACCAAGACCGAGATCGTCTCGCGCGAGGGCGGGCGCACGACGCTGCGCTCGCACTACCGCGCGTTCGGGCAGGACGGGACCGCGACCTTCCATTTCCGCTTCGAGCCGGGCGGCGAGGTGCGCTTCGAGAAGGTCTGCGACGGCCGCGTGTGGCGGCAGCTCGAGGGGTCCGTCTCCTTCGAGGGCCGCGGCCCGCGCACGCGGGTGCGCATCCAGATGGAAGGCCGCACGAAGGCGCTCGTCCCCGAGCTCGCGATCCGGGGTCCCCTGCGCGACCAGCTCGAGAAGATGGCGGGCGCGCTGCGCGAGCGCCTCGAGGGCCTCTAGGCGGTGGCTTTCGTCACCGCCTCCGACGGCGTCCGACTCCACGCCGAGGCGCACGGCAGCGGCGTGCCGGTCGTGCTCTCCTGCGCCCTCCACACGACCTGCGAGAACTGGCGGCCGCAAGTCGGCCCGCTCGTCGCGGCCGGCTACCGCGTGCTCCTCTGGGACTACCGCGGACACGGCCGCTCCGACGCACCCGAAGACCCGTCGGCCTACTCCATGGAGCGCGTCGTCCAGGACCTCGAGCAGGTGCTGGACGCGCTCGCGCCCGGGGCGAGGGCCGTGGTCGGCGGGCTCTCCTTCGGCGGCCTCGCGTCGCTCCATTTCGCGCTGCGCCATCCCGAACGGGTGCGGGCGCTGCTGCTCGTCGACAGCGGGCCCGGCTTCAAGAACCCCGAGGCGCAGAAGCGCTGGGAGGAGTCGGTCGAGCGCACTGCCCGCTTCCTCGAGCGCGAGGGCCCCGCGGTCCTGGTGGCGGGCCGCGCCGCGGAGACCCTGGTCGGACGGCGGCCCGAGCTTCCGGCCGCGCAGGCCGCGGCGCGGGCCATCGGCGCGCAGAGCGCGCACGGCCTCGCGAACTTCGGACGCCGCGTCGCGGCGTCCGCCCCCCAGGTGATCGATGCCCTCCCCGGGATCGAGGCGCCGGCGCTCGTCGTGGTGGGCGAGCACGACGCGGCGTACCTGCGCTCGGCCGAGG
This sequence comes from uncultured Spirochaetales bacterium, assembly GCA_964624475.1. Taxonomy (GTDB): domain Bacteria; phylum Myxococcota_A; class UBA9160; order UBA9160; family SMWR01; genus CAZUYC01. The sequence continues at coordinate 73,497 of CAZUYC010000136.1, read as the reverse complement.
TGATGGCGGCGAAGCTCCCGAACGCGGAGTCCGTCACCATCCCGGATGCGGGCCACATGGTCAACCTCGAACGGGCCGAGGCCTTCGACGCGGCGGTGATGGCCTTCCTGGCCCGCGTTGCGCCAGCCGGGCGTTGACCGACGAACCGCCTCTGCGCCCCGGTCCCCCCGGGGTCGCTCGCAACCCGGGCGCGTCCCCGGGGTTGAACGAGACGGCGGAGGCGCCGGTGCAAGCGCTCGGTGGGGCGAGTGAGTCCGGCGAGCCCGATGGATCGGACGGGCTCGGCGAGTCCGGCGCTGTCGAGCCGGACGTTCGGCTCATGCTGGCCTTCCGGGCGGGCGACGCCTCGGCCTTCGACGCGCTCTTCCGCCGCTGGTCGGCGCCGCTGCTGCGCTACCTCGTGCGCATGCTGCGCGATAGCGGCGCGGCGGAGGAGCTGGTCCAGGAGGTCTTCCTGCGTGTCCACCGCGCTCGCGAGCGTTACCAGCCGGAGGCCCGCTTCTCGACCTGGCTCTACCGGATCGCGACGAACCTGGCACTCAACGAACTGCGGCGCCCGCGCCGGCGCGAGCCGCACCGGAGCGCCGACGAGGCGGATGGACCTGCGCTCGTGGCCGACGCGGCCGCGCCCGAGGCCGTGCTGGACGCGCGGCGCATGGGCGCCCGGGCCCTGCGCGAGCTCGCGGCGCTGCCCGAGAAGCAGCGCGCGGCGCTCTGCATGAGCGCGCTGGAGGGCCTCTCCTATGCCGAGGTCGCGGAGGTGCTCGAGGTGAGCGAGTCGGCGGTGAAGGCGTTGGTGCATCGCGCGCGCTCGGCGCTGGCCGAGCGCCTGCGGCCGAAGGAGTAGGGGGTGGCGGAGATCGCGGAGCGCTGTCGGGCGTTCGACGAGGATCTCTCGGCGCTGATCGACGGGGAGCTCGGCGCGCAGCGCCGCGCCGAGGTCCTGGCCCACGTGGCGGCCTGCTCGGGCTGCTCCGCCCGGCTCGCGGCGCTTCGCGCGGTCGACGGCGCGCTCACGAGCCTGCCCGCACCCGCGGTCGCCCCCGACCTCCACGCGCGCCTCGCGCGCCGGCTCGTCGCCGAGCGGAGCGCGGATCGAGCGCGGCCTCCCGGGCTGCGGAGCCGCCGCGCAGCTCGCCTCCTGTCCCTGCCCGCCGCGGCGGCGGCTGCGCTCGCGCTCTACCTCGCGCTGCGAGCGCCGAGCCCGCCCGCTGTCCCGGTCGAGCCCGAGGCCGTTCCGGTCGCGAAGGCGCCCTCCGCCGCACCGGTCGAGCCCGAGCCCGCGACGCCGCCGCGGATCGCCGAGCGGACCCCGCAGCCGCCCGCCGAGGGCGAGCTCGAATCGCTCGGCACCGAGGATCTCGCCGTCGTGCTCGACCTCGAGACGATCGAGGACCTCCCCGTGATCGCGAACCTCGAGGTGCTCGAGCGCCTGCTCCGGGCTGAGGCGGGCTGATGCTCCGAGCGCCGCTGCGCCACGCGATCGCCGCCCTGCTGCTCGCCCTCTCGGCGGGGGCCGCGGGGCCCGCGCTCGCGCAGCCCGAGGGCGGTGGCGATCGCCCCGGCGTCGAGCGTCGTGGCGAGAAGCTGCCGCCGGGAGCGCGCCGCCGTCTGGAGGCGCTCCCTCCCGAGGAACGCGAGAAGCTGCGCGAGCGCTGGCGTGGGGCCACCCCCGAGGAGCGCCGGGAGCTGCGCGACGAGCTGCGCGAGCGCTGGCGCGATGCGAGCCCCGAGGAGCGGACGAAGGCCAGGGAGCGGGTCCGGGAGCGGATGCGCGAGCGCTGGGAGGACGCGACGCCCGAGGAGCGCCGGGAGCTCCGCCGGCGCTTCGAGGAGCTCGCTCCGGGGGAGCGGCAGCGGCTGCACGAGCGCCTGCGCGCGCTTCCCCCCGCGGAGCGCGAGGAGCTCCTCGACCGCATGGGGCGCTTCCGCCAGCTCCCGCCCGAGGAGCAGCAGCGGCTCCGCGACCGCTTCCTCGAGCTGCGCTCGCTCGACCCCGGCGAGCGCGAGCGCATCCGCGAGAACGCCGCGCGTTTCCGCGCGCTCCCGCCCGCGGAGCGCGAGCGCCTGCGCGAGGCCTGGCGGCGCCTCGAGCGCCTGCCGCCCGACGAGCGCGAGCGCGCCCTGGACCGCCTCTTCGAGGAGACCGCGCCGGGGCCCTGAGATTCGCGGCCTTCCGCAGCGGCGAGATTCGCACGCCTCAAAGCCTTGGCGGCTCCGGTCGATAGCGGGCCTTGCAGCACCCTCGCCAACTCGCGAGACTGGGCGCTCGGGCACTCCATGAGACGAAGAGCCATCACCGCACGGATCGCCTGGATCTTCCTGGCTCTGCTCCTCGGCGTCGATCTCGGGGCGGGGCGCGGTTTCGTGCTCTGCATTGCCCCGAACGAGCACGTCGCCGTCGAAGACGCATCGGCCTCGGCCCTCTGCCACGCCGGCCAACGGGCTGGATCCGAGACGCTGGCTGATGCACCCACTGCCCTCGGTGGCTCGCCTTCCTCCTGCCGTGACACCGTCCTTCTCGAACCTTCCCTTCGTTCGAGCCGGGACGCGAACCTCGGGTTCGAACAGCTGGCCGCGACGGCGGCCATCGCGCTCCCGCTTCCTGGACCGCTTCGCCTCGCACGGACCTCCGAGCAGCACTCTCGCTTCATGCCCTTCAGCTCGGCGCGGCTTCTCCGAAGCGTGATCCTCCGGGTTTGAATCCAGCTCCAGTGATCTGAACCGCACGAGGCCGCGAGGCTTCGCGTCCGGGACACTCGTTTCAGGCCCCGGCCTGGTTGCGAGCTCCGCCCGAGGCGTTGCCGGTCCGGGTCGTTCGGATCTCGTCCTCTCGGGCCATGGCGCGTCGTGTTTCCGTCGTGAACTCCGAAGGAGCGATCTTGTCGCACGAAGTCCATCCGTCTGGTCTCGCCGGCGCCCTCCGCCGCCCGCTCGTCGCGGGCGCGCTGGGTGCGATGGCGTTCGGGTGCGCAGCGCCCGCGGTGACCGATTCGCTTCCCGAACGCAGGCCCCTGGGAGCGGACCTCGCCGCCTACGAAGCGCCCGCCGAGCCCGGCGCAGCGCCCGCCGCGGGCCCGCCGACCGCCGAACCGACGGGCATCCTCTCGCTGCGCGATGCACTCGCGCTCGCGCTCGAGAGGAGCCCGGAACTCGCCGCCTTCTCCTGGGACGTCCGGGTCCGAGAGGCGCAGGCGCTCCAGGCCGGGCTGCGCCCCAACCCCGCGCTGGATCTGGAGGTCGAGAACTTCGGGGGCTCGGGCGAGGTCAGCGGATACGACGGCAGCGAGACGACCTTCGCGCTCAGTCAGCTGCTCGAGACCGCGGGAAAGCGCAGCAAGCGGCGGCGTGCCGGCGAGCTCGACGCCGCGGTCGCAGGTTGGGAGTACGAGGCGGCGCGACTCGAGGTCTTCGCTGCGGCCGTCCAGGCCTTCAGCGCGGTCGCGACAGCCCAGCAGCGCGTCGCTCTCTCCGAGCAGCTCATTCGGGTGGCCGAGCTGGCCGCCGCCGACGTGCAGCGCCTCGTCGCCGCCGGCGCGACGTCGCCGGTCGAGCGCACGCGCGCGGGCGTCGCGCTGGCGACGGCGCGGGTCGATCGCGAGTCCGCGCTGCGCGCCCTCGAGGCGGCGCGCGCGCGGCTCGCGGCGGTCTGGGGCGCGCGGGAGGTCGCGTTCACGTCGGTCGCGGACGACCTTCCCGACGCCGCGGCGCCCCCAGCCCTCGAGGGGACCCGCGCCCGGCTCGAGCGCAACCCCGAGCTGGGGCGCTGGGGCCAGGAGATCGAGCGGCGCGCGGCGGTCGTCGAGCTGGAGCGCGCCCGGCGCTACCCCGACGTGCACGCGCTCGCCGGCGTGCGCCGCCTCTCCGAATCCAACGACACGGGGCTCATCGCCGCGCTCTCCGTGCCGATCCCCATCTTCGATCGCAACCAGGGCGCGCTCGCCGCAGCCGAGAGCGACCTGCGCAAGGCGCAGCACGAGCGCCGCGCCGTGGAGGCCCGTCTGGCCGCCGAGCTCGAGGCCGCGTGGCAGGAGCTCGACGCCCGCTACGTCGAGCTCGGCGAGCTGCGGCGCGCGATCGTGCCGCAGGCGCGGGAGGCCTTCGAAGGGGTTCGGCGCGGCTACGCGCAGGGCCTCTTCCGCAACGTGGACGTCCTCGACGCGCAGCGGACGCTCTTCGAGCTCCAGCTCCGCGAGATCGAGGCCGTGCGCGCCTATCACGAGGCGCGCGCCGAGCTGGAACGCCTGACAGGGACCCCCTGACCGGACGGGAGGAGACGCGATGAGGACGCTCTCGAAGATCGTGCGGGCCGCCGCGCTCGGCGTGGGTCTCGCGGGCCTGTGCGCGGGTCCCCTCGCGTGCGGGGGGGACGAGAAGGCGCCGGGGCGCGCCAGCGAGGAAGCGCACGGGGAGGAGAACGCCGAGGCGGCAGACGCGGACGAGAAGGAGGAGGGCCAGGAGGCGGTCCGCCTCGAGCCCGAGGTCCTCGCCGAGTTCGGCATCGAGGTGGCGACGGCGGGGCCCGGCCCGATCGAGCGCACGATCGCGTTGCCCGCCGAGGTCCGTCCGAACCAGGATCGCCTCGCGCACGTCGCGCCACGCTTCGCAGGGATCGCGCGCGAGGTGCGCGCGCAGATCGGCGATACGGTGAAGGCGGGCCAGGTGCTCGCGATCGTCGAGAGCGAGGCGCTCGCCCCCTACCCGCTCAAGACGCAGATCGACGGCGTGGTGATCGCGAAGCACATCACGGCGGGGGAGCCCGTCTCCTCGGACCGCGATGCCTTCACCGTGGCCGATCTGCGCCACGTGTGGGTGGACGTGAGCGTCTACCAGAACCACCTGCGCGACGTGCGCCTGGGCCAGCCCGCGCTGATCTCGGCCGGGCACGGCCGCGAGGAGGCGCAGGGCACGATCTCCTACGTCTCTCCGGTCGTGAACGAGGAGACGCGCACGGCCATCGCCCGCGTGGTGCTGCCCAACCCCGACAGCGTCTGGCGGCCGGGCCTCTTCGTCACCGCGCGCATCGCCGTCGAGCGCGTCGAGGTGGCCGTCGCCGTGCCGCGCACGGCTCTCGAGGAGGTGGAGGGCAAGACGGTCGTCTTCGTCGAGGGGGAGCACGGCTTCGCGCCGCGCCCGGTGACGCTCGGGCGGAAGGACGAGGCGCGCGCCGAGGTGCAGGCCGGGCTCGCGCCGGGCGAGCGCTACGTGGCGAAGGGAGGCTTCACGCTGAAGGCCGAGCTGGCGCGCGGCAAGATGCGCGGCGGCCACGCGCACTGACGCGCCGCGCGACGAGGGGACCAGCATGGAACGGCTCATCGACTTCGGCCTGCGCAACCGCCTGCTCGTGCTCGTGCTCGGCGTGCTCGTCGCCGCCGCCGGCTGGCGGAGCTACGCGGGCCTGCCCGTCGACGCGTTTCCCGACGTGTCCCCCAACCTCGTGCAGATCTTCACGGAGACCGAGGGACTCTCGCCCGAGGACGTGGAGAAGTACGTGACCTATCCCGTCGAGGCCGCCATGAACGGCCTGCCCGGCCTCCGGGAGGTGCGCTCGGTCTCGAACTTCGGCCTCTCGGTGGTGAACGTCTACTTCGAGGACGACGTCGACATCTACTTTGCCCGCCAGATCCTGAACGAGCGGCTCCAGGAGGCGCGCGAGAGGATTCCCGAGGGCTTCGGCGAGCCGGTCATGGGCCCGATCTCGACCGGGATGGGTCTCATCCTCTTCTACTACCTCGACGACACCACGGGCACGCGCTCGCTCGAAGAGCTCCGCACCCTCCAGGACTGGCTGGTGAAGTTCCATCTCCAGACGGTACCCGGCGTGACGGAGGTGCTCGGCATCGGCGGCTGGGAGAAGCAGTTCCAGGTGCGCCTCCACCCCGAGGCGCTGCTGCGCTACGGCCTGACCGTCGGCGAGGTGATCGAGCGGATCGAGGCGAACAACCTGAACGTCGGCGCCCAGTTCATCGAGCGCAACGCCGAGGAGTACCTCGTGCGCTCGGTGGGCCTCGCCACGGGGCTCGCGGACCTCGAGCACATCGTGCTGAAGAGCGCGGACGGTACGCCGGTCTTGCTCGACGAGGTGGCGGACGTCGCGACCGGCGGCGCCATCCGGCGCGGCGTCCAGACGCGGAACGGTGTCTCCGAAGTCGTGTCCGGCATGGTGATCAAGCTCTTCGGCGCGAACTCCTCCACGGTGATCGGCGCCGTGGAGGAGAAGCTCGGCGAGATCAACCGCATCCTTCCCGAGGGCGTGCGCCTCGTCCCGTACTACGAGCAGAAGACGCTGGTCGAAGCCTGCGTGGGAACGGTCACCCGGTCGATCGTCGAGGGGATCGTGCTGGTCGCGGTCGTACTGCTCCTCTTCCTGGAGGCACTGCGGCCGAGCGTGGTGGTGGCGCTCTCGATCCCGTTCTCGGTGCTCTTCGCGACGTTCTGGATGGGCTGGCTCGGGATCTCGGCCAACCTGATGTCGCTCGGCGGCCTCGCCATCGCCATCGGCATGATGGCGGACGGCACCGTGGTGCTGGTCGAGAACGTGGACCGGATGCTGCGCGAGGAGAACCCGGGCGAGTCGCGGCTGCACGTGGTGAGCCGCGCCTGCCGCGAGGTCGTGCGCCCGATCAGCTTCGCCATCGCCATCATCATCGTGGTGTTCCTGCCGCTCTTCACCCTCGAGGGGGTCGAGGGGAAGACCTTCCGGCCGCTGGCGCACACCGTGGCGCTGGCGATGACCGGGTCGCTGCTCTTCTCGTTCTTTCTCGTCCCCACCCTGGCAGACCTCCTGATGCGCCCGCCGAAGGGCGGAGCCCACGGGGCGCACGAGCCACGGCTGATCCGCTGGCTCCTTCGCGTGTATCGACCGCTGGTGCGTCGCTTCGTCGCCCGACCGTCGCTGGCGGTGGCGCTGGCGCTGGCGCTCGTGGCTGTGGGCGTCGCCGTCGTTCCCTTTCTCGGCTCCGAGTTCACTCCGAAGCTCCAGGAGGGGACGCTGGTGCTGCGGCTCTCGATGGCGCCCTCGATCTCGCTCACCGAGAGCACGCGGGTCACGCAGATCGTGGAGCGGCGCCTGATGGCGATTCCGGAGATCACTGGCGTCGTGACGCGCATCGGCCGGGGCGAGGTGGGCGCGCACACGGATCCGGTGAACAGCGCCGAGATGTACATCCTCCTGCGTCCCAGGGAGGAGTGGGTCGAGGCGCAGACGCAGGAGCAGCTCGAGCGCGTGATTCGAGACAAGCTGGGGCCGATCCCCGGCGTGCTCACGAACTTCACCCAGCCCATCGCGATGACGGTCGACGAGCTCCTGGAAGGCGTGCGGGCGGAGCTCGCCATCAAGCTCTTCGGGGACGAGCTCGACGTCCTGATCGCCAAGGCCGCCGAGATCGCGCGCGTGGTGCAGGAGGTGCGCGGAGCGGCCGACGTGCAGGTGGACCAGGTGTCGGGAGCGCCGCAGCTCGTGATCCGGGTGGATCGCGAGGCGGTGGCCCGCTACGGCATGAACGTGGCCGACGTGCAGCGCACGGTGCGCGCGGCGGTCGGCGGCGAGGTCGCCGGCCAGATCTTCGAGGGCATCCGCCGCTTCGACATCCTGGTGCGCTTCGCCGAGCCGTATCGCGACACCGCCGAGGCGATCGCGAACGTGCTGGTGGCGGGGCCCGGCGAGGTTCGCGTGCCCCTCTCCGAAGTTGCGGCGATCGAGGAGGTGGTGGGGCCGCGCCAGATCACGCGGGAGAACAACCAGCGCTTCATCACGGTGCAAACCAACGTGACGGACCGCGACATCGGCTCCTTCGTGGCCGAAGCCCAGCGCGCGATCGAGGCGCGCGTCGAGCTGCCGCCCGGCTACCTGGTGACCTGGGGGGGGCAGTTCCGGCTGCAGCAGCAGGCCAACCAGCGCCTCGCGGTGGTGGTGCCGATCAGCCTGCTCGTGGTGTTCCTGCTGCTCTTCTCGAGCTTCAACTCGCTGCGCAGCTCGATCCTGATCCTGCTCAACATCCCCCTCGCGCTCGTCGGAGGCGTGACGAGCCTCTGGCTCTCGGGGCAGAACCTCTCGGTGCCGGCCTCGGTAGGCTTCATCGCGCTCTTCGGGATCGCGCTCCTGAACGGCATGGTCCTGGTCACCACCCTGAGCCAGCTCGTGCGCGACGGCATGGCGCTACGCGAAGCCTGCGTGACGGGGGCGTGCCTGCGCCTGCGTCCCGTGCTGATGACGGCCGTCATCACCTCGCTCGGCCTGATCCCGCTGCTCTTCTCGAGCGGGACGGGGAGCGAGGTGCAGCGACCGCTCGCGACCGTGGTGGTGGGAGGTCTCGTGACCTCCACGGTGCTCACCTTGCTCGTGATTCCCGCGCTCTACGGCCGCTTCGCCGGAGCGGCCGACGCCGGGCGCGAGGGGTGAGGAGCCCTTCGAGCGCCGGCGGAGAGGAGACGGGAATGAAGGAGATCAAGGCCTACGTGAAACGCCACCGGCTGGCCGAGGTGCTGCACGCTCTGCGTCACATCGAGGGCCTCTCGGGGGCGAGCGTCGTCGAGGTGAAAGGCTTCGGCCGGAGCGCATCTGCCGGGCGCCACAGGGCCGAGGACGACCTCGAGCTGCTCGCGCAGCATGCCAAAGTCGAGGTCGTGTGCCGCGACGAGCTCGTGGAGACGGTGGTCCTTGCGATCCAGCAGCATGCGCGCACGGGTCTGCGCGGCGACGGCAGGATCTTCGTGAGCGACGTCGAGCAGGCCGTGCGCATCGCGACCGGGGAACGCGGCGAGGGAGGCGTCTGATTGGCGAAGCGACCGCTCGGCGAGCGAGCCGGAGGGTCCGCCGAGCTCGCGTTTCGCGTGCACGGGATGGACTGTGCCGAGGAGATCGCGGCGCTAAAGCGTGAGCTGGCGCCGCTCGTGGGCGGAGAGGACCGTCTCGCCTTCGATCTCCTCCACTCCAAGCTCAGCGTGCGCCCCGGGCGCGCACTCGAAGCCGAAGCCCTGGTCGAGGCGGTGCGTCGCGCGGGGCTGCGGGCCGAGCCGTGGAGGGAGGGCGGGGCGGCGGCCGCGCGCGAGAGCGCCTGGCAACGCCACGGCCGCGCCCTGGTCGCCGCGGCGAGCGGCGCGCTCCTCGCATCGGCCACGGTCGTGCACGTGCTCGTCGCCGGCGGGCTCGAGGCCGCATTCGGCGCGGAGGGCGCCCACGAGGTCCCCCCGCTCGCACGCGGGCTCTACGCGCTCGGCATCCTCGCTGGCTTCTGGCTGGTGCTCCCGCGTGCCTGGCTCGCCGCGCGGCGGCTCCGGCCGGACATGAACCTCCTGATGGCGGTCGCCGTCGTCGGAGCGGTCGCGATCGGAGAGTGGTTCGAGGCCAACGCCGTCGCGTTCCTGTTCGCGGTCTCGCTCGCGCTCGAGGCGTGGAGCGTCGGGCGCGCGCGGCGAGCGCTCGGGGCGCTGCTCGGTCTCGCGCCGAAGCAGGCCCACTGGCTGCGCGACGGTGCGCAGCCGGTGGACGTGCCACCGGAGCAGGTCCCGATCGGCGCCCGTATCCAGGTGCGCCCCGGCGAGCGGATCCCGCTCGACGGAAGCATCGTGACCGGCGAGTCCGCCGTGGACGAGTCCCTCGTGACGGGCGAGAGCCTCCCCGCCGACAAGGGGCCCGGCGCTCCGGTATTCGCAGGCACGATCAACGGAGACGGCGCGCTCGTGGTGGAGGTGACCAAGGAAGCCGGGCAGACCACCTTGGCGCGGATCGCGCGGCTCGTCGGCGAGGCGCACGCGCGCCGCGCGCCCTCGGAGCAGTGGGTGGATCGCTTCGCGCGCGTGTACACGCCGGTCGTGATGACGCTGGCACTCGTCGTGGCGGCGGTGCCGCCGCTCCTCTTCGACGCGCCCTTCTCGGCGTGGCTCTATCGGGGGCTCGTCCTGCTCGTGATCGCTTGCCCCTGCGCGCTCGTGATCTCGACGCCGGTGAGCATCGTGGCCGGCCTGACCGCGGCCGCCCGCCACGGCGTGCTGATCAAGGGCGGCGTGTACCTCGAGGCGGCCGGCCGTGTGGCGGCGATCGCCCTGGACAAGACCGGGACGCTCACCCAGGGTCGTACACGCGTGGTGGAAGTTGTGGGGCTCGGCGGTCATTCCGAGTCCGAGGTGCTCGCGCGCGCGGCGGCGATGGAGATCCACAGCGACCATCCGCTGGCCCGCGCCATCGTGGCCGCGGCGCGCGAACGCGGGATCCCCTTCGAGCCCGCCGCTTCGTTCGAGATCCTGAAGGGCAAGGGCGCGCACGCCCGGCTCGACGGCCGGGAGTACTGGCTCGGCTCGCATCGCTACCTCGAGGAGCTCGGACAGGAGACGGAAGAGGTCCACGCCCGTGCGAACGCGATGAGCGACGAAGGTCGCTCGGTGGTCGCGATCGGAAACGAGCGGCATGCCTGCGGCCTGATCGCCATCGCCGACGAGATCCGCCCGGAGGCGAGAGACAGCCTCGAAGCCCTACGCCGCCTCGGTGTCGAGCACATGGAGATGCTGACGGGCGACAACGCGGCGGCGGCGCGCGCCGTCGCCCGCCGTGTCGGACTGACGGCGGTGCGGGCGGAGCTCCTGCCCGAAGACAAGGTGGCCGCCGTCGAAGCGCTCGCGCGTCGCTACCCCGTCGTCGCCATGGTCGGAGACGGCGTGAACGACGCACCGGCCATGGCGCGCGCATCCTTCGGGATCGCCATGGGCGCGGCGGGCAGCGACGTCGCGATCGAGACCGCGGACATTGCGCTCCTGTCGGAGGACCTCCGCCGGCTCCCCTGGCTCGTGAGCCACGGGCGGGCGACGCTGCGCGTCGTCCGCCAGAACATCGCCGCGGCCCTGGGGGTGAAGGCGGTGTTCGTGATGCTCACGTTGCTCGGAAGCGCGTCCCTGTGGGCCGCAATCGCCGCCGACATGGGGGCCTCGCTCCTCGTCATCGTGAACGGGCTGCGGCTCGCGCGGCTGCGAGCGTGATCCCCACCGAGGAGCGGATCGCCGAACCGGGGCTATCCTGGCGTCGCATGTCGTCCCCGCGTCACCGGCTCGCCTGGATCCTGCTTCTGGCGGCATTCGCCTCGCCCGGCTGGAGCCTGGTGCACGCGCTCCTCCACCAACACGAGCGGCACCACCACCCGCGCGGGATCCCAGCGGCTTCCTCCGACGCCGAGACGGCGCACCGGGCAGCGGGGGATCGGGCACCCCAGGATCACGGCCATCTCGATGACGCTCTGCTCGTGACCGCTCGCGCACCTCGGCCGTCCGCGCCGCCCGCGCTTCCGTCCCCTTTTCCTGAACCCGCTGTCCCCGGCGAGCGACTGCTCACGGTTGCGGCCCAGGGCGCACCGCGCTGCGCGGGCCCCGAGCTCGCGGCCCCATCTCACCCGCGAGCCCCTCCGCACGCCTGACTCCTGACCCGTGAGGCGCACGGTCGCCCGTGCGTCTTCCAACGATCGCCGCTCCGCTTCGGCCCGCGCCGCGACTCCGGCAGCTCGCCGGTGACGGGCGGAGGAACCGATCTTGCGAGTCGAACAATCCCACGCCGTCCTGGGCATCGTCCTCGCGACGGTGGCCCTCGGGGCCCTGCTCCTCGCCTGGCAACCGGCGACCCCGGGCGATCGCCACGCTGAAGAGGAGGGCGAGGCGCCCGAGGCGTACGCGCGCGGACCCCACGGCGGGCGCCTGCTCGAGGACGGCGCTCTCGGCCTCGAGCTGACGATCTTCGAGCGCGGCGTGCCGCCGGAGCTGCGCGTCCATCCGTACCGCGACGGGAAGCCGCTGGATGCCGCGGCCGTCGACCTCACAGTCGAGCTGCACCGGCTCGGAGGCCGCGTCGATCGGCTCTCGTTCGCGCCGCGAGAAGACTACCTCGTGGGCGACCGCGAGGTCGTCGAGCCCCACTCCTTCGAGGTGCGCGTGGTCGCGCGCCACGGGGGTCGCTCGTACCAGTTCGGCTACGAGTCCTACGAGGGGCGCGTCACGCTCTCGCGCGAGGCCGCGGAGGCGTCCGGCGTCGAGCTCGGCCAGGCGGGGCCCGCCCGGCTGCGCTCCACGATCGCGCTGAACGGCCGCATCGTGACCAACGAGGACGCGCTGGCCCGCATCATGCCGCGCTTCTCGGGCCTCGCGAAGACCGTGCGCAAGCGGCTCGGCGACGCCGTGGAGAAGGACGAGATCCTCGCCGCGATCGAGAGCAACGCGAGCCTCCATCCCTACGAGGTGCGCTCCCGCATCGCCGGCACCGTGATCTTCAAGCGGATCGCGCCGGGCGAGTTCGTCGCCAATGACCGCGAGATCTACGTCGTGGCAGACCTCTCCACCGTGTGGGCGGATCTCCAGGTCTACCGCCGGGACTTCGGGAAGCTGCGCGTGGGCCAGCGGGTCTTCGTGGAAGTGGGAGACGGGAGCCCACCCGTCGAGAGCACGATCTCCTATCTCTCGCCAGTCGGGTCCGAGAACACGCAGACGCTCCTCGCGCGGGCCGTGGTCCCGAACCCGGACGGCTCCTGGCGGCCCGGCCTCTTCGTCACGGCGCAGGTGGAGGTCGACGCCGCCGAGGTTCCCGTGGCGGTACGGGCCTCGGCGATGCAGCGGTTGCGAGACTGGGACGTCGTCTTCCGCAACGAGGGCGGCGTCTTCGAGGCCCAGCCCGTGGAGCTCGGCCGCCGCGACGGCGAGTGGGTGGAGGTCGTCTCCGGGCTCTCCGCCGGCGACCGCTACGCCGCGGCGGGCAGCTTCGTGCTCAAGGCCGACGTCGGCAAGGCCGGCGCCGCGCACGACCACTGAGGGGAAGCCGTGCTCGACCGCATCCTCGAGCTCTCCCTCCGCCACCGCTGGCTGGTGCTCGGGGCGACGTGCGCCATGGCGGCGCTCGGAGCCTGGAGCTTCGGCCAGCTCCCGATCGACGCCGTCCCCGACATCACGAACGTGCAGGTGCAGATCAACACCGAGGCCCCCGGCTACTCGCCTCTCGAGGCGGAGCAGCGCGTGACCTTCCCGATCGAGACCGCGATCGCGGGGCTGCCGAAACTCGAGAGCAGCCGTTCGCTCTCCCGCTACGGGCTCTCGCAGGTGACGGTGGTCTTCGAGGACGGCACGGACATCTACTTCGCGCGCCAGCTCGTGGACCAGCGGCTCCGGGAGGCGAAGGCGAAGCTGCCCCCCGGCCTGGAGCCGACGCTCGGGCCGATCGCCACCGGGCTCGGCGAGATTTTCATGTTCACCGTCGGGGCCGAGGACGGTGCCCGGACACCCGCAGGCGAACCCTACACGCCGATGGACCTGCGAACGCTCCAGGACTGGGTCATCAAGCCGCAGCTCCGCAACATCCCGGGCGTCACCGAAGTGAACACGATCGGCGGCTACGAGAAGCAGTTTCACGTGGCGCCGCGTCCCGAGAAGCTGATCGCTCATCGGCTCGGCTTCCGGGACCTGATCGAAGGGCTCGCGCGGAACAATTCCAACGTTGGCGCCGGCTACATCGAGCGCAACGGCGAGCAATACCTGATCCGCGCGCCCGGGCAGGTGGTCGACCTCGACGACATCCGCCGGATCGTCGTGGGGCACGACGCGGGCATCCCGATCCGCGTGGTCGATGTGGCCGACGTGGCGATCGGCTCGGAGCTCCGGACGGGCGCCGCGACCGAGAACGGCCGCGAGGTGGTGCTCGGGACGGTCTTCATGCTGATGGGCGAGAACAGCCGGGAGGTGTCGCAGCGCGTCGCGGCGAAGCTGGTCGAGGTGAACCGCACGCTGCCCGAAGGGGTGGTCGCGCGGGCGGTCTACGACCGGACGGCGCTCGTGGACCGGACCATCGAGACGGTTCGCAACAACCTGGTGGAGGGCGCCCTGCTCGTGATCGCCGTGCTCTTCCTGCTGCTCGGCAACATCGGCGCCGCCGTGCTGACGGCGCTGGTGATCCCGCTCTCGATGCTCTTCACCGTAACCGGAATGGTGCGCGGCCGCGTGAGCGGCAACCTGATGAGCCTCGGCGCCCTCGACTTCGGGCTCATCGTGGACGGCGCGGTGATCATCGTCGAGAACTGCATCCGCCGGCTGGGGGAGGAGCAGCACCGGCAGGGCCGCCTCCTCCAGCTCCGAGAGCGCCTCGAGACGGTGCTCGACGCGACCCGACAGGTCGTCCGCCCGAGCGTGTTCGGCGTCTCGATCATCCTGCTCGTGTACCTGCCGATCCTCACGCTCTCGGGCGTCGAGGGCAAGATGTTCCGGCCGATGGCCTTCACCGTGGTGCTCGCCCTGCTCGGGGCCCTCGTCCTCTCGGTGACGTTCGTGCCGGCCGCCGTCGCGATCGTCCTCTCGGGGCCGATCTCCGAGCGCGAGAGCGCGCTGATGCGGGGAGCGAAACGCCTCTACGCGCCGGCCCTGGAATGGGCGCTCGCGAACCGCGCGGTCGTGGTGACGGCGGCAGCCTCGCTCGTGCTGCTGAGTGGTCTCGCGGCCACGCGCATGGGCCGCGAGTTCATCCCGAGCCTCGACGAGGGGGACGTGGCGCTCCACGCGCTCCGCATTCCCGGTACCAGCCTCACCCAGGCGGTCGCGATGCAGCACCTGCTCGAGCGGCGTCTGAAGGAGTTCCCGGAGGTGGATCGCGTCTTCGCGAAGATCGGCACGGCCGAGATCGAGACCGACCCGATGCCGCCGAACGTCGCCGACGGCTTCGTGATCATGAAGCCGCGCGAAGCGTGGCCCGACCCGCGTAAGCCCAAGGAGGATCTCGTACGAGAAGTGGAGGAGGCGGTGCTCGCGATCCCCGGCAACAACTACGAATTCACGCAGCCGATCGAGATGCGCTTCAACGAGCTCATCGCGGGCGTCCGCAGCGACGTGGCGGTGAAGGTCTTCGGGGACGACATGCCGACACTCCTAGGCGCCGCCGAGCGGATCGCGGAGGTACTCGCGCGGGTTCCCGGAGCGGCGGACGTGAAGGTCGAGCAGGTGACGGGTCTCCCCTTCCTCACGGTCCACGTCGACCGCCCTGCGCTCGCCCGCTACGGCCTCGCCGTGGCCGACGTGCAGGACGTGGTCGAGATCGCCATGGGCGGGAAGTCGGCGGGGGAGGTCTTCGAGGGTGACCGCCGCTTCGACCTCGTGGTGCGGCTCCCCGAGGAGCTGCGGGCCGATCTCGACTCCCTGCGGCGCGTTCCGATCGCGCTGCCCGAGCCCGACCGGATGCCGTCGCGAGACACTTTGCGCTTCGCGAGCGCGACCTTCGCTCCGGAGGAGGCGCCGCGCTCGTTCATCCCGCTCTCCGCGGTGGCGGAGATCGAGGTGGGCACGGGCCCCAACCAGGTGAGCCGCGAGAACGGAAAGCGTCGCGTGGTGGTCACCGCCAACGTGCGCGGGCGCGACCTCGGCTCGTTCGTGGCCGAGGCGGAGCGGCGGATGCAGCGGGAGGTCGAGATCCCGGCGGGCTACTGGACGGCCTGGGGCGGCCAGTTCGAACAGCTCCTCTCCGCAACCCGCCGCCTCCAGGTGGTGGTTCCCCTCTCGCTCCTCCTGATCTTCGTGATCCTCTTCGGCGTCTTCGGCTCGGCCCGCGATGCGCTGCTCGTCTTCAGTGGGATCCCGCTGGCGCTCACGGGCGGCGTCGCGGCGCTGATGCTCCGGGGAATCCCGCTCTCGGTCTCGGCCGGGGTAGGCTTCATCGCGCTCTCCGGCGTGGCCGTCCTGAACGGGGTCGTGATGGTCGCATTCATCAAGGAGCTGCGCCGGGAGGGCATGCCCGTCGAGCGGGCCGTCCGGGAGGGGGCCCTCACCCGGCTCCGCCCGGTACTCATGACGGCGCTCGTCGCCTCGCTCGGCTTCGTCCCGATGGCGATCGCGACGGGTGCCGGCGCCGAGGTGCAGCGGCCGCTCGCAACGGTAGTGATCGGCGGAGTCCTCTCGTCGACGGCGCTGACGCTCCTGCTGCTCCCCACCCTCTACGTCTGGGGGGCGGGCCGGGAGCGGACGCGCGCGCAGAAGAGCTCGTGAGAGCCCCCGGCAGCGGCCGGCAAGCGCAGACCCGCGGCGACGAAACGTAGCCGAGCTTTGGACAGGGCGTCCTCCGGGAGCGTATCCTGCGCCTCGGATCTCGAGAGGGGCGACCCCGATGCACGTGGGAATGGCGGTCATCTTCCAGGGCATGGGCGACGGGCGCACCGATCGCAACGTGTACCGCAACGAGCTGCGCCTCGGCGACCTGGCGGAGCCCCTGGGCTTCGAGTCGATCTGGGGCGTCGAGCACCACTTCACCGACTACACGATGTGCCCGGACGTCCTGCAGTACCTGACCTGGTGCGCCGGACGCACCCAGAGGATCCAGCTCGGCTCCATGGTCGTGGTGCTGCCGTGGCACCACCCGATGCGGGTCGCGGAGCAGGTCGTGATGCTCGATCACCTGTCGAACGGCCGATTCATCCTCGGCATCGGCCGGGGCCTCGGGCGCGTCGAGTTCGACGGCTTCGGGGTGCGGCAGGAGGACAGTCGGGAGTTCTTCGTCGAGGCCGCCCAGATGATCCTCGAGGGTCTGGAACGCGGCGTCTGCGAGTTCGAGGGCCGCCTCGTCCAGCAGGAGCGCCGGGAGATCCGCCCGAGGCCCTTCAAGTCCTTCCGGGGCCGCACCTACGCCGCCGCCGTCTCGCCGGAGTCGTCCGTCATCATGGCGCGGCTGGGAGTCGGCCTGCTGATCATCCCGCAGAAGCCCTGGGAGATGGTGGTGGCCGAGCTCGACACCTACCGCTCCGTCTACCGCGAGACCAACGGCATCGACGCGCCGCCGCCGATCGTGGCGGGCTGGACCTTCTGCGACGAGAGCGGCGACCGCGCCGAGGAGATGGCCCGAAGGTACATCGGGGACTACTGGCGCTCGGTGGTGCGGCACTACGAGCTGGTGGGAGACCACCTGACGAAGCTGCGCGGCTACGAGGCGTACAAGTCGATGCAGGAGCGGGCCACGCGTCCGGGCGGTGTCGACGAGCTGGTGGACTTCTTCCTCGGTCTGCAGGTGTGGGGCACGCCGGAGCAGTGCTACGCGAAGATCGTGGACGTGCAGCGGCGAACCGGCGGAGAGGCTTTCGTCGGGGTCTTCAGCTACGCGGGCATGCCCTACGACGTGGCGGAGGCGAGCCTCCGGCTCTTCGCGGGCGAGGTCATGCCCGAGCTCAAGCGCCACGTCCCCATCCAGGATCAGCTGATCGCCCGCGCCGGCGTGGGCGAGACGGCCGACGCGCCCGCCTTCCGGCTGCCCGCCTGAGGTCCGCCACCGTGGCGCCTCCGAGCTCTTGGCTCCGCACCACGCTCAGCCGCGCAGCGTGAGCTCCAGGCCGCCCTCGAACGGGAGGGTCAGCGTGCGAAGGCCGTTCGCCGGGTCGTGGACGAAATCGAAGTAGTCGCGATAGGCATCGCGAAACTGTATGGTGTTGTCGGCTACCACGATCGCGCCGGGGCGCAGGTGGGGCGCGACCCGCTCGAGGGCCGGCCGGGCCATCGGAGTCCAGATGTCGATCAGCATGAAGTCCACCGGCCCCCCGACCTGCTGGAGCGTCTCCCGTAGATCGCCTTCGCGCAGATCGATCAGGTCGGACAGGCCGGCCTCGGCGAAGTGGGCGCGCGCCGCGCGGGCCTTCTGCGGCTCGTACTCCGTGCCGATGACGATCCCCTTGCCGCCGTCCTCCCGGAGGTTGTCGCGGACGGCGGCCGCGAGATAGAGCGTCGAGACGCCGAAGGAGGTGCCCGCTTCCACGACGCGCCTGGCGCGCAGCGCTCGGCAGAGCTGGTAGCAGAGCTCCGCCTTCTCGCGATCGAGCGCGACGAGCTTGTCGCTCAGGAAGCGGTCGTCCCGCTGCTCGAATGCGTTCCAGTCGAGCGAGCCCTCGCGGGCTCGGGCCGCGAAGTAGGACGTGAGCGCTTCGCCCTGCCCTGCGCTCTGCGCGTGCAGGCGATCGAGCAGGGCCTCGAGACGCGGATCGAGGAGCAAGCCCATCGAGTCGACCTGTCGCCCCCTCCCGCCGCAGCGCGGCGGGGTCTTCATCCCGTGGCAGGCCGTCACAACATAGGCTGCCGCCAGCTCGAAGCGCACGATAGGGCCTGGCGCTACGCTGCCTGCGCGCGCCGGAGGTCGCATGGGCAAGCTCTATCCCGAGATCGACGAGCGCAACGCCGAGTGGATCCGGCGCCAGCGCGTCTTCTTCGTCGCGACCGCGCCGCTCTCGGGCGAGGGGCACGTGAATCTCTCGCCCAAGGGCCTCGAGAGCCTCGCGATCCTCGGCCCGCGCGAGGTCGCCTACGTCGACCTCGTCGGGAGCGGGATCGAGACGGCCGCGCACCTGCGCGAGAACGGCCGCATCGTCTTCATGTTCTGCGCGTTCGAGGGGCCGCCGCGCACCCTGCGCCTGCACGGCCGCGGCGAGGTCGTCGAGCCGGGCGACGCCGCCTGGGAGGGCCTCGCGAGCCAGCTCCCGAGCCATTCCCAGGCGCGCGCGATCGTACACGCGCGCATCGTGCGCATCGCGGACTCCTGCGGCTACGGCGTGCCGCTCTACCGCTACGAAGGCCAGCGCACGCAGCTCGCCGCGTGGGCGGAGCGCAAGGGCCCGGAGGGGCTGCGCGCCTACGTCGCGGAGCACGACCGCAGCATCGACAGCCTGCCCGGCATCCGGACCCCCGGCCTCGGCGCGACGGGGCCGCGCTGAGCTCTCCAGGTGGCGAGGCTCAGGGCGTCGGTGCCGCCGGGGGTGCGGGCGGGATCTGCGCGCCGAAGTGGCCCAGGGCCGCGCGGTCGGGAGCCGAGATCTCGACTTCGAGCAATCCGAGCGCGGCTCGAAGCTCCCTCGCGTTGGCCAGCGTCAGGAAGTCGCGGACGCTCAAGGTTCCCGAGATCCACTCGATCACCCCGCCGGTCTGCGACTCGCTCGAGCTGCGCTCGACGTCGTCCATCCGCAGGCGCGCGGCGTCGGCGCGCCACTCGATCGCCGTGACCTGCGCGAGGCGCGGCTCGGCCGAGATGGACTCGAAAGCCACGATGACGCGCTCGGGGCGTCCGGGGCTGCCTTCCCGAGTAGAGGAAGCGCGCCTCCATGCGGTCACGCTCAGCAGGAAGGGCTCCGGCACCGGGGACCCGGGCTGGATCTCCACCGACACGGGCCCGGCTGCCGCCGGCGAGGCCAGCCCGAGCGCGAAGGCGAACGCGGGAGCCAGGAGGAGGAGTCGCATAGCCCCAGGTAGCGGCTGACGAAGCCCGCGCTTGAGCCAGCCAACGGTCGGGTGCGCCGAGCCCGACGCCCGCAGCCTTCGAGCGCTCCATGCGACGGTAGAGAAGGGCCACTATCCTGGATCCGATCCCCGGTCGGTCCCGGACGAGGTCGATGGGCGCGATCAGCGAGATCTTCGAGGTCGAGACCGGCACGGCGAGGGAGTGCCTCGACCTCACCGAGCGCGTGCGCGAGGTCGTGAAGCGCTCGGGCGTCGCGGCGGGCCTCTGCCAGGTGATGGTGCTGCACTCGACCGCGGCCGTCGTGGTGAACGAGTTCGACGATCCCAACATCGGGAAGGACCTGCTCGCGGCCCTCGATCGCGCGGTTCCGGAGCACGCGGGCTGGCTGCACGACCGCATCGACGACAACGCGCACGCCCACATCAAGGCGGCGCTGCTGGGCCCGTCCGAGCTCGTCCCGGTCGCGGGCGGCGACCTCCTGCTCGGGACGTGGCAGCGGATCCTGCTGGTCGAGCTCGACGGCCCGCGCCGGCGGCGGGTCAGCGTGACGTGTCTGCGAGGCGCCTGAGGGGGCGCGTCCCGCCGCGCAGGTGGAAGGCGTCGAAACCCTCCTTGCGCATCCGCTCCGCGAGGTGCGCGCTGATGAGACCGAGGTCGCAGGAGAGGACGTAGGTGCGGGAGCGATCGAAGCTCGGGTAGGCGCGCAGCGCCTGCGCGAACTCGAGGTGGAGCGCGCCCTCGGGGTGCCAGCCCAGGTACTGCTCGCGCGGGCGCAGGTCGATCAGCAGCGCTCCCGGCGGGACCTTCTCGACCTGGAGCTCGGGGGCCGTGAGGCCTTCGACGTCGAGCCCGCGCAGGTCGAAGACGGAGCGCCGGGCGACGGCGCGCAGCAAGAGGTCGGCGTCGAGTTGCGCCTCCTCGGCCAGGACCGCCCCCTGCGTCGACGCGGTGGCGGGCCGGCGCGGCACGAGGTCGCAGTACTCGCCCACCACCTTCGAGGTCTCGAAGGTGCCGATGCGCCGGGCGATCGCGATGATCTCGTCCTTGTTCATGCCGGCGAGCGGCCGCAGCAGCAGGAGCTCCGTCGCGCGCGAGATCACCGCGAGGTTCTGGAGCGTCTGCGACGAGACCTGGCCCAGCGCCTCGCCGGTCACGATCGCCACCGCGCCGCGCTCGCGCGCCACCGCCTCGGCGGCGCGCAGCATGAGGCGCTTGAGCAGCACCTGCCAGTAGCGGCGCTGCGTCTGGGCCTGGAGCTGCGCCACGACGGCAGCGAAGTCGATCGAGTGGAGGCGCGGGAGCTGGCCGTAGGACCAGCGCTCGGCGAGGATCTTCGCGACGCGCAGCGCTCCGGCCTCGTGCACTGCCCCGCCGAGGTTGCAGAAGACGTGGTCGAGCGCGACGCCGCGGCGCTGGACCTGCCAGGCGGCCACCGCGGAGTCGAAGCCGCCGGAGAGGAGCGCCACCGCGCGGCCCTCGACGCCGAGCGGGAGACCGCCGGGGCCGGGGATCGGTTCGCCGAGCAGCCAGGTCTCGCCCTCCGCGAGCTCGACGTGGACCGTGACCTCCGGCTCGTCGAGGTCGACGCCGGCCGCTCCGGGCAGGAGGGCGGCGCCGAGCTCGCGCTCCACCTCGCGCGACTGGAGCGCGATCCGCTCCCGGCTCCCGACGCGCCGCGCGCGCACCGCGAAGCGGCGGCCGCGGACCGCCTCGGTGAAGAGCTCGCGGCCCCTGGCCACCACCGCGTCCAGACGCGGCGGCGTGCGGTCCTGCACGCGCGAGAGCGACTGCACCCCGAAGACCCGGCCGAGAGACGAAGCGTCGACACCGGGCGGGAGCTCGGCCAGGACCCGGTCGTGCGAGACCCGGACGCGCGAGGTGCTGCCCCCGGCTTCGCTCGCCAGGGCGTCGTGCAGGTTGTGCAGCAGGCGCTGCACGAAGCGATGCCGCGTGCCGCGCGCCTTGACGCTGATGTCCCCCGAGAAGCGCAGCAGCACGAGCTTCGTCCCGGGCTCGCCCAGCTCCATCCACCGGCTCAAGGTTGCTGTCCCGAGCAGGCGCGGACCAGGTAGCCGGCTGCGATCAGTACGATCCACACCAGCGTGAGCGGCGAGACGAAGCGGCGCCGCGCCGGCTCCGGCTCGAGCTCCGCCGGGGCCTCCTCGGGCTCCCGCATCGGCTCGAAGCGCATCCCGAGCTTCTGCGTCGAGCTACCCGTGCGCCCGCCGCAGTGGATGCAGCGTCGCGTTCCCACCGGGAACGTGACCCGACAGCGGTCGCAGTAGACCTCGAACGGGGCGGGTGCGCTGGCCTGCACGGCGCGGATGGTATCGAACCCCGCAGGGGTCGAACCGTGGGCGGAGCCGCCGTCGGCGGCCTCGCGTCAAGCCGCCGCGACGGGCGGTCGATGCGGTGGCGGACCCATGGGTGATGCCAACTCCAGAGCGCCCTACGCTCGCCCCTCCCTCCGGGCGGCGCCGGGTGCCGGCTACCGGGTCGAGGTGCTGCGCGAGATCCGCCCCACCGAGGGCGGGGTCCTCCACGGGACGCCGGCCGGCGAGCGCCTGCTGCGCTGGGACGAGGTGCGCTTCGCCCTCGCGGCCGAGGTCGGGGAGCCGGAGGGCGTCCGGGCGATCGTCTTCGACCTGGTGCTCGGTCGCGACAGCGACGGCTGGCGCGTCGCGCGCCTCGACGCCGATCCGGGGCCCCTCGCCCTGGCGATTGCAAAGGCGATCCACGCCGGCGTCGGGCCGCAGCAGCGCGGGCCGTCGATCAAGAGCCTCGCCAGCGACGGCGTCGCGAGCTGGTGGTACGCGGACCTCGAGAGCTTCGAGGAGGCGGCCGCTGTGGCGATCCCCCCGTTCGCCGGATGGGCGGATCCGGCGCCAGGGGCCGCGGATGGCCCGGAAGGCCCCGATTCGCTACTGAAGACGCCATGAGCGAGCAGCCGCGTCGCCGGGTCGCCGTGGTGGGTGCGACGGGAGTGGCGGGCCAGCACTTCCTGGTCTCCCTCGCGGATCACCCGTGGTTCGAGCTCTGCGTCCTCGCCGCGAGCGAACGGAGCGCGGGCCGGGCCTACCGCGACGCGATCACGGGGCCGGACGGCGCCCGGCGCTGGGCCTGCGACGAGCCGCTGCCCGAGCGCTTCGCCGGCCTGCGCGTGGTCGAGGCCCGCGACTTCGACCCGCGCTCGGTCGACCTCGTCTTCTCGGCGGTGGAGAGCGATGCCGCGCGCCCGCTCGAGGAGGCCCTCGCGCCGCACGTCCCGGTCGTTTCGACGTCCTCGGCCTTCCGCTACGAGGACGACGTCCCGATCGTGGTCCCGGGCGTGAACCACGAGCACGCGGCGCTCGTGAAGCGCCAGCAGCGCGAGCGCGGCTGGCGGGGCTACGTGGTGCCGATCCCGAACTGCACGGCCACGGGCCTCGTGATCGCCCTGGCGCCGCTGGTGCGCGCCTTCGGGGTCCGCGCGGTCGTCATGACCTCGCTCCAGGCGCTCTCGGGGGCCGGGCGGAGCCCCGGCGTGGCCGGTCTGGACATCCTCGACAACGTGATCCCCTTCATCCCGAAGGAGGAGGACAAGGTCCAGCGCGAGACGGCGAAGATCCTGGGCCGCCTGGAAGGGGACCGGATCGAGCCGCTCGAGCTGGCCGTCTCGGCCACCTGCACACGCGTGAACGTCCGGGACGGGCACACCCTCGCGGTGAGCGCGGCGCTCGGGCGGCGCGCGTCCCTGGCCGAGGTGGCGGAGGCGCTGCGGGCCTTCGGGCGCGAGTTCGTCGACCTCGGGCTCCCCTCGGCCCCGCCCGAGCTCGTCCAGGTCTGCGAGGACCCCTACCGGCCGCAGCCGCGCCTCGACCGCAACTGCAACGGCGGGATGACGACCGTGATCGGGAGGCTGCGCGAGGACGCGGCCCTCCCGAACGGGGTCAAGCTCGTGCTGCTCAGCCACAACACCAAGATGGGCGCGGCCCGGGGTGCTACCCTGGTGGCCGAGTACCTGGTCCACCGGGGCCTCGCGTAGCGGGGCGCGGGGTGACGAAGCTCACTCACGTTCTCCGGACGTGCGACCGATAGAGGGGTACCGCGGTCGGCGGAGGCCGACGACCCGGAACGGAACGGCTTCCGGCTCTTTCTATTTTTTTTTGGGGGGGTAGACAGCAATGAAGGCAGGTGCAGGCGTGCGCGGGCTCGTGCTCGCGGGGGTTCTCGTTTCGCTGGCGGCGGCGGGCTGCCGCTCCACGGGCTCGGGCACGGGCCCGGACGAAGGCGGCGTCACGGGCAGCGAGTTCGACGACGGCGGCATGGCCGGCGGCGCCGACCAGGCCGGCCAGCGCGGTCGGGCGATCGGACTCGAGACCGTTTACTTCGACTACGACAGCTTCCAGATCCGCGACGACGCGAAGCCGCTGCTCAAGGGCAACGCGCAGACGATCAGCGGCAAGCCGCAGTGGCCGATGATCGTGGTCGAGGGCCACTGTGACGAGCGCGGCAGCGAGGAGTACAACCTCGCGCTCGGCGAGCGGCGCGCGCAGCAGACCAAGCGTTATCTCGTCGACCTCGGGGTGCCCACGTCGCGCCTCGACACGGTGAGCTTCGGCGAGGCGAACCCGGCCGTGCAGGGCCACGACGAGGCCGCCTGGCGCTACAACCGCCGCTCGGAGTTCGCGCTCAGCGCCAACCGCTAGCCACGGCGGGCGCCGCGAGAGAAGGACCAGCCCGGCCCTGACTCGAGCCGCCCCTCGGGCTGTCTGAGCAAGGCCGCGAAGCGGCCGCGCAGCGAGCCGCAGGCGAGCGGAGTAGGTCGACGCAAGGCCGCGAAGCGGCCGCGCAGCGAGCCGCAGGCGAGCGGAGTCAATCGGATTTGACCGCCCTCGCGCGGGGGTGATACCGTCGCTGCGCTCCATCCCGAGCGCACGAGGGATCCCCCCATGCCCGAGTCCAAGCCCCTGCACGGCGGCAAGCTCGCCGCCCGCGCGCTCAAGAGCGCGGGCGTCGACTGCATCTTCACGCTCTCGGGCGGCCACATCATGCCGCTCTACGACGGATGCTTCGACGAGGGCATCCGGATCGTCGACGTCCGCCACGAGCAGGCCGCCGTCCACGCGGCCGACGCCTGGGCGCGCTGCCACCCGGGGGGGATCGGCGTCGCGGCGATCACCGCCGGCCCCGGCGTCACCGACGGCGTCACCGGCATCGCGAACGCCTGGCGCGCGAACTCCCCGATCCTCGTGATCGGAGGCCAGGGCCCCTTCGCGAACCTCCGGCGCGGCTCGCTCCAGGAGATGGACCACGTCGGCGTGGTGCGCCCCATCACCAAGTACGCCGACACGATCTACCAGACCGCGCGCATTCCCGAGTACATCGAGCTCGCGATCCGGCACGCGGTCTCCGGCATCCCGGGGCCGGCGTTCCTCGAGATCCCGATGGACGTCTTCATGGGCCAGGTCGACCCCGCGCAGGCGAAGATCCCTCGCATCCGTACCGCGCCGCCGCGCCTCTCGCCCGACCGCGACGAGGTGCGCAGCGCGCTCGAGCTGCTCCGGGCGGCCCGCCGCCCGATGCTGATGGCGGGCACGAGCGTCAAGTGGTCGCGCGCCGCGGCGGAGATGAACCGCTTCATCCGCGAGACGCACATCCCCTCGTTCACGAACGGCATGGGCCGCGGCACGGTCCCGCCCGACTCGCCCGAGTTCCTGAACCGCGCGCGCCGGCACGCCCTCGAGAAGATCGACTGCATCGTGCTGGCCGGGACGCTGCTCGACTTCCGCATGCGCTTCGGCCAGACCATCCCGGCCGACGCGAAGATCGTCCAGCTCGAGATGGACGCGACGCTGATCGGCCAGAACCGCGAGACCGACGTGCCGCTGGTCGGGAACCTCGCCTGCAGCTTCGAGATGCTGCTCGAGGAGATGAAGAACCAGGGCGTGCGGCTCGACTTCTCCGCGTGGCGCGACGAGCTGCGGGCCATCGAGACCAGGGCGGAGCAGAAGGAGGAGGCGGCGCTGCACAGCGACGAGGTGCCGATCGATCCCCAGCGCATGTGCTTCGAGCTGCGCGAGTGGCTCGCGACGCTCGGCGACCCGATCGTGATCGGCGACGGCGGCGACATCGTCGCCACGGCGGCGAAGATCATCCCCGTGCGCAGCGAAGGCTCGTGGATGGACCCGGGCCCGCTCGGGACCCTCGGCGTCGGCATGCCCTTCGCGCTCGCGGCCCAGCTCTCCCACCCGGAGCGGCGCGTCGTGATCGTCTACGGCGACGGATCCTTCGGCTTGAACGGCTTCGAGTACGACACCGCCGTCCGCTTCGGCCTCCCGATCGTCGGCATCGTCGGCAACGACGCGGCCTGGGGCCAGATGATGCGGCCGCAGGGCTCGCTCTACGGCTGGGACCGGGCCGGCCCGACGCTGCTGCGCCAGACGCGCTACGACAAGGTGGTCGAGGCTCTCGGCGGGCACGGCGAGCTCGTCGAGCGGCCCGAAGCGATCCGCCCCGCGCTCGAGCGCGCCGCCGCGTCGGGAAAGCCGGCGCTCGTGAACGTGATCCTGCGCCAGGATCGCGAGTTCAAGGGTGGGATCTACGTCTAGCGGTTCGGGTCCCCCGGAGAGCCCGCTCGCTCCCCTGCGCTGCGAGCGGCGCGATCCCTCGGAGCTCGGCGTCGATCTCTCGGCGCTGGCTCCCCTGCTCGCGGCCCACGGGCCGCTCGCCGTCGTGGACCTCGAGACCACGGGCCTCGCGGTCGACGCGGGCGCCGAGATCATCGAGGTCGGCGTCGTGCTGCTCACGCCCGGCGAGCCCCTGGTCGTGACGCTCGAGGCCCTGGTCGAGCCGCGGGGGCCGCTCCCGCGCGCGGTGCAGCGCCTCACGGGCCTCGCGGCGGCCGACCTCGCGGGCGCTCCACGCATCGAGGACGTCGCGAAGGCGATCGCCGGCGCCCTCGCCGACCGCACGCTCGTCGCCCACAACGCGGAGTTCGAGCGGCACTTCCTCGCGAGCCAGGTGGCGCCGGAGCTCGGCCACGCCCGCTACCTCGACACGCAGGATCTGCTCGCCGTCACCCACCCCGACGCGTCGGACCTGCGGCTCGAGAGCTTCACGCGCGAGCTGCTCGGGAGGGAGGAGCGCCACCGCGCGCTCTCCGACGCCCTCGACACGCTGCGCGTGCTCTCGGCCACCGCGACCGGGGCGCGCGCCGGCGAGGCGCGCTACGCCACCGCGCGCGACGCCCTCGACGGCTACGCGCCAGAGTCGCCCTGGCTCCCGCTCCTCGCGGGAGCCCCGGCGCTGCGCGACGCCCCGCCCGCGGCGCACTTCGTCTGCATCCCTCCCGCCGAGGAGGCGCGCGTCCCCTTCGACGAGGACGCGATCGCCGCGGCGCTCGCCGACGAGGCGCTCGGCCGCCGCCACTTTCCCGGCTACCGCGTGCGCGAAGAGCAGGTGCGGATGGCGCGCGAGTTCGCCCGTACCCTCGGGAAGGGCGGGACGCTGCTCCTCGAAGGCGGGACGGGAGTCGGGAAGTCGCTGGCCTATCTCGCCGCGGCGATCCCCTTCGCGGTGCTGCGCGCGGAGCAGGACCTCCGCGACCCGATCGTCATCTCGACGCGCACCAAGCTCCTCCAGGACCAGCTCCTCGGCAAGGACATCCCCGCGGCGGCTGCGATGCTCGGCTACCCGGAGCTGCGGGCGCTCTCGATCAAGGGTCGCGCCAACTACCTCTGCGCGCGCCGCTTCGAGCAGGTACGCGCGGAGGGCCGCGAGCCGCGGATCTTCGCCGCCGACCGGCTCGCGTACGCGGCGCTCGTCGCCTGCGCCCGCACGCGCCGCCTCGGCGAGGTGGGGGCCCTGCCCGGCGCGCTCCTGCATCGCTTCGCGCCGCTGCGCGACCTCGTCCGCCGCTCGGTCGCGCAGCGCGCCGAGCAGTGTACGCGCGAGCTCTGCGCGCAGGAGCGGAGCTGCCCCTTCGGCCGGCGCCGCCAGGCGCTCGCCTCGGCCCATCTTGCGGTCGCGAACCACGACCTCCTGCTGCGCTGGCCGCCCGACTATCCGCGCATCACCCACGCCATCGTCGACGAGGCGCACGACCTCGCGGGCGTCGCCGACGAGGTCTTCGCCGCGGAGGTGCGCCCGGTCGAGGTGCTCGAGCGCTTCGACGAGCTCTTCGGGCGGCCGGCCGAGGGGACCGGGCCGGCCCGCTTCCGCGTCGCCGAGGCGTCGCTCCTGCCGCGCGCGGCCCTGCGCGCGCTCCAGGCCGACCTGCGCGCGTGGCGGCGCGGGATCCAGCAGGACCTCGTGGCGCTCGGCCGGGCTCTCGGCGAGCGGGCCGGCGAGTACGGGGAGCTCGAGCTCCCGGCCCAGGCGGACCGCGCGCATCCGGCCGCCGCCGCGCTCGCGGAGCGGGCCGCCGAGCGGCTCGAGCTCGTGGCGCGCCAGGCGCAGGAGCTCGCGGCCGGGGCCCCCTCCGAGCGCGACGACGCGGCCACGCGAGCCGCGGCCGAGCTGCGCGACGCGGCGCGCGCGCTGCGCGGCGCCTTCTTCGAGGGGAACGACGACGCGGTCGCGGCCTTCGAGGAGCTCTCGGTGCCCTTCGACCGCTGGCGCCTCGTCGTGCGTCCGGTCGCGCTGGCCGAGCTCTTCCACGAGCGCTTCGCCGACTCGCTCGAGTCGCTGGCCTGCGTGTCGGCGAGCCTCTTCGTCGGCGGCGACGCGTTCGCCGCCCTGGGCGAGCTCGGGCTCGAGTCCCGCCACGGAAGGAAGGCCCGGCGCGTGAGCGTCGCGAGCCCGTTTCCGTATGCCGAGCACATGCGCGCGGTCGCGCTCGAGCCGGGCGCCGACCTCGTCGGCGACACCGTGGAGACGCTCGCGGCGCTCGCGAAGCTCCTCGGCGGCCGCACGCTCGGCCTCTTCACGAGCCTGCGGCGCATGCGCGACGCGGCGGAACGGCTCTCGGAGCGGCTGCGCGGCGAGGGCCTCGAGGTGCTGCTCCCGCGGCGCATGCACGACGATCCGGCGGCGCTCGTCGAGCGCTTCCAGCGCTCGGGCGGCGCCGGCGTGCTGCTCGGCGCCCGGACCTTCTGGCAGGGCCTCGACATCCCGGGCTCCGCGCTCCAAGCGGTCGTGATCGAGAAGCTCCCCTTCGAGGTGCCGACGGAGCTGCGGCGCCGCCGCGATGCAAGGCTGCGCGAGGCCGGCGACGACCCCTTCGAGCGGGCGGCGCTCGGTAGGATGCTGCTCAACCTGAAGCAGATGACGGGGCGGCTGATCCGCAGCGAGGAGGACCGCGGGATCGCCGTGATCGTCGAGGCGCGCGCCGACAGGCGTTACTTCGCGCGCCTCGCCGAGGCGCTCCCGCCCGGCTGCCCGATCCGCGTGGCGCGGATCGGCGACCTCGGGCGGCTGCTCGCGGAGGTGGGCGCGATCGCGGCGGAATCGGCCCCGCGCTGAGAACGGGCGGCCCTGAGAGCGCGGGCGACCCTGCGCGGGAGGCCGCGGTACCCTGCGCTGCGGAGGATCCCATGGCGCACCACCCCCCGACGACGGCCGAGGTGGAGGCGATCGCGCGCGAGCTCGGCCTGCACTTCGACGCGCCCGACATCGCTTTCTTCCAGAAGCTGCTCGCGACCTTCGGCGCGACCGCCTCGCTCCTCGACACCCTTCCCGACGAGTTCCCGCCCGTGCGCCATCCGCGCACGCCCGGCGTGCGGCCGCCGCCCGAGGAGAACCCGCTCGGAGCCTGGTACGTGAAGACGCGGATCGAGGGCGCCGCGAAGGGGCCCCTCGCGGGCCGCACGGTCGCGCTCAAGGACAACGTGCTCGTGGCGGGCGTCCCGATGATGAACGGGACGACGCTGCTCGAGGGCTACGTGCCGCCGATCGACGCGACCGTCGTGACGCGCATCCTGGACGCGGGCGGCACGATCACCGGCAAGGCAGTGTGCGAGTCGTGGTGCTTCTCGGGCGGGAGCCACACCGCCGACACGGGCCCGGTGCGCAACCCGCGCGACCCTTCGCGCTCCGCGGGGGGGTCGTCGTCGGGGAGCGCGGCCCTCGTCGCCGCCGGAGAGGTCGACATGGCGATCGGCTGCGACCAGGGCGGCTCGATCCGCGTGCCCGCGTCCTTCTGCGGCGTCGTGGGCATGAAGCCCACTCACGGCCTGGTCCCGTACACGGGGATCCTCTCGCTCGAGCCGACGATCGACCACGCCGGGCCGATCACGCGCACGGTCGCCGACAACGCCCTGCTGCTCCAGGCGATCGCGGGCCCCGACGGCTTCGACCCGCGCCAGGGCGGCGTCCGCACCGACGACTACGTCGCCGCGACCCCGCGCGGCGCCGAGGGCCTGCGCATCGGCGTGCTGCGCGAGGGCTTCGGCCACGCGAACTCGGAGCCCGACGTCGACGCGGGCGTGCGCGCCGCGGCGCGGCGCTTCGAGCGGCTCGGCGCCAAGGTCGAGGAGGTCTCGATCCCGCTCCACCCGATCGCGGCGGCCCTCGTCTTCCCGGTGCAGCAGTCCGGGGCCTTCCTGCTCTTCCACGCCGACGGCTGCGCCCTCGGGCACGAGGACCTCTGCGTCCCGAGCCTCGTCGACCGCCTGCACGCCTGGCGCGAGCGCGCGGACGCGCTCCCCGACACGGTCAAGTTCCTGCTGCTCGGGACGGAGCTCATGCGCAAGCGCCACGGCTTCCGCTACTGGGCGAAGGCCGTGAACTTCGTGCGACGCGCGCGGGCCAGCTACGACGAGGCGTTCGGGCGCGTCGACCTCCTGGTGCTCCCCACCACGCCGATGAAGGCGATGCCGCTCCCGCCGCCGGGCGCCCCGCGCGAGGCCGTGATCCAGGCCGCCTTCGCCCCTCCCGCCAACACCATGATCTTCAACCACACGCACCACCCGGCGCTCTCGCTTCCCTGCGGCGAGAGCGAAGGCCTCCCGATCGGCATGATGCTCGTCGGGCGCCGCTTCGAGGAGTCCACGCTCTACCGCGCGGCGCACGCGTTCGAGCAGGCGAGCGGAGTCACGGAAGCTGACAGCGCCCCTCGTCGTAGCCCCGGACGTTCGGGTCGCGGCACGCCTGGCAGGCGTCGCGGTAGGTCTCCCGGCTCCCGTCGTTGAGGAGCGCGCAGACGGGCTCGTTCCACCCCACGCAGCCCTGCTGGCTGCGGAGGCAGAACTCCTCGACCTCGGGGAGCGCGCGCGTCTTCCGGCGCCAGCCCCGGCTCGCGTCGGCGAAGTCCTCGGCGAGCTCGAGGCGCGTCCCCGCCAGGCACGCGGGCGCCGGCCGCATGGCGCGCAGCGTCCGGATCGCGCGGTCGAGCTGCTCGCGGGCCCGGCTGCCGAGGGAGACGCCCTCCTCGAGGCACACCGACTCGACGCGCGCCCGGCCGTCGAGCTCGATCACGATCGGGAGCCGCGGCGACCCGGACCCCACGTAGCTCCAGAGTGTCAGCACCGTGTCGCGCTTGTAGTCGGCGACGTCCTCGTCGAGCTCGCAGCTCGACTCGGGGAGCGGGCGCAGCCCCGCCGCCGGGCAGACGGGAAGCGCCGGGAGCCCTACCCCGGCGCAGGCGATCTCCGACGCGGCGATCGCGAGGATCCAGGCCGGAGGGCGCATCGCCACGTCAGGGTACCAGCTCCTCCCCGTCCACCGCGAAGGCGAGCGTCGAGCCGTAGCCCCGGAGCACCGCCTGGGGCAGCGGGAGCTTCGCGACGTCCCCGTCGAGCTCGACGTAGAGCAGCGGATGTTCGAAGGGGCGGCCCGGCGCGTTGGCGACGTAGATGCCCCCGGCGACGATGCGCTTCGAGAACCCCGCGCGCTCGATCACGCCGCTCGCCGAGGCGTAGAAGATGCCCTCGTCGTCGGCGTGTCTCGGCCGGTACTCGCCGACGGGGAGCACGTACTCGCGGGTCTCCGGCCCGGGAACGGTCACCCGGTCCTTGACGCGGTACGAGGTGTCGAGCGCGCGAGCGCCGGCGATCGCATCGGCATCGGTCAGCGGTCGCAGCGCCGACGCGCAGGCGAGCGCGGCGAGGCAGAGCAGCAGGCCCGCGGCGCGCACGGGATCGCCCGCCGCGCTCATCCCGCTTCTCGAACCGGCGCGAACCCGCGCCGCGGGGTCGCGGTCGCCCAGGTCTCGGCCGTGAGCGGCGCCCCGATGCTCGCGAGTGCGGCCCGCTGCTCGGGGATGCGCGTGCGGAGCAGGCGCTCCTCGAAGGGCGCGAGCCGCCGGAACCCCTCGCTCTCGAGGGTGCGATCCACGAGCCCCGCGGTCCTGGGCCAGCGCTCGGCGTCGATGCGGAAGCGCGCGAAGGCGGCGTTGCGGAAGAAGGCGGCGATCGCGACGTCCGCGATCGAGAGGTCGCCGCAGGCGAAGCCCGCCGACGGGAGCTCCGCCTCGAGGTAGTCGAGCACGCCGGGGACGTCCTCCGCGAGCGTCCTCGCCACGAGCGCCTCGTCGGTCTTCTCGCCCCACACCCTCGGCCGGATCGCGACCTCGTTGAAGAGGCGCCAGATGAAGACGTCTCCCATGCGCGTGTCCGCGTACTCCTCGAGCCAGCGCGCCCGGGCGCGCGCGGCCACGTCGCGCGGGTAGAGCGAGGGCTCCGGGTGGCGGTCCTCGAGGTACTGGCAGATGACGGAGGAGTCCGAGAGCGTGACGCGATCGTCGATCAGGACGGGGACGCGCCGCAGCGGGCTCGACGCGGAGAAGCGCTCGTCGCCGAAGAAGGGCACGATCGGGTCGATCTCGTACGCCACTCCCTTCAGCTCGAGGCAGACCAGCACCTTGCGCACGTAGGGCGAGAGGTAGCTCCCGACGATCCGAGTCCGCTCCGGCATCGACACTCCTCGGCTCCCGCCCCCGGCGGAGAATCGTGGAGTCTAGCTCGCCGCCGCGGCGGCATGGGCGCCGGATCGGGGCTAGGCTCCGCGCGGCCCGGAGGGGACGGCGTGGCGAGCGACTTCCCGGCGGACGAGTGGGGCGTGATCCTCGGCGGCTCGAGCGGATTCGGGCTCGCGACGGCGCAGAAGCTCGCGCGGCACGGAATGAGCCTCGTCGTCGTGCACCGCGACCGGCGCGCCACGCTCGCGCGCATCGAGCCCGAGTTCGAGAAGATCCGCGCCGCCGGGGTCCGCTTCCACAGCTTCAACACCGACGCCCTCGACGCGGAGCGGCGCGCCGCCGTGCTCGGGGAGATCGCGAGCGCGCTCGGGGAGGCCGGCCGCGTGCGCCTGCTGCTCCACTCGATCGCATTCGGGAACCTGAAGCTCCTGACGCCGCAAGCGCCCCGGACGGCCGCGCCGGACGCCCGGCTCGCGCGCCGCCTCGGGGTGGATCCGGCGAAGCTCGCCGAGGCGGCGGACGAGGGGCTGGCCGCCGGTGACGACCGGGCCTGGACGCTCGCCACCCCCCCGGTCTACCCCGCCAAGCACTTCCTCGACGAGGAGGACTTCGCGCGCACGATCCACAGCATGGGGACGAGCCTGCTCGGCTGGGTGCAGGAGCTGCACGCCCGAGGTCTCTTCGCCCGCGACGCCCGCGTGCTCGGCATGACCAGCGAGGGCAACGAGGTGGCCTGGAAGGGCTACGCCGCGGTGGCGGCGGCGAAGGTGGCGCTCGAATCGCTCGCGCGCTCGATCGCGGTCGAGTACGCGCCGCACGGGATCCGCTGCAACGTCGTGCAGGCGGGGATCACCGAGACGCCGGCCCTCGCCGCGATCCCGGGCTCGACCCATTTGAAGGCGCAGGCGCGCCTGCGCAACCCCTTCGGACGCCTCACCACGCCGGCCGACGTCGCGAACGTGATCTACCTGCTCTGTCGCGAAGAATCCGCCTGGATCAACGGCGCGATCATCCGCGCCGACGGCGGCGAGCACATCTCGGGCGCGCTCGGTTGAGCGGGAGCAAGGCCCCGGCAAGCGGAGCGCGCAGCGAGGCGAAGCCGAGCGAAGTGCGGGCTCCCGCTGAGGCCGGGCCGCGCAGCGAGCCGGAGGCGAGCGAAGCCACGGAACGGGTTGCGCTCGTCACCGGCGGCGGCACCGGGATCGGCGCGGCCTGCTGCCGCGCGCTCGCCGCCGAGGGCTTCCGCGTCGGCGTGCACTACCGCTCGAGCGAGGCGCCGGCGCGGTCGCTCGCCGATGCGCTCCCCGGCGCCTTCCTGGTGCGCGCCGACCTCGCGATTCCCGAGGAGATCGACGCCCTCGTCGCGGAGCTCAAGGATCGGGCCCGGCGCGTCGACGTGCTCGTGAACAACGCCGGCACCAACGTGAACGCGCCCATGCTCACGATGAAGCTCGACGACTACGACGCCGTCGCGGCGATGGCGCGCGCCACCTGGTACCTGACCAAGGCCGTGCTGCGCCGCTTCATGTTCCGGAGCGGCGGCCGCATCATCAACATCTCGAGCGTGGTCGGCCACACGGGCA
Organism: uncultured Spirochaetales bacterium; assembly: GCA_964624475.1. Classification (GTDB taxonomy): domain Bacteria; phylum Myxococcota_A; class UBA9160; order UBA9160; family SMWR01; genus CAZUYC01. The sequence continues at coordinate 39,869 of CAZUYC010000136.1, read as the reverse complement.
ACCCCGGCCAGATCCCCTACACGATGGTGAAGGCGGCCCTCGACGCCTTCACCAAGTCGCTCGCGCAGGAGCTCGCCGGGCGCGAGATCCGCGTGAACTCGGTCGCCCCCGGCTTCATCGACACCGAGATGACCGCCGAGCTCCCCGAGGAGCTCCGCCAGGCGATCCTGGCCCGCATCCCGATGCAGCGCATGGGCCGCCCCGAGGAAGTGGCCGACGCCGTCGCCTGGCTCGCCACGCGCGCGAGCTACGTGCACGGCAGCGTGATCCACGTGAACGGCGGCATCTTCGGTGGATAGCAAGGCCGCGGAGCGGCCGCGCAGCGAGCCGGAGGCGAGCGAAGGCGGGCCCCCGCTGAGGCCCAAGGCCGCAGCAAGCGAAGCGCGCAGCGAGGCGAAGCCGAGCGGAGACGGGCCCCCGCTGAGGCCGGAGGAGCGCGGCGTCCACAACCCGCGGGTCGTGGACCTGGTGCGGCTCGATCCCACGCAGGACTGTGTCGAGCTCCAGATGCTCGAGACGCGCGCGTGGGGGAGCGATCCCCTCCAGCTCGGCCAGCTCGAGGAGAAGTTCAACGCCTACCTCGGCTACGTCCAGGGCGGCTACCTCGGGCGCGACTATCCGCACTACGCGGGCAAGCGCGTGCGCTTCCGCCTCGAGTGCGCGGAGCCGCCGCAGGGCGAGACCGCGGGCATGCTCGACGCGATGCGGGACTTCGCCGCGCGGGAGGGGATCGGCTTCGCCGTCGAGGCCACGCGCCGGGCGGCCGGAGGCAGCGCGTAGGCCGCGCCTCCGACTCCCGCCGGCTAGTCCCCGCGGCGCGCGGCGCGCAGGCGCAAGAAGCCCGATGCCCCGAAGAAGGCCGCGAGGACGGCGCCTCCCCAGGCGGGGAGCGCGGGCACCGGGATCGGCGGCGGGGAGCGCGGATCGAGCGGATCCGATCCCTCGGCGACCTCGTCCCCGTCCCCGAAGCCATCGCCGTCGGTGTCGGGATCGAGGGGATCGGTCCCGTGCGCGTTCACCTCGGCGCCGTCTTCGAGCAGGTCGTCGTCGCTGTCGGGGTCGTTCGGGTTGGTCCCGAGGGACGCCTCCGCGGCGTCGTCGAGACCGTCGCCGTCGGCGTCGAAGAGCGCGCTCGTCGGAATCGCCCAGAGCTCTCGCCCCGTCTCCTGGTTCTGGGCCGCGAAGAGGGTGAGCGAGCCCACGGTCGAGAACCCGGAGGGGCTCGAGCCGAGCGTTCCCGGCTCCACGTCGGCGACGCGGAAGGTCCCGAACACGTTCCCGTTGCTGGCCCAGGGCTCGGCTCCGCTCGCGCCGTCGTTCGCCGAGAAGGCGAGCGCCCCGCCCGCGTTCGCGAGCGCCGCGAGGCTCGGGCTTCCGCCGCCCGGGAGGATGTCTTCCACGAAGTGGGTTCCGGCGAGCGTGCCGTCGCTGCTGAAGAGCTCGGTGCCTCCCGCGCCGTTGTCGGCGACGAAGAAGAGCGCGCCGTTCACGTTGGTGAGCGAGCTGGGATTGGAGTCGTCCGGCCCCGGCCAGAGGTCCTTGACCAGCAGCGTTCCGGCCGCCGCCCCGTCGCTCCTCCAGACCTCTCTCCCGTTCGGCCCGTCGGAGGCCGCGAAGAGCAGCGTTCCGTTCAGGTCGGTGAGATCGCTGGGTACCGAGGACTCGGAGCCGGGCACGATGTCCTTCACCTGCACCGTCCCCGCCTCGGTCCCGTCGCTCTTCCAGAGCTCGTTTCCCGTCGAGGCGTCGTTCGCCGCGAAGAAGAGCGTACCGTTCACGTCGGTGAGATGCGTGGGGTTGGAGCTCTCGTACCAGGGAATGATGTCCTTCACCAGCAGGGTTCCCGTCTCGCTGCCGTCGCTCTTCCAGAGCTCGAGTCCGCTCGCGCCGTCGTCGGCCACGAAGAAGAGCGTTCCATCGACGGCGGTGAGCTCCTCGGGGGAGGAACCCGCAGGCCCCGCGGCGATGTCTTCGACCCGCAGGGTTCCCGTCTCGCTGCCGTCGCTCTTCCAGAGCTCTCTACCGCTCGTGCCGTCGTCGGCCGCGAAGAAGAGCATCCCGCCGAGACCGACGAGAGGACCGGGGTCGGAGCCGGCGGGCCCGGGCCGGATGTCCTTCACCCGGGCGGTCCCCGCCTCCGTTGCGTCGCTGCTCCAGAGCTCGGCTCCGCCCGCGCCGTCGCTGGTCCGGAAGAAGAGCGTCCCGCCCACCACGCTGAAGCGGTCGGGCGTCGAGCTCCCGGGCGCGGACGCGATGTCCGCGACCAGCGCGGTCCCCGCTTCCGTTCCGTCGCTCCTCCAGAGCTCGAGCTGGGAATCCGTTCCGTCGGAAGCCGCGAAGAGGAGAACTCCGTTGGCGCTCTCGAGCTGATCGGGGCTCGAGGACGCCGACCCCGGCCGGATGTCCTCGACCTGCTGCGTCCCGGCCGCGGTCCCGTCGCTCTTCCAGAGCTCGATTCCCGTCACCCCGTCGCTGGCGGCGAAGAAGAGCGTCCCGTTCACGACGGTGGGCGGCCTCGTGCTCCCGACGCTGGGCGACACATACTCGACGAGGGCCGTCCCGGCCGTGGTCCCGTCGCTCCGCCAGAGACCGTTGAAGCCGTCGAAGGCCCGGAACAAGAGCGTGCCGTTCAGGTCGGTGAGTCCATCGGGTGTGGAGCTCAATGCGCCCGGTCGGATGTCCTTCACCAGGACCGTGCCCACCTCGCTGCCATCGCTCGTCCAGAGCTCGATCCCGGTAGCACCGTCGTTCGCCCGGAAGAAGAGGGCTCCGTTCCGGTCGAGGAAGCTCTCGGGGGCGGAGCTCGCCGAGCCCGGTCGGATGTCCTTCACCCGCACGGTCCCCGCTTCGGTTCCGTCGCTCTTCCAGAGCTCGCTCCCGGTGACGGAGTCGTTGGCGGCGAAGAAGAGGGTTCCGTTCACCACGGCCGGCGCGGCGGCCCCGGGCCCGCTCTGCGCCCCCGGGCCGATCTCCCTCACGAGCGTCGTCCCCGCCGCCGTCCCGTCGCTCTTCCAGAGCTCCGTACCCGTGAAGCTCCCCGTGGCGAAGAAGAGGAGCGTTCCGTCCACCTCGCTGAGCTGGTACGGGTAGGAACTCCAGATCCCGGGGAAGAGGTCCTTCACCCGCACGGTTCCCGCTTCGGTTCCGTCGCTCCTCCAGAGCTCGCTCCCGCTCGGGCCGTCGGAGGCCGCGAAGAAGGCGATCCCGTTCACGTCGACGAAGTAGCAGGGCTGGGAGCTGCCGGGCCCCGGCTCGACGTCCTTCACGAGCACGGTGCCGGCCTCGCTGCCGTCGCTCTTCCAGAGCTCGGCCCCGCTCGTCCCGTCGTTGGCCCGGAACAGGAGCGTTCCGTTCAGCGAGCCGAGGCAGCCGGGGGCGGAGCCGTCGAATCCGGGCCGGATGTCCTTCACGAGGACGGTCCCCGCCGCCGTCCCATCGGTCTTCCAGAGCTCGGCGCCGAGCTGCGGTGTCGTCGCGACGAAGAAGGTGGTCGCTCCGAGGGTCACGAGCTCCGACGGAGCGGAGCTCGCCGGGGTCGGGACCGTATTGATGTCCTTCACCAGCTCGGCAGGTGCCTGGGCGGAGGCGACGCCCACCAGCGCGCACGAGCACCCGGCGAGTAACCCGAGAAGGGTCGGCCGGAGCATCCGGGATCCCCCGAAGGCGGGAGTGCGATCAGAACGCCAGTATCGATCCGGCGTGCCGGCGCGTCAACCGAGCTGCGGCGACCGGCCGGCGCGCCCAGGCGCGCGCCTCGCCCCGGGTTAACTCTTCGCGCCGGCGACGAGGTCGAGCACCGTCTCCACGCCCGACCAGAGGTCCTCCTCGGGGATGTTGAGCGCCGGGAAGAAGCGCACCACGCGGCCGGCGGTGACGTTCACGAGCACGCGCTTCTCGAGCGCCGCGAACGGGATCGTCGCCGCGCGCTCGGCGTCGCGGAGCACGAGGCCGCAGAGCAGGCCGCGGCCGCGCACCGTCTCGACGAGGTCCGGGTGCGCGCGGGCGAACTCGGCGAGGCGCTCGAGCAGGCGCCCGCCGAGGCGCGCGGCGCGCTCGGGGAGCTTCTCCTCGGAGACGATCTGGAGCACCGCGTTGGCGGCGGCGCAGGCGAGCGGGTTCCCGCCGTAGGTGGTGCCGTGGTCGCCGAGCTGCACGGTCTTCGCGACGGCGTCGGTCACCAGGAAGGCCCCGACCGGGAAGCCGCCGCCGAGGCCCTTGCCGAGCGCGATCACGTCGGGGATCACGCCCTCGTGCTGCACCGCGAGCATGCTGCCCGTGCGCCCGATCCCGGTCTGCACCTCGTCGGCGACGAGCAGCGCGCCGCGCCGGTCGCAAATCTCGCGCAGGCCCGCGAGGTAGCCGTCGCGCGGGACGTTCACTCCTCCCTCGCCCTGGATCGGCTCGACGAAGAAGGCCGCGGTCGAGTCGTCCACGGCGCGGCGCGCGGCGTCGAGGTCGTCGAAGGGGATGATCGCGGTCTCCGGGAGCAGCGCCCGGTAGGGATCGCGGTGCTTCGGGTTCCCGATCAGGCGCAGCGCGCCGAGCGTGCGCCCGTGGAAGGAGTTCTGCGTCGAGACGAACTTCGTCCGGCCCGTGGCGCGGTGCGCGACCTTCAGCGCCCCCTCGATCGCTTCCGTCCCGGAGTTCACGATGAAGGAGTGCGGCACCGCCCCGTTCGTGAGCGCCGCGAGCCGGCGCAGGAGCTCGAGCTGGGGCTCGTTGTAGAAGACGTTGGTCGTCTGCATGAGCCGGCCCGCCTGCTCGGAGATGGCGCGCACGAGCCCGGGGTGACAGTGCCCCAGGCAGCAGACGGCCCAGCCGGCGATCAGGTCGACGTACTCGCGCCCCTGGCTGTCGCGCACGCGGGAGCCGCGGCCTTCGACGAGGATCGCCGGCTGGCGCTTGACCACGGGGAGGAAGCAGGCGGCTTCGAGCTTGCGGGCTTCGTCGATGGTCCGGGTGCTCATCGGGCTCTCCGGGGGGTCGAATGCGTGAGCTTCGAGGCTCGGGGCGCTAGCGTCAAGCCGGGCGCCCCGGCCGGTCGGCCGCATCGCCCGGGAGATCCGATGAAGGACGCGATCCTGCTCGAGGGCATCCAGGTTCCGGCCGCGCTCGGCGTGACCGCCGCCGAGCGCCGGGCGCGGCGCCCGGTGATGCTCGACCTCGAGGTCGAGTACGACCTGCGCTCGGCGGGCGCGTCGGACCGCATCGGGCAGACCCTCCACTACAAGCGCATCTTCGAGGTGGTGGAGGACGTCGCCGCGAACCAGCAGCACAAGCTCGTCGAGGCCCTCGGCGATCGGATCGCCCGCGCCGTGCTCGGCCGCTTCCCGGCCGAAGCGGTGACCGTGACGGTGCGCAAGCCGACCCCCATCGCGGGCGTGCTCCAGCACGCCGGGGTCCGAATCCGGCGCACGCGCGCCGAGCTCTCCTAGGAGGCCGACTCGAGAGTCGGCCTCCGCGCAGCGAGGGCAAGCGGAGCGCGCAGCGAGCCGAAGGCGAGCGAAGGCAGGCCCCCGCAGGGCCGGCGAGCGAAGCTCATCGGGCCAGGCCGAGCTGCCACGGGAATCCCGCCGGTGCTACGCTCGAGTCCCCCGGGGTGTGGCGCGCCGCCCCCATGGAAGAGCTCCCCGAATGGCCGAGGACTCGAAGCTGCCCGTGCCCGTGAGCCTCCTCACGGGCGGCCTCGCCGCCATGTCGAAGAACGAGCGCCTCAAGGTCGAGAGCGAGGGCCTCTTCTACGTCGCCTCGCCCGGCGACCGGCACGCCTTCGGAGACGAGGTCGCAGCGCTCGAGAAGGGCGAGCGCGAGACCCTCTCGAACGAGGCCAAGGAGCTCTCCAAGTTCTTCGGCATCTACAAGCAGCAGATCCGCGGGGAGCGCGGCCGCAAGACGCACGACTACATCTTCATGGTGCGGATCAAGAACCCCGCCGGCGGGAGCTTCGACGCCCGCAGGTGGGCCGCCCTCGACGCCGCCGCCGAGCGCTTCGCCGACGGCACGATCCGCATCACCTCGCGCCAGGGCGTCCAGTTCCACCACGTGCGCGGCCCGGACCTCGGCCCTCTCGTGCGCCACCTGAACCGCGAGTACCGCCGGGCCGCCACGCTCGGCGCCTGCGGCGACGTGAACCGCAACGTCATGTGCTCGCCCGTCGAGGGGCTCGACCCCGAGCATGCGACGGGAGGCCGCGAGCTCGCGCTCGAGATCGCCGAGGAGCTCGCGCCGCGCTCCTCCGCCTACTTCCAGGTCTTCGCGTCCGACGACACCGGGCGCAGCCTCGGGCCGATCAACTCCGACGAGCCGATCTATGGTCACCACTACCTGCCGCGGAAGTTCAAGATCGGGATTGCGCACCCCTCGGACAACTCGATCGACGTGCTGACGCAGGACATCGGCTTCGTACCGGTCGCGAACGGCGGCGGCGCCGACGGCTCCAGCTGGGATCTCTATAGCGGCGGCGGCCTCGGCCTGACGCACAACAACCCGCAGACCGCCGCGCTCCTCGGCCTCCACCTCGGGCGCATCCAGCGCGAAGAGGTCGTCGCCGCCGCGAAGGCGATCGCGATCCTCCAGAAGGAGCACGGCGAGCGCCGCGACCGGCGCCAGGCGCGCTGGAAGTACACGATCCGCCGGCTCGGCGTCGACAAGGTGAAGGCGGAGCTTCGCGGCCGCTTCGGGATCGCGATCGAGGACGCGCCGCCCGCGCCGCTGCCGCCGCTCGAGCTCTTCTTGGGCTGGCATCCCCAGGCCGACGGCCGGCGCTTCTACGGGATCTCGGTCGAGAACGGCCGGATGCAGCCGGGGCTGCGCCGCGCGGTCCGGGAGGCGGTGGAGGAGCTCGGCCTCACGGTGCGCCTGACGGCGCAGCAGGACCTCCTGCTCTGCGACGTGGCCGAGCCCGCCGCGCTGGAAAAGATCCTCGACGCCCACGGCGTGCCGCGACCGGAGTCGATCTCGCGCGTGCGCCGCCTCGCCATGGCCTGCCCGGCCAAGCCCACCTGCGGGCTCGCGATGACCGAGGCCGAGCGCATCCTGCCGAGCTACCTCGACGCCATCGAGCAGGCGGGGCTCGGCGAGGTGGACGTCGTGATCCGCATGACCGGCTGCCCCAACAACTGCGTGCGCCCGCCGACGGCCGAGATCGGGATCTACGGCTACGGGAAGAACGAGCACGTGGTGCTGGTGGGCGGCTCGCGCGAGGGGAGCCGGCTCGCCCGGGTGCTCTACTCCCGCGTCCCCGAGGAGCGGATGGTCGCGGTCCTGGTCGGGCTCCTGCGGGCCGTGCGCGACCAGAACCCGGAGGGCCTCCCCGCCGGTGAGTTCCTGCAGCGGACCGATCCCGAGCGGCTGCGCGCCTTCGTCGGAGCCCCGGACGTGGTGGTATAGTCCCGGCTCCGGTCGCACCGCCCCGGCCGGGCGAGAGAGCGAGCCCCTGCATGTCTGCGCCCCCCTCCCTTCCGCTGCGCGAGGCCGAGCGCCTCGTGGCGCGCGCCGTCGACGCGCGAGCGATCGAGCGCGCCCCGGCCGAGCGCCTGGGCGCGGCGCTCGGCGACCCGCTCGTCCGCGAGGCGGTGCTCGCGGGGGCCTTCGCGAGCAAGCTCCGCGGGAAGGGCGATCTCCTGAGCGTCTCGCGCAACGTCTTCATCCCTCTCACCAACCTGTGTCGCGACCGCTGCGGCTACTGCACCTTCGCGAAGCTTTCCGACGATCCGCTCGCCAAGACCTGGACGCTGGAAGAGGTCGGGGAGCTCACGCGCGAGGGCGTGCGCGCGGGCTGCAGCGAGGCGCTCTTCTGCCTCGGCGACAAGCCCGAGAAGGCGCACGCGTCGCACCGGGCGTGGCTGCACGAGCGCGGCCTGGCTTCGACCGCCGGCTACCTGGAGCAGGCCTGCCAGGCCTCGTTCGAGGGGGGGCTCCTTCCGCACACGAACGCGGGGATCCTCTCGGCGGCGGAGATGGAGCGGCTGCGGCGCTGGAACGCGTCGATGGGGCTCATGCTCGAGACGACGAGCCAGCGCCTGCGCCGCCGCGGCGGCGCGCACTACTGGGCCCCCGACAAGGACCCCGCCGTGCGCCTGCGCATGCATGAGGAGGCCGGCGAGCTGCGCATCCCCTTCACGAGCGGGATCCTGCTCGGGATCGGCGAGGACGCGGTCGAGCGCGTCGACACGCTGCTCGCGATCCGCGAGGTCGCCGAGAAGCACGACCACGTCCAGGAGGTGATCGTCCAGCCCTTCCACCCGAAACCCGGGACGGCGATGGCGGCGACTCCCCCCCTCTGCGACGCCGAGGTCGCGGGCTGGGTCGCGCTGGCCCGCCTCGTGCTCGGCCCGGAGATGAACGTGCAGGCGCCGCCGAACCTCGCGCCCGAGGCGCTGGCGCTGCTCGCGCGCTCGGGGCTCAACGACTGGGGCGGCGTCTCGCCGCTCACGATCGACTGGATCAACCCCGAGGCGCCGTGGCCGAAGCTCCGCGAGCTCGCGCGCGTCACCGCCGCGGCGGGCCAGCGCCTGGTCGAGCGGCTCCCGGTCTACCCCGAGCACCTGCTCGGGCGCCCGGATTTCTTCGATCCCGCGGTGCGCGCGGCCGCGCTCCGCCTCGCCGACGAGCGCGGCTTCCGCGCCTCGGCACACCCCTGGGAGGAGGCGGCATGAGTCTCGAACGCCTGTTCGCCGAGGTCGATCCCCGCGTGGCCCGGATCCTCGACGCCTGCCTCGACGGCCGCGAGCTCGGGGTCGACGAGGCGGAGCTCCTGCTCGGAGCCACCGGCCCCGACCTCCACGCGCTCCTGCGCACGGCCGACGTCGCGCGGCGCGAGGACCGCGGCGACGACGTCTCCTTCGTCGTGAACCGCAACATCAACTTCACGAACGTCTGCTACGTGGGCTGCTCCTTCTGCGGCTTCTCGCGCCACAAGGACGACGCCGACGCCTACGACCACCCGATGGAGGTGATGCTCGCGAAGGCGAAGGACGCGGTGGCGCGCGGCGCGACGGAGCTCTGCATCCAGGGCGGGATCCACCCGAACAAGGACCACACGCACTACCTCGAGATCCTGACCACGCTGAAGGGCGCCTTCCCGGACCTCCACATCCACGCCTTCTCGCCGGAGGAGCAGGATTTCGCGCAGCGCAAGAGCGGCGGCATGCCCCTCGCGGAGCTCCAGCGTGCGCTCGTCGCCGCGGGCCTCGGCACCATGCCGGGCACCGCCGCGGAGATCCTCGACGACTCCGTGCGCCAGGTCGTCTCGCCGAACAAGATCCGCAAGCAGCGCTGGATCGAGATCGTGAGCTCGGCCCACTCGATCGGGCTGCCCTCGACCTCGACCCTCATGTACGGGCACATCGAGAGCGCGCGCCACGTGGCCGAGCACCTGGCGCTCCTGCGCGAGATGCAGAAGCGCACGGGCGGCTTCACCGAGTTCGTTCCGCTCGGCTTCATCCACGAGCGCAACATCCTCTTCAACCACCTCGGCGCGCGGCCCGGCTCCTCGGCGCCCGAGGACCTGCGCCTCGTCGCCGTGGCGCGCCTCGTGCTGCGCCCGTGGATCACGAACGTCCAGGTCTCCTGGGTCAAGATGGGCCCGAAGCTCGCGCAGATGGGCCTCATGTCCGGCGCCAACGACTTCGGCGGCACGCTGATGGAGGAGTCGATCAGCCGCGAGTCCGGCTCGCACTTCGGCGAGAACCTCCCCGCCGAGGACATGCGCCGGCTCTGCCGCGAGATCGGCCGCACCCCCGTCGAGCGCAGCACCACCTACCGCGTGCTGCGCCGCTTCGACGACCCGGCGCAGGACCCGCCCTCGCTCGAGCCGAAGCCCGCGCGCGAGCTCTCCGGCCCGACGCGCTGGCGCCTCGCCGAGGAGCGCTCCGCGCGCCGCACCGCGGGCGCCGCGACGGGGTAGCGGCCGCGCGGCGCGTCCTCGACGCGGCGCTGCTCGGCGCGGCGTTCCTCGCGGTGGCGGTGGTCGTGGTCCTCGCCGCCTCGCTGGTGGCCTTCGCCCTGCCCCAGGCCGACGACTTCGTCCTCGCCGTCGAGGGCCGGGAGCGCGGCTTCTGGGGCTATGCGCGACACGTCTACGCGATCTGGTCCGGCCGCTGGCTCGGCCACGGACTGATCGCCGCGCTGCTCGCCTCGGGCGATCCGACGCGGAGCTATCCCTGGCTGATCGGCGGGCTGCTCGCGTGCCAGCTCGCCGGGCTCCATGCGCTGGTGCGGATGGTGCTCGGCGCAGAGCCGTCGCGCCTGGCGGTGCTCGGCTTCGCGCTCGGGCTCTTCGCCTTGCTCTTCGCGGCGCGGCCCTCGCCGGCGGAGACCGTCTACTGGTTCTCCGGCGCCGTCGCGTATCAGCTGAGCGTCACGCTCTGCATCTTCCTGGTCGCGCTGCTCGCACGCCCGCTGACGCCGCGCGCGCGGATCGCGGGCTGGCTCGGTCGGGGCGTCGCCGCCTGGCTCCTCGCGTTCTGCATCCCGGGGCTCCACGAGCTCGTGGGGCTCGCCGCGCTCCTCGTGCTGGGGGTGGGGGGCGCCGTGGCCTGGAGGGTCGGGAGCCAGACCCTTCCCCTCTGGGTCGGCGCGCTGGTGTGCGCCGCGGGCGGCCTCCTCGTCGTCCTGCTGGCTCCGGGCAACGAGCTGCGCGGGAGACACTTCCTGGGCGCCCGCGACGTCGCGAACGCGCTCGGCTGGTTCGCGCGCGACGTCGCGACGCACGCGCGCGCCTGGATCCTCGACCCCAAGCTGCTGGCCGCCACCTGCCTGCTCGCGGTCCACCCGGGGCTCGCGCGGCTGCGACCCGCGTGGCTCGGGTGGCGCGGCATCCCGTGGCGCGGGATCATCCCGGCCGCGTGGCTCGCGATCCTCGCGGCGGCGCTCTTCGCACCGCGCTGGGCCACCGGAGACTGGGTGCCCGAGCGCGTCGTCGACACGAACTACGCGATCTTCGCCATCGGCTGGCTGCTCAGCGTCTTCGTGTGGACGCGGCGCGCGGCGGACGCCCGGCCGCTTCCGGCCACCATCGGGCTCGTCGCGCGTTGGGCGTCGCTCGCGACGCTCGCTGCGGCGCTCCTGCTGACCGGCAACGCTCCGACGGCGATGGCGGATCTGACGCAGCGCGTGCCCGCCTGGCACCGGGCCCTCGTTGCGCGCCATGCGCTGGCATGGCGCGCCGGGCGCAACGGCGCCTCGACCCTGGTCGTGCCGCGCCTTCCGCCGCCCCCGCAGCTGCTCGCCGTGCTCGAGCTCATGCCGGACGCCGATCACTGGGCGAATCAGGGCTTCGCGCGCTTCTTCGGCCTGCGCTCGGTCCGGGTGGAGGCCGAGCGGAAGGTGCGGAGGCGGCTGCCCGTCCCGTGACCGCGGCCCGTCCCGCGAACCCCCTGGTCTCGGTCGTGGTCCCCGTGCTCGACGAGGAGGGCTGCATCGACGAGCTCGCGCGGCGCGTGCGCGACGCCCTCGCCGGAGCGGGCGCGCGCTACGAGCTCCTCTTCGTCGACGACGGGAGCCGCGACCGCACCCCGGAGCGGATCGCGGCGCTCCGGGCCGTCGACCCGCGCGTGTGTACGATCCGCTTCACGCGCAGCTTCGGCCACCAGGCGGCGCTTGCGGCCGGCCTGCGCTACGCGCGGGGCGATCTCGTCGTCACGATGGACGGCGACCTGCAACACCCACCCGAGCTGCTGCCGCGCCTGCTCGAGGCATGGCAGGGCGGCGCCGACGTGGTGCACACGCGACGCCGCCTCCCACCCGGGTCGCGGCGGGGAGCCAAGGAGCGGCTCGGGCGCGCCTTCTACCGCGCCATCAATCGGCTCTCGCGCGTCCCGATCCAGCCGGCCGGCGCCGACTTCCGGCTCCTCGACCGCCGCGTCGTCGACGCCTTCAACCGCTTCGACGAGCACTTCGTCTTCGTCCGCGGCCTCGTCCCCTGGCTCGGCTTCCGCGAGGAGGCCGAGGAGTACGAGGTGGGCGCCCGCTTCGCGGGTCGCAGCAAGTACCGCCTCTCGCCGATGCTGCGGCTCGCCCTCGACGGGATCGTGGCGTTCTCGGTGCTCCCGCTGCGCCTGATCACGCTCCTCGGCGTCGCGACGACGCTCGCGGGGCTCGCCTACGGGCTCTACTGGCTCGTCGCCTTCTTCGCGGGGCGCGTGGAAGAGCCCGGGCTCACCTCGATCGTGGTGCTGCTTCTCCTCTTCGGCGGCGTGCAGCTGCTCTCGCTCGGGATCGTGAGCGAGTACGTCGGTCGGACCTACGAGGAGGTGAAGCGCCGGCCGCGCTACGTGATCGACTCCGTGCGGGGCATCGACGCCCCATGAGCTGCCCCGTGTGCGGCGGGGGCGGGTGCCACGAACGCCTCCGCGCCGGCGGCGTCGCGATCGCGGAGTGTGCGGACTGCGGCGTGCGCTTCTGGCGGCCGCCGCCCGGCTTCGATCCGCGTTCCAGCTACGACGCCAGCTACTTCGCGGACCCCTCCGCCGCGCGCGGCTACGACGACTACGGGGCGCTCGAGCCCGCCCTGCGCCGGAACTTCGCGCGCCGCGTGGCGCGCCTCGGTGCCCCCGCGCCGGGAGCGCGGCTGCTCGACGTCGGGGCCGCCTACGGCTTCGCCGTCGCGGAGGCGCGCGCGGCGGGGTGGCGGGCCTTCGGCGTCGAGATCTCCGCCGCGGGGGCGCGCCGCGCCGCGAGCGCGAGCGGGGGCCGGGTCGTGATCGCGGACGCGGCGGCGCTTCCCTTCGCCGCGGCGGCTTTCGACGCCGTGACGCTCTGGGACGTGCTCGAGCACCTGCCCGACCCGCACGCCGCCGTCGCGACCGCGAGCGCCTGCCTGCGCCCCGGTGGACGGCTCGTGCTCACGACCGGCGACGTCGGCAGCGTGGTGGCGCGCCTCTCGGGCCCGCGCTGGCACCTGTATTCGATCCCGGAGCACCTCTTCTTCTTCACCCGCCGGAGCCTCCGCCGGCTTCTCGGCGCGCACGGCCTGCGGGTCGAGTCGATGCGAGCCGAGGCCTCGCTCTACCCGATCGGCTACCTGGTCGAGCGGCTGCGCAAGACGCTCCTCGGCCGCGCGGCGGCCGGCCCCGCGCGCTGGCCCGGCGCGGGCCGCGAGGTGGCGGTGAATCTCTTCGACGTGGTGACGGTCGCGGCGGTCCGGCGCTCGCCGTGACCCGACGCGGGGCGTTCGCGAGCTGGATCGGCGCGGCGCTGCCCGTCGCGTTCCTGGTCGGCGCGACCTGGGTTCTCTGGCTGCGCTTCAACGCCCCACCGGGGACCGCGACGTCGAAGCGCGTCGTCGGCATCGCCCGCCAGGGCGACCTCGTGAACTACTACGTGGGGACGATCGAGCGCATGGCGCGCCGCCTCGCCGCCGGAGAGATCCCGCTCTGGAACCCCGAGAGCTGCAGCGGCATCCCGCTGCTCGCGACGCTGCAGGCGGGAGTCTTCTATCCGGGCAACTGGCTCGCCCTCGTCGCTCCCGCGCACGTAGCGCTCTCCGTGCTCGCGTTCCTCCATTGCGCGCTCGGGGCGACCTTCGCCTGGTGGCTGTTCCGGAGCTGGGGTTGCGGCCCCTTCAGCGCCGCCTGCTGCGCGCTCCTCTTCGTCTTCAAGTGCTGCCTCGGGCAGATCCTGTGGCCGCCCGCCGCGGCTTCGGTCGTCTGGCTGCCCTGGATCCTCTTGTGCGTCGAGAAGCTCTGCCGCGCGCCCGACCCGCGCTGGTGGGCGGGGTTGGCGCTCGGCTGCGCGGTCCAGATCCTGGCGGGATTCCCGCAGTACGTCCTGTACACCTATTTCCTCGTCGCTCCCTACGCGATCGTTCGGCTTTGCGTGCAGGCGCGCGCGGGCTCGCACGGCTGGAGGCGGGCGGCGGTGAGCGCAACGGTGCTGGGCGCAGCGATCCTGGCGGGTGTCGGCGTGGCGGGAGTGCAGCTCGCGCCGACCCTCGAGCTCGTCGCCGAGAGCGTCCGATCCCGCGTGCTGCTGCCCGCCGAGGTGCACTACCTCAACTTCTTTGCGTTTCCCCACAGCGGCGCGATGCTGGCCAGCGTCTTCGACCCCTCGCGGGGCGAGATCGTCTACGAGCACGGCGCGAGGGGCTACCTGGGGACGGCGATGCTGCTGGCGCTCGCGGTCGCCCCCGTGCTGGCATGGCGGGATCCGCGGACCTGGCTGCTGCTCGCGGCGGGCGCTGCCGCGCTGCTCCTCTCGGACGGGTATCTGGGCCCCGCGCGCCCGCTCTACGAGGCCTACGCGCGGCTTCCCTTCGTCGGGAGCTTGCGCTCGCCCGAGCGCCTTCGCTTCGTCGCCTTCTTCTGCGCCAGCGGGCTGGCGGCGATCGGGCTCGTCGCCCTCGAAGCGCCGAGCCCCCCGGCGCGGAGACGTTGGCTCTGGGCGAGCGCGCTCTGCGCCGCCGCGGGCGTCGGGCTCGGAATGCTCTGGACGGGCCACGCCGCTGCGCTGTGGCGGCTGCCCCCGGCCCTCGTGCTGCTGCTCGCCCTCGGCTCGCGGATCCGCTGGCTGCGCACCGCCGCCGGACCGGTGCTGGCGCTCTTCGTGGCGGCGGACCTGGCGCTCGCCACGCGCCCGACCGGCTCGCTCCGGCGGATCCCCGTCGAGCTCGCGCACCGCTTCCACACCGATCGGGTCTCCCTGGCTCCGGAGCAGCTCGACGCGCAGCGCGCGAAGGCGGGTAGCGACCGCCTCGAGCTCGTCGGCTTCGCTCCCGCCGTCGGCGCTGGACCCTCCGCGGGCCTGCGCCGCGCCTCGTGCTACGAGCCACTGATCCCGGTGCAGTGGGCCGAGCTCCACCGCCGGCTCACCGGCCGGATCAGCCGGGGCGCGACCCTGGTCGGGCTCGATCCCGAGACCCATCCGACCTTCTACGACGTGATGAGCGTGCGGCGCCTGATCCTGCCGGGAGCTGCGCACGCGGTGCGCGCCGTTTCGAACGACGACGCGCTGCCCCGAGCCTTCGTCATCGATCGCTACCGGATCGCGGACCGAGGCGCCGCGTTCGAGCACGTGGCGCGAGGGGACCTCGACTTCCGGCGCGTCGTGATCCTCGATCGGGACCCCGGCTTCCCGTCGCGCGAGGCGGACGGCGCCGCGGCGCACGCGTCGCGAATCGTCGAGGATCGCCCCGAGCGGGTCGTGGTCGAGGCGGAGGCCGCGGCGGACGCGCTGCTCGTCCTCACCGACAGCCACTACCCCGGCTGGGAGGCGCGCGTCGACGGCGAGCGCGCCGAGATCCTGCTCGCGAACGGACTGCACCGCGCCGTGGCGATCCCAGCGGGTCGACACCGCGTCGTCTTCGAGTACCGCCCGCGCAGCTTCCGGGTCGGAGTCGCCCTCTCGCTGCTCTCACTCGCCGCCGTCGCGGCCGTGCTCGCGCGCTCACGCAGGAGCTGAGCGGGCGGCGCGCCGCGCGCGCCATGCGAGCAGCAGCGCCACGGCGAGGCCGGCCGCGCTGGCCGCGGCGCCGATCCGCAGGCTCGCCGGCGCGTACTCGAAGACGACGCGGTGGCGCCCGCGCGGCAGCGCGACGCCGCGGAAGAGGTGATTCGCCGGCCGGATCGACGCCGGCTCCCCGTCGACGCTGGCGCGCCAGCCCGGATAGAAGGCGTCGGCGAGCACGAGGAGTCCGGGCGCGGCGAGCTCCGCGTCGATCTCGACCCGCGCGGGCTCGTCGCGCAGGATCTCCGCCGCCCGCCCGCGCGGCGGCGCCGCGGGCGAGCCGCTCGCGGGAGCCTCCGCGCCGCCGTCCTGCCCCTCCGTCTCGAGGTAGCTCGCCGCCAACGGGTCGAAGTCGGCCGCGGCGAGCGCGGCGAGGAGCTCCGGGGGCTCGGGGGCCGCGAGCCAGCGGTAGGTGACGAAGGCGCGGGGCAGTGCGCGCGGGCTCTCGAAGAGCACGAGGTGCCGCTCGGCGGCGACCCGTTCGAGACCGGCAGCGCTCGCGTACTCCCGAAAGACGCGCGATGCCGCCGCCTTCTCGTGCGCGAGCACGAAGCGCACGGCGGCGAGGTCGAGCAGGCGCTGGCGCGACGCGAGCTCGCGCGCCGCCTTTGCGTCGCGCGGGAGGCGGAGGCGGCCGTGGTAGGGCTGCCGCTCGCGGGGACTTCGGTCGGGGCGACCCAGGGCGAAGAAGGTGAAGTAGCGAGCCTGGCGCAGCGGGCTCATCGGCTCGTAGTCGTCGACGACGCGCAGGCCGAAGACGGAGCCGAGCTTCGCCGGGAGCTGCTTGCCGGGGTTCCACAGGAAGACGCGATTCCCACCCTCCCGCACCCGCGCGAAGAGCGGATGCTCGGCCTCGAAGACGGCCGCGTAGCCCGCCGTCGAGTAGGACGGGCGGTAGCGCTCGGGAGAGGCGGCGAAGAGCTCTGCGAGGGCCGCGCACAGCACGGCCGCCGTGGCGAGCGCGGCCGCGCGCGCGCCGAGGCGCTTCGCGAGGGCGCGCCGAAGCGACTCCAGGCCGAGGGCGGCGGCGATCGCGACGCAGAGGTCGAGCACGATCATCGTGCGGTCGGGATGCCGGAAGCCCCAGAAGGGGGGCAGCCGACGCTGCAGCTCGAAGAGCGGAGTCAGCGGTCCGAGCGCGACGAGGAGCGCGGCGAGCCCGATCGCGACGGCGGCGATCGCGAGCCGGCGCCGGCCCGGGAGGACGATGCCGAGCGGCACGAGCAGGAGGCTCACCACGCCGACGGAGAGCGCGAGATCGCCGCCATCGATCACGAAGAGCCGCTCGAGGGCCGCGCGGATCGTCGAACCGGGGGGTCCGAAGGAATAGACCTCGGCCCGGGCGAGCGGGCCCAGACCTCGCGTCGCCTGGCCGGCGAGCTCATGGGCGGGCAGGAGCTGTGCTGCGGCGATCAGCGCACCGAGGCCGCCGGCGACGGCGAAGCCGCCGCCGGCGCGCAGCCAGGCGGCTCGCGAGGCGCGCTCGGCCAGCAAGAAGGCGCCGAGGAGCCCGGCCCAGGCGAGGATGCTGTAGGTCGTGTACTGGACGTAGCCCGCCAGGATGCTCGCCGCGCTGCACGCGGCGACGAGCAGGATCGAGAGCGGTCGGGGATGGCGCGCGAGCGCCCACACCGCGGCCGCTCCCGCGAAGAGCCAGGCTCCGGTTTCGAGCATGTTCGGGTGCGGGCCGTGCCCGGGCAAGCGGCCGCGCATGCTGGCGAGGGCGCCCGCGAGGATCGCGGGCGCCCAGCCGAGGCCGATCGCGCGCGCGAGGATCGCCAGCGAGGTGGCCGCGAGCATCAGGTGCAGAACCATCGACGCGGCCATCGCCACGTGGGTGGGGAGCAGCGCGTAGAGGAGGTGGGGCGGGTAGAGCGTCGCTGCGCCGATCGGCGCGAGCCAGGGGACGCCGCAGAGCTGGTACGGATTCCACGTCGACGGGCTCCCGAGACCCCACGTCGCGAGGTAGAGCGGATGATAGTAGCCGTGGATGTCGGATTCGACGGGTTGCGCCGAGATCACCAGGCGGAAGACCCAGAAGCCGGCGACGAGCGCGCACAAGGCGAGCAGGGCTGCGCCCCCCGCTCGTTCCCGAGCGAGGGCGCGCGAGAGGGTGACCATGCCCGCTCGGAACACGACCGCCTCCGACCGTCGCGGGTCCAGGGCCCCCGGCATCGATAGCATCGGCGCGTCGGCGAAGCTCAGCTCCGGCGCAGGCGGTCGAGGCGCGCGGCGAGCTCCTCGACGCGGTAGCGGAGCGGGGCGCTCTCGAGGATCGCGCGCTCGATCTTTCGCACCGCGTTCGCGACCGACGGGTGGTCGCGGCCGAGGGCGCGCGCGATGGCGGCCTGCGGGGCGTCGGTGTAGCGGCGGCAGAGGTACATCGCGAGCTGACGGGGCACGAGGACGTCGCGGCGCCTGGAGCGCGCGGCGAGCTGCTCGGGTGTGGTTCCGAAGAAGGCGGCCACGGTCCGGACGACGCTGCCGACGTCGAGGCAGGCCCCGAGCGGCTCCATCGGCGCGAGCTTGTGCAGCGCGCGGCGAGTGAGGTCGAGGTCGATGGGGCGCTTGAGCAGCGAAGCGCTCGCGACGAGCTGGATCAGCGCGCCCTCGAGGTCGCGCACGCTGCCGCGCAGCGCCTCGACGAGCAGGTCGATGCACTCGTCGGGGATGCGGAGGCCGCCGTGAGAGGCCTTGCTGCGCAGGATCTCCCGGCGGACGATGGCGTCGGGCGGCTCCATCTCCGCGACGAGCCCGGCCCCCATGCGCGAGCGCAGGCGCGCGTCGAGGCCGTCGATGTCCCGCGGCAGCCGGTCGCCGGTGAGCACCACCCGGACGCCGGCGTCGATCAGGTGCGAGAGCGTGTGGAAGAGCTCGAGCTGGGTCGCGGTCTTCGCGCGCAGGAACTGGACGTCCTCGAGCACGAGCATCCCGCACTCCTGGCGGTAGCGCCGTTTGAAGCGATCCATGCTGCGGTCGCGGATCGCGGCCAGGAAGTGGCCCGTGAAGGCCTCCGCCGACTCGTAGATGCAGCCGTCGCGGCCCCGCCGCGACGCCTCGCCGACGACGGCGCGCGAGAGGTGGGTCTTGCCGAGCCCCGAGTCGGAGACGAGGAAGAGCGGATTCGCGGGTCGCTGCGCATCGCGCGCGACGGCGAGGGCCGCCTCCCGCGCGAGCGCGTTGCAGGGGCCGACGACGAAGCTCTCGAAGCTGTGCGAGAGCGCAGCCTGCCACGGCGCCGGCCGCGCGCGCCCTGCTGCCGCCGCGCAACGCTCCACGCGCGGCGGCGCGAGGCGCGGCGCCGGCCCGACGCCCTCGACCTCCGACGCGGCCACCTCCGACGTCGCGACCTCCGATGCGGCAGCGTCCGGCGCGGCCCGCGCGGCGCCGGCCTCGGGCACGGCGAGCTCGATCGCCACCCGGCGCCCGGCCTCCACCTCGACGCAGCGCTCGATCCGGGCGAGCAGCCGCGCCTCGATCCGGCTGCGGTGGAAGGCGCTCGGGCAGCGCAGGCGCAGCCCGCCGGGGCTCGCCTCGGCGACGAGGGGGCGCACCCAGGCTTCGAGCGCGTGGCGGGGCAGCTCTGCCCCGAGACGGCGCAAAACGCCATCCCAGAGCTCCGGGGGGAGGCTCATCGGCTCTTCGATTCTCGGCGGTTCTAAGACTATCTGCGGCGCCGTATCCCCATCGATCCGCTACGGCGCCCGCGCAGTAAACCATCTTCGGGGTCGACCCGCAAGCTCGAAGGCGGTCGATCGGCGCGCCGCGCCTACACGCGGATGCACGGGGCGAATCGGCGTCCCCGCCGACGGAAAACCTGCGTTTTGTAGCCCGATCGCAGCGTGATTCCGAGCACTTCCCGCCCGGGAACTGAGGCGCCTTCCACCGCTGCGCTCCGGTGTCGGCCGGCGCCGTGCCGGCAGATCTAGATCTTTTATTTTCGATGATTTCCGAGTTTTCTCGACTTTTTTCGGCGTTTTCCGCCGCAGGCGTTCGCTCAGTGCAGCCGGGTCGTCGGGCGCGTCCCGGGGAGGCCGATCTCGGCCAGGCGGAAGGCGAGGAGCCCCTCCAGGCGCTCGTAGCGCGCGAGCACCCCTGCGGCCTCGAGCAGCCCCTGCTTCTCCGCCGCGGCGAGGGCGAGGGCGTTTGCGAGCGTGTTCGCGTAGGTCTCGTCGTCCATGCCGTGGAAGAGCTCGGGTGTGAACTCCCGCGCCCGCTCCCGATCCGCGAGCGCGAGCAGGCGGCGCACGCGGTCCTGGACGCGCGCGCGCAGCTCCGCGACGCGCCCGTCGGGGCCGTGGGTGTCGGGCAGGCGCTCGACCCGCGCCACCCGATAGAGGCGCTCCGGCGGGCGCGGCGGCTCCTCCACGATCTCGAAGCGCCAGACGCCGTCGAGCACGAGGTGGAAGCGCCCGTCGGCGAGGCGCTGGGCCGCGGAGATGATTCCGGCGCAGCCGATCCGGTAGATGGGTGGGTCGCCGGCCATCCCGGCCCCGCGCTCGGGGTCGACCAGCACCATACCGACGTGGCGATCGCCCGCGAGGGCGTGCTCGGTCATCTGGCGATAGCGAGGCTCGAAGATGTGGAGGGGAGTCCTCACCCGCGGGAAGAGGACGACGTTCGAGAGCGGGAAGAGCGCGATCTCCTCGCGCATGGGCCGAGATTATCATAGAACTTGACGAGCCCGCGGAGCGCCGGAAGATTCCCGGTCGGAGATGGATCCGCAGGAGGCGCTCACCCTCATCGAGCGGCTGAACCGCGACGCGGCCCGCATCGCCGGGCGTTTCGGGCTGCGCTACCGCGCCATCGAGGCGGAGCGTCCGAGGGTCCGGAACCGCTACGGCGTCTGCTACGCCGACGGCAGGATCCGGATCCGCCTGCGCCATGCGGCGACGGGGCGCTCGCTCAAGTACTCGAGCCTCGTCAATACGCTCTGCCACGAGCTCGCGCACCTGCGCCACTTCGACCACGGGCCGCGCTTCAAGGCGTTCTATCTCCGCGTGCTCGAGTTCGCGAGGGCCGAGGGGATCTACCAGCCCCGTCCCGTGCTGCGCGTCGGGCTGCCCGCCGGCGCGGAGCCCGCGGCCGCGCGGGCCGTGCCGCCCCGGCGGCCCCGCGCCGAGCGCGTCGCGCCCGCGCGGGATCCGCGGCAGCTCCAGCTCTTCTAGCCAGCGAACTCTTGGGCCTTGGCCCGGGGCCCTTGGCCCGGGGCTTGCGGTGAGGCTCAACGCTTGAGAGCGTCGAGCTCCTCGAGCGTGTTGGGGCCTTCCTCGACGTGGACCGAGACCTCCTCGCAGGCGATCCCCTTGTCGATCACCTCGCGCAGGAGACCTTCGACGGTGATCTCGTCGTACTCGGCGAGGGCATCCTCGAGCGAGCTCTCGGACACGCTGAAGGCGATGGCTAGCTTGATCTTGACGTCCATCCCGGCGCGTCCTCTTCCTCTGACCCTCTGACCCGGACCTCGACCGGGGCTACTCATCATCTCGTAAATCCCGTAAGTTGCCGAAATATAAGAGGAATATCGGCAAGCGCGAACAAGCATACACTAGCGCCCTGCAAAGGGCACGGGTTTTTTTTCGGTTTTTCGGCGCGGCGGTCCGCCGTTTCGAGCCTCGGGATCGACCCCCTAGCGGCCCCGCGAGTCGGCGCGGGAGTGGATCGCGACGAGCACGAACCCCGCCACACCCACGGCGGTGTAGATCCCCATCGAGACCCGATGCAGGAGCTGGAATCGCGCCGCCATCTCCGGGCTCCCGGACGGTCCGAAGGCGAGGGGCCGGATCGCCTCGATCTGCGCCGTCACCCCGAACTGCGACACGAGGCAGAGCGCGCCCATGGCGAGGGGGATCCAGAGGCTGGCACCGGTGCGGGCCAAGCCCCACGCCAACGCTGCGAGCGCAAGCCCCGCCCCTACGCCGTAGAGGTGGAGGGCGGTGAGGACGGGTCCCACGAGCTGACCCGCGACCCGGGTCGTGGGCAGGACGCGGAACGCCGTGGGTGCGACCACGAAGGCGAAGAGGATCCAGGCGCCGAGCCAGCCTGCGAGCAGGAGCCACAGCGCCGCGTGCAGCCACACCGCGGACGCGCCACTCGGATCGGGCCGCACGCTCAGAGCTCCTTCGGGGAGGCGGGTGGGCTCAGCACGAGGCGAAGCCCCGCGGCCACCACCGCGAGCCCCGCGTCGTCCGTCTCCACCGCAGCGACCCGGGCTGCGCCGAGCGTGCGGCGCAGGAGCTCGATCCCCGCGTAGACCGCCGCCTCGGCGAACGCAGGATGTCCGGAATCCCCGAATCCCTCGACGTACGCGGTCCAGGCCGCCTCCGCACTAGCGCGACCCCGGACGGTCTCGCCCCTCGAGACCGCGGGCAGGAGGAGGTGTGCGACGAGCTGGCCGACGTCGAAGGCGGGATCGCCCACGTGGGCGATCTCGGCGTCGAGGAGCTTCGGGCCGTCGGGAGCCAGCAGCACGTTGGCGGCCTGCACGTCGCCGTGCACGAGCGAGCCGCGCGGCTCGAGATAGCGCGCGTGGGCGGAGTCGATCCGTGCGACGAGCCGGGCATCGGCCCGGATCTCCCGGGCTCGAGCCCGGAGCGCCGGCGAGAGCGGGAACTCGTTCGCGCGATAGGGGAGGAGGAAGATGTGATCTCCGTGGAGCCGGCGCATCTCGTCGTTGCCGAAGCGGGCGGCGAGCTCCGGGCTCCGGGTCCCCGCATGGACGCGCCCGAGGAAGCGGCCGAGCGCCGCCGCCGCGGAGCGGACGTCGGCGCGGCGCGCGAGGGCAGCATCGAGTCGCTCGACGCTGCCGAGATCGCCGAGCACCAACACCCGATCGACCGGGTCGAAGTAAAGAACCTGGGGGCAGATCCCCTCGAGATCGAACGCCGCGACGGTCTCGTAGTAGCGAGCCTCGAAGAGGATGCGCTCGGTCGACACCCGATACTGCGGGAAACGCTCCAGGGTCGGGCGGGCCTGCTTCACCACACGGCTGCCCGCCGGGGTGCGGAAGCGCCGGACCCAGTTGATGTTTCCGTCCCCGAGCGGCTCGACGGCCAGCAGCGCTTCGGGGTCGATCAACCCCGCTCCGGCGAGGTAGCCGGGCAGGGTCGCCTCGCTCAGCCGATTCTGCCGGCGCATGGGCAGGCACCCCCCGCGAAGAAGAGGCCTCAAGTCCCCGCCGCCGATGCCGAGAATGAAACCAGATCTGGGCCCATTTCGGGGGGGGTGAGGCTCGGACGGGACGCCCCGGAGTCGCAAGGCTCCGGGGCGTCTTGCCTTTTCTACTCCGCTCGGCTTCGCCTCGCTGCGCGCTTCGCTTGCTCCGACCTTGCTCGCGGGCTGCCTGCCGGCGAAGAGCCGGCAAGCAGGGCGGTTCGCGCCGGTCAGGGAGAGACCGGGCCCTCGGCGGGCTCGAGCGTGACCGGGTCGAGCCGTGTGTGCTGGAGGCGCTGCGCCGTCTCGTCGTCGGCGTCGTCGCTGTGGCAGGCGGCCTTCGCGCCGCGGCTCGCTCCCATCGCGCGGCGCGTCTTGCTCGCGAGCCGCTCGACCTCCTCGGGATCGAGGACGCCGCGCGCCTCGAGGATGGCGCGCTGCTCGGGGCTTAGCGCGTCGCTCACCCGCGGCCCCTGCCATGCGTAGGTCGGGTCCTTCCCGCTCGCGAACTCCACGATCTCGCGGCTGATGCGGACCGAGCACCAGTCGTGACCGCACATCGCGCAGAAGTCCGTGTCGACGTCGAGGTCCTCGTCGTGGAAGGCGCGCGCCGTGTCCGGATCGAAGGCGAGCTCGAAGTGGCGCTCCCAGTTGAGTGCCGCGCGCGCCCGCGTGAGCTCGTCGTCGTGGTCGCGGCTGCCCGGGAGTCCGAGCGCCACGTCCGCGGCGTGGGCCGCGATCTTGTACGCGATGCACCCCTGCTTGACGTCGTCCTTCTTCGGGAGTCCGAGGTGCTCCTTGGGCGTCACGTAGCAGAGCATGGACGCGCCGTGGTAGCCGGCCGCCGTCGCGCCGATCGCGCTCGTGATGTGGTCGTAGCCGGGGAAGACGTCGGTCACCAGCGGCCCGAGCACGTAGAAGGGCGCGCCGTGGCAGAGCCGGCGCTGGAGCTTCATGTTGTATTCGATCTGATCGAAGGGGACGTGCCCGGGCCCTTCGGTCATCACCTGGCAGCCGTGGCGCCAGGCGCGCTCCGTGAGCTCGCCCTGCACCGCGAGCTCCGAGAGCTGCGCGTCGTCGGTGGCGTCCGCGAGGCCGCCCGGGCGCAGCCCGTCCCCGATCGAGTGCACGACGTCGTGCCGGCGCATGATCTCGCAGATTTCGTCCCAGAGCTCGTAGGTGAGGTTCTGCCGTCCGTGGTGGAGCATCCACTTGGCGAGCAGGGACCCGCCCCGGCTCACGATCCCGATCAGGCGCCGGCGCACGAAGGGCAGGTGCTCGCGCAGGATGCCGGCGTGGATCGTGAAGTAGTCGACGCCCTGACTCGCCTGGTGCTCGAGCATCTCGAGCACCGCCCGCTCGTCGAGCTCCTCGAGGCGGCGACCGATGATCATCGAGTAGATCGGGACGGTCCCGATCGGGACGGTCGACGCGCGCAGGATCGCCTCGCGCGTCGCGTCGAGGTCGCCGCCCGTCGAGAGGTCCATCACCGTGTCGGCGCCCCAGCGCTCGGCCCAGCGCAGCTTCTCGACCTCCTCGTCCGTGTCGCTCGCGACCGGCGAGGCGCCCATGTTCGCGTTGACCTTGGTGCGGCTCGCGCGGCCGATGCACATGGGATCGAGGCGCAGGTGGGCCGGGTTCGCGGGGATCACCATGCGCCCCGCGGCGACTTCGTCGCGCACCTGCTCGGGCAGGAGGTGCGGCTCGCGCTCGGCCACGCGGCGCATCTGCGGCGTCACGTTGCCGAGGCGCGCGAACTCGAGCTGGGTCAGCGGCCGGAATGCGTCGGGCGGGAGCCAGCGGTCGCCGACCTTCCTCCAGTCGGGCGGCATGAAGTCCCAGGCCGTCCGTTCCGACGGCGCGGGCATGCCGGGGGCGTCGGGCGAGCCGAAGGGAACCGGCGTGCCGATCCGCGGCCGCACCGCGAAGCTCCCGGGTGAGGTCCCCTGGGCGCTGCTCGAAGGGTTGCCGCCGACGGGCGGCAGCTGCCACGCCCGCGGCGTCTCCCGCGTGGCTCCGGTCGACATGGGAGGCTCCTCGCCTGGCCGCGAAGCTACCACCGGCGCGGGGGCGGTCAACGGCGCGCTAGTGTCTCCGGAGGATGGGGCGGCGGCGGCTCGCGCTCGTGGTCGCGCTCGCATGGATCGCGGGCTGCGACCGGAACATCGAGCCCTTCGATCCGAACGAGGCCGTCGCGAAGCCCGACCTTTCGAAGATCTTCCCGGAGGGCGCCGAACGTTCCGGTGACGGGGAGGCGCTGCGCGGCGTGATGCCCGGCCTCGACGCGCCGGCCGCAACGCCCCCGGGCGGGGAGGGCGCGCCGCTCGCCGGCACGATCCGCGTTGCGGACGAGCTGGCGCAGCGTGTGCCGCCGGGCGCCGTGCTGTTCCTGATCGCGCGCCGGGGTGAATCGGGCCCGCCGCTGGCAGTCAAGCGGATCTCGGGGCCGAGCTTTCCGCTGGAGTTCGAGATCGGGCCCGGAGACCGCATGATCAAGAGCATGCCCTTCGAAGGGACGCTGCAGCTCAGCGCGCGCCTCGACGGCGACGGCAACGCGACCAGCCGCACGCCCGGCGATCTGCTGAGCAGCACAGCCGCGCAGGCGCAGCCCGGCGACAGCGGAGTTCAGCTCGTGATCGATTCGGTGCTCTGATGTCCGCGCGCAGGCACTCCGGCCCTGCGCTGCATTGGCGCGAGATCTCGCGCGAGCGGCTGCAAGACTGCCGCGTCTTCAGCGTGAGTCGCACGCTGTCCGAGTCGCCCGACGGGCGCGCGCGCCATCCTTTCTTCAGGATCGACTCCTCGGACTGGGTCAACGTGATCCCGCTGACAGACGCTGGCGGCGTCGTGATGGTCCGCCAGTACCGTCACGGGTCCGGCGAGGTCACGCTCGAGATCCCGGGGGGCTTGATCGATCCGGGCGAGGATCCGGCTGCGGCCGCGGCGCGCGAGCTGCTGGAGGAAACCGGCTACTGCGCCGCGAGTCTCCAGGCCCTCGGCAGCGTGAACCCGAATCCGGCGCTGTTCGGGAATCGCCTGCACGCCTTCGTCGCGGTCGGAGCCAAGGTCGTCGCCGAGATCCAGAACGACGCGCGCGAGCAGACCGTCGTCGAGGTCGTGCCGCGCACGTCGCTGCCGCAGCTGGTGCGCGAGGGGCGCGTCGATCACGCGCTGGTGCTCGCGGCGCTGCTGTTCTGGGAGCTATCGGATCTGCGTTAGTCGGACCCGGGGAACGAAGAGCGGTACGGCCAGCGCGAGCGCGAGTGCGCCGGCACCCCCGAGCAGATAGGGCGCTGCCGCGCCCTGGCTCTCGAAGAGCGCGCCCGTCGCGAGGCTCGAGAGCATGCCGCCGAGCCCCATGCCGAAGGCGGCCACCGCGTTCTGCGCGGTCGAGCGCAGCCGCGCCGGGACCGTGGCCTCGACGTGCAGCGCGAGACCGACCTGCAATCCGGCGACGGTGACGCCGTGCAGTGGTGCCGTAGCAAAGACCCAGAACAGGTCGGGCCGTGCGCCACACAGGCCAAAGCGCAGGCCGCCCGCGAGCATCCCCACGGCGAGCAGCCCGCGCGCTCCGATGCGCGCGATCCCCGCGCCGGAGAGCAGGAGCAGCGGCACCTCGAGCGAGAGCATCGCGAGCCAGATCCAGCTGACTTCGCGGGCGCCGCCGCCGCGCGCGGCGATCAGGTTCGGAAGCATCGCGAGGGGCCCCTGCAAGAAGAGATGCGAGAGCAACCCGAAGGCGACCGCGCGCGGGAACCCCGCGACGCGCCAGAGCGCGCGCCAGTCGCCCGGTTGCGCTCGCGGCGAAGCGCTTCCGCGCGGCAGCGCGAACGCGAACAACACAGCGAGCAGCGTGCAGGCGCAGGTCGCCGGGAAGATCAACGCGAGGCCGGGCTGCGAGGGGCCACCCGCTTCGGCCGCGAGCCCGCCGGCGCTCTGATAGGCGGCGAGCAAGGGCTGGAAGGCGACCAGGCAGGCCCCGAATCCGAGCGTCCCGAAGACGCGCAGCCGGGCGAATGCAGCGCTGCCGCAGAGCTCGAGACTGACGGCGACGCAGCTCGGGATCAGCGCGGTCGCCGAACAGGCGAGCAGCGCGGTGCCCGCGAGCACCGCGGAGAAACCCCGCGCCGATGCCAGAACTAAATAACATACGGCCGTCGCGGTCGCGATCAGCGCGAGTACGAAGGCCCGTGATCCGCTGCGATCGGAGAGCAGGCCCCAGAGTGGCTGCGAGAGCATTCCGACCAGCGGCACGCTCGCGAGCACGGTACCCACCTGGCTTCCCGAGAGCCCCACGTTCTGCTCGAGGTAGAGCCCGTAGAGCGGCATGTGGATGCCGATGCCACCCAACGCGAAGAACCACAGCAGCGACAGGGCGAGTTTGGGAGGCAAGCGCTCAGTCAGCACGGCCCTGCGCTGCGCGCAGGGCCGCGTCTGCGCGCTCGAGAAGTGCGTCGACGAGTCCCGGGTGCGCTCCCAGCGGCGCGCCCGCGCGCAGCTGGACGCCGGGATGCCGCAGGCAAGCCTCGTGGACCAGCCGCGCGATGTCGGCGCTGCCGTGGCGTCCGGGCGCGACGAAACAGGGTTGGACGACGATCTCGCGCGCTCCGCCGGCGATCAGCGCGTCGATCGCTTCGGAAACCCCGGGCGCCGCGAGCTCGAGGTGGGCCGTGGCCACGCGCTCTCCGGGCCGTCGCGCGCGCACGGCGGCCGCGAGTTCCTCGAGCACCTGGTTCGCCTCGACGCGGCGGCTGCCGTGGTCGACGAGCAGCAGCGCGCGCTCCGCCGCGCCGTGGCTCACGCCGAGCCTGCGCGCCCCGCCGAGGGTCCTGCGGCCGCAGTACACGCGCGCTCGAGATCGGCGCACAGGTCGTCCGCGTGCTCGATGCCGACCGAGAGGCGCACGGTCGCCTCGCTGATTCCCTTGCGGCGCTTTTCTTCGGGCGGGAACGCGGCGTGGCTCATGCTCCACGGGTAGCCGACCAGCGACTCGACGCCTCCGAGGCTCTCGCCTAGCGAGAAGAGCTGCGTCGACTCGCAGAACCGGCGCGCCGCTGCCTCGCCGCCCGCGAGGTCGATCGCGACCATCCCGCCCATTCCGCGCATCTGCCGCAGCGCCAGCTCGTGGCCCGGGTGATCCGGGAGTCCGGGGTAGTACACGCGTGCGATTTCGCGCCGCGTGCACAGGAAACGCGCGACTGCGGCCGCGTTCTCCTGGTGCTGGCGCATGCGCAGGGCCAGCGTCTTCAGCCCGCGCAGCGTGAGCCAGGCATCCCAGGGGCCCGGGATGCCGCCCGTCGCGTTGCGCGCGAAGCGCAGCTCGCGATCCGTCTCCTCGTCGTCGAGCGCGAGCGCGCCGCCGATCACGTCGGAGTGTCCACCTACGTACTTCGTCGTCGAGTGCAGCGAGATGTGCGCGCCGAGCGCGAGCGGATTCTGGAGATAGGGCGTCGCGAAGGTGTTGTCGACCACGAGCCTGGCTCCGCGCGCGCGCGCGATCTCGGCGCAGCCAGCGATGTCCACGATGCGCAGCAGCGGATTCGTCGGGCTCTCGATCCAGAGCATGCGCGTGCCGGGCTCCATCGCCTGCGCGACCAGATCGAGTCGGGTGGCATCGACGAAGCGGAAGCGCAGCCCGAAGCGCGGCATCACGCGCGTGAACAGGCGATAGCTGCCGCCGTAGAGGTCGTCGGCCACGACCACGTGATCTCCGGCCTGGAGCAGCTGCATCACGCCGTGGATCGCTGCCATGCCCGAGGCGTAGGCGATGCCGAAGCGGCCGCCCTCGAGCGATGCGAGCGCCTGCTCGAGCGCTTCGCGGGTCGGGTTGTTCGTGCGCGAGTACTCGAAGCCGCGGTGCTGGCCGATCGCGTCCTGGGTGTAGGTGACGGTCTGATAGACCGGCACGATGGTGGCGCCCGTCGCGGGGTCCGCGGCCTGGCCGGCGTGGATCGCACGGGTTTCGAAACGCTGCCCGGAATGATCGGAAGAGTCGTAGGTCGACATCAGGGCGGAGCTTATCGCGCATCTTCGACCGTCCGCGCAGGTCGCGGCCTGGGTGCGGCGCGGCGCAGCCGGGACGGCCCCTGAGTCGTCGCCCGTCGGAGTCCGCGCCGTTTCCGGCAGATCGGATGGGGTACATTGCCGCGATGCCGACGGCCGGGATCCTGGTGATCGGGAACGAGATCCTGTCGGGGAAGGTGGTCGATTCCAACTCCCCGTATCTGTGCCGTGAGCTGCGCGTGCTCGGCGTCGACGTGCTCCGCATCGTGACGATCCCCGACGAGATCGCGACGATCGCGGCGCACGTGCGCGAGATGAGCCAGAGCTTCGATTTCGTCTTCACCTCGGGCGGGATCGGTCCCACCCATGACGACCTCACGATCGACGGAGTCGCGGCAGCGTTCGGCCGCGGCCTCGAGCTCTCGCACTCGATCGAAGATCGCCTCACGCGCGCCAACGGAGAACGCCCGAGCCAGGCCCAGCTCAAGATGGCGATGGTGCCCGCGGGCGCCGTGCTGCTCGACGCCGGCGATCTGTGGTTCCCGCTCGTCGTGGTCGAAAACGTGCACATCTTTCCGGGTGTTCCGGAGCTCCTGCACAAGAAGTTCCAGTCCGCGCGCGAGCGCTTCCGCGGCATTCCCTTCGTGCTGAGGCGCGTCTTCGTCAAGGCCCGCGAGAGCGATATCGCTCCGGATCTCGACGCGCTGCTGAGTCGCTTTCCCGAGCTCCTGCTGGGTTCCTATCCGCGCCTCGCCGAAAAAGATTGGAACGTGCTGCTGACGCTCGAGTCGCGCGACGACAGCTACCTGCAGAGCGCACTCGACGATCTGTTGCGGCGCCTGCCCCCCGAGTCGATCTTCCGGGTCGAGTAGCTGGATCCGACGGCGAAAGATCCGGCGGCCTGGTGGCTCGCCCATATCCATCCGGCCTGGATGCTGGCGTCGCTGCTGCTGGCCGGCCTCGCGCTGCGCAGCGGTCTCGCGTTGCGCCGCTCGCGCCAGCGCCGTGAGCGGCGATCGAGCGAGCTGCGCCCGCGGCATCTGCGCCTCGCGAAGCCCGCCGTCGCGCTGATTCTGTCGGGGGGCCTGCTCGGGCTGCTCTCTTCGCTGTGGCTGCGCGGTTGGGAGCCGCTGCGCAGCTTCCACGGGGCGCTCGCAGTCGGCGTGGTCGCTCTCTGCTCCGCGGCAGCTGTGCTAGGTCACCGCCTCGAAGAGGGCAAGAGCCGCGCTTTCGACGCGCACGCGTGGCTGGGCCTCGCGGCATTCCTGCTCGCCGCGCTCGCGAGCGTCGCGGGCTTCTCGCTGCTGCCCTGAGCTGCCCCCAGACCGGGGCGCGCGCGGGTTCAGTCGGGGAGTCGCGGCAGCACGTCGACCGCTCGCTGGCGCAGCCAGTGGTCGGCGAGCACGAGGCAGACCATCGCCTCGACCATCGGCACCGCGCGCGGCAGCACGCAGGGGTCGTGCCGGCCCTGGGCCTCGAGGGTCGCGACGTCCCCGCCGCGCGTGACGGTCTGCTGTGCGAGCGCGATCGTGGCCGTCGGCTTGAAGGCCACGCGCAGCACGATGTCCTCGCCGTTGCTGATGCCGCCCTGCACGCCGCCCGAGCGGTTCGAGGCCGTGCGCGGGCGGCCGTCCGGGCCCGGAACGAAGGGATCGTTGTGGTCGATGCCCGAGAGCAGCGTGCCCGCGAAGCCGCTGCCGATCTCGAAACCCTTCGACGCCGGCAGCGACATCAGCGCCGCCGCGAGCTCGGCTTCGAGCTTGTGGAAGACGGGCTCTCCGAGCCCCGGCGGCACGCCACGCGCGACGCACTCGACCACGCCGCCCAGCGAATCGCCGCGTCGCCGTGCGGCGTCGATGCGAGAGGTCATTTCGCGCGCGACCGCGGGCTCGGGGCAGCGCACGAGATTGTCTTCGACGGCCGCGAGCGTGACCTGCGCCGGATCCAGTTTGGCCTCGATGTCCTGCACGCGCTGCACCCAGGCCAGCACTTCGATGCCCGTGGTCGCGAGCAGCCGGCGCGCAATCGCGCCGGCTGCGACGCGCCCGATCGTCTCTCTTGCGCTCGCACGGCCGCCGCCCTGCCAGTTGCGGATCCCATACTTCGCTTCGGTCGTGTAGTCCGCGTGCGAGGGCCGGAAGAGCTCGCGCATGTGTTCGTAGGCCTGCGGGCGAGCGTCCTCGTTGCGCACGAGCAGCGCGATCGGCGTGCCGAGCGTGCGGCCTTCGAAGACGCCGGAAAGGATCTCGACGCGATCGGCTTCCTGGCGCGGTGTGGTAAGCCGGCTCTGGCCCGGCCGCCGGCGGTCGAGATCGCGCTGGATCTCGGCCGCGGAGAGCTCGAGGCGCGGCGGGCAGCCGTCGACGACCACACCGACACCGCCGCCGTGGCTCTCGCCGAAGGTCGTGATGCGAAAGAGCTGGCCGCTGTTGCTGCTCACGCGCCGAGCATACGGCGGCGCCGGCGCAGCAGCACGTAGCAGGCGCCGCCGCCGCCGTGTTCGGGCCTCGCGCTCGCGAAGGCCAGCACGTCCTGCCCGTGCGGCGCTTCGGCGAGCCACTCGGGCAGCAATTCGCGCAGGCGCGGCGCGCCCTGCGAGTGCAGGCCCCGGCCGTGGATCACGAGCAGACAGCGCAGCTCCGCCTCGAGCGCGCTGCGCAGGGTGACGCGCAGCGCGCGGCGCGCGTCGGCGGCGTCGAGACCGTGGAGGTCGACGCGCCGCTCGGCTGCGTATTCCCCGCGGCGCAGGCGCCGCAGCTGTTTTCTGTCGCCTCCCGGCGCGAGGCCCGAGAAGCGCTCTCCCTCGCGCTCGATCCGGAACGCGATCGCAGCGGGCTCTGCCACGCGCCGGGTTCTGCGCTTCGGATTCGGCACCGCGGCGGCTCGAGCTCCCGCATGCGGGGGTCGCCTCACATCTCCGATCAGATCGGCGAAGCGCTCCGCGGTCGGCTCCGCGGGTGCGGGCGCGGGCTCGCAGCGCACTGCCTGGCCGCGAGCGCCGCGCTTGGATCGACGGGCCACGGCCAGGGCCTCAGTGCAGCTCGAGCAGCGCCGCGGCCTTCGCGAGCAGCGCCGCGTGTGGCAGCGAGAGCAGGCGTGCCTCCGGCAACCAGCGGTGACTCTGATAGTCCGAGATGCGCGTGCGCCCGCGCAGCTCGCCACAGCGGAACAGGTGCAGCTCGAGCCGGAGGTGCGTGAAGACGTGATCGACGCTGCCGACGTGGCGAGCCGATGCGAGCTCGAGGCCGACCCGCTCGCGCACTGCGCGGCGCAGCGCCTGCTCGGGAGTTTCGCCGCGCGCGAGATCGCCCCCGGGCAGCTCCCAGAGCCCACCTAGCAATCCTCCCGCCGGCCGCTGCACCAGCAGCGCGCGACCGCGTCGCAATAGCAGACCGGCGCAGGCCTCGACGCGTCGCGCAGTCCTGCGCGGCGCCTTGATCGGGAGCCGCTCGGGATTGCCACGGCGCTGCGCCGCGCAGTGCTCGCGCACGGGGCAGGCTTGGCAGCGCGGCGCGCGGGGCGTGCACAGCGTCGCGCCGAGCTCCATCAGGGCCTGATTCAGGTCGCCGGGCTTTGGCCCCATTGCGAGTGCAGAGGCCGCGTCCCACAGCCGCTGCTGCACCGCGGGGCGGCTCACGTCCTCGCGCAGTTCGAGGATGCGCGAGAGCACGCGGATCCCATTGCCGTCCAGGGCCGGAACCGGGCGATCGAAGGCGATCGAGGCGACGGCTCCAGCCGTGTAAGGGCCGACACCGGGGAGGGTCAGGAGCTCGTCGACTTCTCGCGGCAGCTGGCCGCCGAAGCGAACGGCGACGTCCGCGGCGGCCGCCTGCAGATTGCGCGCGCGCGAGTAGTAGCCGAGACCGGCCCACTCCCCGAGCACGTCGTCCAGGTCTGCGGTCGCGAGGGCCTGGATGTCGGGGAAGCGCTCGAGGAAGCGCTCGTAGTACGGGATCACGGTCTCGACGCGCGTCTGTTGCAGCATCGCTTCGGAGATCCAGATCGCGTAGGGGTCGCGAGTGCGGCGCCAGGGCAGGTCGCGGCGATTCGCGCGGTACCAGCGCAACAGCCGAGCGCGCAGTGCGGCGCGGCCGGCAGGGTCCCAGCGGAAGCGGCCTAGCGCCCCAGCTGTGCGTCCACGTGCTCGCGCACCCATTTCGCGTCCCACCACTCCACTGGATCCACGTAGGTAGGCCCGACCAGGATCGCGAAGTGCAGATGATCGCCGCCGGCCAGGCCGGTCGCGCCGGAGAGGCCGATGCGCTGGCCCTTCGCGACCTGATCGCCCGGATGCGCGTCGATGCGCGACAGGTGGCCGTAGAGCGAAGCGACACCGAGCCCGTGGTCGACGAGCACGCAGCCGCCGTAGATCCCGAGATCGCCCGCATATCGCACGCGGCCAGTATTTGCCGCCGTGATGTCGGCACCCGCGAGGGACGCGAGGTCGTAGCCGTAGTGGATCGCGTTCGAGATCTTCTGGCCCTCGACGAAGTACAGGCGCGCCTCGGCGAAGCGGCTCGTGACCTTCGAATTCGCGAGCTGCTGGAAGGCTCCCGTCCAGAGCGGGCGAGCTTCGGATTCGGCGAGCTGCTCGCGGATCTGCTTCTCGTTCGCGCGCCGCATTTCCGTATTGACCTGGTGGAAGGCCGCGACCGGGTCGCTGACGTCGATGCCGCCCTGGCTCGCGAGCGCGGGCACGACGTCGCGCAGGAAGGAGGCCGGCAAGGTCACGTTGCCCTGCGGAAACATGCGCGGCTTCTGCACCAGGTTCCAGCGGGCGCGGGCCTGGTTGCCGGCGGCGTCAGCCGCGAGCACCGAGATCGCGGCGTCCATGCCCGCGTCGCGCTCGAGTGCGAAGATCGCGATGCGCTGGCCCCGTTCCGGCACCGCAGTCGCAGCGCCTTCCGGCCCACCCGGGGCCGGAGCTGGGAATGCGTAGCCGGGATAGAAGACGCTGCCATTCGCGCCGGAGACCTCGACGCCATCGAGCTGCGTCTGCTCGGAGATCTGGTAGACGACCGCGGCCGAACCGCCCTGGTCGATGTAGGTGAGGCCCGACAACACCGCGACGCGCGGCGGGACACGGTCGATCTCGACCGGGATCTCGAGCAGGCTGGCGTTGCGCCGCCACGACCAGTCTTCGACCTCGACGAGCAGCCGGGCGCTGCCGTCGGCGAGCCCCAGGCTCTTGGGATCGATGCGAAGCGAGACGTCGCGCTCGCGTTCGAGGCTGCCCGAGAACCAGCTGCCCGGCAGCTCCTGCGCGAGCAGCACGGCCTCACCCTTGGCATGCAGCAGCCGGGCGCTGACGCGCTTCAGGCCCATGCCCTCGTCGCGCAGTGCGATCGCGATGTCCCGGCCCTCGGTCCCGACCACGATCTGTTCGGGACCCGTTGCTGCAGGGGCGCCGCCCTCGAGGCGGGTCCATGCGAGCGCGCCGAGCGCGGCGATCCCGATCGCAACGGCAGCTGCGAACACACTGCGAACACCCACCCGATTCCCCCCATGCGAGCTCGGGCCGCAGTCTAGGTCCCATCGTTCGAGAACGCTGCGGGGGCAACCCCCGAGCGCCGAGCCCGCTATGCTCGCCGCGCTTTCTCGTGAAAGGAGCTTCGGGGGGATGCTGCGCAGACTCGTGCTCGTGCGCCACGGCGAGACGCAAGGACGCTCGAGCGAGCGCTTCCACGGCCGCAGCGACGTCGCACTCGCTCCGGAGGGATGTGCGCAGATGCAGCGCGCGCGAGCGTTGCTGCGCCGAGAGAGCTTCGATCTTCTCGCGGCAAGTCCGTTGCAGCGCTCCTTCGCGGCGGCACGCGCGCTGGTGCCGGGCGTTCCGATCTGGATCGCGAACGAGTTCCGGGAGATCGACTTCGGTCGCTGGGAAGGACTCACGAAGCAGGAGATCGAAGCCCGCGATCCGGTGCTCTACCGCGACTGGCAAGCGCGCGCGGCGGGCTTCGAGTTCCCGGGCGGCGAGCATCGCGCGGAATTCCAGGCGCGCGTGCTGCGTGGGCTCGCGCGGCTCGAGACGAGTGGCGCCCTCTGCGTGCTCGCCGTGCTGCACAAGGGCGTGATCCGGACGCTCGCGGAGCGGCTTGCGGGCGCCGTGCTGCCTGTCCTCGAGCCTCAGCTCGGCACGGCCGTGGCGCTGTTCCGCGACGGCTCCGATCGCTGGCAGCTCGGCCGTCGCGGCAGCGATCCCGCCGGCCTCGAGAACCAAGCCGCCTAGCCTTGTGGTCCCCTCCAAATTCGGGCTCGCGGTCGCGCTCGTGGCTGCGATCGCGTGCTCTCGGAATCCCCAGCCGGCGGCGGTGCCCGCGCGCGTCGAGGCCAGTCGCCGGCCGCTTCCCGCCGGAGAGGTCATCGGGGCCGCAGGGGCGTACGACACCCATGTGTGGAAGGGGATTCCCTACGCGCAGCCCCCGGTCGGTGAGCTGCGCTGGCGCGCGCCGCTGCCGGCGGCGCGCTGGTCGCAGCCGCGCGAAGCGCTCGACTTCGGAGCGATCTGCCCGCAGCTCGCGAGCCTGTTCGGAGGGTCCTCCGACGCCGCGCCCGGGGTTCCCGTCGGCAGCGAAGATTGCCTCAGCCTGAACCTCTGGGCGCCGGCCTTTGCAGGGGACTCGATTCCCGAGGGCTCCCTGCGCCTGCCGGTGATGCTCTGGATCCACGGCGGCGGCAACGTCGTCGGGAGCGGCCGTTTCTACGACGGCGCCAGGCTCGCGAGCTCGCAGCGCGTGCTCGTCGTCAGCGTGAACTATCGGCTGGGGCCGCTCGGCTGGTTCCGTCACGAGGCGCTCCGCGGCGAAGGTGCGAACGCCTACGATCGCTCCGGCAACTTCGGCACGCTGGATCTGATCCGCGCGCTCGAATGGCTGCGCGAGAACGCCGCGGCCTTCGGCGGAGATCCCGAGAACCTCACGATCTTCGGGGAGTCTGCGGGTGGCCGGAACGTGATGAGCCTGCTGCTCTCGCCGCCTGCGCGGGGCCTGTTTCAGCGTGCGATTTCGCAGAGCGGCGGCATCGGCACCACGCCGAGCTACGTGGGCGAGAACGCCGCCGACGAGATCCAGCAGCCGGGGCATCGGAACAGCTCGCGCGAAGTGCTGTTGCGCCTGCTCGTCGCCGAGGGCAAGGCGCCGGATCGCAGCGCCGCGGCGCTGCGTGCGGACGCGCTGGGGACGGCGGAGCTCGCGAGCTTCCTGCGCTCGCTGGATCCGGCGCGGCTCACGGCCGCCTATCGCAACGACCGTGCCGAAGACCTGCCCGACGTGCCCCAGCTGTTCCGAGACGGCTCGGTGATCCCGGACGCAGATTCCCTCGAGCTGCTCGCGCGCCCGGGCGGCGCGGCAGCGGTGCCGATCCTGCTCGGCAGCAATCGCGACGAGAACAAGCTCTACCTCGCCTTCGACCCGCGGCAGGTCCGCTGGTGGTTCGGCCTGTACCCGCGCCCGCGCGACGCTGCCCATTTCGAGCGCAGCGCGCGCTATCTCTCGCGGATGTGGAAGGCCACGGCTGTAGATCAGCCGGCCTCGGCGCTGCGCAGCGCGGGGCTCTCCTCCGTGTACGCCTACCGCTTCGACTGGGACGAGGAGCCCAACGTCTACGGCGTTGTCGACGTCAGTCGGCTCGTCGGGGCGGCCCACGGCTTCGAGGTCCCCTTCGTCTTCGGACACTGGGATCTCGGTCCGATGTCCGACTGGCTCTTCTCGGCCTCGAACGCCGAGGGCCGCGAGTGGCTCTCGGCGCGCATGATGTCGTACTGGGCCGAATTCGCGCAGCGAGGCTCGCCGGGGCGCGGTCGCGACGGCGCGCTGCCCGAGTGGCCGCGCTGGCAGCTTTCGGGAGCTGGCGAGTCTCCGTATCTGGTGTTCGACACCCTGGCCGGCGGAGGCCTGCGCATCGACACCCGCACCGAATCCGCGCCGGCGCTCGTCGCAGAAATCGCGGCCGACCCGCAGCTCGCGAGCGCGGAAGCGCGCTGCAGCATCTTCCGCGAGCTCGCCTTCTTCGGCCGCGCCTTCGACGAGCGCTCCTACGCCGCGCGCGAAGAGTGCCGCCCCTTCCCGCTCCCCGCGCAAGCCGCTTCGGCGCGCAGCGAGGCGAAGCCGAGCACAGTGCGGGCAAGCCGTTTCGGCGCGCAGCGAGCCAAAGGCGAGCGGAGTAAAAACAAGCCACCTCGGCGCGCAGCCAACCACAGGCGAGCGAAATACGGGCGCGCCGGGTCGCGCCCGGCCCGGGACCCGCTGACTAGCCCACGCTAGCTCTCCTGGCTCTCGCGCAGGCGCGCGAGGACGCTGTAGTCCTCGAGCGTGGTGGTGTCGCCTGCGGTCTCGCGGCCGGCCGCGATGTCGCGCAGCAGGCGGCGCATGATCTTGCCGGAGCGCGTCTTCGGCAGGGCATCCGTGAAGCGGATGTCGCTCGGTCTCGCGATCGCGCCGATCTGCTTCGTCACCTGCTTGCGCAGCTCGTCGGCGAGACGATCGTCGGCCGTAGCCCCGCGCAGTGGAGTCACGAAGGCGACGACGGCTTCGCCCGTCAGCGCATCCGGGCGCCCGACGACGGCGGCCTCGGCGACGAGCGGGTGCGAGACGAGCGCGCTCTCGACTTCCATCGTGCCGATGCGGTGGCCCGAGACGTTGAGTACGTCATCGACGCGCCCCATGATCCAGAAGTAGCCGTGTTCGTCGCGGTGCGCGCCGTCGCCGGTGAAATACAGCTTCGGGTACTTGCTCCAGTACTGCTCCCGGAAGCGCTGGGGATCGCCCCAGATGCCGCGCAGCATCCCGGGCCACGGCTTGCGCACGACCAGGTAGCCGCCTCCCGGCGGCCGAGCCGGGTCGCCCGCTTCTGTCAGCACCTCGGGATCGATGCCGGGGAAGGGCAGGGTGGCCGAGCCCGGCCGCGTGGCCACGGCCGCCGGCAGCGGGGTGATCAGGATCCCGCCGGTCTCCGTCTGCCACCAGGTGTCGACGATCGGGCAGCGCTTGTTCCCGATCACGCGGTGGTACCACATCCACGCCTCGGGGTTGATCGGCTCGCCGACGGTTCCGAGCAGGCGCAGCGACGAGAGGTCGTGGCGCTTCGGATATTCGTCGCCGAGCCGTACGAAGGTGCGGATCGCGGTCGGTGCGGTGTAGAAGATCGAGACCTTCCACTTCTCGATGATCGACCAGAAGCGATCGGGCGCGGGATGCGTCGGCACGCCTTCGTACATCAGCGTGGTCGCGCCGTTCGCGAGGATGCCGTAGATCACGTAGGAATGGCCGGTGATCCATCCGATGTCCGCTGTACACCAGAAAGTGTCAGTATCCTTGAGGTCGAAGATCGCCTTCGCGGTCGTTGCGACCTGCGTCAAGTAGCCGCCGGTCGTGTGCAGGATGCCCTTGGGTTTTCCGGTGCTGCCGCTGGTGTAGAGGATGAAGAGCGGATGCTCGGCGTCGAGCGCTACGGGTTTGCAGACGCTGCTCGCGCCCTCGCAGAGCTCGTGCCACCAGCGGTCGCGGCCCGGCTTCATCGCTGTTTCCTGGCCGGTGCGCTTCACGACGATCACGGTCTGGACGCCCGGTGCGCCCTCGAGCGCTTCGTCGACGGCCGGCTTGAGCGCGTGCGCGGCGCCGCGCCGATAGCCACCGTCCGCGGTCACGACGAGCTTTGCGCCCACGTCGACGATGCGGCCGCGCAGCGCTTCCGCGGAGAAGCCGCCGAAGACCACGCTGTGCGGCGCGCCGATGCGCGTGCAGGCCAGGATCGCGATCGCGAGCTCCGGCAGCATCGGCATGTAGACGACGACGCGGTCGCCCTTCTTGACCCCCTGCGCCTTCAGCACGTTCGCGAAGCGGCAGACCTCGCGATGCAGCTCTCCGTAGGTGAGCACGCGGCTGTCGCCCGGCTCGCCCTCCCAGAGAATCGCGGCCTTGTTGCGCCGCCAGGCATGCTCGCCCTCGAGGTGCCGATCGAGACAGTTGTAGGAGACGTTGAGCTTGCCGCCGACGAACCACTTCGCGAAGGGCGGCTTCCAGTCCAGCACCTTCGTCCACGGCTTGAACCAGCTGAGGTTTTCCCGCGCCATTTTCGCCCAGAAGCGCTGCGGATCGCGCGCGCCGAGCGCGCGGTACTCCGCGATCGTCTTCGGGCTCCAGTTGGCCTGCTTCGCGAAGGCCGGGTCGGGCTGGAAGACGCGGGTCTCCTTCAGCAGGGATTCGATGTCCGCCATGGTGTGCCTTCTCGTAGTGGACGACGTGTGCTAGGCCGCGCTCCGGACGAGCGCTTCGACGTCTGCGACGGCCTTCGGGATCGAAGCCGTCAGGATCTCGCAGCCCGTCGCCGTGATCACGAGGTCGTCTTCGATGCGCACGCCGATGCCGCGGAAGGCCTCCGGGGCCTTCTCGTCGTCGCGCGCGATGTAGAGGCCGGGCTCGATCGTGAAGACCATTCCGGGCTCGAGCGCCCGCGGCTCGCCCCGGCTGCGGTAGTTCCCCACGTCGTGGACGTCGAGGCCGAGCCAGTGACTCGTGTTGTGCATGTAGAAGCGGCGGTAGCTCTCGTCGGCAATCCGCTGCTCGGCGCTGCCGTCCAGCAGCCCGAGTGCGACGAGGCCTTCCACGAGCACGCGCAGCGTTAGCTCGTGGAGCCGGGCAAGGGTCTCGCCGGGGCGGCA
Source organism: uncultured Spirochaetales bacterium (assembly GCA_964624475.1). Classification (GTDB taxonomy): domain Bacteria; phylum Myxococcota_A; class UBA9160; order UBA9160; family SMWR01; genus CAZUYC01. Next base: position 613 of record CAZUYC010000136.1, on the reverse strand, counting down.
GGCTGCGAGTGCCGCCTGCTGCGATGCCAGCACCGCTTCGTAGACGTCGCGTTTGGCGCCCTGCATGCGGCCGCCGACCGGATAGGTGCGCGTCACGTCGGAGGCGTAGCCCTCGAGCTCGCAGCCGGCGTCGATCAGCACCAGCTCTCCATCGCGCAGCGGGCAGCGGTTCGAGATGTAGTGGAGCACGGTCGCGTTCGCGCCGCCGCCGACGATGCTGCCGTAAGCCGGGCCCGAGGAGCCGAGGCGCCGGAAGCTCGATTCGATCGCGGCCTGCAGCTCGTATTCGCGCACGCCGTCCCGCGCAATGCGCGCTGCAGCCGCGTGGCCCTCGCGGCTGATCTCCGACGCGCGGCGCATGATCGCGAGTTCGGCCTCGCTCTTGAACAGGCGCAGCTCGTGCACGATGCCGCGCGGATCGATGATCCGGTCCGGCGGGGAGATGCCCTGGCGCGAGCGCAGGCGCAGGTTCTCGGCGGTCTGGGTCAGCAGCTCGTCGAGCTTCCGATCGCGACCGAGCACGTGGTAGACGCGATCTGCGCGGCCGATCAGGTCGGGCAGGTGCTGCTCGAAGTCGCCGCGCGGATGGGCTGCGTCGGCGCCGAAATCGGCG
>CAZUYC010000135.1:0-63804 GCA_964624475.1 uncultured Spirochaetales bacterium | reverse complement strand
GACACGCCGCAAGGTACTCGGCGCACGCCTCCTCGCTCGCGAACCGGGCCTGGAACTCCCGAAGGTTCCTGGGGAACGATGGTCTCGGCACGGCGCCACGCTACCCGTTGTGTGATGCTGAAACAACCGGATAAGCAGGAGGTGCGGAGCGCCCGTTGGAGTCCCCGCGTTCGGCGGACCAGGGTCTGGGCGATCGTGGCGGCGCGCGTGGGGGAGCCGAGCCAGTAGGGGCGCTCGGGATCCAGGAGCTCAGGGTGTGCGCAGGCGAGTGCCGAGACGGCGAGCTCGAGCGTGTGGTCGAGTGCGGCGAGGATGGCGAGCTCGGGTGTGTCGACGAGATCGTCGGGCGTCGGGATCGGATCGAAGGCCCGGGAGGCAGTCGGATCTCGCCGGGTCATGCGCGGGCCTTCTTGGGCCGCCGGGCCTCCGCCTCGCGGTGCCGGTAGCTCTCTCCCTCGATCCGGCAGAGGTCGGCATGGTGGATGAGGCGATCGATCAGCGCCGTGACGCAGCTGGCGTTGGGAAAGATGGTCGGCCACTCCTTGAAGGCGAGATTGGTCGTGATGACGAGGGACTTCTGCTCGTAGCGACGGGAGACGACCTGGAAGAGGAGGTCGGCGGCGCGGGCATCGTAGGAGAGGTAGCCGACCTCATCGAGTTATGTGGTGCACCACATAACTCGATGAGCTCGGCATGCGCAAGCTCCCGGCCACGGCCGCCGAGGATCTGCTCGAGCTGATCATGCGCCGCTACGAGCGGGCGAGCACGCTGCTCACCTCGAACCGACCGGTCGACGACTGGGGTCGGCTGCTCGGCGACACCGCGGCCGTCACCGCGATGCTCGACCGACTGCTCCACCACGCGCACCTGCTCAAGTGCGGGCCGCGCAGCTGGCGGACCCGCCAGCCCGGATTGGCGGCGGCGAAGGGCGGCCAGCTAAAGGAGGAGAACGACGGGGCAACCCCGTTGGCCGGTTTTGAGACGTCGACCGTTGGCCGGTTTTCAGACGTCGACCGAGGGCCAGTTGTTAGTTAGCGCGTCAGTCGTGAAGAACCGCCCGGTGGTCACTGTAAGATTGCCTCGCGCGAGCGCTCGTTGGATCGCGTCGAACTCACCTTGGCGAACGAAGCGAGTCAACGTCCCGAGATCTCGCAAGACGTCCGCCTGCGCGGTCGCGAGACCAGCTCGTGCGCCCAGTATCCCCCTCGTCGCGCCCAGCTCGCTCGCGCTTCGCCCCAGTCCCAGGGTAAGGATTGATGCCACAAAGCTGCATTCTTCCTTCCCAGGATCATTCCAGCACCCGGTCTAGTCCCTGCTTGAGCAACCTCATCTTCTCCTTCGTCTCTCCCAGATCGGATTCCTCTGCGAGCGCCTTCTCCAGGTTCCACCGCAGACCCATCAGAATCTCAGTTGCCGTGGAACCGCTCTCGAGTGCTTCGCGAAGATCCTCCGCAAGATCCTCGCGCCCAGCCGCCTGTAGCTCTTCGCAAATCGCTCTGGCCTCGGCATAGTAGTCGCGCGCCATCTCGAACCCTCAGTACCCGAGGTGGGAGAAGCTTCGAAGGACCACGCCCCCCTCTGGCACGACCACTTCGATCCCACCTCCGAGATTTTGGCCCACCGCGGGAGCCTGCCGCGTCACGAACGGCGTGCCGGGCCTGAGCGTCGCCGACTCGATGAAGTTCCAGCTCTTGATGTTCTCCGCCGGAATTCCGTAGCGGCTCGCAAAATCTGGGGTGAGGGGGTGCTCAAGGGACCAGAACTGACCTTCGCCCGCCGCACTTCTACCGGTGGTGCCCATGCGCCACAGCGTCGCACCCTCCGACACCTGGGCTCGCGCGGCAAGCGCTGCATCAGAGGTTGCCTGCGTAACAAGACCGCGAGACGTTGCGATTCCCCTTGCGCCCACTACCTCCGCGCTCACGGACAACGCGCTCGAGCTTCGCCCCAGTCCCAGGGTAAGGATTGATGCCACAAAGCTGCATGTTGGAGATCGCCCGCACGAAGCGAGCTTGTCTAGCGTGCCGCCGGCTAGCTGGCGATGAGCCTCTAGACCCGCATTCAAGCCCTCGACGAGCGCGCGCTCCGCAATGCCAGCCCCTTCTCGAAGAGCTATCGGCTCGATTCCCTGGAAGGCTGGTTGCGTCGTGCCCAAGCGCGGGCTGGTCCTGTTCTCGATGATGCCCGCGTTGAATGAGCCGAACCCGAAGAGACCGAATGGATCCCGGAAGTTCACCGGGTTCGAACCGACGTAGGCGTAGGGGTTTGTCCCGCCCGCGAGTCCGATCGGGTCCGGGGTCAGGAAGCGTCCCACCTCGGGCAGGTAGTAGCGCGCGCGGTAGTAGTAGAGACCGGAGTCGTCGCGTTCGCGGCCGGTGTACGTGTAGGCGTTGGCGAACGTCCCCGACTGGCTCTCGAGCTCGCCGAAGGCCCCGTATTCGTAGGTCCTGAGGTCGGAGGAGGGGCTACCGACGGAAGAGACGGCCAGCACGGAGCCCAGGCCATCGGTGTGGAACGCCGCGGTGGTGGAGGCCCGCCGAACCTTGAGCGGCTCGTCGATGCCGGGGCCGAAGATGTAGGTGGCCTGGAGAGTGTTCGAGCCGTTGTACTCTGCGACGACGTCGAGGCCGTCGTATTGGTAGCGGGCGGTTGTCCCCGACTCGGTCTTCTCGATCCGCCGGCCGAGCGGGTCGTAGACGTAGGCCCCGCTGAACGTCGACGACTCGATGGCGATTAGCCGGTCGAGCGCATCCCACTCGAGGGTGCGCTGGGCGCTTCCCAGGTTCCACTCGATCGGGTCCCCGTTGGCGTCGTACTGCGGGAACGAATGCAGCACGCCTCCCGCGTCGGTCGCGACGGTGGTGAGACGGTGGGTGACCCCTGACGCGGTCTCGTACGCGTAGTTGATGAACGGCGGTGTCCAGATGAGGAACTGATTCCTGTTACCCGAGCGGGTGCGATTGCCGGCTCCATCGTACTGGAAGTGGGTGGTCGGCTGCCCCGGCGGCGTCACCCGCGACAGGCGATGGAGCTGATCGTACTGGTAGGCTGTCGCCCCATCGTCGTTCACGCGCTGCTCCCGGTTTCCGGAGTGGTCGTAGTCGGGGTAGCCGACCGAGGAAGCGATCGACCCGTCGGCCCGGAAGCTCTCCAGAGACTCTAAGCGTCCATTCGCGTCGTATCCGAGCTCCGCCCGGAATCCGGCAGTTCCTCGCGTCTGGAGCCGGCGGCCGGCCGCGTCATAGACATAGCGAGTCGTCTCACCGAAAGGATCGGTGATCCCGCTGGGCCGCCCCGCCGCGTCGTAGGCGACGTGGACCACGGAGCCGTCGGGGTAGACCTTCCCCGTGAGACGACTCGCGTCATCGTACAGGTACCCGACGGAGCTCCCGAAGCGATCATCGATCTCCCTCACGAGGCGATCCAAGCCGTCGTACTCGCGGATGAGGCCTACGTGCTGGTTCTTCGCGGCCACCAGGTTGCCTCGCGCGTCGTAGCCGAATCGGTCGTCGATCGTCCCCACGCTGGCCGGGCACTCGCTCTCCTCCGGAGCGATGAAGCGTCGGCGCTTCAATCGATTCATGACGTCGTACGTCATCTCGAGCTGGCACTCGTCCGCTTTGGTGATCCGGATCAGGTTTCCCAACTCGTCGTACCCGCTCGAGACCGCACCCGTCGCATAGGGCCGGGTCGACTCGGATTCCCGACCGAGGGCGTCGTACTCGAAGCGCGTCTCGCCTCCTGCCGGATCGACGAAGCGCGTTACGTTGCCGTACAAGTTGTACTCGGTGTCGGTCCGCCCGTCCCGGGCATCGATCACCGAGGAGACCCGTCCGAATGCGTCGAAGAGGAACGTCGTCGGGTTGGTGCTTGGGTCGGTGATCACCTCCCGATAGTCGGAGTCGGCGGCCAGTTCCACGGGCAAGTCGTAGGTCATCGCGCGGGTCGCTTCTGGATCGTCGCCGCGTTGGAAGGAGATGACACGCCCGATCGCATTGTAACCCGTGCGAACCGTGAGGCCCGTGGGATCGATCCTCGTGATCAGGCGCCCCATCGCATCGTACTCGAGAACCGTGACCGCCCCGTTCGCGTCGATCACGCGCACGGGTCGGCTCATCGCGTCGTAGACGACCTCGGATCGGTGGCCCAGCGGATCGGTCTCCGCGGTGCGGTTCCCGGCTGGGTCGTACTCGCGCATCGTGACGCCGCCGAACGCGTTCTCGGTCTCGACCACGCGGTCGATCCGGTCGTAGCGGAACTGCACCCGCTGGTGGATCCGCGGCGGCCCGGTCGGCCTCGGCTCCCGGAGATACTGTTCCTCCAGCTCTCCGTTGCGGTCATAGACGAAGATGCTCTCGGTCCCGTCCGGGTGGACGATGCGCTCGACCTGGTCGCGGCCGTTGTACTCCCATTCGGTCACCACCGGAGGCGGGGTCGGATCCTCTGGGGCGGTCTGGCGCAGGACCGTCTCGGTCTCCTTCCGACCCACCGGGTCGAAGATGTACCTGGTGCTCGAGAGCAGCCGATCCGAGGCTCCAAGGGAGCCGTCTCCGTCGTCCTCCCATTGCTTGATCGCTTGCACATCGCGATTACCGGGGAAGTAGGAGAAGACGGTGATTCCCTGGCGCCCGGTGCCGTCCCCCAGCGGCCGAGTCATGCGCTCGAGGCGCCGCGAAGCCGGGTCGTACTCGTTCTCGAGCAGGAGCGCGACGTTCGGAGGCTGGCCGTCGATCGTGACCAGCTCCTGGCTCAGGGTCTCGGGCAGCCCGTCCGTGCTGTACTGGACCGTGCTGTCATGCCCCCGCTTGTCCGTGACCGTCGCCGGCTTGTCGGTCAGGATCCCCGTCCCGCCCGGCCCCAGGTGGTGATAGGTGAAGGACATCTCGCGGTCATCGCGATCGACGGTCTGCGCCGGATTGCCCAACTCGTCGTGCCCGCTGAAGACCCGCTTGCGCCCGAAGGGGTCCCTTTCCTCCACGACGTTCCGATCGTCGTCGTAGACCCAGGTCCATGTCGCCCCGTCGGGGTCGACGCGTTCGACCAGGTTGCCCCTGAGATCGTGCCGATAGATGGTCGTGAAGCCTCGCGCGTCGGTCGTTCGGCTCTCCTGCCTTGGAACGTTGAACGTGAAGGTCTGGCGATGACCGAGGCTGTTCGTGTGGCTCGAGACACGATCCGCCAGGTCGTACTCGAACTGCGTCCAGTGGTCCCCCGCGCCGTCTCCGTCGGCATCCTTCGGGAGCCGGATGCGTCGGAGGTTGTGGGCCAAGGCGGGGTTGACCGGGCCCGAGAGAACTACGCCCGAATGGTACTCGTACCGCGTACCAGTCCAGTTGTTGGCAGGGTCCGATTCCTCCGGATCTCTCGCTTCGACGAGGTCGCCGGCCTCGACCGTGTAGTCCCACACGCGCCGCGTCCAGTCCTCGACCCGGTCGAGTTTGCTCGCGTCGTAGTAGAACTCCAGGGCCTCCTTCAGGTTCACGTCCGCAATCGGGCTGTTCAGCCAGATGACCTTCTCGAGCCGATTCGAGCCGTCGTACTGAACCCGCAGGCTCCGATCTTGCGCGTCGGAGACAAGCAAGAGCCGATACGGACCGGTACCCCCAACCTGGTCGAAGCTCAGGCTCGATCCGTCGGGCCGCGTGATCTTGTACCTCGGGAGGGGCAGCGCCTGCTCGGTCAGCCGGGAGCGCACCCCGGGCGTTGCCTGCCACACGCTCCCGACCTTCGTGAAGCGTTCGCGCGCGCCGTCCTCGCGCACGAAGTCGAGTTCCTCGGGAAGCGTCAAGACCCGGTAGGCCACGTGACACAGCTCGACGGAGCTGGATCCCCCGGAGGTCGCCGCGTCGCGATCGAAGGTGAGGGTCCCTTCCAGAGTCGTGCTCGCCGTCATGAAGCGCTCGCGTACGCCCCCGTCCACGCCAGGCCCGGTCCGGAACAGCTCGCCGCCCGTACCCCCGCGGTAGAGCGCCGAGTTCGGGCCGCCAGAGGCTGCCCGCTTGACGGACACGAGGAGCTCGTGGCCGAACGCTTCCGAGACGCTCGGCAGCGTGTAGTCGATCGTACCGAGGTCCGAGGTGGGAGCGACGCAAGTGGACGGGTCGGCGTCCGTGAGCGCGGAGTGGTCCGCGGGCCAGCCGCCGAACGTGCTCGGGCTCAGATTGATGCGACGGATGGCCGGGCCCCGGTAGCGGATCCGCAGGCGTGCGAAGTACACGACGTCAGTGCCATCGAAGGAGCCCAGAGACGCCTGCAGCGCAGCCAGCGAAACGTACGCCGCACCACCCGTCTGCAGCTCGATGCGCTGGAACCCGGGGCGCGAAAAATCGGTCGCCCGGAGAGCGACCGTAGCCAAGGTCCCCGGAGTCACAGAGAAGTCGCCGTTGAATCCGATTTCGACCGCGATCGAATCGACCGTCACCTTGCTCGCGAACGCGCTCCCTTGCAGTGAGCTCCAGCTGATGGCCTCCGTCGCGCCACCGGCCGTGCTGCGGGTATCCCCTGTGTCGGACCGCGATCCCTCCACCTGAGTGAGGTTTCCGAAGCCTGCCAAGGACGTCGGAAGGTACGTGAACCCCTGCAGCTCTTGCGGTGGCTCCACCCTCGCCTCGTAGCTGTGCGTCCAGCCAACCCCCAGCGCGCCGGCGCTGCTGATCTGGGAGTTGTAGGTCCGCGTCAAGAGAAACGGCGGCCCATCCGTCGGGATCCGCAGATCCTCCTCGCTGTGGTAGAGATTCCCGCTCACCACCGAGACCGGGTCGCCGGCGAGGAAGTGGCTCGTCAGCGCGGGGTCACCGAACTGTGGGAACGCGCCGTCGATATCCTGGAAGCCGAACCCCTGCGCGGTCTCTCGCGCCGAGAAGACGTCGGAGAGGCCGTACTCTTCGAGGATCTCGGTGAAGGGGTCGACGCATCCAAGGATCGAGCAGGATCCACCCAGAACCTGCCCGTTCAGCGAGATTGCCATTTGGGCCGACACGAAGGCCGGCGATTCCTTCTCCGCGATGAACACCTCCAGTCGATCGCCCTGCGCCGCCACGGCAGCCCTGGGGGTGAATACGGTCTCCGTCGTCCCGGCGGGCAGTCCGTCGGCTTCCGCCTTGATCAGATCGATCGTGCCGCTCCCGAGCGTGTCGAACCCGAAGCTTCCGAGCACCGCGTCGACCGTACTGGGGAGTACGTTGGTGAACTCCTGCAGCGGCTCGTTCGGGTAGCGCTCCCGGACGAGCTGGATTCCCTTCACGGTGGACACGAACTCCGAGCCGATCAGCTCCTCCCAGACCTGGTGCTCGAGAGCCGATGCCACGTGAGAAAGGAGCCGGAGCTCGCGGCGAGCACGGCTCGAATCGACGGGGTCGCCATCGATGTCAAGCGGCGCTGGCCCGGACCCGCGGACGTCGAAGATCGGAGCGCCGGGCTCGACCCCGACAGGCTGGTCGAAGAGATAGGTGTAGGAGCGTCCCGCCTTAGCGATCCAGACGTTGGGCGTAGACTGACCCACCAGTCCATCGAGGGCGAGGACGCGCTCCCATTCCCGGTGCAGCCGCACGGAGTAGCGCAGCGTTGCGAGGTGCAGAAGCTCGCCGATCAGCGCGTCGGCGGGTCCCCCATAGAGCGAACTGAACGCGATATCGCAACTGCCGAGGCTGAAGTAACCGAAGGCGCATGGAGAGATTCCAGAGGTTCCCTGGTCGATGAGAAGCTCGTCCGGAATATTGTTCCCGTTGCGATCTGTGCTGCCCTCCTCCACCAAGACCAGGTCGCGGTGAAGACGGAGGAGCTCTTGCACACTATGGTTGATTTCCTTCTCACTCGATTGATTCGCGTCGAGTCCGATCGAGATGAAATCGGTGGGGTGGATGTCGTAGAGGACCTCTGCGATTGCCGCCGGGGCATAGCCCGGGATCAAGTCCCTCAGCACGTGCAGCGTGTGTGGACGCGCAATATGCCAGTCAGGATAGTCCTGAGAGATGGGGCGGCCTGAGAGCCGAAGAGACTCGACGACGCGACAGTCGCTGTCACCGGGGCTGGCTGAGCAGAACTCGAGGATGGAGTCGGCGCCATTGGGCCAGCTTCCGAAGGGACCGCCAAACTTGATCCAGTCGTCCTCGCCCTCACCAGCTCCGCCGGGGCCGTTGATGAACTTGGGCTCGAAGGCCAAAGTGAATCGCTTCCCAACGATCTCGGAGAACGCAACTTGCGCCAGTTGCCGGAGACCCACCTCCGGATTGGAGAGAGCGATAGTCAAGCGGAAGCGGCGTTCGATCCCGTCCGCAAGCGCGCCGAGGTCGGACACCGTTTGGATGGGTGGGGTCGAGAGGGGGATAAACGGGAGTGCGAGAGGAAAGAGCTCCCCCCGGTACGGAACGATCGGACCGTCATAGGTCGCCGCCTGCGCGTCTAAACCAGGCGGCAGCTCGGGTTGACGCCCAATCCACTCGCGAACGCGCTGCTCCCAGATCTCGGAGGCGAGGCGTGGATCGACCTTGCTGTAGTAGTCGTCGTACGGGAAGCAGAGGTCTTCGTCACCGCAGGACGTGGTCACCTCGTTGACGATGGGCAGCGCGATCGGGTCGCGATAGTCCTTCTGCTTCCAGGAGGGATCGAGTGGAATCCACGTGAGAGGAGCGTCATCGACGGCGAGACCCCGATAGCGCGCCGGGAGCTCCACCTCCACCCAGGCGTGTTCCATACGCGCCGAGACGGGCGGACTCGAACCGACGGGTAGTAGCTCGAAGCGTTTGGGAGTAGCCCCACACAGGCCGAACGCTGCCTGGTTGAAGCAGTACTGGAAGCGGAAGAGGTCTCCCGCGGTCGTGGGATCCCGGACACCGGACCACTGCATGAGTTGGTCGACGTCGACGTCGACCACACCCAGCGCGTAACGGGCGCGGAAATCCAGCGCGCGGAAGAGCGCGATGACAAGGGAGGCCTGATCGAAGTCGTTCCCGCTGCGCGATCGCAGCGTTCCAAGAGCTCCCTTCTTCGAACCGAAGTAGACCTCGTACTCGATCTGGTTCCGAACGAATTTGAAGATCGCAAGGGGGCTGCCGAGTTCTTGCGCCTTCCGCGTGATCTCGGGGTGACCCGGATCTATCTCTAGCGTCGCCCCGAGATCGGGCTCTCCGACCGGCTCGTCTCCGCAGGACGCCGCGGGTCCACACGTCGGAACCTGCTTCACGACGTCGATCCCTCGCAGCGTGCCAAACGATGCTGAGGTCGCCAGGACGTTGGGGGGCATCCCCGGGTTTGCAGGATCCACCCGGAAGACTTTGTCTGCGCCGGCATCGGCAACGACGAGCTTGCCATCCGCCTCGATCGCGATCCCAATGGGGGTGACGAACCCACCTCCTACCGCGACGATGGACTGATTGGAAGCCGGGTTCGCCGGGTCGTAGGTACTTGGACTGACGCGGATGACTCCGGGAAACCCAGAGTCCGTCACGAAGAGGTCGCCGCTTGCATCGACCGCCACCTCTCTCGGAACACTAAGACTGCCCGCGCTGGCAACGATCGTCTGCGCTCCGGAGATGGGGTCGACGCTCAGAACCTTGTTGGGTCCCTCGGTGACAGCCGCACCGTCCGAGACGTAAATTGCCCCGTCGGGACCTACATCTACGCCGGCGGGGAACTTGAAATGTCCACCCGCGGAGACTGTCACCAAAGTGGAGCCGGCGAGGTCGAGCCTGTGTAGGGTCGGTGACTTCTGAATCTGATAGACGTTCTGCGAGTCTCCCACTGGAATCGTGACCAACGGGCTCGGATCGGCGATCAGAAGGTTCCCCTGCGGATCGAACGCCATCGCCCGGGGAGATTGAAGCGTCTCAGGGAGGATGAATACGGACGGATCGACGTCTGGGTCTTGGAAAACCGTCACCCGCTCTCCTGTCTCGGCGTCGACGCGATACACGGACGTGGTCTGGTCAGTTGCGCTACCTACACTACCTATAGTCAATACGTACACCTTCGCCGATTCTCCCACCGCCACTCCGTAGGGATTGCTCAGTCCTGACACGGCGATCTCGGTAACGGCGCCGCTCAGGGGGTCAACTCGGAAGAGTTTCTCGGTTCCGATGTCGGTCACGATGATGTCACCGACAGCCAGCTCCATCGCGCCCGCGGCGCCCGCTCCCCACAGGCAGGCAGCGAGCAGTACGACCATGCACGGCCATCCGCGCCCGCTTGTGCTCCGGGGTGCCATCTTGCTATGGGGCCTCGCTAGGCGGCGTAATCTGGAAATGCAGCGTTGGGCCCGAAGATCCCAGGGGCCCCGCGAGAGCGGAGTCGATCGCGCCGACAGCGGCGGCGATCTCCTCTGGTTTCCGGCCGGGGTTCGCGATCGTTTCGTCGACCTGTCGAAGAAGATCATCGAGCCTCTGGGGAGCATCGACGGACTCACGCTGGCGGCTCCCAGATGCCACCGAAGGATGCTTCGCCCCGCGGGAGAGGCGAGCCGCGCCGCGTTGCGTCGGAGCGCCCGCCAAGAGCCCGCCGGCGGCCTGTCGAGTCCTTGCGCTGTGATCCCGGGCACGCCCGGTCGCTGCGCTCGATCGGTCCCTCGCCAGCGCCCGAATCGCCGTGCGCAGATGAGAGAGCTCCCTGCGCAGACGTCGGATGCCCCCAGCACCTTCTGCGCTTGAGGGAGATCGGTCCGGCATCAGCGCGGCCGCACCGAGCTGCCGCAGCGTGCGCGGTTGAATCGACTTCGGGCCCTCCCCTTCCGCCCAGCCGGCACGACCAATCGAGAAGAGCACGAGGAGGACCACCGGGATCGTGCGGGTCCGAGCCAGGGCGGATCTAAGCACGGTCAACGCTCCACTCGCGTGAACTCGCCCACCCACCTCAGACGCCTCGACCTGCGCGCGGCGATCCGCAGCGTCAGCGTTGTCCATTGACTTCTCTCCTAAGAGCTACCTAAGGACACGCGTCATCCATCCAGTCGTCGATTCCGCCCCTCACCCGCTGTAGGATCATGAGAGCATCCCCCGCATCGAAAACGCTGTCGGGGCTCGAGGTTCCGCCGACGAAGGGAGCCACGTCGCCGTGCTGAAGGAAGCTGCCCTGGCTGGCGGGGGGTACGGTTACGTCCCCGGAGAGGATCCGAAATGCCGTCAAGACGTCCCGCTGGTCGGCGACTCCATCTGGATCGCCCAGGGGAAAGATGTCTCCATCTGCCGGTGGAACCGCGTTCGGATCGAGACCATCCGTGCATGCCGACACTTCGACGTTATCCCGAAACCCATCTCCGTCGGTGTCCGCCAGAGTCGGGTCGAGCCCCAGGAGCAGCTCCTCGATGTCCGTGAGATTGTCGGAATCGTCGTTGGGGTCGGCAGTATCCCCGATTCCGTCACCATCGCTGTCCACGTGCTCCTGGGAGTTCTCCGCGAACAAGAGCTCGTGCACGTCGATGTCCGAGAAACCGTCTCCATCATCGTCGGTGTCCGCGACGTCACCGATCCCATCTCCATCCAAGTCTGAAAGCTCGTTCGGGTCGAGGGGAAACGCGTCCGCCGAATCGCCCACTCCGTCATCGTCATCGTCGGCGTCTGACTCATCGGGCGTCAGGTCCCCATCCGTGTCGAAGAGGTAGGTCGCGGACGCCTCCCGGATCGCTCGAGCGGCGAGTGCTGTCGCATAGAGTGAATCCTCGAAGCTGCCGTTCCCGCCAGGCACCGGGACCGAGATCAGGTCGTCGAGGGCTGCCTGCGTGGTCGGAGCGGTAGGCTCCCTCTGGTAGAGCGCCAACAGCCGAAGGGCCTTGTCTGCGGGATCTGCCGGCGAAGCGACGCGCAAGAACGTCGTCGCCGCGTTGAGCACCGCATTGATGTCGGGTGTGAAGAGTGCGGGATCTGGAACAGTCTGAAACACCACGCTGCGATAGGCGTGCAAAGCCATCGTGATCTGCGCGGTAACACCGACGTCAGCGGCCAGCGACGCGATCGCGTAAGGAAAGTCGAGTAAGGTCCAGCTGCCATCGGCCTGCTGGAACTCGAGGAGATAGAGGATTGCGTCTTCGATCGCAGGGTCGACGGTCGATCCAACGGACTCACCCTCTGCCAGGGCCTGAAGCGCAAGCGCATCGTCGAGAGCGCTTGGAACCCGGGTGTTTACATGGCCGAACGTCGGCAGGTCGGGGTCGGTACGCTCCGCGTCGTCGACGATGCTGAGGGGACTCGGGCGTGCCAGGGAAAGGAGGTCTAGCAGAGCCGACTCGTCGCCCATTGCGGCAAGCCCTAGCGCCGCCAGTGTCCGCGCGCGGCGCCCGCGGGCGTCGGGAGAGGCGAGCTCGAGTGCAGCCAGTCGAGTGGTCGACCGAGGACCGGCGACGAGCGGATCCGCCGCGACCGCCTCTCCGAGAAGCACGGCCTGCGCCTCCTCGCCGGCGTAGGCGTCCCCGGCTTGAGCTCGCAGGTAGCCGACAGCCGCGTGAAACGTCTGGCTGTACTGCTGGCCGGTCCCGGCATGCGCGGGACCGCCACAGATCAGGCTCGGTCCGACGATCACGGTCGACATGACGGCGAGCCGAAAGCCGGCGCCCCGCCTCCATCGTCGGCGGCGACATGAATCACAGGGCGATTCCCCGAGGAACGGCAAGCACTGCCTTCCTTCGCGCCGTCGGCTCGATCCTATTCGGAGGAAGGCGATGTCGTCTACCAGAATCTGCTCCCTGTTCTTCGTCCTCGGTCCGTCGGAGGCTCCGCGCTCGGGAACGGCGATCTCCTCCCGCGGTGCGTGTGGTATTTCACACGGGAAGCCTCGAGCAGGGCCAGCGGACGCAAGTGCCCGTCGTCCCGGTCGAAAAGCTCTTGGCCCTCGCGGCGGGCGGAGGTGGCCGCCGGTCGGAGGCCCGCCGGGACGCTGACGGGCATCGCAAGGATTTCTGCTCGATCGGAAATGGACTTCCATGGTAGGCTAATCAGCCCCCTCCTCAGGGGAATCCATGAGCAAAGGGGCAACGATGACGACGCCTGCGCGATGGGCTGGGTCGGTTTCGTTCCTCATCGTGATCCTCACGGCCTGCGGAACCCACACGATTCCCATTGCGGCGGTCCCAGGAACGACGATCACGATTCCCGTACCGGATGGGTTCGGCGCGGGGTTCGGAAGGGCCCTCAACACCAAACTCTCGACCGAGGCGTACGGCCAGACGGTTCCTGGCTTGCCCGTGCCCATCGGTGCCGATTATCTCGAGGACTACCAGAACGGCGAGCTGCTCTTCGCTCTCTACGGCTTCACGTCTAGCTGCGCGAACAAGATCACCTTCATCACCTATCTTCCCGTGCGTTACATCACGCGCGTGCACGTCGACGAGGCGAGCCGGCAAGCCACGCCGGCGGCGGAAGAGCCGCCCGCCATCGATGGCACACCTCCAGCCGTCGGGCAGGTCCTGGCCTTCGTGGACATCCCGGAGGTGGTGCCGGCGCCTGACCGGTATTGCGTCTTCGTGGAGCGGTGGAAGCGGCACCCCAGCGCTACCACCACGTTCGAAGAGGTCCCCCCGCATGCGAACGACCCGCCCTTGGTCTGGCGAGGGTGGACCGGCTGGTATCCGCAACGTGGCCTCAAGCTCAACGTCGTAGCGGCTCCCTCGGGCTGGCCCTCGCTCGGCTGGGTGAACTTCAATCCCTTCGATGTCTATGACGAGGTGGCCGGAAACTACGTGGGCGGAGCGGTGACTCAGGAGGAGCTCGGGAGCCTCGCTCCGCGGCCCAAGCTGACCTTCCGAGTGCAGAACGTGTTCATGCCACCGTTGCCCGCCGCTTGGGAGGTGGAGATCCGGTACCCCTTGGCGAAGATCGAGATCCTCGGGGTAGAGCTGGGAGCCGTGCACCGAAGTGCCGCCATCGCCTCGCTCGGACCCACGACAGGAACCCCGGGGGGTTGCGGCGACCTGGGCTCGACCAAGATCTCCGTGGTCGACCCGGACCGAGTGGCCGCGTTCGCGAACATCGTGTACCGGATCCTTGACTTCACGAACTGTGGGCGGGCGATCGCAGCGGATTTCGCGGTGCTCGGAGGCTCGTTCAAAGCGTTCGATGTCAACGGCAACCTGATTTCAAACCCCTACTTCTACCTGGACACCGCCTACTCGTTCCGATAGCCGAGGAGATCCGATGCGAGCCAAGGGGATCGCGACGAGGGAGCAACACCGCAGGCCGTGGATCGCCCTCGCTTCAGCATGGAGTGCAATGGTGCTCGGTGAGCCGGCCTGGCCGGCCGATGACGTCGGGATCGACGAGACCGCGGTCGAGCTGAGCGAGGCCGAGATCACGGCGCGGGCCCAGGTAGCCGCAGTCGATCTCGCGGACTCGCTGCGATCGGTCGGGAGCTCCCTCCGCTCGGCGGGCTCCATCTCCGCGGGACCGCAGGGGCTGACCCAGGAGGAGAATCATCAGCTCGTCGAGTCGGCGGTGAAGGACGAACTGGATCGCTTGACAAGAGATCTGGACGACCTCTCCGGTGCCCTTGCAGTGGACAGGAACGGAGACGCGACTGCGACGCTGCTCCAGAGTATCGCCCGCCGCAAGGCGAACCTGATCGCGCTCGCCCATACGACCCAGAAGCCCTTGATCCCGGCCGACGAGCTGCGGGTGCTGGCGGAGCGCTGGAAGGACCTGGAGAAGCTCTCCGTGACCCTCGGGCCGACCGATGGGTCGAGCCTCGAATCGGCTCCGTAGACCCCCCGGGCACAGGCACGGGCGCCGGAAAACTCAAGCTCGCGACGGCGAGTTTGGTTGCTGCCGCCCTTGCAGCAGGCGCGACGAGGACCGCCCGGCGAAAGCGTTAGCCCCTCAGCCAGCGCGCGATCCGGGTCGTGCGGTCGGCGAGCTCCGCCCGGCTCCGGCGGCGGACGTCACCGTTGAGCGAGAGGCCCTGGGGATTGCGGCGCGCGCGGTCCTGGATCATGGCGACTCGCGCGCGTAGACGTGGAGGTTCGGGCCGGGGCGAAGCGCGTGGCGCGCGCCCGCGAGGGGCACGTAGAAGGCGTCCTGGAGGTCGAAGCGCATCTCCGGATGCCGCCCGACGCCCTCGAACGAGGCGACGCGCCGGAACCCTGCGAGGCGGCGCTCGAGCGACGCCGTCGGGCCGTAGGCCTGGAGCGGGGACTCGGCGACGACGACGAAGTCGACGCGGCCGTCCTGCGCCATCGAATCGAAGGAGGGATTCATCGCGTTGCGCACCCGCCGCTGGCTCGGCCCCGACGGCTCCCGCACGCGCCCCGCCCACGCCCGCGGCGGCCAGGGAAACGGGTCGTAGGCCTTCCGCCCGCGCCAGAAGATCGGAGGGTCGGCGAAAACGGCCCCGACGAGCAAGACGCGGGCGCCGGGCTCGACCTGCGCCTGCAGCCAGCGGGCGGCGAGGACGCGGCTGTCGGTCCGCGCGAGGACGCGGTCGAGATCGATCGAGTCGCGGAGCGAAGGAACCGCGACGAGGGCGGAGAGGACGACGGCTGCCGCGGTCGGTCTGCGCGGAAGGCGCGACGAGGCCCAGACGATCGCGAACCCCGCCGTCACGCACAGGACCGGAACGAGCGGCACCATGTAGCGCGTGAAGACCAGCGGACCGTGCCCGAGCACCAGGTAATACGGCACGCCGAACGCGAGCAGCACGAGCGCCGGCCGCGGGACGCGGAAGAGCGCGAGGGCGGCGCCCGCGAGCGACGCGGCGAGGAGCCCAGGGCCGAGACCGTGCCAGAGGGTGAAGCTCAGGTGATACGACCACCCCGGGCCGAGATCCACCCCGAGCCAGTCGGGCCCGGACTGCGCCAGGAGCTGGGCAGCGACGTCGTCCCGGAACTCGGGCCACGCGAGCGCCGCGAACGGCGTGCCCGCCAGGAATCCCACCGGCACGAGCGCGAGCGCCATCCCGAGACGGTGCCAGGGCCGGGCGGGCCCCGCCGAGCGCCCGAGGAGGTCCGCGGCGACGATCGGCGCGAGGAGCATCGCGCCGGAGTACTTGGTCGAGATGGCGAGGCCCGTCGCGAGCCCCGCGAGCGCGTAGTCGCGCCCCCGCCCGCGCGAGTCGATGCGCAGCCCCTGGAGCAGGACCAGACAGACGAAGGCGGCGAGCGGGACGTCGGTCACCCCGAAGTGCGAGTCGCGTACGTGCAGCGGGGCGACCGCGAGGCAGAGGGCGGCGACCAGCCCGGTGCCCGGCCCGAAGGCCGCGGCCGCCAGGCGATGGACGAGGAGCGTCGTCGCGGCGCCGATCGCGGCGACGATCCCGCGGTCGATCAGGATCAGCGCGCGCGGATCCCGCAGCAGCTCGAGCTCGACCGCGTCGCGCGATCCCATCGCGAGCGATGCGCCGGCCACGTACGCGGCGTCGGCCAGCGCGAGCGCGTAGGGGAGCAGGCTCGGGTACAGGAAGAAGTGCGGGTTCGGGTCGCCCGCGTAGATCCCGAGCGCGAGGTTCCAGAGGTACTGCTCGTCCGGGCGGGCGAGCGGGTGCAGCGTCGGGCCGGCCTGCGGCGGGGTCAGTCCGAAGCCGAGCCCCGCGAAGCGCAGGGCCGCGGCCAGGGCCAGGATCGCGAGCAGGCACGGGCGACTCGGGAGCGCCGGCATCATGGGCGCCGAGTCTCCGACCGGCCGCGCGGAGCGTCAAGCGCCGGCTCCCCCGCCGGTCCGCATCGTCTACGTTCCTCGCGTGCTGCGCCCCCGCGCCACGACCGCGCTCGCCCTCGCCGCCGCGCTCGCGCTCGGCGCGGCGCTGCGTCTCGATCGGCTCGCCGAGACTCCGGCGGGACTCTTCGCCGACGAGGCCGCGATCGCGGCCAACGCCTGGGCGATCGGGGCGAGCGGCCGCGACCTGGCCGGCGTGCGCCTCCCGCTCTACTCGCGCCTGCGCTCCTTCGAGATCTCCGGAGACTACGGGGTCGTGAGCCAGCCCGTCTTCCAGTACGCGAGCGTTCCCTTCGTCCGCCTGCTCGGCCGCACCCCGTGGGCGGCGCGGCTGCCCGCGGTGGCCTTCGGCCTGCTCGGCATCGCCGGGACTTGCCTCCTCGGGAGCGCGCTCTTCGGCCGCCGGGTCGGGATCGCGGCGGCGGCGCTCCTCGCCGTAGCGCCGTGGCACGTGCACCTGAGCCGCGTCGGCTTCGAGGCGGTGAGCCTGCCGGCGCTGCTCGCGCTCGGGGCGTGGCAGCTCGTCCGGGGGCTCGAGCGGCCGCGCGGCCTCGCGATCGGAGCGGGGCTCCTGGCGCTCGCCACCTACGCCTATCCCGTCGGGCGGGTCTTCGTGCCGCTCCTGGTCGCGGGCTTCGCCCTGGCCTACGGGCGGCGGATCCTCGCGCAGCGCCGCGCGCTGGCCCTGGCCCTGCTGGTCTTCGCCGCGGTCGAGGTCCCGAACCTCCACGCGCTCGCGACCGGAGCGGATCGCGCGCGCCTGCGCGAGACGCTGCTCCCGTGGGCGGACCTCCGCCGCGCGCCCGCGACCGGCTGGCTGGAAGCGCGGCGCGCGCAGGGCCCGATCGCCGCGGCCATCCTCGCCGACCGGACCCTCCTCGTCCCCTTCGCCTTCGCGTGGAACTACGCCGTGCACCTCTCGCCCCGCTTCCTCTTCCTGGAGGGCGACCCGAACCCGCGCCATCACCCGGCCCGATTTGGCGCGTGCCCCCTCTTCTACGCACCGCTGCTGCTCGTGGGGCTCGTCGCGCTCGCGCGGCGACGGCGCGAGCCGGCGAGCCGCCTGCTCCTGTGGTGGCTCTTCACCTGGCCGATCCCCGCGAGCATGACCCTCGACGCGCCGCACGCGATCCGCTCGATCTGCGCGCTCCCGGCGCTCGAGATCGCGGCGGCGCTCGGCCTCGTGACGCTGGCGGCGCCGCGCGCCGCGGCGGGCCGCCGGCGCCGCCTCGCGCAGGCCGCCGCTGCGGCGCTCGCCGTCGCGGCGGCCGCGGAGACCGTCGCGTTCGTGCGCTCCTACCACGGGAGGTACCGCGTGGGCTCGGCGCTGGTGTGGCAGGCCGGTGTCGGACCCGCTCTCGACGAGGTCGCCCGCCGCCGCCACGCCCACCCGCGCACCTTCCTCTCCGCGAGCGTCTTCGGGATCCACGCCTTCGTCCTCTTCTTCGGCGACCTCGACCCCGCGCGCCTCGACCCGCACCAGGATCCCGCGCGGCAGCTCGAGGAGAACGGCTACCGGATCGCCCGACCCGATGAGGCCGTTCGCACGCGGCCGCACGACCTCTGGCTCGTGTCGGCGAAGGAGCGCCGCCTCGCGCCCTGGCGCGAGCTCGCGAGCTTTCCCCTTCCCGACGGCTCGCCGAACCTCTACGTCGTCGAGTGGTCCGGGCGCGCGGGCCCGGAGCCGCCCGGAGCGGCCGCGCCCGCGCGGGGCCGGCGCAGCAACGCCGCGAAGACCGCGAGCACGGCCGCCATGCCCGCCGCGCGCACCCTCGCGCCCGGAGGCCCGCGGTAGCGCGCCTCGAGGCGGTAGCGGCCCGCGCGCGGGAGCTCGACGCGGGCGAAACCCTCGGGTGTCAGCGAGCGGACGAGAGCCTCGGGCGGGATCTCGCGCCCGTCGAGGGCCACCTCCCATCCGGGCAGGTAGAGCTGCTCGATCACGACCGCGCCCGGCGCCGGGACGGCGAGCTCGACGCGCAGGCGGTGCGGGCTCGCGCCGGGGAGCGCTCGCACGCGACCGGGGCCCGCGAGACGCACGGCCGGCGCGTCGGGATCGCGGGGACGATCGGGGCGGCGCTTCGCGGCGAGCGGCGTGAACTCGTCGCGGTACACGAAGTGCTCGAAGGTCTCCCGCTTCACGCGCGCGTGGTAGTCGCGCAGGATCTCGGCAGGGTCGCGCGTCGCGCCGGAGACCGAGAGCTGGCCCGCGTACCAGCCGAGCGCGACGAGCGCGATCCCGGCGAGGAGCGCCGCCTCGGCGCGCGGCCCGAGCCGGACCGTCCACGCGCGAAGTCCCAGGGTCAGGACGAGCTGGAGCGTCGCCGTCGCGGCGAGGAGCCGCCACGGGAACTGGAGGAAGCGCAGCGGACCGGCGTGCGCCCAGAGGGGACCCGCGGCGTCGAGGACGAGCAGCACGAGCAGCGCGTACGCCGCGGCGGCGACGGCGATCACGCGCGAGCGCCGCCCCGCCACGGCGCCGGCGACGGCGAGGGCGAGGTGCACGGCGCCGAGCTGGAAGGACATCCCGTCGTCCGCGGCGCCAGCCGTCGCCGCGCCGAAGCCCCACGCCCTCGACACGAGCTGGAAGGCCGCGACTCCGTGTGCCTCCGGGGCATAGAAGCCGCCGACGAGGCGGCCGAAGCCCACGGAGCCGCGCAGCGCGAGGAGCCCCGCCCAGTAGGGCGCCGCGAGGGCGATCCCGGCGGCGAGAGCGGCACCCGCGCGCAGGCAGAGCGCCCTCCCGTGCGGGGCACCGAGGGCGAGGGCGCAAGCGGTCGCGGACGCGACGGGCAAGAGCGCGAAGGGCGGCACCGGATGAGCCAGCACGAGCGCCGCCGTCGCGGCCGCGAGCCCGAGCATCGCTCCGGCCGGGGAGCCGCCGCGCGCGAGGCGACGATCGAGATCGATGAGGAAGAAGAAGAGCCACGGGCCGAGGAGCAGCGCCATCGCCTCCGAGAGGTCTCCGCGGACGTAGAGGTCGACGAAGAGGTAGGGTGTCAGCAGGAAGAGGGCCGCCGCGAAGAGGCCGAAGCTCCGGCTCGCGAGGGCCTCGCCGAGGCGGAAGGCGCCGAGCGCCCCCGCGTAGAGGAGGAAGACGAGCGCGAGCGCCAGCGCCCGGTGCAGCGCGAGCGGGAGCGCGGAGAAGAGCGTCGCCACGAAGAAGAAGCCCGGCTGGTAGAAACAGAAGGTCGGGTAGCCGTAGCCGCCGTAGAGGTCCGGGAGGAAGCGCGGGTAGGCGATCCCCTCGCGCAGCGCGCGCGCGAAGAGGTCCGCGAGGACCACGTAGCGGAGCTCCTCGTGGCTGCGGTGCCAGGCCCCGGTCGCGAGCAGCGGCGCCGCGGCGACGAGGGCGAAGAGGAGGAGGGCCGCGTGGATCGCGAGCCTCGAAACGAAGCGGCGCCGCATCGGACCTCCGCCGCCAATCTTCGCGCGGGCTAGATTCGCGCGCATGTCCTTGCACTCTGCTCGGCTCCGCCTCGCTGCGCGCTTCGCTTGCGGCGGCCTCGCGGGCCCGGGCCGCCCGATCGCCACCGCCGGCCTGGCGCTCGCGGCGATCGCCGCAGCGCTGCTCGCGGCCGAGGCGCTGGTGCGAGCGCGCGGGCACCGTGCCTGGACCCCCGACCCCGTCGACGCGCAGGTCGAGCCCGGCGGGAGCCTCTACGAGCCCGACCCGGTGCTCGGCTACGCCCTGCGACCCGGATCCTTCGAGGTGACCCTCGCCAGCGGGCTCCGCTTCCGCGCGACCCACGACGCCGAGCGCCACCGCGCGACCGCGGCGGCGGCGGCCGGCTCCCGCGGCGTCGCGGGTGCGGCCGGCCCCGAGATCTGGATCTTCGGAGACTCGTTCAGCTACGGCTGGGCGCTCGACGACGAGCGGACCTTCCCGTGGCTCCTCCAGACGGCGTTCCCGCGCCAGCGCGTCGTCAACTTCGCCGTCGGCGGCTACGGGACGCTCCAGGCGCTGCTCCAGCTCGAGGCGGCGTCGCGCACGCGCGCGCGCCCCGCGCTCGTCGTGCTCGCGCACAACTTCTTCCACGACCCGCGCAACACCTTCTCGCGGCTGCGGCGCCGCGAAGTGGCGCCCTGGAATCGGCTCGGCCCGATCGAGCACCCGCTGGCGCGCCTCGCGCCGGAGGGCGGCCTCGCGCTCGCCAGCGCGCCCGTGGCCTACCGGGAGCTCCCGCTGATGCGCCATTCCGCGCTCGCGAACCTGGCCGCGACGGCGTGGGATCTCCTCGACGACCGGCGCCTGCGCAGCGACGAGGTCACGCGGCGGCTCCTCGCGCGCTTCGTGGCCGCGGCGGCCGCGGTCGGCGCGCCCGTGGTCGTCACCACCCTCGAGGCCTCCCCGGCGAACGCCCCGACGCTCGCCTTCGCGGCCACGCTCGGCGCGCGGACGGCCGACGTCTCGGTCGACCTCCGCCGGCGCGAGAACACGAACCTGCCCCACGACGGCCACCCGAGCGCGCTCGCACAGCGCCGCTACGCGATGCGCCTCGCCCCCGTGATCCGCGAGTACCTTCCCGCCGCGAACGCGACGCGCTGACGCGCGCCCGGGCGGAGCTCAGCCGACGCGCAGCACGACCTTGCCGAAGTGCTCGCTGGCCTCGACCAGGCGGTGGGCCTCGGCGGCGCGAGCCAGCGGGAGCACGCGGTCGACGATCGGGCGGATCTCGCCGGCTGCCAGCGCCGGGCCGAAGCGCGCCTCGAAGCCGGCGGCGATCCCCGCCTTCTCGACGGCGGGGCGCGCGCGCAGCGTCGAGCCGATCAGCTGGAGGCGGCGCAGGAGGAGCAGGCCGAGGTTGATCTCGGCCTTGGCTCCGCCCATCAGCCCGATCAGGGCGAGCCGCCCTCCGACCGCCAGCGACGCGAGGTTGCGCTCGAGGTACGGGGCGCCGATCGAGTCGAGGACGACGTCGACGCCGCGACCCGCCGTGAGCTCCCGGCAGGCGGCGACGAAGTCGCCGTCGCGGTAGTTCACGGCGAGATTCGCGCCGAGCTCCCGGCAGCGGAGGCACTTCGGCTCGGAGCCCGCGGTCACGACGATCCGGCCCCCGGCCGCCCGCACGCACTGGATCGCCGCCGTGCCGATGCCGCTCCCGCCGCCGTGCACGAGCGCGGCGCCGCCCTCGGGCAGCGCGCCGAGCTGGAACACGTTCAGGAAGACGGTCAGGAAGACCTCGGGGACGGCCGCCGCCTCCTCGAGCGAGAGCCGCTCGGGGACCCGCAGCGCACAGCCGGCGTCGACGACGACCTCCTCCGCGTAGCCGCCGCCGGCGAGCAGCGCCATCGCGCGCTCGCCGGCGCGCCAGCCCGCGACGCCCTCCCCCACCTCCGCCACCAGGCCCGCGCACTCGAGCCCGAGGACCGGCGAGGCTCCGGGCGGCGGCGGATAGAGCCCCCGGCGCTGCATCAGGTCGGCCCGGTTCACGGCCGTTGCCGCCACGCGGATGCGCAGCGCTCCCGGCACGAGCTCGGGCGCGGGCACCTCGCCGAGCCGCATCACCGACGCGTCGCCGAAGCCCTCGAGGACGATCGCCTTCACGCGGGGGCAGGCTAGCTCAGCTCGGCTCGCGTGTAGTTGAGCAGGCCGCGCGCCACGATCATGCGCTGGATCTCGCCCGTGCCCTCGTAGATGTCCGTGATGCGCACGTCGCGGAACCACTTCTCGAGCAGGTGCTCGCGCGAGATGCTCATGGGCCCCAGGATCTCGATGCAGCCCTGGGTGATCTCGCGCACGGCGGCGCCCGCCTTGGCCTTGCACATCGAGGACTCGAGGTTGTTGGGCTTGCCCTCGCTCGAGAGCCAGGCCGCGCGCAGCACCGAGAGCTTCGCCGCCTCGAAGAGCGCCTCGAGGCGCACGAAGCGCTCGGCGACCGCGGGCTGGTGCGCGAGCCCCCCGCCGTAGCGCATCTCGATCCCCGCGCCCCGGAGCTCGTCGCGCGTGAAATCGAGCGCGGCCTCGGCGATGCCGAGGCCGATCGCCGAGACAGCCGGCCGCGTCATGTTGAAGGTCTTCATCGCGCCGCGGAAGCCGCCGGAGCTCCCCTTCGGGATCGACTCGTCCCCGCCGAGCAGGTTCTCGCGCGGGATGCGGCAATCGCGGAAGACGTAGGCCGCCGTGTCGTCGGCGCGGATGCCGAGCTTCTTCTCCTTGTGGGAGACGGTGAAGCCCGGGGTCCCCTTCTCGACCAGGAAGGACTTGATCCCGGCCCGGCCCGCGTGCTTGTCGATCGTGGCCCAGAGCACGACGCCGTCGGCGCGGCAGCCGGTGGTGACGAAGATCTTCTCGCCGTTCAGCACCCACTCGTTCGTCGCCGGGTCGAGCACCGCCGTCGTCTGCACCTGCGAGGGGTCCGAGCCGCAGCCGGGCTCGGTGATCGCCATGGCGAGGGTCTCGCCGCCCCAGCGGCTCTGCTGCTCGGGGGTCCCGGAGGCGCGCAGCGCGGCATTGCCGAGCCCGCCCTTCGGGCGCCGCATGCGCACGGAGTAGTCGCCCCAGGTCTCCCCCATCGTGATCAGCATGCTGATCACGCCGAGGCTCGAGTCGAGCTCGTCCCGCTCGCGCAGCAGGGCGTAGGCGTTCTTGCGGCCGCCCGCCTCCGGGAGCTCGTCGGGCGGGAACTCGTGCTCGTTCTCATCGTAGTGCCGGGCGTAGCGCCGGCAGACCAGCGCCTCCTCGCGGACGTAGTCCAGGATCCGGCGGTCGCTGTCGGAGAGCTCGAAGTTGATCATGGCGGGCTCCTTCAGATCGAGAGGGTTCCCTCGAGCACGCCGAGGGTCCGCGCGTTGCGGTACCACATCTCCACGGGGTGCTCGCGGATGAAGCCGTGGCCGCCGAGGACCTGCACGCCCTGGTCGGCGATCCACATCGCGCGCTCCGCGGCGTAGATGCGCGCGTGGTGCGCGGCGCGAGTCGCGGGCAGGCCCTGTTCGAGCTGGCTCGCCGCCTTCCAGACCAGCCAGCGCTGCGCCTCGGTCTCGATCTGCATGTCCGCGAGGCGGAACGCAATCGCCTGCTTCTGGGCGATCGCCTGGCCGAAGGCGCGGCGGTCGCGGGCGTAGGGGACGGCATACTCGAGCACGGCGCGCGAGAGCCCGACCTGGACCGCGGCGAGCGCCGTGCGCGCCGCGTCGACGATGCGCTGCACGTCGCAGCCGGCCGCTCCGCCGAGGCGGGAGGATGCGGGGACCTCCACGCGCTCGAGCACGAGCGTCGCGGTCGGGAGCGCGCGCAGGCCCAGGCTCTTCTCGGGCTCCGAGATGCGCAGGCCCTCCGCGTCGCGCGGCACGATGAAGGCGTCGCGCCCGCCGTTGTTGCGCGCGACGACCAGGAAGTGGCTCGCGCGATCCGCCATCGGGACGAAGCTCTTGGCGCCCGAGATCACGAACCCCGCCTCGCCCTTCGGCTCCGCCAGCGTCCGCGGTAGCCACGGGTCGAAGAGCGCGCCCGGCTCGACGAGCGCGAGCGAGGCCGCGTGGTACGCAGCGCCGCAGAACGCGGGGAGGTAGGCGCGCCGCTGCTCCTCCGTGCCCTGGTCGGCGACGGCGAACGCGAAGGCCGCGGGTGCCACCGCCGCGAGCGCGAGGGTCGCGTCGCCCCAGGCGAGCTCCTCGAGGACGATCGCGTTCGTCAGCGGAGAGCGCGCCTCGCCTCCCCCGCCCACGGACGCAGGCAGCTGGGTCGCGACGAGGCCGAGCTCGAAGCTCGAGGTCAGGAACTTCTCCGGAACGCGCGACGCCTCGTCGGCCTCGCGCGCGAGCGGGCGCATCGCCGCTTCGGCGAACTCGTGCATCGCGTCGCGCACGAGGTCCTGCTCCTCGCTGGTCTTGAAGGAGATCACGCTCGGTCCTCCTCGCTCCGCCCGGCGGACGGAACCTGGTGGAAGTAGTGGTCGAGGGCGTGGCGGCCCCCCTCCTTGGCCAGCAGGCCCTCGCGGTAGACGTCGCGCGCCGAGCGGAGCCCGAGCGCGACGCCGCACCAGACGCGGGCGTCGGCCGTGTAGCGGACGTCCGCGCGCTCGGCGAATCCCGGCCGCACGCTGCAGGTGCCGTCGTGGATGCGCACGGTCCAGACGCCGCCCCCTTCGCCCTCGAGACGGACCTCGAAGGTGAGGTCGACGCCGCGCGCACGGTCCTCGCGGACCATGAAGGGCAGCGCCTCGAGCACCGAGCGGGCCGAGGTCTCGGTGAAGCGACGCGCGTCGATCCCGAGCGCCTCGAGCCCGCGCTGGATCCACCAGCGCCCGATCGCGACCACGATGGGCTCGAGCGCGCGTCCCTCGTCGGTGAGCGTGTAGAGCGAGCGCCCCCCGTCCGGGACGGTCGCGACGAAGCCCTTCGCCGCGAGATCGCGCAGCCGCGAGGAGAGCACGCGCGGAGCGATCCCCGTGCGCTGGCGCAGCTCCTGGAAGCCGCGGGGTGGGCCGAGGAGCTGGCGCACGAGCACGAGGGTCCAGCGGTCGCCGATCTCCTCGAGCCCGCGCGCCACCGGGTCGAAGATCCCCTCCGGCCGCGGGATCGCCGCGGTCGGGCGCTCGGAGGCTCCGCT
Source organism: uncultured Spirochaetales bacterium (assembly GCA_964624475.1). Lineage (GTDB taxonomy): Bacteria > Myxococcota_A > UBA9160 > UBA9160 > SMWR01 > CAZUYC01. Next base: position 38,631 of record CAZUYC010000135.1, on the reverse strand, counting down.
GGGACTGGGTCGATGGGCTATCTGCTGCATGCTGCCATAAGTATCTATCAGATACTATAAGCCTTGTCAAATGGATACTCATGGTCACTTTTGCCCGCAGGGTCCGGGAGCGGCGGTGCCCTCGCACCAGCGCGCGCAGCGACTTAGATTTCGGCCTGCCGGAGGCGGACGGAGGATCGCTGGCGGGGCCCGTGCCCGCGGGAGGAAAGTCCGGGCTCCACAGGGCGGGGAGGTCGTTAACGGCGACCCGGGGCGACCCGAGGGAAAGCGCAACAGAAACCACACCGCCGATGGCCGATGAGGCCGCGGCCCCGAGAGGGGTCGCGGCGGAGGCACAGGCAAGGGTGAAATCGTGGGGTAAGAGCCCACGCGCGACAGCCGGGTGACCGGCGGCGGGGCAAGCCCCTCCTGGAGCAAGCTCGAATAGGGACGCTGTCGAGGGTGGCCCGCCCGATGCGCCGTGAGGCGCCAGCGTCCGGGTCGGAGCGCTCGAGCGGCGCAGCAATGCGCCGCCTAGACGAATGATCCTCGCCGCCGCGGGGGCAACCGCGCGGCGGAACAGGACCCGGCTTACAGTCCGCCTCCGGCAGCAAGGCGGCGAAGCCGCCGCGCAGCGAGCCGCAGGCGAGCGAAGCGCGGGCCCCCGCCAAGGACTCCGAGGAAAGCCATGCGAGTCGAGACCGGGATCCCCCTGCACGACTGGCGCGCTGCGGCCCGCGCGGCGCGCGCCGCGGAGGAGCAGGGCTTCGACGCCGTCGTGACGGCCGAGATCGCGCACGATCCCTTCACGCCGCTCGCCTTCGCGGCCCTCGAGACCGAACGCGTGCAGCTCGGAACCGGGATCGTCGTCGCCTTCCCGCGCAGCCCGATGGTGGTCGCGCAGACCGCCTACGATCTTCACCGCCAGTCGAAGGGCCGCCTCCACCTGGGCCTCGGCGCGCAGGTCAAGGGCCACAACGAGAGGCGCTTCAGCGTGGCGTGGAGCGCGCCCGCGCCGCGCATGCGCGAGTACGTGGAGTCGCTGCGGGCGATCTGGCGCTGCTGGGAGCTCGGCGAGCCGCTCCGCTACGAGGGCCGCCACTACCGCTTCACGCTCATGACGCCCGAGTTCACGCCGCCGAGAACGGGGCTCCCGCCGATTCCCGTGAGCATCGCCGCGGTCGGCCCGGCGATGCTGCGGCTCGCCGGGCGGGTGTGCGACGGCGTGCGCCTGCACGGCTTCGCGACGCGCAAGTACCTGGAGGAGGTCTGCGTGCCGACGCTCGCGGAGGGGCTGCGCGCGAGCGGGCGCCCGCGCTCCCGCTTCGAGGTCTGGGGCGGCGGCTTCGTCGCGACGGGCGCGGACGAGGACGCGCTGCGCCGCCAGCTCGAGGCGATCCGCTACCGGATCGCCTTCTACGGCTCGACGCGCAGCTATCACGGCGTCTTCGCCGTCCACGGCTGGGAGGATCTCGGCCACAAGCTCCACCAGATGTCGAAGCGCGGCGAGTGGAGCCGGATGGCCGCCGAGGTGCCCGACGACGTCGTGCGCAGCTTCGCTGCGGTCGCGACCCACGACGGCCTCGCCGGGGCGATCGAGGAGCGCTTCGGCGGCCTCGTCGACACGCTCACCCTCCAGCTCTCGGCCGAGCCGGGCCTGGTGCGCGAGATCGTCCGCGACGTGCAGCGCATCCCGGCCGCGTTCGAGGGCCACGCCGGCCGCTGGTAGGGACCCGGGAGGCGTCGGCGCCGTCAGGCTCCCTGCGACGTCACGCGGAAGATCCAGACGCCGGAATCGCCCGGCGGCACGCGCCCGTACTTCCGCTCCACCTCCTGGCGCAGCGACTGCCCGAGCGCCGGGTCGTCGGTCTTCACCAGCACGACGGGATAGCGGCGCCCCTCGACGCGGAGCGTGGCGCGGCCGTCCTGCACGGCCTGTCGATGCCAGCGCTTGCCCGGCGGGAAGTCGAGCGAGCAGGGCACGTAGGCCTGGCCGTCCTGGACAAGGATCCAGACGGTGCGCGAGCCGGATTCGGAGTCGAGCTGGAGCTCGACCTCCTGCACGTCCTTCGCGAAGGACCAGTCGGAGACCGGCTCGGGGACGATCTCGCCGGAGGCGAGCGCGCCCCCCGGGATCGGCCCGAGGGGCCCATCGTGGAAACGCGCGCCGAGGAAGACGAGCGCCCCGAGCGCGACGAGGCCTGCAGCGATGCGGACGAGCCAGCGGGCGATGGCCATGGTCAGGACCTCCGGCGCAACGGCTAGCGAGAGGCCGCGACGGCCGCCACCCGCCGGGTCGCGGGGCGTGCGCGCCCGGGGCCCCTCCGGCGGTCGCCCCGGGTTCAGAGCTCGCGGCGGAGACAGCGCACCCGCTCGCGGCGATCGGGCTCGTATCCGTCCCACTTCGCGGCCGGGATCTCCCCGATGGGGACCTCGCGGAAGCCGTGGCTCTCGAAGAATGCGACGACGCGCTCCGAGGTCGTGCAGGCGAAGACGAAGCGCAGGCCCGCCTGCGCCGCGCGCTCGACCGCGAAGCGGATCAGGTGTCCGCCGATCCCACCGCCGATGTAACGCGTGATCGTGTAGAGCGAGGCGATCTCCCCGCCCTGCCCCAGCGCGAGCAGCGCTCCGATCCCGGCGAGGTGGACCCCCTCGACGAAGGCCCCGAAGCCGTTCACCAGCACCGCCTCGACCTCCTCGGGCGACCGCGGCGCCAGGTAGCCCTCGGCGACGCCTCGCGCGATCAGATCGTCGGCGGGGTCGTAGTCGTCGAGGCCGAGGGGCCGCACCTCCACGTAGCGCTGCCGCGAGAAGAGCGTGCCCGAGCCCGCGTAGCTGAAGAGCTCGTCGGCGAGGCCCGCCAGGGTCGAGAGGTTCACGGCCGCGACCCCCGCGTCGAGTGCGCGCTCGACCTCGCGCAGGAGCCCGATCCGCGCCGCGCCCTCGCCGGACGAGCCGGCTCGGACGATCTGGCGCAGCTCCTCCCGGTCGACGAACGAGTCGCGCGTCCCGTCGGGCCGCCGCAGGCCGCCCTCCGGATCGACCCAGAGCACCTTCGAGAGGCCGAGGCGCACCGCCACCCCGAGGCCGGCGGCCGCGAACCCCTCCCCCGCGCCGACGGCCACCCCCGCCCAGGGGCCCCGGGCGAAGGTCCGCCAGACGGCGGCGGGCAACCGGGGATCGTCGGCCGCGACCGGCGCCGCCCCGAGGAGCCGGCGCAATACGGACTCGTCGGTCGAGATCACGACCGCGCGGGTATCGTTGGCGGCCAGCTCGCCGAGCACGGCCAGCAGCGGGGCAGGCTCCCGAAGCTCCGCGGCTTCGGCCGCGACTCCCAGCGTCCTGCCATGGAACTCATCCAGGTAGAAGCCCTTCTCCGAGAAGGGCTCGACGGGGCGGGGTCGCGACGACTTGGGCTTCATGGCTCGGCGCAGGGGCGGACTTTGCCACACGCGCCCCTCACACTCGATGCCTTGCGGATTCCCCCGAGGGGAAAGCGCCGTCGGGCGGTGGATCCCTTCGGATTTCCTCCTCAGTGACCGATAGAAATGCGATGATCCGTAGTGAATACCACCCTGATTGCGAGTGCGATCGGGCGCCCGAGTCGGAGCGCACCCCATCGCCAAGAGGAAAAAGACTGGCAATTTCCGCTCGAAAGCCCCATCCTGCCAAGCTGTCTGGTTGCCCCCCGACACAGCCCGCCGTCGGCGTCGCCTCGGCCATCTGCCTCCATGTGCCGGGACGCTGGGGCACATCACACGGCGCTGCGCGCCGCGCCGTGTGGATGGTCGGCAGTGGGCAGTCGACCGGCAACCGGACGCTTGAAACCGGATCCCCCCGGGCGGTATCCGATCTTCGGAACGGAATCACACCGGGGAGTCGAGGGTGATTCACTTGAAGCTCGAGGATGGTGAGCGGACCCTGAGCGGAGCCACGACGGCGACCCGGGCGACGGGCGCTGCACGGGCCATGGCGGCCGACGATCTCGATCCCGGCCGCGAGCGGCGACCCCTGGAGTCGTACTTCCAGGAGATCGGCGGCACGCGGACGCTGCGCCGCGAGGAGGAGGTCCTCCTCGCCAAGGAGCTCGAGGCGGCCACCGGCGACCTCCGGGACGCGCTCTACGCGATCCCCTTCTGCGCTCGCCACGTCGTCGAGCGCTGGGATCACCTGCGCGCCCTCTCCCACACCGGGGCCAAGCTCTCGGAGTCGATCGGCGCCGAGGAGACCGGGGAGATCGCGGAGCGCGTCGCCCGCGCGGTGAAGCGGATCCGCGCCCTGCGCGCTCAGCGCGAGAAGGTGCGCGCCAGCTCCAAGGAGCTCGAGAAGGTCGATGCGCGGATCGTGCGGGAGCTCAAGCAGGCTCACCTCTCGCTCTCCGTGCTGGCGGAGCTGCGCCAGCGCGTGCTCAAGATCGCCGCCGAGCTCAAGAAGGGCCGCCGCGGGACCAAGCGCTTCAAGGATCTCGAGGCGCAGGTGGAGATCCCGCGCGCGCGCCTGCTCGAGCTGGTCGAGCGGGTCGAGGAGTCGCACGTCCGGCTCACCCGCGAGAAGAACCGCTTCATCGAGCACAACCTGAAGCTCGTGGTGGCGATCGCGAAGGACTACCGCAACCTCGGGCTCTCGTTCCCGGACCTGATCCAGGAGGGCAACCTGGGCCTGATCCGGGCCGTGGAGAAGTTCGACCACCGGCGCGGCTTCAAGTTCTCGACCTACGCCGTGTGGTGGATCCGGCAGGCGCTCGTGCGCGCGATCCAGAACCACTCGCGCACGATTCGGCTGCCCTCGCACGTGCACGACCGCCTCCAGCGCAGCCAGCGCGTGCGCGCGGAGCTCACCGGCAAGCTCGGCCGCGAGCCGACCGCCGCCGAGCTCGCTCCCGAGCTCGGCACCGACACCGGCTCGCTCGAGATCCTCGACCTGCTCTCGCGGGAGGCGATCTCGCTCGAGTCGTCGGTCGCCGGCACCGAGAAGCGGCTCGAGGACTTCGTCTCGGACCCGACCGCGTCGCAGCCCGACAACGGCCTCGACTCCGAGCGGATGCGCTCGGGGGTGGGTCACCTGATCTGCGCGCTCACCTCGCGCGAGCAGCTGATCCTGCGCCTGCGCTACGGGCTCGGCGGCGAGGAGGAGCACACGCTCGAGCAGATCGGCCAGTCGCTCGGCCTCTCGCGCGAGCGGGTCCGCCAGCTCGAGGCGCGCGCGCTCAAGAAGCTGCGCGAGACGGTCCCGGCGCAGAGCCTGCACCCGATCCTGGAGCCGTAGACCTCCGCGTCGGGCTCGATCGGGGCGGGGGCCCGCTCTCCGCGCTCGCCTTCGGCTCGCTGCGCGTGCTCCGCGCTGGCTCAGTCCTCCAGCGCCGCCTGCAATCGGGCCCGCCGCAGCCGCAGCGCCTCATCCTCGGTGTCGGGAAGCGACGCCAACGCTCGCAGCACGCGCGCGCGATCCAGCGCGAGCCCGTGGGCGTGGACGAAGTCGAGCAGGGCCCGGCAGTCGCCGAAGTCGACCTCGGAAAGTCGCGAGCACTTGAGCAGCAGGAAGAGCGTGGCGTCGGGTCGATGGATGGTGGCGCTCGGTCCCGTGAGAAGGGGCTCGATGTGATCCCGCCATCCCTCGATCCGGCGCAGGAAGAAGTCGGCTGCGGAGTTCACCGCCTCGACGGGGAGGCCCTCGTCGGCGGCGAGCTGCATCAAGCGGAGACGCTCCCCGGGTGTGCCTTCGAGCCCGACGAGGTCGATGTCCTCGGTCACGCGCCCTTCGCTGAACCACACGGCCGCGGCCGCGCCCCCGACGAGCAGCCACTCTCCGGAAAGCCTCCGACTCACCGCATCGAGAAAGCGCCGGATCCGGTCGCGACCTAGGTCGAGCGGCGCCATGCGCTAGCCTCCGATCGATTGGATCGATCCTGGCAGGTTCTGCGCGACGCAGGCGTCCCGCTGGCCTCCCCGAGAGGGAGCGCCCGCCCGACCCCCGCCGAGATTCGCGCCGCCGTCTCGACGGTGATCGCCACGACGGTCGGCCCACGGGAGGCCGAGGCGCTGGGCGCGTTCCTGCTCGCCTGGCGGCAAGCCTGGCCCTCCTCGTTCGCCGCGACCTTCGCAGCCTCGGCTGCCTCGGTCGAGGCCTGGGCACGCCGCCAGCTCGGCGACGACGATCGATACCTGAAGCTGCGACGCATCGCGATCGCGAACCTCTCGACCCTCCTCTGAGGGGCCCCGGCTCCCTCAGCTCCGCGCCGCGGCAGGCGTGACCGCGCGGGGCTCGCGCGCGCGCAGGCGGCGGAGGGCGACGAGGGCGCGGTCGACCACGACGTAGGTGGCGGGGGCCAGGAAGAAGGTCAGCAGGGTCGAGAAGAAGACGCCGCCGACGACGGCGATCCCCATCGGCGCGCGCGCCTCACCGCCGGTGCCGCGGCCGAGCGCGATCGGGAGGATGCCCGCCATCGTGGCGAGCGCGGTCATCAGGATCGGGCGGAAACGGATCAGCGAGGCGCGCCGCACCGCCTCGACGACGTCGAGGCCGCGCTCGCGGAGCTGGTTCGCGAACTCGACGATCAAGATCGAGTTCTTGGTGACGAGCCCGACCAGCATCACGAGGCCGATCTTGGAGAAGAGGTTCAGCGTCGCGCCGGTGAGCTTGAGGCTCACGAGTGCCCCGGTGAAGGCGAAGGCCACCGCGACCAGGATCGTGAACGGGTGGACGAAGCTCTCGAACTGGGCCGCGAGCACCAGGTAGACCACGAGCACGGCGAGCACGTAGGCGAAGAGGAGGGCCCGGCCCGACTCGAGGAACTTCTCCGCCTCCCCCGTGAAGCGGATCGCGTATCCCTCCGCGGGGAGCACGTCCCGGGCGATCGCCGCCGCCCGCTCGACCCCCTCGCCCTGCGAGAGCTCCTCCTCGAGATCCGCCGAGATCGTGACCGAGCGCCGGCGGTTGTAGTGGGGGATCTCGCGCGGCGCGATCGTCTCGCGAAGCCGCACCATCGAGGAGAGCGGGATCAGCTTGCCCTCGTTGCCGCGCACCACGAGCTCGAGCAGGTCCCGAGGGTCGTCGCGACCGCTGCGATCGAGCTGCACCATCACGTCGTAGGTCTCGCCGAAGAGCTTGAAGCTCGAGAGGTCGAGGCCGCCGAGCAGGATCTGGAGCGTGCTCGCGACGTCGCGGACCGAGGCCCCGAGGTCGCTGGCGCGGTTGCGGTCGATCTCCACCTCGAGCTGGGGCTTGTTCAGGAAGAGGTTCGTCTGCACCGAGCGCACCCCGGGCGTCTGCGCGAGGCGGCCCTCGATCTCCTCGGAGAAGCCCTTGAGCGCGAAGAGGTCGTCCCCCTCGATCACGAACGAGACCGGTGAGGCGAGGAAGCCGCTGAGCTCGCCGGGAGTCGACGGGTAGGCCTTGATCCCGGCGATGCGCCCGAGCTCCGGCTTCGTCCCCATCGCGATCTCGTCCTGGCTGCGCTCGCGCTCGGCCGCGGGCACGAGGTTCGCGATCAAGAGTCCCTGGTTCACGATGCCGGGAGCGCCCACGCCGAGCGCGACGACGGAGAAGAGGCGGTCCACCTCGGGCTGCGCCATCACGATCCGCTCCGCCTCGGCCTGGTAGCGGTCCATGTAATCGATCGTGCTGCCCTCGGGTCCGTTGGTCCAGACGAAGAAGACACCGCGATCGGACTTCGGGATCAGCTCCTGGTCGATCGTCGGCAGGATCAGGCCCCCGAGCGCGACCCAGGCCGCGCCGAGCGCGACGAAGCGTCCGGGGCGGCGGAGCACCGGCTCCAGCCAGCGCGCGTAGCCGGCGGCCAGCGCCTCGAAGAAGCGGCCGAGGGCGCGCTTGAGCCCCGACTCGCGCGCGTGATCCCCCTGCCGGAGCACCCGGGCGCAGAGCGCGGGCGAGAGCGTCACGGCGACGAAGCCCGAGACGAGCAGCGCCGACGCCACCGTGACGGCGAACTCGCGGAAGAGCCGCCCGGTCGTGTCGGAGAGGAAGGTGAGCGGTAGGAAGACCGCCACCGCCGAGAGCGTGGCCGCGACCACGGCGAAGGAGATCTCCTGCATGCCGCGGCGTGCGGCTTCCAGGCGCGGCGTCCCCTCCTCGATCCAACGCGAGATGTTCTCCAGCACGACGATCGCGTCGTCCACGACGAGCCCGATCGCGAGCGTCACGCCCAGGAGCGTCAGCGTGTTGATCGTGAAGCCGAGCGCGTAGAGGAAGACGAAGGCCCCGAGGATGGAGACCGGAATCGCCACCGCGGGGACGAAGGTCGCGCGGAAGGAGCGCAGGAAGACGTAGATCACGAGGATCACGAGCAGCGCGGCCTCGAAGATCGTCCAGGTCACGTCCGCGACCGCGTCGCTGATGAAGGTCGAGGAGTCCCACGACACCCGGAGCTGGACGCCGGGTGGGAGCGCCTTCCGGATCTCGTCGAGCTCGGCGCGCGCCCTGCGCGCCACGTCGATCGTGTTCGCGGCCGACTGCTGGATGATGCCGACCCCGATCCCGGGCTGGCCGTTGAAGCGCACCAGCTTGCGCGCGTCCTCCGGGCCGACCTCGACGCGCGCGACGTCGCGCACGCGCACGGGGCGGCCCTCGACGTTCTTGAGGATCAGGTCCTCGAAGCCTTCGCGGCTTCGCAGCTCGCCGAGGCTGCGCACGGTGAACTCGGCGTCGCCGGACTCGAGCCGGCCGGAGGGGATGTCGACGTTCTCGCGCGAGAGCGCGGCGCGCAGGTCGGCGATGGTGACGTCCTGCGCCGAGAGCCGCAGGTTGTCGACCCAGATGCGCATCGAGTAGCGGCGTTCGCCGGCGATGATGACGCTCGCCACTCCCGGGAGCTTCGCCAGGCGATCGACGATCTGGTTCTCCGCGATCGTGGTCAGCCGGATCTGGTCGTAGCCCTCGCCGTAGAGCGCCAGCCAGAACACCGGTCGCGCGTCCGAATCCTGCTTGGCGACGATCGGGTCCTCGACCTCCTCGGGGAGCGAGGCGCGGGCCCGCGCCACGCGGTCGCGCACGTCGTTGGCGGCGGCCTCGAGGTCGCGCCCGAGCTCGAACTCGACGCTGATGAGCGAGACCTGTTCGCGGCTCTGCGAGAGGACGTGCTTCACGCCCTCGATGCCGTTCACCTGGTCCTCGAGCGGATCGGTGACGGAGGTTTCGACCACCTCCGGCGCGGCGCCGGGCAGGACCGTCGTGATCGAGACGATCGGCGGATCGACGTTCGGGAGGTAGCGGTTCGAGAGGCGACCGACGGCGAGCAGGCCGAAGAGCGCGATCACGACCGACATGACCGTCGCCAGCACGGGGCGGTCGATGCAGACCTGGGCGATCCTCACGTCCCTTCCCCGGCGGAGCCTCCGGGAGGGGCGCCGTGCTGCGCCTGTCCCATGGAGAGCGGCGCCGCCAGGGCGACCTTCTTCCCGGCCATCACCTTGTGGGTGCCCGTGGTGACGATCGTGTCGCCGGGCAGGAGCCCGAGCGTCACCTCCACGCGCCCGTTCCTGCGCAGCCCGAGCTGCACGGGGACCTTGGCGGCGACGTTCTCCCCGTCGAGCTTCCAGACGTAGGTGCCCTCGCGGTCGAAGATCACCGCCGACTCCGGTACGACGATCGCGCGCTCGCGCCGACCCACCTCGAGGTCGATGTTGGCGAAGAGCCCGGGGCGCAGGCGCCGGTGCTCGTTCGGCACCCAGGCCTTCACGATCACCCGGCGCGTCGCCGGCTCGATCGAGGGCGACACGAAGAAGACCTCGCCCGGAAAGACCTCCTCGGGGTAGGGGCCGACGCGCACCTCGACGGGGGCGCCGACGCGCGCGAAGAGGATCCCGACCTCGGCGATCGCGAAGGTCACCTGGAGGCGGACCACCGCGTCGATCTGCACCAGCGCGTCCTTGGCGGCGATCCGATCGCCGGGCGCCACGAGCCGCATCCCGACCACCCCGTCGAAGGGCGCGCGTACGCGCGTGCGTTCGAGCGCCACGCGGGCGATCTCCACCCGCGCCTCGGCCACGGCGAGATCGGCCCCCACGCGGTCCTGCTGGGCCTCCGAGACGGCGTCGCGCGTCGCGAGCTCCTTCGTGCGCGCGTGGACGTGGCGCGCCAGCCCGAAGTTCGCCTCGGCCTCGCGCAGGCGGGCCACCTGCTCGTCGTCGCGCAGCTGGACGAGCACGTCGCCCTGCGCGACCTCCTGGCCTTCCGCGAAGAGGATCGCCTCGACGATCCCGCTGGTCTCCGCCTTGACCTCGACGGAGTTCTCCGCGCTGAGCTGCCCGCCGAAGGTGGCGACGTCGCGCAGCGATTCGGCCTCGACGCGCGCCGCCTCGACGGTCACCGGCGCCGCGTCGGGCGCGTCCGCTTCGTCGGCGCCTCCTCCCCCGCCGCAGCCGCCGGCGAGGGCCGCGAGGGCGGCAGCGAGCGCGCGGAGGGCCGCGCCGGCGGGCAGGCGGTGGACCATCTCGCGAGCGTACCGAACCGGTCCTTTCGGAGGTAGCGCGGCGCCCGCTCCCTGGGGGGTACGGGGCGCGCGAGGCGCGATGTGATAGAAAACCGGCCCGGGCCCGGGCCCGCTGGAGGGGGATCGCCGTGAAGGTCGCCTGCCTCGATCTCGAGGGCGTCCTCGTGCCCGAGATCTGGATCAACGTGGCCGAACGCACCGGGATCGAGGCCCTGCGCCGGACCACACGCGACGAGCCCGATTACGACCGGCTGATGCGCGGCCGCCTCGAGATCCTCGCGCGGCACGGCCTCGGCCTGCCCGACATCCAGCGCGTGATCGGGACGATGCGGCCGCTCGAGGGTGCTCCGCACTTCCTCGATTGGCTGCGCGAGCGCTTCCAGGTGCTGATCCTCTCCGACACCTTCTACGAGTTCGCCGATCCGCTGCTGGCCCAGCTCGGCCGCCCGGCCCTCTTCTGCCACCGGCTCGAGACCGACGCCTCGGGGCGGATCGTCGGCTATCGCATCCGGCTCGCCGAGCAGAAGCGCAAGACCGTGCAGGCGTTGCACCAGCTCGCCTTCGAGGTGGTGGCGGCCGGCGACTCCTACAACGACACGGCGATGCTCGCCGAGGCGGACGCCGGGATCCTCTTCCGCCCGCCGGAGAACGTGGTCCGCGAGTTCCCGCGCTTCCCGGTCGCGCACAGCTACGAGGAGCTGCGCCGCGCGTTCCTCGCCGCGGCGGGGCTCGCCGGCTGACCCGCCCGCCGCTCGGCGTCGAGCTTGAACATGCGGTGTCCGGCGGGCTGGTAGGTGAGCACGAACGCGCGGCGCGGGGCGCCGGAGCGGTTCGGCTCGGAGCCGTGCACCGCGTGCGGGCTGAAGAAGAGCAGGCTCCCGGCCGGCATCACCGCCGGCACCTGCCGCGAGAGGTCGAAGCAGCGCGGGTCGGTGAAGAGCGGCCCGAGGACGCCATCGCCCTCGCAACCCGGGAGGCAGCCGCGCGCGTGGCTGCCGGCGATCACGCGCAGGCAGCCGTTCTCCTCGCTCGCATCGTCGAGCGCGACCAGGACGTTCGGGAGCCGGTCGAGGTGGCGGCAGGAGTGGGCCCAGTAGGGGGAGTCCTGGTGCCAGCGGAAGCCCGAGCCCTCGCGCGGGCGCTTCAGGTTGAGCTTGTCCGTGAAGAGCGCGACCTCGGGCGCGCCCACCAGCTCGCGCATCGGCAGCACGAGCCGCGGGTCGTCCACGAGCCGGTCGATCCGCGCATCGAGATGGTGGAGGGGCTCGATCACCCGGATCGTCCGCGATCCGGGCTGATGCTCGAACTGGATCGTCGCCACGGCGCTCTCGTGGTAGCGGTTGCCGTCCACCTCGTAGCCGCGACCGCCCTCGCCCACCGCAAGCCAGGCGCGTGCAGCCACCCGCTCGGCGGCTGCCTGCAGCTCCTCGACCTCGACCGCTCCGAAGACGCGGTGGCGGATGAAGAATCCGTCCCGCTCCCACCCCGTGCGCTCCACCGCCGTGAGCCCCGTGTGCATCGGGCGCCGATTCTCCAGCGCGGGGCGCAGCCTGGCAAGACCCGGGGGGACGCGGGGTTTTACTGAACTTTTACAGGCGCTTCGCTGCGGAGGGCCGCATCTCTCTCTAGCGTTGCGTCGAGGTCGGGCACCCCCCGGAGGAAACGCGATGTCGCAGGCGACCCTTCTCTCGAGCCCGGAGGCTCCCCGGGACGATGCCGACGGCTGGTGGGGCCGTCAGTCCGTGATCTCGCGCGTCGCCTACTGGGGGCTCCACGCCGCCTGCCTGCTGGTCTTCTGGGTGGGCGTGTCCACGGCGGACGTCCTGCTGCTCCTCGCGACCTTCTTCGTGCGCATGTTCGCGATCACGGGGGGCTACCACCGCTACTTCGCCCACCGCAGCTTCCGGACCAGCCGCGGCTTCCAGCTCGTGCTCGCCGTGCTCGGCGCCACCGCCACCCAGAAGGGGGCGCTCTGGTGGGCGGGCCACCACCGCATCCACCACAAGCACGCCGACCGCCCGGGTCGCGACGTGCACTCGCCCCGCGACGGCTTCTGGTACTCCCACCAGGGCTGGATCTTCGACGGGCGCTGGGACGCCTCGCCGCTCGACCAGGTGCGCGACTTCGCTGGCTACCCCGAGCTCGTGTGGCTGAACCGCTGGCACGTCGTGCCGCCGATCGCGATGGCGGCGCTCCTGGCCCTCTTCGGCGGCGCGAGCGCCGTCGTCTGGGGCTACGTCGTCTCGACCGTCCTCCTCTGGCACGCCACCTACTCGATCAACTCGCTGGCGCACCTCTGGGGCACGCGGCGCTACGACACGCCCGACGACAGCCGCAACAACTGGCTCCTGGGGCTGCTCACCTTCGGTGAGGGCTGGCACAACAACCACCACCACTACTGCGCGTCGGCCCGCCAGGGATTCTTCTGGTGGGAGGTCGACGTGACCTACTACCTGCTGCGCGCGCTCGAGGCGCTCGGCCTCGTCTGGGAGATCCGCGAGCCGCCGCGCCACGTGGTGGCCGCGCGCTCGGGGAGCGGTTTCGACTGCGCCGCGTAGCCCGATGAGCTCCGCTCGCCTGCGGCTCGCTGCGCGGCCTGGTCCGATTGGCTTCGCTCGCCTGCGGCTCGCTGCGCGGCGGCCTTGCCGATGAGCTCCGCTCGCCTGCAGCTCGCTGCGCGGCCGCTGCGCGGCCTTGCCCGATGAGCTTCGCTCGCCTGCGGCTCGCTGCGCGGCCGCTGCGCGGCCTTGCGCGGCGCGCCGGGTAGTCCGCGGATGCGCTCGGGGGTGCTGCGCGGGCGCGAGCACACGAAGCTCGGCGCCGTCGCCGCCCTGGCGGAGGGACGCTGCGCGATCGCGCTCTCGCGCGGCGGCTTCGCCAAGGGCTACCGCTACCGCGACGCGAACGAGGACGCCGCGGCCTTCGCGCTCGGCCCCGCCGGCGCGCTCGTCGCCGTGGCGGACGGCCACGGCGGCTGCGAGGCGGCGGAGCTCGCGCTGACGAAGCTCTTCGAAGGCTTCGGCGAGGCCTGGACCGGCCCGGGCGCCCTGGCCTCGCGCTGGGCGCAGACCGCCGGCGACGCGATTGCCGAGATCCACGCCGAGATCGTCGAGCGCGGCACGACGGGCGGAAACCCCGAGGCGCGCACGACGCTCGCCCTGGCACTTGCACGCCCGGGCGAGGACCTGCTCGCCTTCGCCGCCGTCGGCGACAGCCACGTCTTCGTCGCGGACGCGGCGACGGCCTTCGACCTCGTCGCCGCGGAGGGAACTCCGACCTACCTCGGCAGCCCCTCGCTCGAGCCCGGCGACCTGCGCGCGCGGGCCGTGATCGACGCCCGGCCGCTGGCCGACGCCCGCGCCGTGGCCCTCGCGACCGACGGCCTCTCCGAGCACGGGATCGGCGTCGCCGCCCCCGAGCTCGCCGTGATCGAAGCCCTCGCCCGGGCCGAGCGCTCGCGACCCGACGTGTGGCCGCTCGAGACGGCCCGCTCCCTCGTCGAGTGCGCCCTCGCCTCCCACCGCCGAAACCGCTCGGGCGACAACGTCGCGGCGGCCGTGCTGATCCTGGTGGAGTGAGTCGCTCCACGCCTCCCGGGTCCGCTGGGCTCGAGTCCCACCCCCGGAGCCTGCTCCTCCTCAGTCCGGCACCTCCGCGAGGCGCGCCACGGTCTCGACCACGACCTTGGTGATCCCCGCGGCATAGTCGAAGTTGACCTTGTCCGAGGTGTCGCCCGTGTCGTGATACGCGGCCCGCAGGAGCCTGGTGAAGTAGTTGAGGTGCTCGTTGAACAGGACGACCGGGTAGCCATTCTCGGCGAAGATGATCCCGTCCGTGTTGTAGAGGTAGCTGCGCTCGTCGTAGCGGCTGCGGTACAGGGGCGTGAGCTGCGGAGACACGTCGGCCGAGGCGTCGAGGGCCACCGATGCCATGTGCACCGAAGTGGCGTCCTTGCCCGGGCTCAGCTGGAACTGAGGCTGGTTCTCGCCGGCGAAGCCGATCATGTCGACGAGCACCAGGCCGTAGATGTCCTCGCGGTCACCCAGCATCCTGCCGACCAGCTCCCGCGCGCCGAGATCGTCCGCCGGGAACTCCTCGCCCGTGAAATGGACCAGCCGGATCGTTCGACGGGGCTGCAGGTCCTTCAGCACTTCCGCCGTTCGCAGCACTGCCGCCGTACCCGTCGCGTTGTCGATCGCACCAGGCACCGCCAGGTAGATGTGCTTCGGCGCGAGGTCTTCATCGAAGGCCGTGTCGACGTGGTCGGCCACCAGCACGGGGTCGAGCCTGCCGTCGGTGCCGGGAATCTCGGCGATCACCTGGGTTTCCGGCATGCCGCGCCAGACGAAGTCCTGGCGCCAGGACTCCAGGCCGAGCGCCGCGTAGCGCTCCTCGAGGTAGTCGAAAGCCTCGTGGAGGTCGTTGTCGGGCAGGGCGTTGTTCTTGCTCGCGAAGGTCTCCCTGCGACCGCTGATCGGGAATACCGCCTCGGCCTCGCCGTCCATGGCCAGCACGTCCGCTCGGAAGTCGGCCTGGAAGTCGGCGGGGTACGACTCGATGAGGACGTCCCCCGGCGTGGGCCCGGGATCCAAGGCTTCCGGTGTCCACACGATGCTCGTCGGAAACGTCACCGCGGTTCCCTTCACCGTCAGGCTGTAGGAGATCGGCTTCCCGTCGAGCCGCGCCGGCGGCGGGAACACCAGGGCGATCCGGCCGGACAGGTCGGGGCGCTGCGAGTAGGCGGCGAGTTGCGAGTTGGGCAGCCAGGCCTCGATCGGCTGGGCGAGCGACGGGTCGGCGCTCCGCTCGACCCAGATGGAGTTCCCGAAGGCCGGCTCCACGTTCCAGCCGAAGTCGTCGGGGTCGCCGAATATCTCCGTGAACTCGCCCGGGAGCGCCGGGTCCAACGTGAGGGGGGCGAAGGTGTTCGGGTCCGTGTTCTGGATGTCGCCCGGGCCGAGCCATCTCCAGGGGTTCGAGGAGCTCGTGCGCCAGCGCGCATACGCCCACGACAACCGGCCGCGGTCGTCACGCATCGGCCAGGACTCGACGGTCAGCGTCTCTTGTGACGTGATCCTCTTCTTGGCCACGAGGCTCTGATGGATGCCCTTGAGCTGCAACTCGACCAGGGTCTTCAAGCTGGCGGGCAGTCTCGCGACCCCTCCGTCGACCGGGGTCACTCCGAGAGCCAGCTCGCGAGGCGTCGAGCCCAGGTAGGTAGGGGACCGCTGCAGAGAGTTCGCTTCGAGGTGCAGCCAGGGGGTCGGATCCGTAGCCAGTGCCGCAAGTCCCGAGGGCGCAGGCGGCGGCTTCGGCTTTGCGGCTCCGGCTGCTGCCGGGACCGTGAGACCCGAGACGAGCAGGAGCCCCGTGACCACCGCGCGCACAATCTTCGTCTCGACGGAGTGCATGCGATCCTCCCCGCGTCGGGTCCAGGCCCTTCGACTATCCGCCTCGAGCCGGTGCGGGTCAAGTCGAGGGCCGGTGCGGGGCCTCTTCCTTGCTTCGTTCGAGCTCCGCGCCCGCGAGCTGCGCCGCGTGCGTGCCCGGCGCGCTACCGGCTGCGAGTCTCCGGCTCGAGGTAGCCGAGGGCCCGCAGCCGCTCCTCGTCGTCGCGTTCGAGCTCCGGCGCGGAGCGAAGCGGAGCTCGCTCGACGGCGGAGTAGGCCTGCGCCTCTCGCTCGAGATCCTCCGGGGTTGCGACCGGCTGCCAGGCGCTCGCCGTCTGCCAGCGGTAGGCCTGCCGGCTGCCCTGGGCCGCCGGGCCGAGGGTCTCGCCGGTGCGCGTGCGCAGGAACACGTCCCCCCGGTAGACGGAGACCTCGGCGCCGACGTCGACGAAGAGCGCGCGATCCCCGGGCGGCGGCTCCTCCCCGCGCAGCATCGGGCCGAGCGCGATGCCGGCGGCGTCGCCGGGCACCGGCACGCCGACGAGCTCGAGCAGCGTCGGCAGCAGATCGACGTGGTGGATCGGCGTGGCGACGCGGCCGGGCGGCAGGCCGGGCGCCCGCAGCAGGAAGGGGACGTGGGCCAGGTTCGGGGTCGTCGCGAAGCCGTGGGAGAAGTAGAAGTCCTCCTCCCCGAGGCTCTCGCCGTGGTCCGCCATCACCGCGACGATCGAGCCGCGTCCGCGCGTCGCGTCCTCGAAGGCCGCCAGCAGGCGGCCGAACGACGCGTCGAGGTAGCGGATCTCCGCGGCGTAGCGCGCCCGGTACTGCGAGGGCCTCCGCTCGTCCCCGAAGACCTGGTAGGCCGGAATGCCCCGTTCGCCCCGCTGGGAGTCGAGCGCCGGCAGCGGCGTGTCTGCGTCGGCGGGCGGCGCCGCGCCGCCCAGATGGCCGGCGGGGGGAGTGTAGGGGCCGTGGGGATCGTTGTACTGCACCCACAGGAAGAGCGGCGCGCGGCGCGATCCCGCGAGGTAGGCGACCGCGCGCGCCGTGGTCTTCTCCGCCACGCGCTCGAAGACCGCCCGATTCGGCTCGCCGTCCGGCAGCGTGTCGTCGAAGGTCGCGAAGCCCCGGTCGAGGCCGACCCTCCGACGCAACATCGTGTTGCTTACGAAGGCGGCCGTCTCGTAGCCGGCCGTCGCGAGGATCGCGGCGAGCGTGGGCTCGTCGCCGAGGCGGGTCGCGCCGTTGCGGTAGCCGATGGCGTGATCGCGAACCCAGCGCGAGGTGAACAGCGACGCATGGGCGGGCGCGGTGCGGCTGCTCGCGGCGAGCGCCCGCTCGAAGACCACCGCCCCGGCGGCGAGGGCGTCGAGGTGCGGCGTGGCGCCCTCGGGTGCCCCGTACACCCCGACGTGATCGGCGCGCAGCGTGTCGAGGGTCACCAGCAGCACGTCGGGGCGCGCCGGGTCCGTGGGGCGGCCGCCGCAGCCGGCGACGAGCAGCGCGATCGAGAGGTAGTAGCTGCGGCCGCCGCCCAGCGCGACGGAGAGGGCGTGGATCGGCCCGCGGGATCTGCGCACGGCGCGGGCAGGATAGCCATTCCCCTTCGGCCCCGGCGCCCTGTCCCCGCGCGGGCGCGATGCCGGCTACTTCTTCGTCTTGCTCGTGCGGCGGCGAGCCAGCCAGCCCGCGATCTCGGCAACGAGCCCGGAGGCGCTCTCCCCCGCCTCCGCGCGCTTCTGGAGGTCGATCATCCAGAGAGCAAGCTCCTCGGGCGCGATCCTGACGGATACGCCGTTTCCCTCCAGGAAGGTCAGCAGCGCGGCGGCGCCGGTCCGCTTGTTGCCGTCGAGGAAGACACGACCCTGAACGATGTAGATGGCATGCGCCGCAGCCAGCTCCTCGAGCGACACGTAATAGGAGTTCTTGACCGCCTGAACGGCCGCGTCGACGCCTTCGAAGGCCTCGCCACGCGGGCCACCGCCCGGGGAGCCGCCGAACCGTTCGAGCATCGCATCGTGGATCGCCAGGACCTGCTCGATGGTCAGGAAGCGAAGCTTCCGCCTCACCGCTGCGGGGGTCGCCAGTCGCCGCGATCGTACCGGGCCAGGAGCTCCAGGCCGCGCCCGTGCCGGCGCAGGACCGCCGCGAAGGCCCGCCGGAACGCGCCATCGTCCAGGCGATCCCCCAGCGGCTCGACCACGACCTGGTCTCCGACCAGGGTCAGGCGAACCTCGCTCCCCTCCTTCACCTTCATCGCCTCGGCGAAGTCTCTCGGGATGAGGATTCCGAGGCTTCCGCCGATGCGCTTGACCCGCCTCCGCAGCGTCATGTCCAGAATATAATGCACGTATAACCAAGGCGTCAACCGTGGGAGCCGTGGCACCGCTACGTCGATCTCACGGCGCCGCTGCGACCCGCCCTCCACGGCTACTGCCGCAGGCTCAGCGGCAGCGCCTGGGACGCCGAGGACCTGGTGCAGGACACCCTGCTGCATCCAGTTGTCGATGACCCCGAGGTTCCCCGAGGGATCGATCGCCGGGCCGGTGCTGCGGACGAGGCCGTCGAAGCTGTCGCCGGTGCCGTCGGGCGAGATCGGGTCACCGGTGCGGTGGCTCGGGGGCAGTTCTCGCGCTTCGTGCCACAGCCCCGCGGTCTCCCTGCGGGGCCTCCTCCATCCAGCCGCCGCCCGGAATCAGGTCAGAACGACCGAGCGCCGGGAGATCGGACGCTTGGGTGTGTAAGTTACTGTTTGTTTGGGTGACGCACTCCGGTGCGAGCGGATCCGAAACCGGGGACCGCGACGCTCCTGCGCGATCTCGAGGAGCGGGACGCTCGAACGGGGGCTCTCAGCGAGGCAGCCGCATCCCCCCGGGAGGGCCGAGGAGTGACCGCTTTGCGGCCCCTGGAGGTCGTTTTCGCTTGCAATCCTGGGATTCCAGTCCGATGCTGCTCCGTATCGATCTTGATCTTGAGCTGGGGTCGTGCAACACAACTAGAAACAGAAACGGAAGAAGGTGCGATATGACGATCAAATTCCTTACGACTGCTGTGGCCGTGACTGCTGGCCTCCTCGTCATGGGCTCGACCGCCCAGGCCGACAAGCCGCTGGACGTTGACTGCGAGGCTCTGGCCGCTACGAACGACGCTGTGGATGATTTCCTCGATGGCGCGGACATCCAGTTCCAAAACCTGGGCCAGCTCTTTTCCGCGGCGATCACGGATGATGCAGTCTTCGATCTGCTGGATGCTCTGATCAATGCCTTCTCTGGAGGGACGATCGATTTCGACTCTGCCTCTCAGGCGATCACGACCAATGCAAAGTGCGGTCTGATCACGCAGGTGATCGGGAACATCAGGGACTGATTCTTTCTGCTGGTGACCCTGCCTCCATCGGGAATGACCCCGATGTACGACCCCGGCCCAAGATCGATCCGCGCGAGGGCCCGCCAGCGTCCACGACGCATGATCCGGCGATGCTACGGGCGTCATGGGGTCGTCTACGCGATCGAGGTGGTCTTCCCGGACCCAGGGGACTCCTCGCCTGGATGCCGTGACGCTTGGAGCCTCGATTTCCGCAAGCAGCCGCCCCAGCTCTCCCGCGACCTGGATCCCCGTGCGAACGTGGTGCACCGGATCGCCGCGTCGGCGCTGACCGGCTGGATCCGGCGCCAGCTGGGTTGGTTCACGGTGCGCGCCTACTCGCGGCGTTACGCGACCCTCTGCCGGGTGTCGCGTTGCGCGTCGAAGGTGCAGGTGGAGACGATCGACCTTCCCGATCTCTTGATGCACTTCCTGATCTACGAGGCCGCGGGCTCGGAGGACGCCGCCAGGCGGCGCATCGATTGGGAGATCTCGCGGCTTCGCGGTATCGGGCTCGGAACGGCGAGAGCGCGCACGGCCCGAAGCGCAGGCGGTCCCCGGTCGCGAGATCGCTGACCGTTACGGCTATGCGAGCCGCCGGCGGATCTCCTGCTCGATGCGCCAGAGGCGGTCCTGGCCCCACGTCGAATAGTCGGGAGCGCCGCACGTGCTTGGAAGCCGGAAGCTCGGTACGCCCCAGAGGCCGAGCGCGAAGAGCTGCTGGCGGTTGCTCTCGAGCTCGTCGCGCCAGCCTTCGCGGTCGAGGCGGGCGCGCGCCTCCTCCCACTCGAGGCCGGCGCGCTCGGCCACGAAGCGAATCCCGGCGTCGGTTCCGGTGTCGACGCCGTCGGCGAAGGCCGCGCGCGTGAACGAGAGCAGGTACCCGGCCGCGCGCCCGCGTTCGCAGGCGAGCGGGTAGAGCGAGAAGCCGCGTTCGACCGGACGGCCGAGCGGGTCGCAGACCCGTCCGAACGCGACGCCCGCCTCCTCGGCCTCGCGCTTGGCGTCGAGGGTGATGTAGAGCCGCTTCGCGCGCGGCACCGGAAGCCCGCGCATCGCCATCGGCAGCACGGGGCGGAGCACGAGATCGACCGGATAGCGCTCCGCCAGCGCGTACACGCGCTCCATCGCGAGGTAGCTGTAGGGGCTCCGCAGCGACGCGTAGAACTCGAGGACGACGCGCCGGCCGGTGGTCTCCGGAACCGCTGCCCCGGCGTAGTCGGGGCGCGCTGCGATCGGCGCCGCGCTCGCGCCGGGGCGGAGCGCGCCGAGCGCCTGCAGGCGGCGCTCCAGGAAGTGCAGGCGGTCGACGCCCCAGTACCACTCGCCCGCGTAGAAGAACATCGCGCCGAGGTAGTGGCCGAGGCGCTCGCGTTCGCGGCTGCCCGCCAGGGTCGCCGCGCGCGCGCCGCCGGGCTCGTCCGCGCCCGCCTCGCGCGCGAGCGCGGCCAGCGCGGCAGCGTCGCCGCGCCAGAGCGCTGCGCCGACGCGCGCCGCGAGGGACGCGAAGGCCCCCGTCGCGAGCGACGCCGCGAGGATCTGCGCCGCGAGCGCGACCTCGGCGCGCTCCGGCGCCGCCGTCGACGCCGGAAAGTCGAGCCCGTAGCCCGGCGCGACGTCGGCCGCATCGGCGCGCGCGAAGGCGGCGAGCCGCTCGCGTTCGGGTGCGGCCTCGTCGGGCGGCGGCCCGACGAGGCGCGGCACGAGCTGCACCTCGTAGCGGCGCACGAGCTCGCCGAGCGCCTGCGCGGCGAGCTGGCTGTAGGGGTCGTCGACCTGATGGAAGTAGAGCACGCGGTGCGGCTCGCCGCGCAGACGGCGGCGCAGCTCCGCGAGCGAGCGGCGCAGGGTGCGTGTGCTGGGGCTCGTGAGCCCCTGGATCGCGCGCGGCGCGATGCGCCGGGAGAGGGAGCTCATGCCCCCGGCCGGGGCGGCCGCGCCCAGCATCCGTCGGGAGGACGAAGAGCCGTCAGCGTCGCGAGACCTCGATCTTCCCGGTCGCGCTCGGGAGCGACACCTGCGTCCCGTCGCGGCCGAGCGTGAAGCCTCCGGAGTACGCGTCCGAGACGCCGTCCAGGAACTCCAGGTCGAGACCCGGCAGCGGGAGCGCCGGCACCACGTGGGTGTAGAGTAAGTGCTTCGCGCCGGCGGCCTCGGCGATCTCCGCCGCTTCGACCGGCGTGGTGTGGTAACCGGGGATGTCGTGCAGGATCTTGGCGAGGTTCGGCCGGCCCGCGGCGAGCGCCGCCTCGTTCACGAGCTCCACCAGCTGCGCGGCGAGCGCCTCGTGCACGAGCAGGTCTACGCCCTTCGCCATGCGTTCGACCTCGGCGGACTTCTTCGTGTCGCCGCTGATCACGAGCGAGCGCCCGCCGTAGTCGAAGCGATAGCCGACCGCGGGGAACACGGGGTCGTGGTCGACGCGAAACGCCTTGACGCGCACTCCGTCGCCGTCGAAGACCACGAGCTCTGCGCCCGGCTCGGGCAGGGGAAACGGCCGCGCGGTCATGCCGGCGCCGCCCGGCGGCGCGACGGTCGGCCCGTGGTGCGCGCTGCGGTACGCAGAGTCCTGCCGGTACGCGCCGTCGAACCCCGCCACCACCTCCTCGACGCCGGCGGGCCCGAATACCGGGAGCGGCGCCTCGTGCGCCGCGTTGACCCAGCGCAGCATCGCCAGCTGGCCCATCAGGTCGATGTGGTCGGAGTGGAAGTGCGTCAGGAAGAGCGCCTCGAGCCGGCCCGGCGCGAGGCCCATGGGTATCAGGTTTCGCGCGCCCGAGCCCGCGTCCACCACGAAGAGCGAGCGGCCCGCGATCACCGCCGTGCACGCCCCGGAGCGCACGGGATCCGGCAGCGGCGAGCCCGCGCCGCACAGCACCACGTGCAGCCCGTCCGGCAGCGCGGCGATCGGGTCGGCCTCGAGGGTGCGCTCCGCAATCCGGCTCATGACGCGCAGGGAGATCGGGCCGCGCAGGGCGATGACCGCGGCGATCCCGACCAGCAGAGCGCTCGCGATCCCGGCGACCCCCTTTTTCATACCGCGCCCTCCTCGATCGCGTGGCAGATACTACGACCCTCGGACGCC
The DNA here is from genome assembly GCA_964624475.1 of uncultured Spirochaetales bacterium. Classification (GTDB taxonomy): domain Bacteria; phylum Myxococcota_A; class UBA9160; order UBA9160; family SMWR01; genus CAZUYC01. The sequence continues at coordinate 16,367 of CAZUYC010000135.1, read as the reverse complement.
GACGCGGAGGGACCGAGCGGCGCGATCGCGCCCTGTAGCCTGTAGGACGGCAGTCAGTTGACGATCGCGCCCCCTGCGTGGTATATTCCCTACGCTTAGCGCGGCTCGCTGCGTGCACCCTTGGGGTGCCTGGGGCGCGGGCGTTGGTTCGCGCTGGACCCGAAATCCTCCGCGAGAACTTCGGGCTGGAGCCTCCGCATCTCGCGGCGGGCTCGAGCGGCCCTGCCCTTTCGGCCGACGTTCTCGCTGAGGTTGCGTGGTAGAATCGCCACTGGGATGGAGAGAGGCCCGGGCCTCCTCGACTACTGGATGGACATCTACGCACACCGCGTGCCGGTCGCGCTGGTCGCGGTGTCGTCGGCGATCCTCGCGAGCGTTTTCAGCCTGCTCCTGCCCCCGCTCTACGAGGCGCGCAGCATCTTCTACGTCCCCTCCACCCTGAACCCGACCGCGTTCACGAGCGAGCAAGCGCTCGACCGGCTCGCCCAGCACCCCGCCCTTCCCATCCCCGAGGAGAAGGCGGCCTCGGTCAACATCGGAATCCTGAAGGCCGGCGACCTCTTTCGTCGGCTCGCGGCGGAGTTCCCGGGGCGCGACGTCCGCAGCCTGCAGAAGAACGTCGACGTCAAGCTCGGCAGCCAGTTCCTGATCGAGGTCTACGTTCGGGACCGCGACCCCGCCGCCGCGGCGGCGATGGCCAACCGCGTCCCCGAGCTCTACCTCCGCTTCCACGAGGAGGTCATCCGCAAGCGGATGACCGGCGTCCAGCAGGCCCTGGAGCGGCAGCGCCTCGAGGTGGGCAAGCGCATCGAGCAGGCGCGGTTGGAGCTCGCGAAGTTCCAGGACGAGACCGGCATCCTCTCCCCGGAGATCGCGGGCACGCGCCTCGCCGATCTGATCGAGCAGCTCGAGACGGACCTCGAGCGCGTGCGAACGCAGCTCGCCGCCAGCGTCAATCGCGTGGGCACGCTCGAGGAAGAGCTGGGCAAGGAGAGGAAGCTCTACAAGGAGGGGGAGCTGATCTTCACCAATCCGCGCATCGAGAGCCTGGTCGGCGAGCTGCGGAGCGTCGAGGCCGAGTGGAGCGCGATGGATCCGGGTGTCTACCATCCCCAGAAGAAATCGCTCGAGGCGAAGATCGCGACCCTCAAGAAGTCGCTCGCGGAGGAGACGAGGCGGCTTTCTGCGAGCCAGACGAAGGCGCCCGACTCGATCTACGAGCGCCTGCGGTCGGATCTGATCGAGGCATCGGTCGAAGCGCGCTCCTCGGAGGAGCGCGTCGCATCGCTGGATTCCAGCCTGGGCGTGGCCCGGGGGCGCCGAGACCGGCTCGCGCGCGACGCCACGCACGTGGAGATTCTCGGGGGGAACATCCGTCACCTCGAGGCGCTCGCGCACAGGATCGACGACAACACCCTCGAGGCGATGATGCAGGCCTCGAACCCGCCGGTGGACGTGATCGTCGTCGAAACCGCGCACGCCCCGACCCGCCCCGTGTTCCCGCTTCCGGTCCTGAACGCCGTCGTGGCGAGCGTGGTGGGAATCGTGGCGGGGTTCTACTACGCGCTGCTGCTCGGCTCCCTGGCGCGCATGCGTCGCAAGCGGATCCGCCGGAACCTCGACTGGGCGCCCCTGCAGGGGGCGGAGCCCGCGTTCTCCCACAGCTGGCACGCCCTCACGGGCAAGGCGCAGGGCACGTCATGAGCACGTCATGAGTCTCCAGCTTCCGCACCGAGGGACCGAGTCGGAGGTCGAGGACACCCTCCTCGACGCCTACCTCGAGCTGAAGGAAGCCCCCGGCGACGCTCCGGCGTGGACGGAGGCGGAGCCGGAGCTCCAGGACGCGGTCCTCTACGCCTATCTCGAGCTCCAGGAGGATCTCGAGCGGAAGGGTCGGATCCCGAATGTTCCGCTGACACCGCTGGAGCGGGCGGGGCCTGCGCTGGCGATCCTCGGTGCCGTGCAGCTCGGAGTGCTGTGCGCTGCCTTCTCCACCTTCGTGACCTTCGTCGTCGCGAACCTGATCTTCCACGTGCAGCCATGACGGCGGCGGCGCACGACCCGCTCCGGCTGAGCCGCGCGGCGATCCGGGCCCATCTGCTGCTCGCGGCGGCGGAGAACGCGCTCACCGGGCGTTTCCCCTTCGAAGGCGCCTGGCTCACGCAGCGCGAGATCGAGGCCCGCATCCGCGAGCGTCGCCGGAGCGCCCAGCGGATCCTCGCCGAGCTGGCGTTGCTCTTCGCCGGGTCGCTCCTGCTCGCGGGTCTCCTGGGGCTGGCGACCTACGCATTGGCCTACTGATCGGACCTGCCGCATGCGCATCCTGTGGATCCACGACAAGCCCCACGGCGCCGGCGGAATCCGCCGACACGTCGACGACACCACCCGCGCGCTCGAGCGCCGCGGTCACGACGTGCTCCGGCTACGCCTCGAGGGGAGGGGCGATCCGCCCGATGCGACGGACTCCCTGGTCGCGCCGCGCAGCTTCGGCCCGCTCCAGGACCGCGGCGGCCGCGAGAAGGTGCTGGAGATCGTCCGGCGCGCCGCGCCGGAGCTGGTGCACGTCCAGGCAGGATTCACGGCCCTCTGCGCCGGCGCGCTGCGCCGACTCCGCGAGAGCTATCCGGTGGTCGGCACCTTCCACGACGTCGTCCCGTTCTGCTACGCGGGGCATCGACGTTTCCGGTCCGGCGCCGAGCTCTGCACGCGCCGGCTGGGCCTCGGCTGCGTCGCCTCCGGCTGCCACCGACCGCACGGGACACTCGCAGCGGTCGCCCTGGCGCGGCAGATGCTGGTGCGGGCCCAGCTTCTCGCGGAGTGGCGGCAGCTCGACCGCGTGGTCGTGCCGAGCCGCTTCCTGCGCGATCTCGCGCTGACCCACGGGTTCGAGCCCGCGCGCGTCTCGTGGATCCCCCATTTCACCGACGCCCCGATCCGCGAGGCGACGCCGGACCCCGAGCCGCCCGTGGTCCTGTTCGTCGGCAGCCTGACCGCGCACAAGGGGGTCGACCTGCTGCTCGAAGCGCTCGCCCGCCTCACCGACCGGCCCTGGCGCGCGGTCGTCGTGGGCGACGGGCCCCTGCGCGACGTCTGCCGCGATCTGGCAGCGCGCCTCGGGATCGCCGCGCGCGTGCACTTCGAAGGCCGGCTCGCGGACGCGGCGCTCGAGCGCGCCTTCGCGGCCTGCTCGCTCGTCGCGTTCCCGAGCCGCGTGGCCGAGGGCTTCGGCCTCGTCGGCATCGAGGCGCTGGCGCGCGGAAAGCCCGTGGTCGGGTTCGCGGCCGGCGGCGCCGGGGAGTGGCTACACGATGGGACCTCGGGACTCGCCGCGCCGGAGCTCTCGTCCGCCTCGCTGGCGGAAGCGCTGGGAACGCTCCTCGCGGACCGGGACCTGCGCGCGCGGCTGGGCGCGGGCGGGCGCCGGCTCGTGGCCGCGCGCTTCAGCGAGGAGGGCTGCATCGCCTCCCTGCTGGAGGTGTACGGCGACGCCCTGCGCCTGCGGGCGGGCCGGAGGGCCGCGTGAAGCGCCTGCTCGTGCTCACGACGCTCGACGTGCGCCGGCAACCGAACAACCGCGAGCACCACCTGCTCCTCCACCTCGCTCCCCGCTTCGAGGAGGTGTGCGTCGTCTACCGCCGGCGCTGCGAGGGACGCGGATGGCGCGGGCTCTTCGCCGACGCCTGGTCGCCCGGCGCCGCCGTGTCGCAGGAAGGCAGCGTCCGATTCGTCGAGGTGAACCCCCTCTGGAACCACCGCCCCGGAGCCGCACGCGACGTCTGGGGCGTCTCCGGCGTTGCGGAAGAAGCGGATTCGGCGGCGCTGCGCCTCCTCTACCTGGGCACGGTGGCGCTCGGCTTCTTCAAGGACCTCTCCACGATCGCCGCCCTGGCCTGGGGCGCCCGGCGTTTCGGCGGGGGCCGCTTCGACGTCTGCACCGCGCTCGGCCCCTGGGCGGCCGCCGCCGGGGACTGGCTTCGCCGGAGCGGGCGCGTGGATCTGCTCGCCTACGAGGATCGGGACTACGAGCCCGGCTTCCTCGACGCCGCGATCCGCCGCCGCTGGGCCGCCTGGCTCGAGGACCGCCAGATGCGGCGCGCGGACGTGCTGATCAGCGTCGGCGAGCGGCTGGCGGCCCTGCGCCAGGCGCGAACCGGGCGGCAGGCGCAGGTCGTGACCACCGGAGTGGAGACCGTCGCGAAGGCCCCCGCGCGGCGCGAACCCGTCCCCGTGCTCGTCTACGTGGGTCATCTCGCGCCCTGGTGCGGCATCGACGTGGTGCTCGAGGCGTTGGTCGCGGTGCGCAGCGCGGTGCCTGGGACGCGCTGCGTCGTCGCCGGCGACGGGCCCGAGGTCTACCGGCGCCGACTCGAGGCCGCCATCGAGCGGCTCGGACTCGGCGAGTGCGTGGACTTCCTGGGGGCGGTGCCGCACGAGCAGGCCCTCGAGCTCCTGCGCGCGGGCGGCGTGGGGCTCGCGACCTTCCGCCCGAGCGAGCTCCGCCGCTACGCGTTCCCCCTCAAGGTTCTCGAGTACATGGCGCATGGTCTCCCGACCCTCGCGACGGCGGATAGCGAGACCGCGGCCGTCCTGGCCCGCCACGACTGCGGTGTGTCGGTCGCGTGCGATCCGGAGGCGGTGGCCGGGGCCCTCGTCGACCTGCTCCGCGACCGGGAGCGCTACCGGCGGCTTTCCGCGAACGCCCTCGCCGCCGCCGCCTCCTATCGCTGGGACCAGCTCATGGAACGCGAGTACCAGATCCTGGCGCGGGCATGGGCCCGCCGCGGCGTCCCGTGCACGTCCTGATCGACGCCATCAACGGCAACGACCAGCTGCGCGGACCCGACCGCTACCTCCTCGGGCTCCTGCACGGGCTGGCGACGATCGACCCGGCCACGCGCTACTCGGTCTGCCACGCCCCCTGGCAGAGGGCCTTCGCGACGGCCGGGCTCTCGCCCAACTTCGAGCCGATCGAGCTCCGGCCTCCGCCGGCCCCCGTCGCTCGCGTGGCGTGGCACGCGACCGTGTTCCCTCGCCTGGTGCGACGCCTGGCCCCGGACCTGGTCCACCTCCCGAACGTGATCTTCGCGCCGGGTCTCGGGCGGCCCAGCGTGATGACCGTGCACGATCTCGCCCATTTCCGCTTCCCGGAGAAGTTCCGGCGACCGGTCGGGTTGCGACGCGTGATGGTCCGGGCGGCGGTGCGCGTCCCGGACCTCCTGATCGCCGTCTCCGACTACACCCGCCGCGAGATCTCCGAGCGCTTCCCCGGCCTGGCGCGCCGCGTGCGCGTCGTCCACGAGGGAGCCCCCGAGCCCCGCAGCCGCTGCGCCAGCGCCGAGGAGCCCCCGTTCTTCCTCTGCGTAGGGCAGCTCGAACGCAGCAAGAACGTCGAGGGGCTGATCTCGGCATTCGCTGCCAGCCCGCAGCTGCGCGAGGCGGGCGTCCGCCTGCGCATCGCCGGAAAGCCGGGGAACGCCTACGCGCGCATCGCCCGGCTCGCCGACGAGGCGGGGCGCGATCGGGTGCAGCTTCTCGGCTACGTGAGCCCCGAGAGCCTGGAGCGGCTCTATGCCGGCTGCCTGGCCTTCGTCCTGCCGTCGCTGGTCGAGGGCTTCGGCCTCGTGCTCCTCGAGGCGATGGCCTACGGGGCCCCCGTCGTCGCCATGCGGACGGCGGCGATCCCGGACGTCGTAGGTGACGCCGGGCTGCTCGTCGATCCCGACGAGCCCGCCGGGCTGCGCGCGGCGCTGGAGCGCGTGCATGCCGATGCGCCCCTGCGCGAACGCCTCCGGCAGCTCGGCCGCGAGCGCGTGGCGCGCTTCTCGTGGTCCGAGGCCGCCCGGCAGACCCGGCGGATCTACGCGGAGCTCTGCCCGTGAGCGAGCGTCGCGAGGCGAGCGTCGTGATCCCCCTGCACGACGGCGCCGAGCGCATCGTCGCCTGTCTCGAGTCCCTGTACCGGCAGTCGATCGCGAGCCGGCTCGAGATCATCGTCGTGGACGACGGCTCGACCGACGGCGGACGCGAGATCGTGGCCCGCCATCCCGTGAAGCTCCACGTCCAGACGCGTCGCGGCGCGGCGGCGGCGCGCAACGCGGGGACGTCCCTGGCCTCCTGCGAGTTCGTCCTCTTCCTGGACGCCGACTGCATCGCCCCGGCGCACTGGGCCCGCTCGCTGCTCGAGGCGTTCGACGATCCGACCGTCAGCGCGGTGATGGGCACGATCGTCTGCCAGGAGCAGCAGCCGATGGCACTCCTGGTGCAGAGCGAGATCGACGGACGATACGCGCGGCTCGCGGGACGCGACGGCATCGACTTCCTTGCCACCCCGAGCTGCGCGTTCCGCCGGGCCCGCTTCCTGGAGCTCGGCGGCTTCAACGAGGAGTTCCGCGCCAACGAAGACGTCGAGCTGGCCTATCGGATGAACCGATCGGGCGATCGGATCGCGTTCGTCCGCCACGCTCCGGTGGCGCACCGGCACCCGACGAGCTTCTGGGACTATGCCCGCACCAAGTTCTGGCGCGGCGTGTGGCGCTTGCGCCTCTACCGCCTCTATCCCGGCAAGGCCCTGCGCGACGACTGGACGCCCGGCGCCGTGAAGCTCCAGACGCTGGCCGGCGCCGCGCTGGTTCCGGTGCTCGCGCTGGGATGGATGCAGCCCGGCGCGCTCCTGCTCGTGCCCGCGATCCTGGGCCTGGTCCTGGCCTGCGACTGGCGCACGCTGCGCGACCTCGCCGGTCGCCTGACGCCCGTTCTCGGGCTGCGCGCGTGGCCGTGGGCCGCGTGGTTCCTGGTGGTGCGCACCCTGGCCTTCGGAGCGGCGGCCGCCTACGCGCTGGCCTCGCGCCTGCCGGGGGTCGCGCGCATCGAGGCGGGCCGGAGGGCGACCCGAGGACGCGCCGGTGCTCCGCCCGAAACATAGGCCGGGGCCGATGCGCTGGGCGCGGTTCTTCGGGGCCGGCCTCCTGCTCGCCGCCCTCGCCCACGGGCAGGGCTTCGCGGCTCCCGCGGAACTGAAGGCTCCCGCGGGCACGCCGGAGGTCGAGCTGCGCATAGGGCCCCCGGGCCGGGGGCCCGTTCCTGCGACGCTGCGCTACGGCGGAGGCGTCTGGCGCGTTCCCAAGACCTTTCTCTGGATCGCCCCGGAGATCCTGGCCCTGTCCGGCGGGGGCAGCGTGCGCGCGGCTCTCGCCTGGGAGGTGCTCGCGCCGTCGCGCGACGCGGCGGATCTCGAGCGCCTCCTGCGCGAGTACCGGCTGAACGACTTCCTGCGCGAGCTGCGGCATCGCGGCTTCTCGATCATCGTGAGCGTCGACGCCATGCCCCGCTGGCTGGCCTCGAACCGCTCGGAGGAGCGCCTTCACGACGGCCCGCTCTGGGCGCGCAGCGCGCCGCGCGACCCGGACGGATGGTCCGGGGTCGTAGCGGCGGTCGTGCGCCACTTCAACGGGCGGCTCGGGCTCGACGCCTGCTACGAGGTGTGGAACGAGCCGGACGGCTCCTTCCACGGGAGCCTCGACGAGTATCTCGAGCTCTACGCGGCCTCGGTCCGCGGCGCGCGGCGCGCCGACCCCCGCGCCCGCCTGTGCGGGCCTGCGCTCTCGGACTGGGTCGCCCGCGGCACGCCGGCCGATCCGCGCCGGGATTCCCCGCAGCTCTTCCTGGATCGCTTCCTCGACTACGCGGCCGCGACCGGGATTCCGGCGCTCGGGCTCGCGCGCCTGCCCGTGGACGGGCTCACCTGGCACGCCTTCTACCGGGATCCGGCGTCCTATTACCCGCAGGTGGTGCCCGTCCTGCGCCGGAAGCTCGACGACCGCGGGTACCGGGACACCGCTCTCCTCCTGGACGAGTGGAACATCGCGCCCACTCCGCCCTACCCGGAGGGGGACCTGAACGCCAGCCCGGTGGGGGCCGCGTACGTGGTCGCGTCGACGATCGCGATGGACCGCGCGGGCGTCGATGGCCAGGTGTTCCAGATGCTGGTGGATCCCGGCACGGAGGGATACAGCGGCGGGACCTTCAGCGTCTTCGGCGTTCCCCATCCAAACTTTGGCGCGTTCGGCCTCCTCTCGCTCCTGGAGGGCGAACGGGTGGCCGTGTCGTCGTCGCATCCCTGGGTGTACGCCGCGGCCTTCCAGACGGAGCGCGCGCTCTCCGTGATCTGCGCCGTCTCCCCTCCCAGCGAGCGGATGCTCCTGCGATCGACCTTCGAGGAGATCGCGGTAAGCGATCCGGCGGCCCTCTTCGAGCTGCAGCGCGCGGAGCGCCGCCAGCTCGAGCGCTTCGTCGCGGACGGCGGAGCCCCGCCTGCGAACCTCTCGGCGACGACGCAGCAGGCCCTCGTCGAACGCCGCGAGGCGTTCCATGCCCGCCGGGCCGAACGGAGCGCATGGCCGTCGCAGCTTCGCGTCCGCCTGCGGCTCGAACCCGGTGTGCGGGTAGAGCCGGGCGCGGCCCACCACGTGCTCGACGAGGCGAGCGCTCTCTCTCCCGACGAGCGCGCGCGCATGCACCAGCAGCTCGGCGGCCGGCTCGAGCGGGGCCTGGCCGAGGCTCGACGCTTCCTCGCGGAGAGACCGCTCTCGGATCGGGCGCTACTCGAGAGCTTCGTGGGATACGTGGAGACGGGCCGCGATCCGCAGCCGCTGATCCAGCGCGCCGTCGCCTCGGACGCCGAGCGCCTCTCCCGCGCCTGGAGCCTGATGGTGGGCCCGTTCGAGCGAGACCTCGAACGCGTGCAGCGCGCCGAACGCCTGCGCTGGCGGCATCCGTCCGCAACGCTCGAGCCGCAGGCGAACCTGGCATTCGACGCCCGCAGCCCCTCCGTCCACCTGCTCGTCTTCCGGCGAGAGCGGTAGCCTGCCGGTGGAGACGTCCGGCACCCCTCCGCGCCCCGCATCGAGCGCCCTCGTCCCGTGGGCCCTGGTCCCCGTCGCGTGCGCGCTCCTGGTGGCGGCGGACCCCTACCTGAGCGCGTGGATCCCCCGCACCTGGTGGGCGAGGGTCTGGCTCGATTCGCTGCCGCTCAAGCTGAGTCCCGTGCTGCTCGTCGCCGCCGCGGCGGCCGCCGCTCTCGGGCCCCTGATCCGGCGCACCGGCGCCGCCCGGGACCTGGCCAGCGGCCGCCACGAGCGCGTCTTCGCCGTGCTCTTCTTCGCGGCGTGCCAGACGAATGGAATCCGGGTCGGCCCGCTCGACGTGCTCGACGCCGTGGTCGCGATCTTCTTCCTGATCTGGCTGGCGGATCGGCTGCGCTACGAGTCGCACCCCGTGACCGTGTCGGGCGTCGTGTGGTTCGGAGTGCTGCTCCTGATCCTCGACCTGCCCCACCTGACGCACCAGAGCCCGGTGACCTTCCTGATCGGAATCCTCTCCCTCGCCCGGGTGGTGCTCTCGGCCTTTCTCGTGGTGAACCTCTTGCGTGGAGAGGACACGCTGCGCTTCGCGACGAGCGTGTTCGCGACGGTCGCGGTGGCGAGCGGCGCGATCGCGATCGTGCAGTTCTGCCTCTCCTACTTCGCGGGGATCGAGCTGAACCTGTTCCAACAGCCCGAGGAGACGGCGAAGGCCACGCCGCTCGGCGTGGTGACGCGCGCTTTCGGACTGGCCGCGACGGCGCAGCACCTGTCGGGATTCCTGACCTTCGCGCTTCCCTTCGTGCTCGTCCGGGCGACGGCCCCGGGCCTGCGGGCCCGGCGCCGAGCGGCCTGGCTCGCCGGCTCGGCCCTGGTGCTCGGGGGGATCGCCGTGAGCTGGAACTTCGGCGCGATCCTCGTGGCGGCGGCCCTGTTGCCCCTCTTCCCGTTCCTTCGCTGGCCGCACCTCGCCCTGCACCTCGCCCTCGGGACCGTCGCGCTGCTCCTGCTCGCCTACTTCTCCGGTCTCCTGGAGTGGGCCTACGCCGTGACGCTGGGCGACGCCGGGGTCTCGAAGGGCATCTTCCAACGCCGGGCGTTGCTGGAGATCGGCGTCGAGAAGCTCCAGCGCGACCCCTGGATCGGGACGGGGCTGCACGGCATGAGTCGCTTCTCCGGAAACTACTGGCACCGACCCGTGCACAATGCCTACGTGCAGGCGGCCACCGAGATCTCTCTGGTCGCGGCGGGGGTGCTCGTCGCCATGCTGCTCGTGCTGGTCACCCAGCTCGGCCTCTTCGCGACCCGATCGTCGCGCTTTGCCCGCGACCTGGTCCGACCTTCGCTCCTCTCGGTGCTGGCCCTGTGCGCGCTCATGCTGAGCGAGCCCATGCTCGACCACTCGAACACCTGGATGATGCTCGGGCTGGCCCAGGCGGTGGTCCTGGCGGCCCGCCCTAGAGAGCGAGCCGCTCGCGCATCTCCCGCAGCCGGGCGACGGGTGCCAGGTGCAGGGCCTCGGCGTAGCGGCCGCGCAGCAGCCCCGACACCGCCCGGTAGCGGTTGAGCGCCAGGGCGCCGTCGGCGTAGTCCGTCTCGGCGACCTGGCTCGCGTAGGCGCCGATGGCCTTGCGCTTGCGCTCGACTTGCGCGCTGATGTCGACGAGCGCATTGGGCTGCGCGGGCGACCAGACCTCGTATCCGGCGCAGGGCAGCTCCTCGAGGCGGCGCTCGCCCAGGAGATCGACGGCGGCCAGCAGGCACGGCGTCGCGGCCCGATGATCGGGGTGCCGATCGGCGACGAAGGGCAGCAGGACCAGGTCCGGCTGGAAGCGATCGACGATCCCCGCCAGGGCCTCGACGAGCGCCCGGTCGCCGGCGTCGAGGCCCCCGTCACGAGCCGCGAGGAACTCGAAGTCCGCGACGGCGAGAACGGAGAGCGCCTCGCCGGCCTCGCGGCGACGCCGCGCGACGAGCTCCTGCCGCAGCCCGGCCTTACGATCGCCCTCGGCCAGCGCCCGCAGGGATCGATCGCCCTCCGCCCCGTCCGTCAGGAAGACCACCTTCACGCGGGCCCCGGCATCCGTCTGCTTGGCCAGCGTGCCACCGCAGCCGATGCTCTCGTCGTCGGGATGGGGCGCGAGGACGAGGGTCCGCTCGCTGCGCGGCCGATCGAGGACTGGCAGGGGGGCGAAGGGCTCGAGCTCCCAGAGCCGCGCGGCCAGCTCGCTGCGCCCCGTGTGGGGGACGAGCCGGCGCGCCGCCCAGCGCAGCATGCGTGCCCAGCGATCCACGCCACCCTTCAGGGCCAGAAGGCCCGGAACCAGAGCTCCAGGCTCACGGTTCGCCACGTCGATCGGCGGAGCCGGTTGCGGACCCGCTCGTCGTCGCTCTTCACGTACTCTGCGTGCTCTCGCCGCACCTCGTCGAGGTCCACGAACTCGGCCGCCCGTGGGCTTGCGTAGAGTATCTCGCGGACGCGTTCCCCGTAGACCTCGCGCAGCCAGTGATCGTGGAGCTTCGGGAGTAGCGCCTTGCCCGTCTGCTCCCGGATCTCCGGCGGGACCAGCTCCTCGACCGCCCGCCGGTGATGGATCTTGGCGAGGCCCCCGCTGCTCCGCTCCCACCAGGGCAGACGAGCGGCGTAGGAGGCGACCTCGAGGTCGAGATAGGGGAACCGGCTCTCGACCGCGAAGGCCGCGGCGTCGTGCGCCTCGTAGTGAAGAAATGCCGGCGTGAAGGTCTCGGCGAGGAGCCGGCACGTGCGACGGTCGAAGCGGCTGAGACCGCGGGGCCACGTCGCGTCCACGGCGGGGAGATCGAGGCGGTGCGCCTCCGCCACGTTCCGGCGGATCCACGCCGGCACGGGTCGCGAACGGCGCAGCCACGCGAGCGGGTCGAGGATCTGCGAGCGGAAGAGCGCCAGCGGAGCGAGGCGCAGCCGCAGGCCGTCGACCGCCTGGTAGGCCCGGAACTCGCGCGCGAAGCGAAGCCAGCGCCCGCGCCAGAAGAGATCGGCGAGGTAGCCGAGATTGAAGCCCCCCAGGAGCTCGTCGGCGCCGAGCCCGCCGAACAAGGCCCGGATCCCCTGCTCCGCGGCGGCTCGCCGGAGCAGGAAGAACACGACGGGGGAAGGGCTGAAGGTCGGGCACTCCTGGTGCCACGTGCTGGCCTCGAGGGCCGAGAAGACGTCCACGTCCTGGGGCCGCACCCAGGTCGGTCGGCTGCGTACCCGGAGGAGCACGCTCTCGATCCTGGCCCGCTCGTCCTCGCCGCCTCCGAATCCGCCGAACGACACGCTGGGCAAGGGCTCGGAAGAGACCGAGCGCGCGAGGAGCAGCAGGATCGCGGGCGAGTCGAGGCCGCCGCTGAGCGCCGCTCCGACTCCGCGCCCGTCGCCCGCCTGGCGCCTCACCGCGCGCTCGAGCACCTCGAGGTACTCCTCGGGGTCGGGATCCTCGAGGTCCGGCGCCTCGAAGAGCTCGGAGGCGCGCCAGTAGGGGCGCTGGCTCGTGCGCCCGTCCTGCGCGCTGAGCGCGTGGCCGGCGCGCACCCGCGCGATCTCCTGGAAGAAGGTCTGCTCGCCGGAGAACTCCTGGTTGTTCGTCGCCTCCTCGACCAGGTAGCGCGCCAGCATGCCCGCGTTGGGCGTCGCGCGCTCGCCATCGAGCGCGAGGAGCTGCTTCGCGGTCGAGGCGAAGGCGATTCCACCCCGGCAAAGGCGAAAGTAGAGGGGCACGATGCCGAAGTGGTCCCGCACCGCGACTACGGTGCGCGAGCGCGGATCCCAGACGAGGATCGCGAAATGCCCGTTCAGCTCCCGAGCGAAGCCGCCCGGATCCCGGCCCTGGCGTTCCAGGAGCCACGCGGCGAGCCCGCCCGGTGCTGCACAAGGAGTGCCGGGGCCGGCGCTGCGCTCCGCAGCGAAGATCCGCCCGTGGAGCAGCAGCGCCTTGCCGCTGGACGGATCGACGTGGAAGGCGAGCGGGGGATCTCCTCGCTCGCCGCGGCGCACGGCGAGCGCAAAGGAGAGGCCCTCGCAGGCGCCCGTCACCCACTCGGGCTCGAAGGCGGTAGCGCCCGGCGGGAAGAGCGACGCGGTCGCGGCGCCGTCGACCGAACCGCCCCAGGCGAGCCGCGCGGCGATCACGCCGCCGGTTCCTGCGCCGGCGCCGGAGCTCGCGCCATGGCGCGCGCGCGCTCGCGAAGCCAGCCCTTCCACTCGCGCACCCGCGCCGCCGTCCGGCCCCGCAAGGTCGGGCTGAAGAGCGCCACGTCGCAGTAGCGGTCGACCTCCTGCGTCCAGCGCCGCAAGAAGGGCCGGAAGCCGTAGAAGTCCACCAGCGAGAGCCGGCGCTCGAACGCGTCCTCGATGAGCGGCCGGAAGGTGAGCCAGCCCCCGGGCGAGTAGCGGCCGAAGGCCTGGTCGTAGCTCGTCTTGAGCGTCAGCAGGCGTCCCCCGAAGAGGAGCGAGACGACGCCTCCGATGGGCGCTCCTTCGAAGCAGAGGAGATCCACCTGGCAGCGCCGGCGCTCCGCCATGCGGGCCACCGCGTCCCGGTAGAAGGCGACGAGCCTCGCGTCGCTTGCGATCGTCTCGCCGCCGCCAGTTTTCCAACTGCGCCGCTCGAGCTCGAGGTAGGCCTCGAAGGCTTCGAGCACCTCCGCCGGCTCGCGCGCGGATCGCCACGCGCAGGGGCCCTTCTCGGCGAGCCGCCGGGCCAGGCGCTCCTGTTCGTGTCGGACCTTCGGGGGGATCGCGCGGTAGAACTCCGACCAGGGACGATCGATGGCGATGCGGCTGTGCTCCCACTCGCGCGCGATGGAGGCCGGAACGCCGCGCGCCAGCGAGGCCTCCACCAGCGCCCGGCCGAGGGCGGAGTCGAGGTCGCAGCCGTCGAGCCGGATCTGGTCCCACGCCCCCCGCTCCCGGCACCAGTGCGCGAGCAGGGCCTCCGCGACGGCGCGCGGATCGCCGATCCGCACCAGACCCGCCCGTTCGCAGTGGCTGTTGACCCAGCCCCGCAGGGTGCGCACGGCGAAGCCCGCGTGGCGCTCCGTGGAGCGGCACAGGAAGACGACCCCGGCCGGCAGGCCATCGGGGTGAGCGACGACGAGGATCTGCTCCGAGCCGGGCTCTCCGAACGCCGACCACCATGCGGCGAGCCACTCGAGCGTCAGGAACGGGCTCGTGTTGCCCGCTTCGGACAGCAGGTCTTCCCAGCGCCCTTCCCAGGAGGCGCGAAACTCGGGCCAGGTGAGGCTGCGCACCGTCGGGCCGGAGTTCGCAGCGGCCACGCCGGCGCGAGCCGGGTCCGATCCGACGCGCGGCGCCGTCACTCGACGAACCGCCGCACGAGGCGGTGCAATCCCCGGCCGGTCCGGGTGTCGTTGAAGACGACCAGATCGCGGTAGAGCTCCGTGCGATCGGCGAAGGGCTCCACCCAGTCGTGGGTGGCGTTGAAGTCGATCCGCTCGAGACCGGCGCGGTGCGCCCACTCGAACATCGCCTTCATCAGCAGGCGCCCCGGATAGATCGCCGCCACGGCAGGATCGAAGTAGGTGAGGCACGGCACCAGGGTGCGCTGGCAGACGAGGTTCAGCATCGCCGCCCTCGGCACGTCGCCCTCGTAGAGCACGCTCACGACCGGCTCGATCCCGGTCTCGCCCCCGGAGCAGAGCGTCGCATAGAAGCGGCGCGTCGCGGGGGTCATCGGGACCACGAGGGATTCGCCCTCGCGCCCCGTCGCCTTCCAGCTGGACCCCGCCAGCTGGAAGAGCGCCTCGAGGCCCGCCTCGGCCTGGGCCACGCCCACGTGATCCCGCATTTCGAGCCCCGCCCGAGCGGCGTGATTCACCGCGTGGATGACGCGCTTGCGGAAATGCCGCGTCCGGCTGGCGAGGAAGTCCTTCCAGTCCGGGATCCCGGCGCGCCCGTGGATCCGGCGGCGGAGCGAGCGCAGCTGCCCACGCAGCGGCGTCGGCGCGAGTGCCTCCCGCCACTCGTCGAGGCGCGACTCCGCGACGGGAAACACCGCGAGCGTCCACCCGCCGAAGGCGCACAGGAAGGCGAAGAGCGCGCGCAGGCACGCGCCCTCCCTGCCCGGCTGGCTTCGCAGTCCGCCTCGGACGTTCCCGCACTCGATGCCCATGGCGGGACTGGCCTGGCGGACGCGCAGGAAGCGGTAGCGGGGCCGGTCGCGGAGGAAGGCCTCGTCGCCCGGGCGGTAGTCGAAGCGGATTCCGAGCGCCGGCCCGCGCCAGAGGCGCCCCAGCATGAAGGGCATCACGCCGATCAGCTCCGACTCCGAACGGAACGCGAGCACGCCGTTGCGCGTGGTGTCTCCGAAGCAGTCTCGCCACGCCGAGAACCAGGCGGGGCTCGTGAAGAGGGGGTTGTCGGGCTCCCGCGTCGGGAGGCGTTCCCATTCCTCGCGAAGTGCGGCGAGCTCCGCGCCGCCCTCGAGGAAGCTAGTCCGCACGCGTCGCCTCCGGCCTGCTCCGGCGGCGGAGTCGGCGCCCGAAACGCAGGAGGCGCGGAAAGACGCGCGGCGCGTACGCTCGCAGGTGGACGTGCGCGGTCGCCCCGGTAGCCCAGCGTTGGAAGAAACGCGTGTCGCCGTGACAGTCCACGCCCGCGAGCCCGCGCTCCCACGCCGACTCGAGGACGCGCCGGAAGAGGAGCGTCCCCGGGGAGAGGTCGCTCCGCTCGGGGTGGTAGTGCATCGCGAAGACGTAGAGGACGTCCCCGGACCGCAGCAGGCGCAGGCCCGCGGCCGGACGCCCGGCGACGCGCAGGAACCAGAGCTCGCCGAGCTCCGCCGCGGGCAGCCGCTGGACGAGGGCCCGCTGGAAGGTGCGGTCGGCCTCGGTCATGGCCGCCGCCGCGTCGCTTCCCTGCCAGCTCGCCCGTTCGAGATCGAAGAGCGCCGGCAGCGAGCGCTCGATCGCGCCGGGATCGTCGATCCGCTCGATCTCGAGGCCGCCGGCCGCTTCGGCGAGACGCGCGGACTTCTTCAGCTGCCAGCGGCAGTTCCCGGAGCGCGACGCCAGATACGCGTCGAAGCCGCCCTGCACGCCGACGAAGCGGTGGAGGCGGCCCGCCTCGCAGGCATCGGTCGCGAGGCCCAGGGATGCGGCGAGATCCTCGATTCCAGCTTGCTTCGCCGCGCCGGCCGGCAGGTTCTCGAGCCACAGCACGTCCCAGCCCCGCGTGGCGCGCAGGCGACGCAGGGCGGACGCGAGGCACGCGCGCTCGAGCCCGGGCTCGAGCAGGAGCGCATTGCGGAGCGCGTGGCGATTGCGGAAGAAGCCGAGCTCCCGGTACACGATGCCGTGTGCCCGGACCGTGCGCAGCACCCAGGGCAGGATCCCCACCACCTCGTTCCTGCGCCGGAGCACCAGCGCCCACAGGTCGAGCCCGGCGCCGAAGGTGTCGAGGAGCGAGGAGGTCCAGGCGGAGCGGGCGAAGACGGTGGCTTCGGGGCTCGCGTCGCAGAGCCGGTCCCA
>CAZUYC010000134.1:0-26125 GCA_964624475.1 uncultured Spirochaetales bacterium | reverse complement strand
AGATGTCGAAGTAGAGCTCGAACTCGTGCGGGTGCGGGCGCAGGCGCACGGGGTCGACCTCGGCGCTGCGCTTGTACTTGATCCAGTGCTCGAGCGCGTCCTCGGTGAAGACGTCCCCGCGCAGCAGGAACTCCTGGTCCGCCTCGAGCTCGCGGAGCGCCTCGTCGAGGCTTCCCGGCATCTGCGGGATGCCCTTCGCCTCCTCGGGCGAGAGCGCGTAGATGTCCTTGTCGAGCGGTTCACCCGGGTCGATCTTGTTCTCGACGCCGTCGATCCCCGCCATCAGCATGGCCGCGAAGGTCAGGTAGGGGTTGCAGGACGGGTCGGGGTAGCGCACCTCCACCCGCTTCGCCTTCGGCGAGGGCGAGTACATCGGGATGCGGCAGGCCGCCGAGCGGTTCCGCGACGAGTAGGCGAGGTTCACCGGCGCCTCGAAGCCCGGCACCAGGCGCTTGTAGGAATTCGTGGTGGGGTTGGAGAACGCGGCGATCGCGCGCGAGTGCTTGATGATGCCGCCGATGTACCAGAGCCCGAGCTGCGAGAACCCTCCGTAGCGGTCGCCCGCGAAGAGCGGCTTGCCGCCCTTCCAGATCGACTGGTGGGTGTGCATGCCCGAGCCGTTGTCCTCGAAGAGCGGCTTCGGCATGAAGGTCGCGGCGAGCCCGCGGCGTCGCGCCACGTTCTTGGTGATGTACTTGTAGTTCATCACCTGGTCGGCCATCTTGACCAGGGTCGAGAAGCGCATGTCGATCTCGACCTGCCCGGCGGTCGCCACCTCGTGGTGGTGCGCCTCGATCTCGATGCCGATCTTCTGCATCGTCAGCACCATCTCGCTGCGCACGTCCTGGAGCGTGTCGGAGGGCGGCAGCGGGAAGTAGCCGCGCTTGTAGCGGGTCTTGTAGGCGAGGTTGGCTCCGCCCTCCTCGCGTCCCGTGTTCCACTGGCCTTCGATCGAGTCGATGTGGTAGTAGCCCTCGTGCGGGCCGGTGGCGAAGCGGGCGGCGCCGAAGATGAAGAACTCGGCCTCGGGGCCGAAGTAGGCGGTGTCGCCGATGTTGGTGAGCTCGAGGTATTTCTCGGCCTTGCGCGCGATCCAGCGCGGGTCGCGCGAGTAGTTCTCGCGCGTCACCGGGTCCTGGATGTTGCAGAACATCACGAGCGTCGGATGCTCGAAGAAGGGGTCGACGTACGCGGTCTCCGGGTCCGGGATCATCAGCATGTCGCTCTCGTGGATCTCCTGCCAGCCGCGGATCGACGAGCCGTCGAAGCCGAGACCGTTCTCGAAGACGGCCTCGTCGACTTCGCTGAGGGGGTAGGAGCAGTGCTGCTGCTGCCCGGGCCAGTCGGTGAACCGCAGGTCCACGATCTGGACGTTGTGCTGCTTGGCTAGCTCGAGTGCCTGCTTGGGAGTCATCCGGTTCCTCGTCGTTCGGAAAGGGTTCGGGAGGCGCTAGACGGCGTCCGGACCGCGCTCGCCGGTGCGGATGCGGACCACCTCTTCGAGCGGCATCACGAAGATCTTGCCGTCGCCGATGCGGCCCGTGTTCGCGGCCTCGACGATGGCGGCGACCGCCTTGTCGACCAGGTCGTCGCCGATCGCGATCTCGATCTTGATCTTCGGCAGGAAGTCCACCACGTACTCGGCGCCGCGGTAGAGCTCCGTGTGGCCCTTCTGGCGGCCGAAGCCCTTCACCTCGGTCACGGTCATGCCCTGGATGCCGATCGCGTGCAGGGCCTCCTTCACCTCGTCGAGCTTGAAGGGCTTGATGATCGCCTCGATCTTCCGCATGGGGTGGCCTCCCGGAGGGGGTGGTCCGGCCGCCGGACCGTACCACGGGCCGTGACGGCATGGCACCGTCCCCCGTGATTAGCAAACCGCGTGCCGTCCCCGGCGCGCCCCGGGAGCCTCGGCAGCGTTCCGCGTGCCATAGCCTGCTCGATCCGGGGGCAACGCTGCCCGCGGAACGGGCAGGCGTCTCGCCGCGAGCGCAGCGCGGGTCGCAGAAAAGAAGAGGGGCGCGGTGGATCCCACCGCGCCCCTCGTGGGTCTAGGACCGGACCTGACTAGAAGTCGTAGCGAAGCTGAACGATCCCCAGCACCTGGTGGTCGCTCCCTTCCTCCGAAGGATCCGTGAAATCGGAACCGCTCAGCCCGGTGCCAGCGGCCGGCGGGGGGCCAGAGAGTTCGTCGCCGAGGTAGATCCGGTTGGGACCGTTCTTGAAGCGCCCGCGATCCCAGCGGCCCTCGGCGCTCACCACCAGGCTGTCGGTCAGGTGGTGGTCGAGCGTGGCCGTCAGCGACATCAGGTTCGCGTCGTTCTTCTGCGTCCCGGCGGCGGGGCCGAAATTGTTGAACGACATGTACTCGTAGCGAAGCGCGAAGCCCGTCGCCTCCGTGATCGCGTAGCGCCCGGCGCCCGCGATCGCCCAGATGTTCAGGTCCTTCAGGCTGAAGGCGTTGGCAGCGGCGGGCGCCGTCGGCGTCCCCTGCCCGGTCTTCGCCAACCAGTAGTAGTCGAAGTTCACCCAGGTCGAGAGCTTGTCGGAAGGATCCCAGGTGAGCACGGCGTCGAGGAGGCCGATCTTGTCGCCGTTTCGCTCCACGCCGCTGGTGAACCCGAGCCCCAGGGGGGCAAAGGTCCCGATCCCGGCGAGGAGGTCTTCGATGTTGCCGCCGTAGACGCCGGTCACGCCGAAGCCCAGCGTATCCGCCTTGTAGCCGGCCTTTCCCACGAAGGTCGGATGTGAGTCGGTGTTCGACATCGTGTTGCCGTAGCTGTTCGACCCGCCGATCTGCCAGTACATCGCGTCGCCGAGCTCGCCGGAGAGGTTTCCGCCGGTGAGGTTCACGGGCTGGAGCGTCCAGAGCAGGCCTCGCGTCACGTTGAAGTTCTCGTTCGCGAAGAACGACTCGCCGCCGCCCGGGAACATGTATCGCCCCAGCGTCGACTTGACGCCGCTCCCGACGTCCCAGAGGTAGCCGGCGTAGGCCTCGACCAGCTCGGGGAGGTCGCCGCTGGCGTCGCCGCTGACATCACCGCCGTTGCTGCGACCGTTGAGCACGTCGGCCGAGGAGCCGTACGCGAGCGACGCGCCCCAGCCGGCGCGGCTCTCGGGCGTCGCCGTCTTCTTCATCCGGAAGACGAGCTGGTCGATCTGGAAGTTGTTCGAGTTCTGGTGGTGCGGCGCGACGATGCCGAAAGCGCTGCTGTTCTCGCCGCCGGTGGTCGAGTTGCCGTTGCGGCCCACGGCGGAGCTGTTGAAGCCCTTGAAGTTGTAGGTGTAGCTCGCCGCCATCAGGCCGCTGAACTCGGTCTCGCTCAGGAACTTCGAGAGCGCCGAGGAGGCCTCGCGGTCGCTGTCCAGGTCCTGGATCAGCGACTGCTGCTCCTCGACCTGCTGCTTGGACGCCTCGAGCTCTTCGTTGGTGGCCTGGAGCTGCTGCTCCATCTGCTCCATCCGATCGTTCATCTGTCGAAGCTGGTCTTCGACTTCTTCCGCCGCCGCGAGCTGCGGAGCGACCCAGCAGGTCGCCGCAACCGCAGCCAGGATCGTCCACCTGGAACGCATCCCCGTCCTCCTCGTTTGTTGTTTCCAGCGCCCTGCGGCGCCTGACGCTCACCGCCCGTGAACGGCGGCGAGCGCGGAACCTAGTCCCTCTACCGGGTGGAAATCGACTCGATCAGGCGCCCCATCTTTGTGTTGTGGAATACCCACATTCATGATCGCCTCGCGAGAGGATTTCTCACCATCCGCTGAACCGTCTCCATCGCGCGGGTGTCCATCTACCGCATCTTCAAAGCTCGCGCAATGCGCGAAAACGCCGTTTGCGCACGAACCAACACGCCCTCCCTGCCCTCTCTAAGGCTGGCGGGGGACGCCTCTGGTGCGCGCGCGGCGGCGTTCGCGCGCCCTTGTAGCACGGCGGGCTTCGAAAGGCCAGCGAGAATCCACCCGGGCGAGCCCGAGAGGGCCGGGCTCTAGCGCGCGCCCGCGTGTCGCCAGAGCCCGCGGCGGTCGGCGAAGGCCAGCGTGCGGGCACACAGATCCGCCGCCCGCTCGCGCTCCCGCTCGAGCCAGCGCAGGTCCGCGAGCGTGTCGAGGTCGAAGCCGGGCTCCGCGACCCGGACCGCGAGCCCGCGCGCCTTCGCGCGCGCCAGCGTGTCCGCGAGGACGCTCGCCGTGCTCATCGGGTGGTCGAAGATCTCGGGCGTCGGACGCCGCAGGCCGACCAGGTTGTAGCCGCCGTCGCGGTCGGGGCGCAGCACCACGTCGTGATGATCGAGCTCCGCGAACGCCGACGCGAGCGCTGCTCCGTCGAGGGTCGGGCTGTCGCTCCCGCGCAGCAGCATGCGCCGGACCCCCCCGGCGGCGGCCTCGCGCACCGCCCAGGCCATGCGCGCGGCCAGGTCGGATCCGCGTTGCGCGACGACACGAAACGGCGTCGGAACGTCGCGCGCGAGCTCGCCGCAGAGCTCGGGGGGGTGCACGGCGAGGACGGGGTCGATGCCGAGCGAGCGCGCGGCGCGGGCGGTCGCCTCGAGGACGTCCGCGAGCATGCTGGCGTAGAGCTCGGCGGCCTCGGCGTGGGAGAGGGGAGGGCACATCCGCGTCTTCACCTCGCCGGCGCGCGGCGCCTTGGCGAAGACGATCACCACCCCTCGCGGCGGGATCACTTTGGACCTCGGCTCTCCACGGCCTTCGCACTCCGCTCGCCTGGGCCGAGCTCCACAGGAGCTCCGGCCCGCTGCGCGGCCGCTTCGCGGCCTTGCCCTTCGCTGGCCCGCACGAAGGGAAGCGCGGCCACGTTCGCCGGCCGACCTCCCACGCGGAGCGGCGTCCCGGGGGCGTCGTGGGGGACGCGCACGAAGCCGAGTCCGATCGGGCCATACACTGGTGAAAAACACCCGCTGGTGATTTCCCCCACTCGGAAATCGTCCACCTCGATCGGCGCCCCCGCCTCGGGAGCGGATCCACTCTCCAGGCGCAGGCCCACCAGATGCCGGCGCACCTGTCCGCGCGATTCGACGCGAGCCACGATCTCCTGGCCCGTGTAGCAGCCCTTGTCGAAGGCGATCGCCGCCTCGAGGTGCACCTCGGCGGGGAGGACGCCCGCGCCGAGCTCGACGCCGAAGCGCGGCGAGCCCGCCTCGATGCGCAGGATCTCGAAGGCCTGCTCCGATCCGGCGACGAGGCCGAACGGAGCGCCGGCGACGAGGAGGGCTTCCGAAGCGCGCCTCGCGCCCAGCGCCGGCAGAGCCAGCCGGAACGCCGCTTCGCCGCTCTCGCCATGGGCGGCGACGACGCCGGCCACGCCGGCGATCTCGAGCTCCGCGATCGCGCCCTCCGCGAGGGTGAGCTTGCGTCCGCAGGCATGCTCGAGCACCTCGCTCGCGGCCGGGCCCTCCAGCGCCAGGAGCGCGATCGCCTCGTCGGGCTCCGCGAGCCGCACGTCGTCGGAGACGACGTGCCCCTGCAGGTGCAGGGAGAGCCCGGGGATCGCCGCGGCGTCCGTCTCGAGCCAGAAGGATTCGGGGCGCAGCCAGACGCGGACGTCCGCCACGATCCCGCCCTTGCGCGTGAGCGCGAGCGCGCGGCAGCCCGAGCGTTCGGGCCCCGGCGCGAGGCGCCGCACGTCGTTCGTCAGCATGCCGTCGAGCCAGCGCACGCGGTCCCCGCCGGCCACTTCGACGATCCCGTGGTTCGGAAGGGCGAAGAGCCCCGCGGCGCGACGCGCAGCGGCAGCGAGCTCGGCGTCGCTCACGGGCCGCTCCCGAGCGTCGGCAGCGGGCCGCACACGGCGAGCGCGCGCTCGTGCTGGGCCTTCGTCCACTCGGCGTAGCGTTCGCGCGCCACCTCGAAGTCGTGCTCGTTGTCGACGTCGACCGCGCAGCCGCCCACGCGGGTCACGGCGAAGCGGAAGCGCGTGGCCAGGAGATCGCTGCAGCCGCGCTCGATCCGCGCGATCGGGATCCAACGCCGCACGAGGTCGGCGACGCGCCGCAGCCCGTGGCGGTTCGCGAGGCCCGCGAGGTGCATCGAGCAGTAGTACCGGACGATCGCGAGCCCGCCGCGCTCGCTCCGCAGCAGCCGCCAGGCGAGCGCCAGGATGGGCCCGAAGCGGCGCTGGTAGCGGAGCCGATACATCTCCTCGATGTAGTGGCGGTTGCCGACGCGCGCCGGCCGCACCAGGTGCAGATTGCTCTGCCGGAAGCGGCCCTCGCGCAGGTTGAAGTAGGCCATGCGGATCCCCGGCTGGCCGGGCGTCGGGTAGAAGCCCTGCATCGACTCCTCGGTGACGAGGCCGAGCACGTAGTCGCAGTCGAGGGCGAGGCCCTCGCGGACGAAGCACGAGATCTCCTCGGGCGTGGCGAAGGGCATGTCCGTCGGGAGATAGAGCACGCGCTGATCGAGATCGGTCGCGCTCGGCTCGCACCCCTCGGAGCCCGCGCCGGGGAGAAGCCGCCGGTAGGCCTGCCAGACGTTCTCGTACAGGTTCCCGAGCTGCGGCAGCACGTGGAGCGGCTTGCGCAGCTCGCGGCGCAGATCCTCCCGGCCGAGGGCGGCCGCCAGGCGCTCCGGGTCCCCGACCACCCAGACCGCGGAGACCTCCGGCACCCGCTGGAGGGCGCTCGTTACGTGCGCGACGAGGGGGCGGCCCTCGATCTCGAGGAAGGCCTTGCTCTCCCCGTAGATCGCCTTCGCCGCCCCCTGGTCGCCCGCCGCGAGCACGGCCGGAATCGTCATGTCGGAATGCAGGTTACGCTTCGGCGCAGCGACCGGACAAGGGGTGGACCTCGACACTCGCTCAAACGAGAACGTGTTCGCAAATCTTTGGGACCCGGCTACGGCGCGGGTGGTGGAGCCGAGCGGGATCGAACCGCCAACCTCTGCGTTGCGAACGCAGCGCTCTCCCAATTGAGCTACGGCCCCGGAGGCAAAGGACGGTAAGACCGGCTCGCTGCAGCGTCAATTGGCACTGGACGAAGGGGACGCGGCGGGTGCACGCTCTGGCCCCATGAAGATCGACGTCCGCCTGATCCTGGTCCCGATCGACTTCTCCCCCCACGCCGAGGCGGTGCTGGCCTGGGCCGAGCACCTGGCGGAGGAGCACGGGAGCCGCGTCGTGCTGCTCCACGTCTACCACCTGCCGGTCGAGTTCCAGCAGCTCGAAGGCGCCTACCTGCCTCCGGACTTCTGGTCGACCGTGAAGAGCGAAGCCGAGCAGACGCTCTCCCGCTACGCCGAGGCGCTGCGCGCGCGCAAGATCGAGGTGGAGGCGGTGGTGCGCGAGGGCTACCCGGCCTCGGTGATCGTCGACGAGGCCGAGTCGCGGCGCGCCGACCTGATCGTGATCGGCACGCGCGGCCTCTCGGGGCTCAAGCACCTCCTGCTCGGCAGCATCGCCGAGCGCGTGGTCCAGAAGGCCCCCTGCGCCGTCCTCACGGTGAAGCGCACGGAGTAAGCCACAGCGCGAAGTCGAGGCGTGCGGGGCGCGAGGTGGGTCGGGAAGGGGACCTGACCTTCCCGATCTACTCCGCTCGCCTGCGGCTCGCTGCGCGCTCCGCGCTGCCGCGCTCCGCTTGCGAAGAAGCCAATCCCGGAAGTCGATTCGGGTGATGCGGAGCTTGGCCTATCCCCGGGTCGCGTCGTAGGCCGACCCCGTCTCACCGAGGTCGCCGTTCCGGATCGCTCTTCGCAAGCGAGGCGCGGCAGCGCCTCGCGCGCAGCGAGCCGTAGGCGAGCGGAGTAAAATCGGGACGCTTCCCCGTCCCCCTCCCAAACACCTCCCAGCCCCGCGAACCGAGCTCTCCCGCCGGAGCCGGGGCTACCCGAGTCCTCTCCTCGCGGTCGAAGCCCATCGCGTCGGCGACGTCCTCGCCGACGAGGCGGTCGCGCATCAGGGAGCACGCCTCGACGACGAAGTCCTCACGCTCGCGCCGCTCCGAATCCAGCATCCCGTCGTAGTGCCCGCGCAGCGAGAGCACGCCGAAAGCGACGTGGCGCGCCTCGTCGCGCATCACGTAGTGGATGAGCTCCCGGACCAGCGGCTCGGCCGCGATCTGGTGCAGGTTCGCGAAGGCCGCCATCGCGAGCCCCTCGACCAGGATCTGCATGCCGAGGTACTTCATGTCCCAGCGCGAGTCCGTGAGGATCAGGTCGAGGAGCTGCTTCAGGTGCGGGTTGATCGGCCACTCCCACTCGAGCTTCTCGCGCAGGTAGCGGCTGAAGACCTCGACGTGGCGTGCCTCGTCCATCACCTGGGTCGCGGCGTAGTACTTGGCGTCGATCGAGGGCACGGCCGCGACGAGCTGGGACGCCGTCAGCAACGCCCCCTGCTCCCCGTGCATGAACTGCGAGAGCTGCCAGGAGAGCATCGCGTGGCGGAAGCGCGCTCGGTTGCCCTCGCTGCGCGCTTCGCTTGCAGCGGCCTTGCGTCAGGAACCGTCGCGGGAGAGCTCGCCCAGGCGCCCTGCCGGATGGCGGCGCTGGTACTCGGCGCGCGTGAAGCCGCTCTCGTGTTCGAGCGCGGCGGAGAGCGCCGCGAGCACGATCGCCTCGGCGGCGATGCTCGCACGCGGGGCGAGGCCGAGCGGCCCGCCTTCGCGCGCGACGCTGGCGTCGAGCGTCGCGTCGGCGGTCTGCGCGAGCCACGAGTCCGTGCCCCCCGTCACCGCGATCACGCGCGCGCCCATGCCGCGCACGCACTCGACCGCCGCCCGCAGCTCCGAGGTCTCGCCGCTGTTGCTGATCGCGATCACCACGTCGCCGGGGGCGACCTGTCCGGCGCTTCCGTGCACGGCCTCGGTCGCGTGCAAGAAGGTCGCCGGCGTTCCGGTCGAGGCGAAGAGCGATGCCGCGTAGCGCGCCACGTGCTCGGGCTTGCCCACGCCGGTGACGTGGACGCGAGCGCCGCGCGAGCGGGCCTCGCGCACCAGGGCGAGGCAGGCGTCGAAGGCGCCGTGCCCGAGGCGGGAGCGCAGATCCGCGAGCTCCTCGAGCACGACGTCGATCGCGGCGAGCGCCTCCTCCGCCGAGGTCCGCGCGCCCGGCGGCGCGGCCCCCGGCAGCGGCCCGAGCGGCAGCGCGGGACCCGCGTAGAGCTCGAGGACGCGCGCGCGGGCCGCCGCCGGGTCGTCGGGAAAGGCGCCGAGCTTCTCGACGCAGGCCGCGCCGCAGGCGTTGGCCAGGCGCCCGGCATCCTCGAAGCCGAGGCCGTGGTGGAGCGCGGCGAGGAGCCCGCCGAGGAAGGCGTCCCCCGCGCCGGTGGTGTCGAGCACCCGGGCGGCGCAGCCGCGCACGCTTCCCTCGAAACCGGGGGCCGCGATCGCGCAGCCGGCCTCGCCGTCGGTCACCACCACCGCGCGGTTCCCGAAGTGGGCGCGAAGCCCCCGCGCCAGGCCGAGCGCGTCGGACCCCGCCCGGCCCACGAGCTCGCGGGCGGCGGCCTTCGCGGGCTTGAGCAGATCCGCGCCGCGCACGACCGCCTCGAGGTCCGCCGCGCTCCCGAGCGTGCGCAGCGCGTCGGAGGGCGGGACGTCGAGGTCGACGAGCGTCGGGATGCCGGCCGCGCGCGCGATCGCGATCGCCTCGCGCGCGGCCTCGAGCGGGAGCTGCGACACCTCGGTCGTGAGACGTCCCGCGCGGCGGATCGTCGCGGCGTGGTCGCGCCGTACCTGCTCCGCCGTCGTCTCGGCGGTGGTACCGGGCGCCATGTAGATCGCGCGTCCGCCCGCGTCGTCGACGAAGATCTCCGCGACGGAGGTCGCGCTCCCCTCCAGCACGAGGTCGCGCTCGATGCCGAGCCGGTCCATGGCAGCGCGCAGGAAGCGGCCGTTCGCGTCCTGCGCCTGGCGGCCGAAGATCGCGGTGCGCAGGCCCAGACAGGCGGCCCAGCCGAGGTGGTTCAGCACGACGCCGCCGACGAAGGTCCGCACGGGACCCGCACCCGCCACGTCGGCGAGGAGCCCCTTCTCGTCGGGCCCGAGGATCCGGGCCGTGCGGTGGACGCGGTCCACCACCATGCTCCCGATCCCCGCGACGTCGAGCGGCGAGGCTCTCACCGCGCCTCCGCCCCGTGCGCGGCCGGCGCCGCGCTGACCCACGGCTCGCCGATCCGCTCCCGCGCGAGCTCGCAGACGGCGGCGAAGCGCAGGTCGAAGCGCTCCGCGTCCTCGGGCGCGAGGGCGGGCGTCCCGGGGGCCACCGCAGCGCTCCGGATCACGCCGAGGCGCAGCAGCGCGCGCTTGAACGACGCGATCGCCCGCGGGCGCCCGGAGAGCTCGGTCGCCGCCGTGAACGCGCGCAGCACCTCGTGGACCTCCTGCATGCGCTCGGCGTCGCCCGCGCGGCACACCTGCCAGGCGCGCGCCCACTCGCGAGGCAGGGCGTTCGCGGGCCCCGCCACCACGCCGATCGGGAGCCCCCCGCGCAGTCGCCAGCGCTGCCAGTGCTCCGACAGCGCGCCGATCCACCCGCTGCGCGGCCGGAAGATCTCGAAGATCAGGTGCGCGTTGCCCACGTAGATCCCGAACTCCCCGCGCTCGCGGAAGCCCGCCGCCGCCCGCGTGTAGTTGCCGAGCACCCGGCGCCGCGCCGAGACCTTGATGCCGCGCACGAAGTCGAGGCGCGACATCGCCTTCAGCTGGCGCGTCCGGATGTGGGGCACGCGCGGGTCGCGGGCGATGTCGGCGTTGTCGTAGAGGTACACGGGGATCCGCCGGGAGCGGACGTCGAGGAGGTCGGCCACGTCGCGGCGCACGAAGCGCACGGGGTCGTCGATGCCCTGGATCGAGAGCGGCGCGAGCACGGCGGCGTCGGCGCCGGCGAAGATCGCGAAGTCGAGGTTCTCGAGGGTCTCGCGCGGCGTGGGCGCGGTGACGCCCGCCCACGCCTCCACCGCTCTCCCGGCGTGGGGCCCGCGCCGGGCGTTCTCCTTGGCCACCTCCTCGGCACAGACCTGCACCACGCGCTGGCGGACGGCGTTCGAGACGCGGTCCCACTCGCCCGTGGTGCCCGCCGCGAAGACGACGTCGGCACCGAAGCCGCCCTGGATCACGAAGCGCACGAGCGCCCGCTGATCGGCCTCCGCCACGCCGCCGGACTCGTCGAGCACGGTCACGACGGGCACCGAGAGCCCGGGGCACGGATGCGTCTCCTCGACCGACCTCAAGCCCGACGCCTCCGAGTCGGAGTTCGGGCTCGATGGTGCCTCAGATCGTCTCGAAGAAGTAGGTCATCCGGACGCCGAGCGCGGTCGAGAGCTTGTGGAGCGTGCACATCGAGGCGGCGCTCTTGCCGAGCTCGATCTGCGAGATCAGGCTCACCGAGAGCCCCGTGCGGTTGGCGAGCTGCTTGAGCGTCAGGTCGAGCGCCTTGCGCCGCTCGCGCAGGCGGCCGCCCACCACCTGGTTGAGGCGCCCCTCCATGTCGACGAGGAGCCCCTTCTCGCGCACGGCGGCCTGCATCACGGCCCGAATCTCCTCCGCGGCGATCGGCTTCTGCAGATAGTCGAACGCCTGGTGCTTGAGCGTGCGGACCGCCACCTCGACCGTCGGGAGCGCGGTCATGGCGATCACGCACACGTCCGAGTCGACGCTGCGGATCTGCTGGAGCAGGTCGACGCCCCGGTCGGCCGGCGGCGAGACGTCGAGGATCACGAGCTGGTGGCGGCCCCGGCGGATCTCCTCGACGACCCGACTCGGGTCCGAGAGGATCTGGACCTGGAAGCCGTCCTCGGTGAGCATGTCCTTGAGCTCGAGAGTCGTGCCCTCGTCGCTGTCGACGACGAGGACTTCGAGACGCTGCTTGGCAGGCATGGATGGGCACCCCTGGTGCTTTCGGGCCGCCGCCCGCGGCGCCCCACGCACCGCGGCCGCGTTCCCGGCCTCGGGACGCTTCTTCGGTATTCCTGCCCGGTTGCATTAGCCCTGGATTGCGCCCGGCTTCGAAAGCTGCCGCCGGGGACAGCAAGGCCGCGAAGCGGCCGCGCAGCGAGCCGCAGGCGAGCGCAGCCCAGTTGGAACCGTCAAGGCCGCAAAGCGGCCGCGAAGCGGCCGCGCAGCGAGGCGCAGCCGAGCGGAGCCCAGTTGGAACCGTCAAGGCCGCGAAGCGGCCTGCTCAGGGCGCCCCGGAGAGCCAGCCCGTGCCGAAGGCCGCGGCAGGGGCGCTCGCCCGCGAGACGCGCTGGATCTCCAGGCGCAGCGGAAGCTCGTCGGGGGCCACGAGCTCGATCCAGCGCGGAATGCGCACCCCGTCGAAGGTCCCCGCGGGGCCAAACCGGTACCGTATGCCGTCGGCGCGATCCACGGCGACTACGTCGAAGCTCCCGAGCTCGACCCAGAGCGAGGGCTGCGGGAGGGGCCCTCGCCCCCCGATCACCCAGCAGTCCCGGTCGTCCGCGAGGCCGAGGCCCGCCTCGGAGGCAGCGACCCCGAAGCTCGCCAGGGCCGCTCGCAGCGAGGCTCCGGTGTCCGCCTGGAGCAGGAAGAGGGGCGGCAGCAGGGGCAGCGGCGCAGCGAGGAGCGCGCCGTCGCGGCTCGCCGCGTACTGGCTTCCCTGGAGGAGGTGTCGCTCGAGCCCGTCCGCGCCGTGCAGCTCGAGGCGCGCCAGGCCCGTCGGGTGGGTCACGAGCGTGCCCGTCGCGCTCGGGGGGCCCTCCCCCTGGCGCAGGGCGACGTCGAGCAGGAGCGGCTTCGCTCGGCCGGCCTTGCGGTTGGCCTCGGCGACCGCTCCCGCGAGCTTCTCGGCGCTCGGCGTCCCGCCGGCCGCCGGCCCGAGCGAGGCGAGCCACGCCGCCGCGGCCAACGCCGCGAGGCGCCGCCCGCTCACCCGGGGCAACCGCCGGCCAGCGCGGAGCGGCCGGCATAGCGGGCCTGCGCGCCGAGCTCCTCCTCGATGCGCAGGAGCCGGTTGTACTTGCACACGCGATCCGTGCGGCAGAGCGAGCCCGTCTTGATCTGCCCGCAGCCCGTGCCGACGGCGAGATCGGCGATCGTGGTGTCCTCGGTCTCGCCCGATCGGTGCGAGACCACCGCCGCCCAGCCCGCCTCGCGCGCGACGCGCATCGCCTCCAGCGTCTCCGTCAGCGTCCCGATCTGGTTCACCTTCACCAGGATCGCGTTCGCCGCCGCGCGCTCGATCCCCTCGCGCAGGATTCGGGGGTTCGTGACGAAGAGGTCGTCGCCCACCAGCTGCGTGCGCGAGCCGAGGCGCGCGGTCAGCGCGGTCCACGCGTCCCAGTCGTCCTCGGCGAGCCCGTCCTCGATCGAGACGATCGGGTAGCGGGCCACCCACTCCTCCCAGAAGGCGATCATCTCCTCCGACCCGAGCGTCCTGCCCTCGCCTTCGAGGACGTAGCGACCCTCGCGGCGGAGCTCGCTCGTCGCGGGATCGAGCGCGATCGCGATCTGCTCGCCGGGCCGGTAGCCCGCCTTCTCGATCGCTGCGAGCACGAGCTCGATCGCCTCGCGGTTGCTCGCGAGGTTGGGCGCGAAGCCGCCCTCGTCGCCGACGGCCGTCGAGTGCCCGCGCTCGTGCAGGACCGCGCGCAGGCGGTGGAATACCTCCACCCCCCAGCGGAGGGCCTCCGAGAAGGTGGGGGCGCCGACCGGGAAGATCATGAACTCCTGGAGGTCGACGTTGTTGTCGGCGTGGGCTCCGCCGTTGATCACGTTCATCATCGGAGCCGGCAGCAGCCGAGCCCCGTCTCCGCCGAGGAAGCGATGGAGCGGCATGCCGGCCGCGCCGGCGGCCGCGTGCGCCGCCGCGAGCGAGACGCCGAGCAGCGCGTTCGCCCCGAGGCGCGACTTCGACTCGCTGCCGTCGAGGGCGACGAGCGCGCGATCGAGCTCGGCCTGCTCGGCGAGCCCCCCGAGCGGGCGGCCCAGCACGGCTTTCGCGATCTCGCCGTTCACGTTCCCGACGGCGCGGCGCACGCCCTTGCCGCCGTAGCGGCTCGGATCGCCGTCCCGAAGCTCGATCGCCTCGCGCGTTCCGGTCGAGGCGCCGGAGGGGACGGCGGCGACGGCGCGCAGGCCGCGGCCCCACGCGACCTCGACCTCCAGCGTGGGGTGGCCGCGCGAGTCGAGGATCTCCCGCGCGCGCACCCCCGCGATCGTCGCCTGGGCCATCTCCCTCCCCTCGCGAGGTCGAGAGGCTAGCGCGACCTCCCGGGCGATGAAGAGCCCCGCCGGGGGAGGACGAGCGGCGTGCCGTCCGGGCCCGCGACGACGTCGGCCTCGATGCCGAAGGCGCGGCGCACCGTATCGGCGCAGAGGACCTCGGCGGGAGGTCCCGCCGCGATCACGCGGCCCTGCGCGAGGAGCGCGATCCGGTCGCAGCCGCGCGCGGCAAGCGAGAGATCGTGCGAGACGACGAGCGCGCTCCGGCCCTCGGAGGCGAGCTCGCGCACGAGCTCCAGCACGCGCAGCCGGTGACGCAGGTCGAGGTGGGCCGTGGGCTCGTCGAGCAAGAGGACGCTCGGCTCCTGGGCCAGGGCGCGCGCGAGCAGCACGAGCTGTCGCTCGCCGCCCGAGAGCTCGAGGATGGAGCGGTCGGCGAGCTCCGCGATTCCGACCCGCGCCAGCGCGTCCCGGGCGATCGCGAGGTCGCGCGGGCCCTCGAAGCCGAGGCGCGGCAGGTGCGGCGTGCGGCCCATCAAGACCGCCTCGCCGGCGCGGAACGGGAAGACGAAGGGCGCGTCCTGCGGCACGACCGCAACCCGCCGGGCCAGCTCGCGCCGGCCGTGCGATGCGAGCGGACGGCCCGCCAGGGTGATCTGCCCCGCCTCGGGGCGCAGGACGCCCGAGGCCGCGCGAAGGCACGTCGTCTTTCCGGCGCCGTTCGCGCCCGCGAGGCCGAGCACCTCGCCCGGCCGGAGCTCGAGCGAGACGCCGGCGAGCACCTCGCGGCCGCCGAGGCGCACGCGCACCTCCTCGAAGGCGAGGGCGGCAACGGCGCTCACGAGCCGAGGCCCCGCTGCGTCTGCCGGCGCAACAGCCAGAGGAAGACCGGGCCTCCGGCGAGCGCCGTGATCGCGCCGACCGGGAGCTCCGGCCCGCCCAGGAGCGTGCGGGCCAGGGTGTCGCAGAGCACGAGGAAGGCGCCTCCGCCGAGCACGGCGGCGGGGACGAGCACGCGGTGGTCGGGTCCGACGAGCAGGCGCAGCAGATGCGGGATGATGAGACCGACGAAGCCGATCAGCCCGGCGGCCGACACGGCGGCTCCGACCATGAGCGAGGTCGCGAGGAGCACGATGCGCTGATCGCGCTCTACCTCGATGCCGAGCTGCTCGGCGGACTCGACGCCGAGCGCGAGCAGATTGAGACTGCGAGCGAGGGCGACCGCGCATCCGACGCCGCAGGCGAGGAAGACCGCCACCCAGGCCACCACCTCGGAGCGCACCGAGGCGAGGCTCCCGATCAACCACAGGAAGAGGCTCGTTCCCTCGGCGAGGCCGGCGACCGAAGCGAGGAAGACGATGCCGGCGGAGGCGAAGGCGTTGAAGACCACGCCGGTCAGGAGGAGCTCGGTCGGCGAGAACCGGGCGCGGGATCCCGCGACGGCGTAGAGGAGCGCCGTCGCCCCCACGGCGCCCGCGAAGGCCGCCGGCGGGACGGCGCCGTAGCCGAGGCCGAGCTGGCCCCCGAGCGCGAGCACCAGGATCCCGCCGAGGGCCGCGCCGCCCGAGACTCCGAGGACGAAGGGATCTGCGAGCGGGTTGCGCAGCAACGCCTGGAAGAGGACGCCCGAGCAGGCGAGGGCGGCCCCGACGAGCGCACCGAGCGCGACGCGCGGCAAACGCACGCGCCACACGATGTCGGTGGTCGCTCCGGGGGGCTCGGTCCCGAGCAGGACCCCGAGCGCCTCCGCCGGCCCGACCGGACTCGGCCCCGCGGCGAGACCGAAGAGTAGCGTGGCCACGAGCACCGACGCGAGCGCCGCGATCACCCCGCCGACGCGGCGGCCCGAGACCGCCTTCACGGCCCTGCGCCGCCGTGGAGCGCCTCGGCGAGGCGCGAGAGCCCCCGATCCGGATACGGCCCCGGCAGCGTCACCTCGGCGGGGGGCACCGCGACGACGCGGCCCTTCGCCACCGCCGGGAGCGAAGGCCAGCGCGACCAGTAGGTCGCCGCGTGCTCCGCATCTTCGCTCGCGTCGAGGATCACCTCGGGCGCCGTGGCGATCAGCCACTCGAGCCCGGCCCGCGGATACGGGCCCCCGAGCTCAGCGCCCGCGTTGCGCGCGCCGGCCGCGCGCAGCATGGAGTCGAGAAAGCTCCCCGCGCCCACCACGTACAGGGGATCGCGCTGCAAGGCGAAGACGACGCGCAGGGGCTCGCGTCCGGCCGAAGCGCTCTCCGCTCGGGCGAACGCGGCGCGGATCTCCGCGACCCGCTCCCGAGCGGCCTCGCGGCGCTCCACGAGCTCGCCGAGGGCGACGATCGAGTCGAGCAGCTCCTCGAGCGTGATGTTCGGGAGCTCGAGCACCTCGATCCCGAGCGCCTGCATGTGCGCTCGCAGGTCGCGCTGCTGCGCGCTCGGGACGGCGACCACCACGTCCGGCGCGACCGCCACCACCGCCTCCAGGCTCGGGTCGAAGAGCCCCCCGACCCTGGGAAGGCCGGACACCCGCGCGTCCTGCCGCGCCGAGCGGTCGTCGACACCGACGAGGCGCTCCCCGGCCCCGAGCGCCAGCAGGGTCGCGGTGAGCGACGGGTTCAGCGACACGATCCGCTTCGCCGGCACCCGCGCCGCCGCACCGGACGCGAGGCTGACGGCCAGGGCGCCCGTCACAGCAAGCTCGAGCGCGCGCATGCCCGCAATGGGTAGCAGCAAGGCCGCGCAGCGGCCGCGCAGCGAGCCGCAGGCGAGCGGAGCCCGATTCGGAACCGCAAGGCCGCAAGGCCGCGGAAGCGGCCGCGCAGCGAGGCGAAGCCGAGCGGAGTAAATAAGGAGGGGCAGGCGGCGCAGGCGCCGCCTGCCCCTCGGTTCCCCGCGCTACTCGAGGTGGGCGGTGGTCTTGCCGTCGAACGCCACGTGGGGCCGCAGCCGCTCGAGGCTCGCCTCGCCGATTCCCTTCACGTCGCTGAGATCCCCCAGCGACTTGAAGCCGCCGCGCTGCTTGCGCAGATCGACGATGGCGCGGGCGCGCGCCTCGCCGACTCCCGGCAGGAGCTGGAGCTCCTCGACGCTGGCGGTGTTGACGTTCACGACGCCCTGGAGCTTGCGGGCGTCCTCGGCCCCGGCGGCGGCCACGCCGAGGGCCACCACCAGCGCGGGCACGACCGCCCGCACGATGCGCATCGCGAGTTGCATGTCCTGTCTCTCTTCTCGGGACCTGTCGGGTGAGAACGAAGCGCCGCTAGCGGTCGCGCGTCACCGCGAAGCGCGCAGCGGCGAGCAGATTCTCCTTCGCTCGGCCCTCGCGGAAGGGCGCGATGGCCTCGGAGGCGCGGGCCATGTGGCGCTCGGCCCGCCGCACCGTGTCGGCCACTCCGCGGTAGCGCTCCACGATCGCGAGCGCGGGCGAGAGATCGAGCTCGGGCCGCTCCGCGCGGCCCTCGCGCGCCGCCGCCTTGAGCACCGAAGCCACGGCCTCGCGCTCGGCGGGCGTCGCACGCTTCAAGGCGAGGAGCAGCGGAAGCGTGACCTTCCCCTCGCGCAGATCCGCCGTGGGCCGCTTGCCGAGCTCGGCCTCGGCGGCCTCGTAGTCGAGCGCGTCGTCGCGGAGCTGGAAGGCGAGCCCGAGCTCGCGGCCGAACTCCGCGAGCTTGCGGCGCTCGGCGCGCGTCACGCCGGCGACGATCCCGCCCGACTCGCAGGCAGCCGAGAGCAGGACCGCGCTCTTGCGCTCGATCACCTGGAAGTAGTGCGCCTCGGTCACGCTCGAGTCGAAGCTGCGCTCGAGCTGGAGCAGCTCGCCCTCGGCCATCCGGCGGATCGTGTCGGCGAAGATCCAGAGGATGTCGAGGTCACCGTCCTCGACGATCATCGCCGAGGCCCGCGCGTACAGGTAGTCGCCCGCGAGGACCGCGCGCCGGTTGCCCCAGATCGCGTTCGCGGAGGGCCGGCCGCGCCGCAGCTCCGAGAGGTCGACGACGTCGTCGTGGAGCAGCGTCGCCGTGTGGAGGAGCTCGACCGCGGCGGCGACCTGCACGCAACGCGGTCCGGTGTAGCCGCAGAGCTCGCCGCAGAGCAGCAGGAGCGCCGGGCGGATGCGCTTGCCCCCCGCCCCGAGGACGTGGTCGCCGAGCTGGCCGACCAGGGCGCTCGCCGAGCCGAGCTGCTCGCGCATGGCGCGCTCCACGAGCTCGAGGCCGGGGGCGATCCGATCGATCGCGGCGGCGAAGCCGCCAGGGCTCTGCGGGGGGTTCGTCATCGGGCCCAAACTAGCCGTCCGAGCGCCGGCTGTCAAAGGAAAAAAATCCAAAAAAATCAACTAAATCATGTGGTTAAACGTTGGTCACGGAGCCGTGACCGGGCGTTCCCGCGGCCTGCCGCAGCCACGCCACGGCGTCGGCCACGTCGCGCACGGGGATCCGCTCGGCACCCCGCGGAAGACCGCTCGCGGGAGCTCCCTCGGGCAGCAGGAGCCGGCGGAAGCCGAGCCGCGCGGCCTCGCCGATCCGCAGGTCGATCCTTCCGACGCGGCGCACCTCGCCCCCGAGGCCGATCTCCCCGCACGCCGCGACGTCGGGGGGAAGCGGCAGATCGAGCCGGCTCGACACGAGCGCGAGCGCCACGCCGAGGTCCGCTCCAGGCTCCCCCACGCGGACCCCTCCCGCCGCGTTCAGGTAGACGTCGCGCGAGAGGAAGTCGACGTCGGTCCGGCGGTCGAGCACCGCGAGGAGCAGGGCGACCCGACCGTCGTCGATCCCGAGACAGGTGCGCCGCGCCGTGCCGTAGCCCGCCGGCGCGACGAGCGCCTGGATCTCGACGAGCATCGGCCGCGACCCCTCGACCAGGGGCACGATGCAGGAGCCCGGCGCCCCGACGCGGCGCTCCGCCAGGAAGAGCTCGCTCGGGTTCTCGACCGCTTCTAGGCCCGCGCCGGTCATCGCGAAGACGCCGACCTCCTGGGTCGAGCCGTAGCGGTTCTTCGTCGCGCGCAGGATGCGGAAGGCGTGGCTGCGGTCGCCCTCGAAGGAGAGCACCGCGTCGACCATGTGCTCGAGCACCCTCGGCCCGGCGATGATTCCCTCCTTCGTGACGTGGCCGATGAGGACGAGGGCGGTCCCGTGCGACTTCGCCGTCGCCGCGAGGAGCGCCGCCGACTCGCGCACCTGGGCGACCGAGCCCGGGGCCGACTCCACGCGGTCGGTGCGCAGGGTCTGGATCGAGTCGATCACGACGATCGCCGGGGTCAGGTCGCGCCACGGCCCCGCCAGGGCCTCGACGCGAGTCTCCGCGAGCACGAGCAGATCCCGGGGCAGCTCCGCGAGGCGTTCCGCGCGCAGGCGGAGCTGCTCGGGGCTCTCCTCGCCGGTCACATAGAGTATGGGCCGGGATGTCGCGGCCCGGGCCGCGAGCTCGAGGCCGAGGGTGGACTTGCCGACCCCGGGTTCCCCGCCGAGCAGCACCACCGAGCCGGGGACGAGGCCGCCGCCGAGCACCCGGTCGAGCTCGGAGACCCCGGTCCGGATGCGGGGGGCGTCCCCAGCCTCGATCTCCGCGAGGCGTCGGGGCTTCGAGGGCTCGGCCGCGGGCGCGAGCAGGTCGCGCGTCGGCGCAGCGGCATCCCCGACCGGCTCCTCGACCAGGCTCCCCCAGGCGCCGCACTCGGGACAGCGGCCGACCCAGCGCGGCTGCTGCGCGCCACAGCGGGTGCAGGCATGGACGGAGCGCGGGCGCGCCACCGTTCGAGTGTAGCGGGATCGTCAACCGAGATCCGCCTCGACGGTTGACAGCGGATCCGGCCGCTGCGTAGGCTTCCGCGGCCAGCTGCCCCTGCGTTCCGGGGGCGCGAGGGAGGAATCGTGTACGAGACCTACGCCCGGCTCGGGGAGCGCGCGCTGCGGGACGAGCCGCCCAGCGAGGAGGAAGCGCTCTGGATCCTCGACGGCGACGACGTCGAGCTGCTGCCGCTGCTGCACGCCGCCTTCCTCCCGCGCCGGCAGCACTTCGGCCGCCGCGTGATGGTGCACGTCCTCGACAACGCGCAGAACGGCCTCTGCCCCGAGGACTGCGGCTACTGCTCGCAGTCGCGCCGCTCGGAGGCTCCGCTGCGCAAGTACCCGCTCAAGAGCGAGGCGGAGATCCTCGCCGGGGCGGAGCGCGCGGCTCGCGCCGGGGCGACGCGCTACTGCATCGTCCTCTCCGGCCGCGGGCCGACGCTCGCGCGCACCCGCGAGCTCGCGGTCATCGTCCGGCACATCAAGGAGCGCTTCCCGATCGGGGTGTGCCTCTCGGTCGGCCTGCTCGACGAGGAGCATGCCCGGATCCTCGCCGACGCGGGCCTCGACCGGCTCAACCACAACCTGAACACGAGCGAGTCGCACTACCCGGAGATCTGCACGACGCACACCTACGCGGACCGGCTGCGCACGCTCGCCGCCGCCCGCAAGTGCGGGATCGAGCCGTGCAGCGGGCTCATCGTCGGGATGGGCGAGCGCAGCCGCGACCTCGTCGAGGTCGCGTTCCGGCTGCGCGAGCTCGAGGTGCCCTCCATTCCGGTGAACTTCCTGATCCCGATCGCCGGCAACCCGGTGCTCTCGGACGGGAGCCTCGGCCCCGAGCGCTGCCTGCGCGTGCTCGCGCTCGTGCGGCTCGTCAGTCCGCGCGCGGAGGTCCGCATGGCGGCCGGCCGCGAGGGGCACCTGCGCTCGCTCGGGGCGCTCGCGCTCTGGCCGGCGAACTCGCTCTTCGTCGAGGGGTACCTGACCACGCGCGGCGACGCCGTCGCCGAGACCTACCGCATGATCCGCGACGCGGGCTTCGAGGTGGGCGGCAACCCGCTCTCGGACGCCGAGGGCCTCGCGGAGGACGCGCTCGCCGGCGGCTTCCGGCTCGCCGGTCGCGACGGCGAGATCCTTCGGCCCGAGCTCCGTGTCGATTGACGCCCTCGCCGGCGAGGTGCTCGACGCCGTCCGCGCGCGGGGCACCTACCGGCGCATGCGCGTCCTCGCCGGCGCCCAGGCGCCGCGGATGCGGGTCGACGGCCGCGAGGTGCTGCTCTTCGCGGGGAGCAACTACCTCGACCTCGCCCATCACCCGGAGGTGGTGGAGTCGGCGCAGCGCGCGGCGCGCGAGTACGGCTGCGCGAGCGGCGGGTCGCGGCTGATCAGCGGGAACCTCGACCTCCACGAGGCGCTCGAGGCGGAGCTCGCGAGCTTCCTCGGCTGCGAGGCGGCGCTCGCCTTCGCGACCGGGTACATGGCCAACGTCGGGGTGATCGCGACGCTGGTGGGCGAGGGCGATCTCGTCCTCTCGGACGCGCTCGCGCATGCCTCGATCGTGGACGGCTGCCGGCTCTCCCGCGCCGAGGTACGCGTCGTGCCCCACGGCGACCTCGACGCGCTCGAGGCGGAGCTGCGCGCCCACGCCGCGCCGCGGCGTCGGATCCTGGTGGCGGCGGACGGCGTCTACAGCATGGACGGCGACACGGCGCCGCTGCGCGAGCTCGTCCCGCTGGTCCGGCGCTGGGGGGCGATCTGCCTGATCGACGACGCCCACGGGACCGGCACCCTCGGCGCGGGAGGTCGCGGGACCCCCGAGCTCTTCGGGGTGGCCCGCGAGGTCGACGCGTGGACGGGGACGCTCGGGAAGGCCCTCGGCTCGTTCGGCGCCTTCGCCGCGGGAAGCCGGGCGTTGCGCGAACTCCTCGTGAACGCGGCCCGGAGCTTCATCTTCACCTGCGCGCTGCCGCCGCCCCAGGTCGAGGCCGCCCGCGCGGCGCTCCGCATCCTGGCCGCGGAGCCCTGGCGGCGTGCGCGGCTCCAGGAGCGGGCCGGCCGGCTCCGGGCCCGCCTAGCCGGCCACGGCATCTCGACGGCGCCGAGCACGACGCACATCGTGCCGGTCGTGATCGGCGGGAACGCAGAGACCATGGCCCTCTGCGAGCGGCTCCTCGAGCGGGGCTTCTACGTGCAGGGAATCCGCCATCCCTCCGTGCCGTGCGAAACGGCGCGGCTTCGCGTCACGCCGATGGCGACCCACACTCCGGAGGAGATCGACGCGCTCGCGGATGCGATCGCCGCGGAGCTGGCGAAGGTCCACGGCCTCGGCTCCGCCCGCTCGGAGCCCCCGTCGCGACAGAGGGCGACGCCGTCTTGACGCGAGCGCCGGCGGGCCTCTTCGTCACGGGCACGGACACCGGCGTCGGGAAGACCGTGGTCGCGTGCGCCCTGCTTCGGGCCCTGCGCCGCCGCGGGATCGACGCCGCGGGGATGAAGGCCGTCGAGACGGGAGTCGGCGCCGACGGTCCGCTCGATGCGATCGCCCTCCGCGAGGCCGCGGGCGGCGTGGATCCGCTCGACCGGGTGTGCCCGCAGCGGCTCTCGCTGCCGGCGGCGCCGGCGGTCGCCGGAGCGGAGGACGGCCGGAAGGTGGACCTCGCGTCCATCCACGCGGCCTTCGCAGAGCTCGCCTCGCGTCACGAGTGCGTCCTCGTTGAGGGCGCAGGCGGTCTCCTGGTTCCCCTGACCAGCAGGGTGTGCATGGCGGATCTCGCGCGCGACCTGGCTCTCCCGCTCCTGGTCGTCGCGCGCGCGCGGCTCGGGACGATCAACCACACCCTGCTGACGCTGGAGGTCGCGCGAGGGCGCGGCCTGGTGATCGCGGGGGTCGTGGTCTCCCACGGGAGCGAGCCGATCTCCTCCCCGGAGCGAAAGAATCTCGATCACCTCCGCGAGTCGCTCGGCCGCCTCTGGCTGGGCGAGCTCCCTCGCCTCGCGGCCGGCGCAGAGGCACCCGCGGGAGCGATCGACGTCGACGCGGTGATCCGGGCCGTGCGGCTCGGCCCCGGCTACTCCCGGGCCCCGGCGGCGTAGGCGCGCTCCCCGCCGATCCAGGTCTCGACGACGCCGTCCGCGGAGTCGAGCGCGACCAGGTCGGCTCGGGCGCCCGGCCGGAGGGTGCCGCGCTCGGACTCGAGGCCGAGCAGGCGCGCGGGCCGCAGCGTGCAGGCCGCAACGGCCTCGAGGCGGGACATCCCGGCCATCGCGCGGGCGTTCGCGACCGCACGGGCCAGGTCGAGCCGGCTTCCCGCGAGGCGCCCGTCGGCCAGGCGGTAGGCGACCCCGTCGTCGCGGAGATCTTCCGCCAGCGAATGGGTCCGCGGCGGCTCCGGCGGATCGAGCCGGTCGGTGATCAGCACGAGACGGTCGCGCTTCGCCCGCGCCGCCACGGCGAGCAGGCGCGGGTCCACGTGCGCCCCGTCGCAGATCAGATCGCAGCTCAGGCGGTCCTCGGCCAGCGCGGCCCCGGCCAGCCCGGGCGCGCGGTGATGCATGGTTCCCATCGCATTGAAGAGGTGCGTCACATGCCGCGCGCCGCGCGTCACGGCCTGCGTCACGAGGTCGGCCGGCGCCAGGCTGTGGCCGAGCGATGCCACGGCGCCGAAGCGTCCGATCCGCTCCATCAAGGCCCATGCCCCCTCGAGCTCCGGCGCCAGCGTCACCATGCGCACGCGGCCATCGGCTCGCTCCCAGACCGCCTCGTCCAGCACCGGGTCGTAGCGGTGGATACCCCGCGGGGAATGCGCTCCCGCGGCCTCCGGGTTGATCCACGGACCCTCGAGGTGGATTCCGAGCGGCTGCGAGGCTCGGCTTGGCGGATCCGACGCGATCAGCTCGGCCAGCCGACCCACGAGCCCTGGAAGCGCATCCCGGCCGAGCGAGATCGTCGTGACCAGGAAGCCGGTCGTTCCATGACGCAGAAGACTCGTCGCGTCATGCAGGAGCGCTCCGGCGAGCTCGCCCGTGCCGGCGAAGATGACGCGCCCGTGGTGGTGCAGGTCCAGGAATCCCGGCGCCAGGGCGAGGCCGCGGAGATCCACGCAGCGTGCGCCCGGGGGATCGGGCGCATCGGGGCGCAGTCTCGCCGCGATCCGCCCCTCCTCGAGCAGGAGCGACCCCCGCTCCGGGAGGGTCGCCTCGGGATCGAGCAGCTCGGCTCCGCGGAGCAGGACCCGCCCCATCGCGGGCGAGTCTAGCCTCCCCTCAAGCCGCCCGTCGGCGGAGCCGATCTCGCCGCGGGGGACCCGTTTCCCCATCGGCGGGGGAGGTGGCGCGTGCCCGAAGAAGAAGATCTGCGCGTCCTCGACAGCAAGCTCAAGCAGCTCAAGCTCGACTACGACCGCTACTTCCTGGGCACCCGCCCCCGCGAGCCCTTCGTGCTGCGTGGCGAGGTCGACAAGCTGATCGCGATCTACTCGAACCAGGCCATCCGGAACAGCGCCCTGCGCTTTCGCTTCAGCAGCATCTGCTCGCGCTACCAGGCCTTCAAGCGGCAGTGGAACGAGATCCTGCGCGAGATGGAGCAGGGCAGCTACGCGCGCCACCGCTTCAAGGCCGACCTCCACGCGCGGGAGCGGGCGGGCGAGAGCGAGGGCGTGCCGGCGCAGGCGGCCCCGAGCTCGGCCGCCGATCGGATCTTCGAGGAGTACCGGGCCGCGCGCGAGAGCTGCGGCCAGGAGACCCGGAGCCTCACGCCCGCGGGGCTCGAGCAGGTGCTGGCGCAGCAGCGGGAGACGCTACGAAGCCGCTACGGCGACGCCGAGTTCCGCTTCCGCGTCGTGATCGAGGAGGGCCGCGCCAAGATCAAGGCCTCGCGGATCGCTTCCGAGAGTGCCCGGCCCGGGTAGGGGGAGGAATCGCGGCCCCCTCCGGCTAGTGGCGGCCCGCCTCCGCCACGGCGAGGAGGTTGCGGGCCCACCCGAGCTCGGTCTGGAGGCGTACGCGCAGTGCGGGGTCCGCCTGCAGGCCGAGGGCGCCGAGGCCCTCTCGCGCCCGCTCCTCCGCCGCGCGCGCCGCGGCGACGTCGATCTCGCCCGCCAGCTCGCAGGCCTCGACCAGCACCGAGACGGAGCGCCCCTCGACGCGGGCGAAGCCCGAGTCGATCGCCGCGAACTCCGTCTGCGCGCCCTTCCGGATCTCCGCGCGTCCGAGGCGCAGCGGGCTGAGGAACCTCTCGTGGCTCTCGAGGACGCCGAACTCGCCCTCGGCACCGGGCAGCACGACGCTGTCCACGCGGTCGCGATAGGCCTCGCGGTGCGGCGTCACGATCACGAGCTCGAACGGCATGCGCTCCTCCCCGAAGCCCTAGACCGAAGTACTTCGGCCTAGACGAGCTTCTTCGCCTTGGCCATCGCCTCCTCGATCGTCCCGACCATGTAGAAGGCCTGCTCGGGCAGGTCGTCGTGCTTGCCGTCGAGGATCTCCTTGAAGCCGCGCACCGTGTCCGCGAGCCGGACGTAGACCCCGGCCGAGCCGGTGAACTGCTCGGCCACGGCGAAGGGTTGCGAGAGGAAGCGCTGCAGCTTGCGCGCGCGCGCGACCGTGAGCTTGTCCTCCTCCGAGAGCTCGTCCATGCCGAGGATCGCGATGATGTCCTGGAGGTCCTTGTACTTCTGGAGCACCTGCTGCACGCCGCGCGCGACCGCGTAGTGCTCGGAGCCCACGATCTGCGGGTCGAGGATCCGGCTGGTGGAGTCGAGGGGATCCACCGCCGGGTAGATGCCGAGCTCCGCGATCTGGCGCGAGAGGTTGGTGGACGCGTCGAGGTGGGCGAAGGTCGTCGCCGGGGCCGGATCGGTGTAGTCGTCGGCGGGCACGTAGACCGCCTGCACCGAGGTGATCGAGCCCTTCGTCGTCGACGTGATCCGCTCTTGAAGCTCGCCCATTTCGGTCGACAACGTCGGCTGGTAGCCGACCGCCGAGGGCATGCGGCCCAGCAGAGTCGAAACTTCAGCGCCCGCCTGCGTGAAGCGGAAGATGTTGTCGATGAAGAGGAGCACGTCCTGGTGCTGGACGTCGCGGAAGTACTCGGCCACCGTGAGGCCGGTGAGCGCGACGCGCAGGCGGGCACCGGGCGGCTCGGTCATCTGCCCGTAGACGAGAGCGACTTTCGACTTCTTGAAATCCTTGATGTTGACGACGCCGGATTCCTGCATCTCGAGCCAGAGG
>CAZUYC010000133.1:0-77068 GCA_964624475.1 uncultured Spirochaetales bacterium | reverse complement strand
GGAGTCCATCGAGCCCGGCCGCGCAGCAAGGCGTAGCCGAGCGGAGTCCATCGAGCCCGGCCGCGCAGCGAGGCGTAGCCGAGCGGAGTCCATCGAGCCCGGCCGCGCAGCGAGGCGCAGCCGAGCGGAGTCCATCGAGCCCGGCCGCGCAGCGAGGCGCAGCCGAGCGGAGTCCATCGAGCCCGGCCGCGCAGCGAGGCGTAGCCGAGCGGAGTCCATCGAGCCGGGGCCGCGCCGATCAGGCCGCGGGCTGCTCGTCCAGCCACTCGCCGAGCACGATCCGACGCGGCTCGGGCCGCAGCGACTCGAAAGCGGGCAGGGCCCCCACGATGCAGGCGATCTCCCCGGCCAGCTCGGGCGAGACGTCGACGAAGCGCAGCGCGAGCCCGGCCTCGCCGTCGTCGCGCGCCACCGCGGCCTCGAGCACCACGGGCCTCGCGACGGACGGCTCGTAGATCGCGAGCCGGAGCCGCTGGCCGAGCGCCAGGTCCGGATGCGGGTCGACGCGCATCCCGAGCGGCGAGAGATCGCGACCGACGAGGGCATGGAGGGCGCGCGTGCCGGTGGCGTCGAGGGCGACGACCTCGCGCTCGAGGCGCACGCGCGGCACGCGCCGGCGATCGGCCGTCGGCTCGGCCCCCGCGTCGGTCGCGCGGCTCCCGCAGACCGCCGCGGCCGCCTGCGCCGGATCGGACGCCGGGAGCGGAGCGGCCTGCGCCGCCGGCGCGCCGCCCGGCAGGGTCGCGGGCGCGCCGCGCTCGCGGGAGGTGCTGGGCGGGAGCGTCGCGGGGCCGCGCTCGCTGCGCGCGAGCAGGGCGTCGAGACGGCGCCGCATGCGCGCCGAGGGCGCGTCGAAGGCCACGGCCAGCGCAAAGCCTTCCCGGTCGCCTGCTCGCGCCCGGATTTCGCGGCGCACGATGCGCCCGCGCAGGACGATGCGCCGGTCGCCGGTCGCCTCGGCCGGGATCCAGACGCGGATGGGCTCGCCTGGGCGCGCTCCCCGCGCGGCGTGCAGGCGGCAGCCGCTGGCCGAGATCTCGATCATCGATGCGCGGCGCTTCCGCCACCCCGTGCGCCACGCGACCTCGGGGCCGAAGGGAAGCCGCTTGGCCCGGCGCTGCTCGGCGCCGCGATAGACGCTGCGCCGCAGCAGCAGCCGGAGCGCCTCGGGGTGGATGGGGCGGTGCACGAGGTACTGGAAGCCGAGCCGCCGCATCAGGGTCGAGAGCGTCTGCGATTCGTCCTCGGCCACCGCGATGGCGACCGGGCCGTCTTCCTCGCAGAGCGCGGGCAGGTGGAGCGAGCACGCGAGTCGCGCCGTCGTGACGAAGAGGCGCGTCGGCGGGACGAAGGGCTCGAGCGAGGCGTCGGCTCCGAGCTGCCGGCGGCGCGTGTCGACCCCGAGCTCGCGCAGCATCGCGTCCACGTCGGAGAGGGTGCCGTCGTCGACGACCAGCGCCTCCGGGAGCTTCGCCTCGTCGGGCTCGACCGCCGATCGCTCCGGCGACGCCGCGCGCCAGGCCACACGCGAGAGGTCTGCGCGCGGACCCTCGGGCTCGGGCGCATCGCCGCGCCGCGGCTCGCAGTCGCGGGAAGCCGCTTCCGCGTCGCCGGTGTCCGAGCCGGAGCTGCCGCGGCGCGCCAGGCCGATCGGCGCGTCGAGGAGCTCGGAGCCGCAGGCGAGGCCGTACTCGCGCGGCGCTTCGAGGATCTCGAGGGCGATGCCGCGCCTCACTACGGTCGCGAGCGGTGCGGGCACCATTCGGCGGCGCACGACCCTGGCGCGCAGCCGGA
This sequence comes from uncultured Spirochaetales bacterium, assembly GCA_964624475.1. Lineage (GTDB taxonomy): Bacteria > Myxococcota_A > UBA9160 > UBA9160 > SMWR01 > CAZUYC01. Next base: position 75,274 of record CAZUYC010000133.1, on the reverse strand, counting down.
GGTCCGGGACGGCGCCGGCGCCGGCGAGGTGGAGCTCGATCTCGGCGCCGGGAGAGGTCGTCGCGTCCGTCTGGACGAAGAGCCCGCCGCGGGAGAGTTCCACGATGATCCCGCGGTAACGTTGCCCCGCCGCCAGGAACTCGCACGAGAACCGCCGCTTGACCCGTTGGTGCCGACGCTTGTGGAACAAAGCCCTGCCCCGCGGCCGCGGCCGCGCTCTCCCGACCCCCCTCGCCACCTGGAACATCGACTCCCCGGCGGAGACACTTGACGCGGGGGACTCGCGACGGATTGCCCCGTCGCGGCGCGGAGTCAGCCCGGGAAGGTGCGTGCCCCGGCAAGGCCGCAGCCAGCGAAGCGCGCAGCGAGGCGGAGTCGGGCGAAGAGCGGGCTCCCGCTCGGGTCAGCCCGGCGGGGGCACGAGCAGGCCCGCGATCGGACACAGGCCGCCCTCGCCGCCGAGCGCCAGCACCTCCCGGCCCGCCGGGAAGTACTGCATCGTCGCGACGCCGCTCGCGAGCGGCCGCTGGCAGGTCGGCGTCTTCGGGATGGCCACGACCGTGTCGTCGCCACCCACCCAGCCGAGCAGACCGGCCAGCGGGAAGCGCCCGCGCGCGAGCGCGATCTCGGCGTCCTCGTAGAGGATCCGATAGCTCGCCAGCGCGGAGGGTACGGGGCTGCGCGTGCGGGGCTGCGGCCGGCGCTTGCGCCACTCGTCGAGCGATCCGATCCCCGCCGCCTCGCAGCGCCGGCCGGCCCGCTCGAAGGAGCCCCCCGTGCCGCCGGAGCGGTACTCGATCTGCTGCTCCTCGGCGAGGATCTCCCGGCAGGCGGCGTCGGCCGGGGCGTAGCTCACGAGCCCGAGGCCCGGAGCGCGGAGCCACACCTCGAGGTACGGGCCGCGCGGGATCACCCGTGCGACCGTCATCCCGATCTGGCTCCCGGGGAGCCCGAGCTGGAACGAGGCCTTCTGCGGCGTCGCGCACAGCGAGAAGGCGGCCGCGAGCCCCGGGAGCACGGCGAGCCGAAGGGACATGCAGGGCCTCCAGCGACCCCGGCAGGGTAGGTCAGGCGCCGGAGCGCTCCACTCCCGCGCGCCCGCCCGGGGGCGTCCTCAAGGGCCGGAAGCCTTGCGCGCGCGCTCGAGCTCCGCGCGCAGCGCCGGCGAGAAGGGGTCGATCTCGACGGCCCGCTCGAGCGGCCCGGTCGCCTCGGCGCGCCGGCCCTCGCGCTCGAGCCAGGCGCCGATCCTGGCGAAGAAGCTCGGGTCGCGCGGATCGAGGTCGAGCGCGCGCTCGGCGTAGCGGGTGGCCGAGGCCAGGTCGGCGTGTCGCAGCGCCAGCACCTGCGCCGTCTCGAGGTCGGCCCGGCGCGGCAGGGGGCGCGCGGAGGGGTGGGTGGCCAGCGCCTGGAATCCGGCGGCGAGGAGCGCCGCGAGGCCGAGCAGGCCCGCGCAGGCCGTGCGGCGCTCGGCCAGGGCGCGCGCGAGGACCGCCGTCGCGACGCCCGCGTAGATCCAGAAGCAGGGCACGACGTAGAGGCGGAAGCGCGCCACCACGGGGACGAGGGAGAGCGCCAGCACGAGCGATGCGGTGAGCAGCAGGAGGGCCGCGTGGCCGGCGGGTGTCCGCTCCCACGCGGGGCGCGCGGGTCCGGCGGCGGAGGCGAGCGCGCGCCCGCCGCGGGTGCGCGCCAGCGCAGGCCAGCCCGCGAGCGCCGCGGCCGCCACGGCGAGGGCGCCCGCGCATCCGGCCGGGAAGACGACGCGGAAGTCGGGCAGGGGGCGCAGGCTGCGCGCCTGCTCGCGGTAGAGGTAGTAGGAGGTGTTGTCGGCCTCCTCGAAGCGCTGCCAGATCGCCGCGAAGCGGCGCGCCCAGTTGCCGAGCAGGCGCGCCGGATCGCCGCGGTAGGTTGCGAGGACGCCGGCCGCGGCTCGCGCGAGGCTGCCGCGGGAGGCCTCCAGGATGCCCGCTACCTCCGGCCCGGGAGGAGCCGCGGAGGCGCCGCCGCGCGGGGCGCTCGCGACGTTCGACACGACGAGGTTGAGCCACGTGCGGCTCGAGACCGAGAGCGGCGGGGCGCCGACGAGCGCGTTGCGCACGAGCAGCGGCGCGAAACCGACGAGCCAGCCCGCCGCGAGCGCCGCCAGCACGGGCGCCGCGCGACGCGCCGCGCGGCGGCCATGCGCCGCGGCGAGGGTCGCGGCCGCCGCGAGCGCCACCACGCGTCCGGTCTCGTGCAGCGTCGTGAAGAGCCCGAGCGCGGCTCCGAGAAGCGCGGCCGAGCCCGCGCCGCGCAGCGGGGGCCCGAGATGCCGGAGCAGGAGCGCCAGGATCGCGAGCAGACCGAAGAGCGCGGGCCCCTCGCGGAGGATCTGCGCCTCGAGGTAGATCAGCGGCCCGTAGAGGGCGGCGAGCGCCCCCGCCGCCGCGCCGGCCACGAGGCCGCCGAGCCGCGCCGCGATCCAGGCGGCGAGCAGGCAGGTTCCGGCGCCGAGCGCGAGCTGCGCCGCCTTCGCAACGCCGAGCGGATCGCCGGCCGCGAGCTGCGCCCCGGCGAGCGCATACGCGTAGGCGGGCGCCTGGTGGAAGACGCCGCGGCCGTACCACTCCCGCCACCGCTCGGGGGGCGCGACCGACTGCCAGGCGTGATACGGGTGATGGGGCTCGCGCGCGAGCCAGTCGCCGGCGGCGATGCGCCGCGCCTGCTCGAGGTAGGTCGCCATGTCCGTCTCGCCCCACTCGTGCCAGCGGTCGAGGGGCGAGCCGCGGATCTCGAGCCAGTAGCCGAAGCGGAGGGCCAGCGCGAGTAGACCGATGGCCGCGGCGAGCCCCACGCCGATGCAGCGCTGCCTCGCCCTGGGATCGCTCACCCGGACGATTCTACCGGCTCGTCCTCGCGTCGCGGATCCGAAGGTCGCGGCGACGGCTGGGATCAGGTCGAGGGCGAGGGGTCGCGCTGGGGCTCCCAGGCGTCGATCCGGCGGCCGCGCAGGACGTTGAGCGCGGCCAGGCCCGCGGCGGCGTTCACCAGGCAGAAGAAGGCCGGGAGGGCGAAGAGCTTCGCCGCCCGCCGCAGCCAGGGCGAGCGCAGCGCGGAGCCGGGCAGCAGCCAGGCGCCCAGGATCGCCGTCGCGTAGAAGGCGGCCTGGGCGAGAGCGGCGCCGCGATAGAGGAGGCCGGCATTCCACAGCCAGGGGGTGACCAGCAGGATCGCGGCGAGAGGGAGCACGGCCAGGCGCCGGAGCACCTTGTGCGAGAGCAGCTGGAGCGAGTAGAACCCGTGCCGGAAGGGATCCAGCAGCTCGCGCATCAGCCATACGCCGCGCAGGCCCCTGGTGATCACCCGCACCTTGCGCCGGAACTCCCCCCCCGACGAGGGAACGGCCGGCTCCCAGGCGACGGCGTCCTCGGCGAAGACGAGACGGCGCCCCTGGGCCACCACGTTGGCGGAGATCCAGAAGTCGTCGGTCACCCCGGGCGGCACCGTGCGGAAGAGCTCGCGGCGGACGGCGTGGATGGCCCCGGTCGCCGAGGTGACGCTTCCGGCCGCGCTCTGCCAGCGCTTGAGCTGGCGATCGAAGTTCCAGTAGGCGCGCTCGCCCTCCGTCCCGTCGGCGCGCTGGCCCGCGCGCCGATAGCGTTGATCGCCCGCGACGCCGCCGACGTCCGGGTCCGCGAAGGGCCGCAAGAGGGCCCGCAACGCTCCGTTCTCGTAGTGGCTGTTGGCGTCGGAGAAGACCAGCACCTCGCCGCTCGCCGCGGCGGCCGCGGCGTTCAGCGCCGCGATCTTTCCCTGCCGCGGAAGCCGGAGCAGGCGCACTCCCCGGGGCTCGAACCTGCGCGCGATCGCGTCGGTGGCGTCGGTCGAGCCGTCCGAGGCGACGATCAGCTCGAGCCGAGCGCTCGGGTAGTCGAGCGCGAGCGCGTTCTCGAGGCGCGCGGCGATCGACGCCGCCTCGTTGTAGGCGCAGATCACGAGGCTCACCCTCGGAGTCGCGTCCGCGCCGCGCCAGGGCCGCGGCGCGAGCCGCGCGCGCAGCCAGAGCAGCGCCGGGAAGAGGGCATAGGTCCACGCCGCGAGGCCGACGGCGCTCCAGAAGACGAGCTTCGCGATCACGGCGCCGCCTCTGCCCGGAAGCGCGCGGCGAGCGCGTGCGCGTTGGCGGCGAGGTCGAAGTCGCGCAGCATGCGCTGGCGCGCCGCGGCTCCGAGCCGACGGCGCAGCTCCGGGTCGGCGGCCAGCGCGGCCAGGGCGTCGGCCAGCGCCTCCGCGTCGCCGGGCGGCACGAGGATGCCCTCGGTTCCGTCCTCGATCGCCTCCGGGATTCCCGAAAGACGGCTCGCGACCACGGGCTTCCCGCTCGCGGCCGCCTCCATCAGCGCCACCGGGATGCCCTCGCGGCGTCCGTCGCGCGTCGGGACGCTCGGGACCACCGCGACGTCGGCCGCGCGCAGGCGGGCGGCGACCTCTTCGCGCGGGAGCGACCCGAGGAAGCGCACGCGCTCCCCGAGCCCGCCGGCGCGCGCCGAGCGCTCGAGGCGCCCGCGGTCGGGGCCGTCGCCGACGAAGTCGCAGCGCAGCTCGACCCCGCGCTCCGCGAGCCGGCGACAGGCCTCGACGAGGAAGCGCTGTCCCTTCACCTCGTGCAGCGTGCCGACGCACGCGAGCCGCAACGGTCCTCCGCTCGGGGCAGGCTGCGCCGGCGGCCGGAAGACCTCGGGGTCGATCCCGCAGTGGATCACTTCGAGCTTCGCGGCGTGATCCTCGCCGCACGCGTCGAGGATCACGCGCCGGTTGAACTCCGAGATCGGGACCACGAAGCGCGCCTCCGCCACCTTCTCGCGCAGCATGTGGCGGTCTCGATGCAGATCCGAGCCGTGGGCCGTGAAGCTGTACGGGATCCCGGCGAGGCGCTGGATCACGAAGGCCACCGCGGCCGGGTGGCTCGCGAAGTGGGCGTGGACGTGCGCCACCTCGGCCGCGGCCATCTGCTGCGCGAAGTACACGGCCTTGGGGAAGAAGGCGAGGGCTCCGGCGAGGTAGCGCGCGCTGCCGAGGTTGCAGCGCACGAGGTCGAAGAGCGCCCGGAAATACGCCCGAGGCCTCCGGCGCAGGTAGTGCGCGTGCGAGCGCAGGATCGCCAGCGAGACCAGGGGGGTGAAGTGCGCCCGCTCGACGAGGCGCTGCGCCTCGGGATGGACCGTCCGCGAGCGCTCGCGCTGCAGCGGGTACAGCTCCACGGGGATCCCGGCGGCCTCGACGGCGAGGATCTCGTAGAGCACGAAGGTCTCGGAGAGCTTCGGGAAGCGCGAGACGACGTAGGCCACGCGGATCGCGCGGCTCCCGGCCGCCGCCGCGCCCGCCCGGCGCGCCGCCCCGCTTCGCGGCGCCAGGGGAATCCGCTGCGGCGCCGCGCGACCGGGGGCGCGAAGCGGGTCGGTCACCCTAGCTCCCCGCCGGAATCGAGGACGCGGGGCGCGGGAGTCCCGCGGCCCCGGGCTGCTCGCCGCGGGACGATCGCTCGACCTCGCGCAGCTCCGACTCCGCGGTCTCGAGGAGCTTCTCGAAGGTGATCTCCTGGTGCGGGAAGCTCGAGATGCCGAAGCGCAGCGCGATCCCGTGGCGCTCCGCCGCGGCGCGCTCGAGCCGCTTCGCGAGCTGCTCGGCCTCCGGTCGGCTGGCCTCCGGCAGGAGCATCAGGTAGTGATCCCCGCGGTCGGCGATCACGGTGGACCCCGAGGTCTCCTCGTCGAGCAGCGCGGTGACCTTGCCCGCCACGTAGCGATCGATGCTCTCGCGCCGCGCCTCCTCGAGCAGCCCCGCCAGCGCCGCCGACGGCTGCGGACCGGATGCCGAGACCGCGAGCAGGGAAAGCGGGCGCTCGTGGCGGCGCGCGCGCCGCACCTCGCGGAACATCTCGCCCTGGCTGCGCGAGAAGGGCTCGATGGGCTCGCGGGCCGGGCCGAGCGCGAACTCGCGCAGGACCTCCTCGGCGAGCGCGAGCCTCCGGGCGAGCGCCGCCGCGAGGGCGATCGTGACGCCGGCCCCGGCGAACTCGAGCAGCGAGGAGGCGGCCGAGCGCGCGTCGATCGGCCCCCCGAGCAGCTCGAGCGCGCAGAAGATCGGGAAGGCGAGCGCGAGCGCCGCGAGGATGCTCGTCCGCCGCAGCGTGGGGATGACCAGGAGCACCACGGACGCGATGGAGAGCGCGTAGCCGGTGGCCCCGATCTCGAAGAGCTCCGAGCGCCGGTCGATCTCCACGAAGGCGACGACCCATCCGATGATCGCCGCACACCGCCAGGGCAACGTCTTCATCTCACCGCTCCTGCTGCAGCTAGAACCGCTTCCACGACAGACGAGAAACCCCGCCCCCTCTCAGTACGCTCCCCGCTGCTGCACGAGCGCAGCGACGGTCCGGAAGAGGATCACGAGGTCGAACCCGAAGCTCCTTCGCTCCAGATAATCGATGTCGAGGCGCACGCGGTCGTCGAAGTCGACGTCGCTGCGCCCGCTCACCTGCCACAGCCCGGTGATGCCGGGGAGCACCTCCAGGCGTTCGGTGTGCCACAGGTCGTAGGTCGACGCGGCGAACGAGGTGGGTCGCGGGCCGACGAGGCTCATCTCGCCCCGCAGCACGTTCAGGATCTGCGGGACCTCGTCGAGGCTCGTCTTGCGCAGGAGCGCCCCGAGCTTCGTCACGCGAGGGTCGTCTTCGACCTTGAAATCCGGGCCCGAGAGGCGGTTTCGACCCGCGATCGAGGCCTTGAGCTCCGCGGCGTTCACGACCATCGTCCGGAACTTGTACATGCGGAAGGGCCGGCCGCCGCGCCCGGTGCGTTCCTGGCAGAAGAAGATCGGGAGTCCGTCGCAGAGCGCGACCGCGAGCGCGCAGAAAGCCATCACGGCGAACGCCGCGGGCAGCATCAGAAGGCACAGCGTCACGTCGAGGATCCGCTTCGCGCGCTCGTAGCCCGGCCGGAGCGGTGCGACGCGCGTGCGATGCAGCAGGACACCGCTGCCCAGGCGACCCAGCGCCGGGCTGCCGATGCTCGAGAGCCGGATCACACGCATCGCCATCGCATCAAGCCCCGAGAGAGGAGCGGCTCACGCCGGCTTCGCGGTACCCGCGGCGCCGAGGATTTTCCCACACACTGCCCACTAACGGAAGGTGTCACCTGTAAGGAAAAAGTGTCTGGCGTTCTTCATCATGCCGAGATCGGCGCGAAATGCGGGATTCCGCTGCGGGCGCGACGATCTCGCGCGAGGAGATGCGCATTCCTTGCGCTCCCGCTGCGGCGCGTGCGCGCAGATCTTGCGCGCGGAGCCCGTCGAAAAGAGCAACTCTCGGACGCGTAGGGCGCAATCTCGCCGGGGCGCGTGCCAGAGAAGTGATAGGCTCGTGTCACGAACGGGATTGCGCAGTCACTCACCGTTCACACACGACCGCTGCGACAGCGAGGGGGGCCCCATGTCCGAGTGCCGATCGCCTGCTTCGCGAGCCCACGCCGGATGAAGCCGTTTCGGCGCGTGGTCTCCGCGGCGGTTCAGCTCGCCGCGGCCTCGAGGCTCCTCGACCTGCTCGAGCGCGCCGGTGGGGAGGACCCGAGGATGCTCCGCGTCCTCACCTACCACCGGATCGTGGAGCCTGGAGACGGGACCCTGTACCCGGGCGTCGTGAGCTGCACGCCGCAGGTTTTCGAGCGGCAGGTGCGCGCGCTCGTCTCCCGCTTCCGGGTGATCTCGCTCCCGGAGGCGGTCGCGGCGCTGCGCGGGCGCGCGGCGCTCCCGCCGCGCGCCCTGCTGCTGACCTTCGACGACGCCTACCGCGACTTCGCGCAGCACGCCTGGCCGGTGCTGCGGAGCCAGGGACTGCCGGCCGCGCTCTTCGTCCCGACCGGCTTCCCCGGCCGCACGGATCGCGCCTTCTGGTGGGACCGCCTCTACCGCGCCTTCGCCTCGGCCCGGCGCGAAGAGCCGCTGCGGAGCGCGGCGGGGGTGCTCCCGCTCGCGACGCCGGCCGCGCGGGAGCGCAGCTTCCGCCGGGTCCGCGACCGCGTGAAGGAGCTTCCGCACCGCGAGGCGATGGAGCTCGTCGCGCGCGTGTGCAGCTCGCTCGAGCCGTCGCCCGCCGAGGGCGCGGTGCTCGGCTGGGACGAGCTGCGCGCGCTCGCGCGCGAGGGCGTGGTGCTCTGCGCGCACACCCGCAACCATCCGCTGCTCGATCGGATCCGCTCCGACGAGATCCGCGCGGAGATCGCGGGGTCGCTCGCCGACCTGCGCCGCGAGATCGGCGACGTCCCCCCCGTGCTCGCCTATCCCGACGGCCGCTACGGACGCGCCGCGCTGCGCGTGGCGCGCGAGGTCGGGATCGAGGTCGCGTTCACCACGCACCGCGGCGTGAACGACCTGCGCAGCGTGGACCCGCTCCAGCTCCGCCGCGTCCCCGTCACGCAGCGCAGCACCGACGCCCTCTTGCGCGCGCAGCTGCTGCGGGTCGCCGCGATCGCGGGTCCGCCGCGGACGCAGGACGAGGGCCGCCGCGCGCGCCCGGCGCGGGCCAGGCCGGTGGAGGCCTAGCGTGCGCAGGCTTCTGGTCGCCGCGGCCGTCGCGGCGCTCTCCGCGGCGTCCCCCTCCGGCGCGGCGCAGCGCCCCGGGGCGCGCGGCTACCTGACGACGCCGCTCGAGCTCGAGATCATCCGCCAGAAGGCGGACGAGGGGATCGAGCCCTTCGCTTCGGCGCGGGCCGCGGTGCTGAACCGCGCGGACGACCCCTGGATCTGGGGCTTCAGCGCCCACGAGACCTGCCCGGATGCGGATTCGCCCGCCTGGAACGACAACCTCGGGGGTACGCGGCTCACCTACGCCAATGCGCTCGCCTACCACCTGACGGGCGACGCGTCGCACGCCTGGCTCGTGCGCACGATCCTCGAGGCCGCGATGTTCCAGGTCCTCGACTTCCACCCCGACTGCGACACGAACCTCGGCTGGGGGGTACCGGAGCTCGTGGCCTCCGCCGACCTGATCGAGGAGTACTGGGAGGGGCTCACCTGCAGCGGGCCGCTCACGCCGACGCCCGGCGACCCGACGCTCGGGGCGGGCCCCTGCAAGCGCCTCTTCCAGAACTGGCTCGCCAAGAACGCCTATGCCGGCGTCTCCGAGATGGCCACGTCCTCGCAGAACAACCGCGGCGCCTCGGGCACGAACGCCGCCGCCTACGTCGCCGACTACCTGTGGGACCGGGACGACGTGCTGCTCGTGCACCACAACCCGAACCGCATCAACGCAGGCGCGCCCTACCTCTTCACGCCCGCGCAGGCCTTCGCGCACGCGCGGCAGCTCGCCCTCGACCGCATGAACGGCTACGCGATCGACCTCGGCGTTTCGTCCTGCGACTACCTCGGGGGGGTCTTCCAGGCGCCCCAGTACCCGCCGGTCAAGTCGCAGATCACGCCGGGTGGGATCATCCCCGAGGACGCGCGGCGCGACGAGTTCTGCAACGTCCCGGTCTACGACGGGACCTACCAGCAATACCCGCAGGGCCACATCGGGAACAACCTGCAGCAGTGCGAGCTGCTGCTGCGCAGGGGCGATCGCTCCTGCTACGACAACGAGGACGCGAGCGACCTCCCGAACTACCCCGTCCTCGGTCCCGACGACGTGCTGCGCACGACCCACCTGAAGCCCGGACGCGGCTCGCTCGAGCGCGCGATCAAGGCCATCGTGATCGACTCGCGCACCCCCTGGGACCACGATCCCGCCCTGGAGGTCGCGTACCACTACTACCGGCACTGGGGGCGCCTGCCCGGCATCGGAGCGTGGCCGCCGCAGATCGACGAGCGCAACCGCTGCAGCCACAACGTGTGCCTCTCGACCCTGACCCACGGCTTCGCGCTCGAGTTTCCGCTGAAGGCGCTGGATGCTCCGCCGGGAGGCGAGGCGACGCTCTCCGACGTCCACCTCGAGACCGGATCCGCGCGCGTGCCGCTCGAGTACGCCGCCTGCACCGAGCCCGTGGGCGCGCTGAACGCGGTGCGCGGCGTGGGAGCGACGGCCGGGCTCGCCTACTGGCGCGACCGGCTCTACGGCCTCGAGCAGAGCGACCCCGACGCGTACCTCTTCGAGATGGCGCCCTCGCTCTGCGCCGAGGGCGCGCGGGTGGGCCTCGCGCCGGTCGGCTTCGCGGGGCTCGAGTCGCTCGCCGCGTGCCCCGACGGCTCGCTCTACAGCGCCGACTGGGACCCGGCGGCGGGGCGGGCCCGCCTGGTCCGGATCGACCGCGACACGGGGCTCGGGACGGCGGTCGGGAGCCACCTGCTGGCGCAGGACCTGCGCGTCGTGGGCCTGACCTGCTCCGCGGAGGGCGGCACGCTCTTCGCCCTCACCTCCGGCGCCGGCGCGCGGGGCCCCGAGCTCCTGACGCTGGATCCCGCGACCGGTGTCGAGACGCTGATCGGGCCCACCGGCACGCCGAACGGAGCGCTCCAGGCGCTCGAGCTCGACCGCTCCGCGGCGACGACGCGCCTGCTCGCGGCCGGCGCGGCGCTCTACAGCGTCGATCCCGCGACCGGAGCCGCGACGGGCCTCGGCGGGAGCTTCGGCGCGGTGCGCGCGCTGGCGATGCCGCAGCCGACCTCGGGACCCGACTCCGACGACGACGGCTGGCCGGATCCCGAGGACAACTGCCGCGACCTCGTGAACTCCGACCAGGTCGATGTCGACCAGGATGGCTACGGAAACCTCTGCGACGCTGACTTCACCAACGACGGGTGGGTCGGAGCGCCGGACCTCCTGATCCTCGGCCGCGGCTTCGCGAGCCAGGCCGGCGAGCCCACCTTCGACCCGAGGGCGGACATGAACGGCGACGGGCGGATCGGGGCGCCCGACGTGCTGCTCTGGGCGCCCTTCTTCCTCGATCTGCCCGGCCCCTCCGGGCTGGCCTGCGCCGGCACCATCCCGTGTCCCTGACCCGGTCTCGAAGACGGGCTACGGCGCGAGCCGGGCGAGGCCCGGCTCCGAGCCGCGCTCGGCGGAGCGCGTCCGCGCCGCCACGGCGAAGAGCTCGTCGAGCGAGAGCGCGGCCAGGCCCGGGCGCACCACGTTCTCGACCCCCGCGAAGCGGCGCATCGGCGGCTCCGCCTCGCCGATCCGCAGCGCGTCCTCGAAGCGCACCTCGGCGCCGTGGTCGAGGATCGCGAAGGCGCCGACGTCGACCGCCACGAGCTGCGTGAAGGTGGCCCGCGACGGCCCGTAGCTCGGCTTCTTCGTATACAGGGCGATCGCCGTCTTCGAGCGCACCACGGTGAAGCGGTCGACGCGGGCATCGGCCCGGTCCTTCACGGCGCAGCCGATCCGGGCGCCGCTCACCCGGACGTCGACGATCACCGGCGTCGAGGCCTCGCCGATGCTCACGCCCTTGTCGCGCGCGTTGCGGATGCGCGCGCCCTCGATGCGCAGCTTCGAGCCGCTCGCGTCGATCCCGTCGTTGCCGAAGTCCTCGATCACCGTGCGCAGGTCGACCCCCTCCACGAAGTCGTAGTCGACCGCGTCGCTCGCGCCGCCGCGGAAGTAGTTGTCGGTCATCTCGACCCGGCCGTACTTCACGTTGAGCGCGTCCTCGCCGCCGTTCTGCTGGACCGAGAAGTGGTCGAGCCGGACGTCGGCGAAGTAGAACGCGACGGTCCCGGTGTAGTTCGTGCTGCCGGCCGTCGACCCGACGCCGCCGTAGACGGTGGTCCAGGCGCCCTCGACGCGCGCCGGGTCGCCCCGCTCGCCGATCACGGCGAGAGTGCCCCAGGCCTCCGGGCCGGCGCCGCGCACGACGATCGGAGCCTCCCGGGTGCCGCGTAGGGCGAGGTCGCCGTGGACCTCGAGCACGGCGGCGGGGCCCGCGAGCAGCCGGGTGCCGGGGGCGATCTCCACCGCGTAGCCCCGGGGCAGCGCGAGCACGCCGTCGAAGCGCGCGACGCCCGGGCCGATCCGGATGCGGCGCGCGCCGCGGTCCGCGGCGAAGCCCGCCGGGAGCGCCGGCAGCAGCGGCTCGACCGGGGGCGGGGGCACGACCCGCTCGCCGGCGAGGGGGCCCTGCGCGCGCACGGCCCGGGCCGGGCGGCCGGTGTGGACGTTCGCCGCCACGACGCCGGCGACGCTCGCCGGCAGGACCTCGTCCGGCAGCGCGACGGCGACCACGGGCCCCCGGTCGCGGTAGCGCCCGTACACGATCACGGGCTCGCGCAGGCGGTGCTCGCGCCGACCTTCGGGCGTGCGGATCTCGAGCGCCTCGAGCCGTTTGGCTCCGCGGTCGGACGTGGCGAGGAGCAGCTCGCGCCGCTCGGCGTCGACCGTCCAGGCGAGCTCCTCGCCCTCCAGGCTGGCGAGGATCGCGGCCGCGTTGGCGCGCAGCGTGCGCTCGAGCTTCGCCGGGCGCTCTCGCATGAAGCCCCCGTCGGGCCCGCCGCGCGGGAACCAGTAGAAGGGGTCGCGCGCCATCACGGCCCCCCACGCGGCGTCGAAGGCGCGCATGCGCTCGAGCATCGGCTCGACGCGATCGTGGGCCAGCGTGTAGAGCGCCTCGTCGTGCAGCGTCCGGTAGCGGTCGTCGCGCAGGAACTGCGTGCCCTGCTCCGCGAACTGCGAGGTCGGGAGCTCCTCCCAGCGCCCGAAGCGCGTGTCCCAGATCAGGAACTCGACGCGCGGGTTCACGGGGTCGCAGTAGGCCTTCATGTTGAAGTTCGCGAAGCCGTGGCCGTCGCCGGAGAACTCGGTCAGCGCGGTGAACCAACGGAAGCGCTCGAGGTCGAGGACCTCCTGCAGGGGCTCGAAGGGCACCACGCTCTTCGGGTCGGCGAGCCAGGCGGAGACGCGCTCGATCAGCGCGCCGCAGCGCTTCGGATCCATACCCGGGCTGTAGAGCTCTCCGGTTCCGCGGAAGAAGGTCCCCTCGGGCCGCACCGCGTGGTCGCCCGTCTCGCGCCGCACCTGCTCCACGTACTGCACCACGGCGAGCGGGCGGCCGCCGACCGCGAGGATGCCCATCGTGGAGTCCCAGTCGATCAGGCGGTGCTCCTTCGCCTCCCAGAGGAAGACCTGGTCCGTCGTCTTGTCGAAGGGCTCGATCAGGTTGAAGTCCCGGGTCTCGCGGTAGCTGCGGCCGCGCCGCAGGGAGACGCGCAGGCTCGGGCGCGGCGGCACCACGTGGTAGTGCTGGCGCCCGCGCAGCTTGATCCGCACGTCGTAGCTCGCGCCGTCGACGCGCATGCGCGCCGGGATCGCCGTGCGCGAGAGCTCGTCGTGCGTGCCGACCACGCGCACGCGGGTCATGTGGGCCGCGAGCTGCGCGGCGTCCTGCGGCTTCAGGGTGAAGTCGAAGACGGGGATCCCCTCCGGGAGGTCCTTCGGGTCGAGCTCCCCGGCGACGCCGTGCAGCAGCGCGAGCCCCGTGTCCTTGATCGGCCGGCGCACCATGCGCGGGAAGGAGCTGCGGTCGCGCTCGCGGACCTCGTAGAAGGCGAAGCGCTCCGCCAGGTCGATCGCGACCAGGGCGGCGGCGATCGCCGCGATCCAGAGCAGCGCGGGCAGGACCCGCACGCGCGGGCGCTCGGGGGCGTGGCTCATAGGACGTGGAAGTCGTCCATCACGTAGAGGCCCACGGCGGCGACGCCCTCGATGGCCTGCAACGCCTGCTGGAGGCGCCCCTGCTCGGCGGACTCTCCCGTGCGCACCCGCCATGCGAGCGTCTGCTGCCCGCTCTCCCGCTCGTGCAGCCGGTTCACGAGCACCGGGCTCGCGTCCGCGGCGCGCAGCGCCGCCTCCACCGACGCCACCGCCGCGTCGCCGCCGCGGGAGGCGAAGGTCACGCGGATCAGGGCGTCGGTGGAGCTCGCCGCGCCGACGTTCAGGCGCGCGAGCACGAGCATCAGGATGCAGAGGAACGCGGTGAAGACCACGGCGGCGGCGTAGAAGCCGGTGCCGGAGGCCATGCCGACCGCCAGCGCGGCGAAGACGAAGCCCACGTCGCGCGGGTCCTTGATCGCCGTGCGGAAGCGCACGATCGAGAGCGCGCCGACGAGGCTGAAGGCCCGCGCGATGTTGCTCCCGATCACGATCATGATCACCGTCGTGCACACGGCGAGGATGAAGAGCGCCTGGAGGAAGGCCACGGAGTAGGTGGCCCCGCGGTGGGTCGCCCGGTAGGTCTGCACCAGGCCGAGGGTGAGCAGCGTGGCGAGCACGAGCCCGGCGAAGAGGTCGACGATGTGGAACGCGCCGACCTCGGTCATGTTGAAGAAGCGGTCGAGGACGAAGTCCCCGGACGTCGCGGCGTCTTGTTCTAGCATGTGGCCAGTACCTTTCGGCTGAGTCCGAGCGCGTTGATCGCGTGGACGTACTTGGAGATGGATTCGGGAACCAGCGAGGCCCGCTGGATCAGCTCGGTGAGCCAGTGGGGAAAGGTCTGCGCCGCCTTGACCTCGACCACCGCATAGCGGTCCGGGATCGCGGCGCGCTCCGCGTCGTAGAGCATGCGGCGCTCCATGCGCTCGCCCGGGTAGAGCGCGCGGATCGTGGTATCCAGGGTGACGCGGAGCCCGTCGTCGGCCGACGCGAGCGCCTCGCGCTGGTACCAGACCTGCGCCGTGGGCTCGAGGTGCATGAGGTCGCGCGCGGCCAGGAAGGCCCCGATGCGCTCGTCGTCGATCGCGTCCCAGGACCCCGGGTCCGAGGGGTCGATCCGGCCGGGCTCGATCCGCAGGCGGAGCTTCGAGATCGCGGCGTTCTGCTTGCGCTTGAGCTCGAGGAACCAGGGCGCGCCGGGGCCGAACGCCATGCCGTAGGTGCGCAGGCGCACCTTCACGCGGTCCTCGAGGCCGGCCACCTTGTCGAAGTAGAAGGGGAGGCCGGGGCCGTCGTAGTACTGGGAGAGGACGTGGTAGGTGCCGTCCTCCATGGCGTGCTCCCCGCGCAGCAGGCGCGCGCGCATGAGCCGGCAGAGCGCCACCTGCACCCGGGAATCGACGAGGTACTTGAGCTCGAAGCGCCCCGCCATGGCGCTACCTCGCGACCCACGCGCCGACGTCGCGGGCGAGCCGCTCGCGCTCGGGGCGGGCTTCCACGCGCGCGGCGAGGTGGAGCGCGACCATGCGCGCGGTCGCCGCGCGCAAATCCGGGGTGGCGGGCGCCGTCGCGTAGCGCGGCAGCTCCTCGAGGCGCCAGCGGTCGTCGACGAGGGTCGGCACGACCTCGCCCCAGGCGAGGCCGAGCTCGTCGAAGATCGAGATCGGGACCTCGAGCGACTCCGCCGGGCGCGCCAGGTCCTCGTAGAAGGCGAAGACGAGCTCGGGGCCGCTCGCGGGCTCGCTCACGCGAAAGTCGCCCTGCGGCATGCCGCCCTCGATCAGCGCGTCGCGGTAGTAGCGGGGGTTCGGCGCGAGCAGGAAGTCCGCGGTGCGCAGGCGGTTCCCGCGCACGGCGACGAGGTCGAAGCGCCTCGGCTCGCCCTTCTCGTCGCGCTCGCGGTCGGGGAAGCGGAGCTCCAGGTAGGTGCCGGCGAAGAGCCGATCCTGGTAGAGGTGCACGAGCTCGCTCGGCACGGCGCCCCCGCCACCCTTCTCGGCGGGCTCGACTCCGACCGGGGAGACGAGGGCGCTCTCGAGGTCGAGGGCGCCGACCGGCACGAAGAGGCGCGCGCCGCGGCTGCGGCTCGTGAGCAGGATGCGGTCGGGGAGCTCCGGCCGCGCCGGGTCGCCGTAGCGGTGGATCCAGTAGCGGTTCCCTGCCAGGGAGCTCTCGCCGCGGTGCACCGTCGTGCGCGAGCGCTGGCTCGTGAAGGCGACGCGCTGCGGTTCGTCGATCAGCGTCGCCAGGTAGACCTCCCGCGCGCCCGGCGCGGGCGTCGGGAGGAGGTTTCGCACGACGAGCGGACTTGCCTGCGCGGCGATCCATCCGCCGGCCGCCGCGAGGGCGACGCAGAGCGCCGTGGTGGCGAGCGCCTCCCGGGCCGAGGGACGCCGCAGCCACCACGGATCCGTCGCCGCACGGCTCGCCTGGGTTCCCGGGTCCAATGGGGTCCTCGCCTCTCAAGTCATGGGTCCGGCCATCCGCATCGGCAGCGCAGGGGTCGCACCCTTAGTCGAATGGGCGGGCCGATGCCGGCGGTGTCGCCTGTCGCGTACCGCCGCCGGGATTCCAGCCGGGCTGCAGCTCCGGGTCGTGGGAGAAGGCATTGCGCCAGTCGATCCGCCTGGTCGCGAACGCGGTCACCCTGCTGAGCCGGATGGTCCTCACCTTCGGGATCGGCCTCTACGTCACGCGGCTCCTGCTCGACCTGCTCGGCGCGTCGGACTTTGGCCTCCTGGCCGCGCTCGGAGCGGGCGGGGCGCTGCTCCTGCAGCTGACGCCGGCGCTCAACGCCGGTGCGATCCGCAACATGGCCTACGAGCTCGGGGGGGGCGACGCGCGACGGGCGAGCGAGGTCTTCAACGCCACCCTCGTGCTCTTCGCGGGGATGGGCCTCGTGCTCCTGTTGGCCGGCCTGCTCGTCGCGCGCCCGCTGCTCGCGGGGCTCACGATCCCGGAGGGTCGGGAGCAGGCGGCCGCCGCGGTCTTCTACCTCACGATCGCGACCCTGGTCGTGACGACGCTCTCCGCGCCGTTCCGCGGCGCGATCGAGGCGCGCCAGGCGATGGGACAGGTCGCCGCGGGCGAGGTGATCCGCTCGCTCCTGAACCTCGCCTGCGTGGGCCTGATCCTCGTGGTGGAGGGCGATCCGCTGGTGGTGTACGCGGCCGCGCTCCTCGCCGCCACCGTGCTGCGCGCCCTCGGCACCGCCGTCATCGGCGGCATCCGCTTCCCGGAGATCCGGATCCGCCCGTCGGCGATCCGCCTCTCCGAGGTGCGGCGGCTCGCCTCCTTCACCGGCTGGACGACGCTGATCCGGGTGGGTGTTCCCCTGCACGGCCAGGCGGCGGTGATCCTGATCGGGATGGCGTTCTCGCCGGTCGTGACCGCGGCGTACGGGATCGCGATGCGCCTGCGCGGGTACCACTCGCACTTCACGAAGGTGCTGCCGCGCGTGGTGCACCCCGCGATGACGACCAAGGAGGCGCGCGGACAGCGCGGCTACGTGCAGGATCTCGCGTTCATGACGAGCAAGTACTCGTCGGTGGGCTCGCTCTTCATGGTCGTGCCGCTCTGGATCGAGATGGAGGGGATCCTGGACCTCTGGCTGCGGGAGGTGCCGGCGGGCTCCGCGGCCTTCACGCGCGTGACCCTCCTGTGGTTGACGATCCAGGTGCTCGCGACGGGCGTCGACCAGGCAATCTTCGCCCAGGGCTCGGTGCGCGGCTACGGGCTGCTCACGCTCGGCGTGTGGATCGCGTCGATCTCCGTCTCGGCCCTCTGGTTCTTCGTCTTCGGCATGGGGCCCATGGCGCTGCCGTGGACCTGCGTGGGCGCGACGCTCGTCTACCTCGCCGTGACGCTCGGCGTGGGCGCGGTGCGCGTCGGGCTCTCGGCGTCGCGCTGGTGGCGCGAGACGCTCGTCCCGACCGCGGCGCCGGCGATCCCCGGGACGCTCGCGGCGCTCGGCGTCCACGCCTGGCTTCCCGAAGGCTGGCCGCGCATCCTCGCCGTTGTCGCCGCCTACGCGCTCGTCGCCGCGCCCTTGTGCTGGTGGTGGAGCGTCGGCCCGCAGGAGAAGCGCGCGTTCGCCCACGCGCTGGGTCGCGTGCGCGCGCGCCTCGAGCGGAGCGCGGGCCCCGCGGCGCGCGGCGGATCGGCGACCTCGCGCTAGGCCGAAGTTCCTGGAACTTCGGCCTAGGAGGCCGCCCTCGAGTCGGCCCCCTAGCAGCGAGCGCAAGCGAAGCGCGCAGCGAGCCGAAGGCGAGCGAAGCTCCACGGACTAGGACGAGCGCAAGCGCAGCGCGCAGCGAGCCGAAGGCGAGCGAAGCTCCACGGACTAGGACGAGCGCAAGCGCAGCGCGCAGCGAGCCGCAGGCGAGCGAAGCGGAACGGGCTACGACCCGGGCGAGACCACGAAGCAGGACTGCTGGCGCGCCGAGAGCGCCCGGCAGAGCGCGTCGGCCGACGCGCGGTCGCGCAAGGGGCCGGCGCGCAGCCGGTAGAAAGTGTCGCCCTCCGGGCGGCTCGTCCGCGTCACGCGGGGCGTGAGCGAGGCCAGGAGATCGGGGTAGCTGCCCCGCAGTCGCTCCCAGGACGCGCCGACGTCCCCCTCCGAGCGGGCCGCCAGGAGTTGCACCGCGAAGCCGCCCGGGGCCGGCGCCGCCTCGACGGGGGCCGCCTCAGGAGGAGGCGCCGCGCCGAACCCGTCGAGCACCGACGGGACCTCCGGCATCGGGATCGGCTGCGGCGCAGCGTCCGCCGCGAGCGAGCCCGGGCCCGGCGGCGTCTCCAGGCTGCTCCCGGCAGAGGGCGAGGGAGGCTCCAGGCCCGGCGCGGCGGCGACGGGCGCGAGATCGCCCCCCAGGGCCGCCGGGGTCGGGACCGCGTCCTCCCGGCCCAGCCAGAAGAACACGGCCAACGTCGCCACGGCACCGACGAGCCCGAGCAGCGGCAGCACCGGACGGCGCTGTGCGCGGAAGAACTCGGCGCGGGCCGGCTCTCCCACCACCGGCGCGGCGCCCGAGGCCCGCGCGGGACGACCCGCCGGCAAGCCGAGCTCCGACTGCTCTGGCCTGGCTTCGTCCCGATCCGGGATCTCCGGAAACTCCGAGAACACACGTGACATAGCGCCCCACCCCCCGATGGGCGCCGCAGCAGGCCAGGCAGACCCCCCCCGAGCCCGCCCCGGCGTGTCGCGCGCGGCGCTCGCGCACGCCCCAGGTCGGGCGATAGCGCAGCAGGGAGGAGCGGTCAACGAACCGGGAGAGGTGAACTTTCCGGGTGTGCGGAAGGGCCCGTCGGGTGGAGGATGGCGTGGGAGGCTCCGAGGCCTCCCCTACGGGCGCCCGCCGTAGTGGGCGAAGTAGGGGATGCAGACGGCGAAGAAGAAGACGAGCGCGGCGGCGGCGCCGAGCGCGCCGGCGCGGTCGAGCCGTCCGGGGAGCGCGCGGCCCGCGAGCGCCGCGTGGCTCGCGTAGACCGCGAGCCAGGGGAGCCAGGGGAGCCGGAAGCGCGGGGTGGCGTTCGCCGCCACGTGGACCGCGGCGACCGCGCCGAGCACGAGCAGCGCGAGCTGGCGCCGGCCGCCCTCGCGCGCGGCGGCGATCCCGACCACGGCCGCGGCGTAGAGGGCGATCCACGCCGGCACCGTCGCGGCGAGGAGCGCCCGGATCTCGCGCGGCGCCGCGTCGCCGTACGCGCCGCGGCGCACCTTGGTGCGCAGCACCTCGTCGGGGCCGAGCAGGAGGGCGAGGTTGCGCACGGCCTTGCGCAGGGCCCAGGTCGGCTGCTCGGCGCGGATGCGAGCGAGGGCAAAGGCGCGCGCGAAGTCGAGGCGCGCCACCTCGTCGCGCCGCGTGAAGTAGCCGGCGTGGAAGCGGCGCTGCTCCGGCCCGTCCGGCCGCAGCCACTCGGGGTGCTCGAGCGAGTTGCCCTCGGCGAGCGCGAACCAGCCGACCGTCGAGACCGGGACGAAGCGCCCGAGGACCTGCGCGTTGCGCAGCGTCCACGGCGCGACGACGAGGGCGGCGAGCGCCAGGGCGAGCGCGCCGCGCGCGGCGGCCGCGCGGCGGGCGCCGCCGGGCGCCCGCGCGACCCACCAGACCGCGCAGGCCGCGCCGACCCCGAGCGCGAGCTCGCGGGCGAGCGCTCCCGCGCCGAAGCCGATCCCCGCCGCGGCCGCAAAGCCGAGGCTCCCGCGCTCGGCGCGCACCGCGGCCGCGAGCGAGAGCGTCATCACGAGCGAGAAGAGACCCTCCGACCAGAGCATGTGGCTCTGCGCCACGAGCGCGGGGTACACGGCCGCGAGCGCGGCGGCCAGCAGGCCGGTGCGCGCGTCGAAGAGCCCGGCGCCGAGCAGCCCGGTCGCCGCCACCAGCAGCGTGCCGACCACGACCTGGAGCCGCACGAGCGCGAGCAGCTGCGCGGGATCGCTCGCCGCGTCGGCCCGGCGCGCCCGCTCGGGGTCGAGGAGCCGCGAGAGGGTGAAGGGGTGGGCCGGCGGGCGCCATGCGCGCGCCTCGCCCTCGAGACCTCCGACGTAGAGGTGCCCCCGCCCCGAGGCCAGATGCGCCGCCACCTGCGCGTAGTAGACCTCGTCCCCGACCAGGCGGACCGGATGCGTGCGCTCGGCGATCGCGAGGCGGAGCGCGCCGCCGAGCAGCGTCGCGAAGAGCAGCCCGGCCGCGAAGGCGCTCCGGCCGGCGCTCCGCCTCGCGCTCGCCGACGCGCTCACGGACGGCGCGGTCCGGCGCCTGCGCCGACGGGGGCGAGCCCGCGTCTCAACGCGAGCCTCCGGCCGCACGTCCCTTGACGGAGCGCGGCCGCGGGGATCTCATGCCGCCGTGGCCGCGGAGGGGAGGGCGTCGCAGCGAGCCGCGCAGCGGCGCCCGGCCCGGCGCCTGGCGGCGGCCGCCCCTTCCTTCGCGCTCGCGCTCCTGGTCGGGGTCGTCTACGCGCCGGCCCTCGAGCACGGCTTCGTCTACGACGACCGCATCCTGATCGTGGAGCAGCCGCCGCCGCGCTCGGCCTCCGACCTCGCGAGCGTCTTCGCCGAGCGCCACTGGTTCAACCTTCCGTACTACCGGCCGCTCTCGCGCGTCACGATGGTGTGGCAGAAGGGCCTGCACGGCAACGATCCGGCGCCGTACCACGCCGCGAATGCGGCGTTCGCGCTCGCGGCCTCGCTGCTCCTCCTCGCGCTGCTGCGCCACCCGGCGTTCGGGATCGCGCGCGGTCCGGCGCTCGCCGCTGCCGCCCTCTTCGCCGCGCACCCGGTGACCTCGGAGTGCGTCTACCCGATCGCCTCGGGCCGCGAGACGCTGATCCCGGTCGTCTTCTCGCTCGCCTCGCTGGTCGCGTGGCTGCGCGCGGGCGTGGGGTGGCGGGCGCTGGCGCTCGCCTCGCTCGCGCTCGCGCTGCTCGCGAAGGAGCAGGCGGTGGTGCTGCCGGCGATCCTCGCCCTCGCGGACGCCCTCGGCGTCTCGGACGATCCTCCCGGGAGGAGCCTCCGGCGCTGGCTTGCGCGCCTGGCTCCGGTCGCCGCGCTGGTCGCGGCCTACGCGGCCCTGCGCGGCCTCGTGCTCGGCGGCGAGGGCGGGCTCCGCGTCGCCCTCTTCGCGGCTCCGCAGGGTCCGCTTCTCGCGGTCCTCTACGCGCTGCAGACCAGCTTCGCTCCGTTCGCCGAGCTCGTCTACGAGCCGCGCAGCGCGGTGTGGCTCTCGCCGCCGAGGCTGCTCTTCGCCCTGCTCGCCGCGCTGGCGCTCGCGCTCGCGGCCGCGCGCTCGCGCGGCCCGTCGCGGCGCGCGGCGCTCTTCTTCGCGGGGCTCGCGCTGCTCGCGATCCTTCCGACCGCGAACCTCCTCGTGCAGGAGGCGCCCTTCGCGGAGCGCTATGGCCTCCTCGCGCTCGCGGGAATCGCGGGCGTCGGCGCGGCCGCCGCGTCGGGGCAGGCCTTCGGGCCGGCGGCGCGCCGCGCCGCCGGGGCCGCAGCGCTCGGGCTCGTGCTCGGCGCCGCGGCGCTCTCGCGCGGCCGCGCTCCGGCCTGGAGCGACGACCTCGCCTTCCACAGCCAGTGGCTGCGCACGGACGCGGAGGCGGCGCAGCCGCACGTCGGCCTCGGGCAGTGGTACGCGGAGCGCGGGGCGTTCGAGGCGTCGGTGGCGCACTACGAGGCCGCGATCGCCCTGCGTCCCCGCTACGCGGTGGCGCACGCGAGCCTCGGCGCGGTACTGCTCGCCCATGGCCGGGCCGCCGAGGCCGCGCCGCACCTCGAGCGAGCCGCGGAGCTCGCGCCGGCGGAGGCCACCACCTGGAGCAACCTCGCTGTCGCGCTCGCGCGCCTCGGGCGCCCGGACGAGGCGGAGGCCGCCCTCGCGCGCGCTCTCGAGCTCGACCCGGGCCTCGCTGCGGCGCGGCGCAATCTCGACGCCCTCCGCGGCGACCGGCGCTAGACGTTGAAGCGGAAGTTCACGACGTCGCCGTCCTGGACGAGGTAGTCCTTGCCCTCCACGCGGAGCTTGCCCACCTCGCGGCAGCGCGCCTCGCTCCCGAGCTCGACCAGGTCGCGCCAGAGGATGACCTCGGCGCGGATGAAGCCGCGCTCGATATCCGAGTGGACCTTCCCGGCCGCGCGCGGTGCCGGAGTACCGCGCGGGATCGGCCAGGCGCGGCACTCGTCGGGCCCGACGGTCAGCATCGAGACGAGGTCGCAGAGCTCGAAGGCCGCGCGGATGAAGCGGTGGCGCGCCGGCTCCTCGAGGCCGAGGGAGGCGACGAAGTCCGGCTGCTCCGCCTCGGGAATCTGCGCGATGTCCATCTCGACGGGCGCCGAGAGCACGACGAGGCCGAGGCCGCGGCTCTTCGCGGCCGCCGCCACCTCCTCGGGGGGCGGGGCGAGGACCTCGTCCTCGGGGACGTTCAGCACGAGCAAGAGCGGCTTCTGCGTGAGGAGCGAGTAGCCCGCGAGCGAGCGGCGCTGCTCGGGCGCGAGCTCGAGCGCGCGCAGCGCCTTCCCCTCCTCGAGCGCGGCCGCGACGCGGCGCAGGAGCTCGAGCTCGCGCGGAGAGCTCCGGTCCTTCTCGAGCCGTGCGCTGCGCGCCTCGATCACCGCGAGGTCGGCGAGGATCGTCTCGGCCTCGAGGTCCGCGATCTCGCGCACCGGGTCGGGAGGCGTCCCGGCGGCGTCGGGGAAGCCGCGCACCACCTGGCAGAGGGCATCGAGGGGGCGCATGGCGTCGAGCGTCGCGCGCTCGATCCCCTTCGCGGCGCCCGCCACGTCGGTGAAGGCGATCTCGGCGTAGGTGGTCTTGCGCGGGCTGTAGATCCGCGCGAGGGCGTCGACGCGCGCGTCGGGGACCTTCACCACGCCGAGGTTCGCGCGGTCGCGGCGCGCAGCGTAGCCCGTCTCGACGGCGAGCCCCGTGAGCGCCCCGAAGACGGTGCTCTTGCCGCTCCCCGGTAGCCCCACGAGCCCGATCCGCATCACCCCCCTCGCCGCTGCGAGGCTACCGAAGGCGCGCGAGCCGCGCCCGGGCGGGATCCCCGTGGTGCGCCCGCGACCGTCGCCTTACCCTGCGCGCGCGGTGCCGCGCGCATGATCGATCTCGAGCGTCGGGGTGCGGTCTTCGTCCTGCGCATGCAGGCGGGCGAGAACCGCTTCAATCCGCCCTTCCTCGCCGCGCTCGCCGAGGCGCTCGACGAGGTGGAGGCGAGCTCGGACCCGGCAGCGCTCGTCACGACCGGCGAGGGGAAGTTCTTCTCGAACGGCCTCGACCTCGTCTGGATGCGCGGGCAGGATCCGCAGGCGATCGGCCCCTTCCTCGCCTCGTTCCAGGCACTACTCGCGAGGATCCTCGCCTTCCCGCTCCCGAGCGTCGCGGCGCTGAACGGCCACGCCTTCGCGGGGGGCGCGATGTTCGCGCTGGCGCACGACTTCCGCGTGATGCGCGAGGACCGGGGCTACTTCTGCATCCCCGAGATCGACCTCGGCCTTCCGCTCGCCCCGGGCCTCCTGGCGATCCTGCGCGCGCGAATGCCGCAGCCGGTGCTCCACGAGGCGATCGCGACCGGCCGCCGCTACGGCGGACCGGAGGTCGTCGCAGAGCGCATCGCCCTGGCGGCCGTTCCCGAGGCCGAGGTCGTCCCTCGCGCGGTCGAGCGCGCGGCCGCGCTCGCCGGCAAGGACCGCGTGACCCTCGCCGCGCTCAAGCGCGGCCTCTACGCCGAGACGCTCGCCCTCCTCGAAGGCGCGGACCCGCTCGAGCCGGGCTACGGCCGCACGACGTAGAAGGCGTTCACCGGGTGGCCGAGATCGAGGGGCTCGAAGCGGGTGAAGCCGGCCTCCTGCGTCATGCCGCGCGCGAGCTCCTCGTGGAAGCCGAGGGTGCCGAGGCCGAGGCCGCCGGGCTCCGAGAGCGCGGACGACATGCAGGTCAGGACCGACGTGCCGTACATCATCGCGGCCATCGGGTTGCGCGCGACGTTCTCCTCGAAGCTCGGATAGCACTTGATGTCGGCGATCAGCCAGCTGCCGTCGGGGCGGATCGCCCGGCGGATGCCGCGGATCGCCGCGGCGGGATCGGCCATGTCGTGCAGGCAGTCGAAGGTCGTGACGAAGGCGAAGCGGGCGTCGTCGGGGAGCGGCTCGCGGCGCGCGTCGTGGAAGACGGCATTCGCGACACCCGCGGCCGCGCGGTTGCGCTCGGCGCGCTCGAGGGCGTGGGCCGAGATCTCGTAGCCGTGGAAGCGCGAGCCCGGGAACGCCTTGGCCAGCTCGAGGAGCGCCACGCCGGCGCCGCATCCCACGTCGGCCGCCTCGGCCCCGCTGCGCAGGGCGTCCACGGCGCCCGGGACGCGGGGCAGCACGAAGGGGACGAGCAGCGCGCGGAACCAGGGCGCGAGTCCGCGCTCGACGCCGGCCGCGCCGTCCGGGCCCAGCGCGTCGTAGGGGAGACCGAGACCGGTGCGGAAGGACTCGGCGATGGGCTCCGCGAGACCCATGAGCGCCGGTAGCTGCGCGAAGAAGCCGGCGCCGAAGGCCGGATGGCTCTCGTCGGCGAGCACCGCGACGCCCTCGGCAGGGATCGCGAAGCGCCCTTCGCCGCGGTGCTCGAGGAGCCTCGCGGCCCCCTGCTGATGCAGCCACTCGCGCAGCCAGCGCTCGTGCAGGCCCGTGCGCGTGGCGAGCTCCGCGCTCGTGGCGGGGCCGAGCTCGGCCAGGGCACGGTAGAGCCCGAGCCGATCCCCGAGACAGACCATGGCGGAGGTCATGGCGCCCCCGAGCGATCCGAAGAGGATCTTCGAGTATTCCTTGAGCTTTTCGGCGTCGGGTTTCGGCATGCCGGGCAATCTACCCGCGACGTCCGGGGCCGGGCAAGCGCGCCCGCACTACGCTCGCGGGCGTGCGGATCCCGCGTACGCTCTGGCTCGCGCTGTGGCGCGAGGTCGCCGGGCACGCGGCGCTCGGCCTCGCGGCCGTGGCGCTCCTCTACCTGGGCCGGAATCTCCTCCGCTACGTGGATCGCCTGCACGCCCTCGGGGCCGGCCCGGGCGACCTCGCGCAGGTGGCCGGCTGCGTGCTCGTGGTGATGGTCGCCCACGCGCTCCCGGTCGCCTTCCTCTTCGGTCTCGCGGCGGCGCTCGCGCGCATGACGGCGGACGGCGAGGCGCAGGCCCTGCGCGCCTGCGGTGTGGGCCTCGCCTCGCTCGTCGCGCCGCTTCTCGCCCTCGCGCTCGCGGTCGCGGCCGCGACCGCCGTGGCCTCGCTCGAGCTCGAGCCGCGCGCGCGCCGCGGCCTGCGGGAGGCCTTCCACGCCATGGCCGCGCGCGGCGCCCTGCTCGAGCCCGGGCGCTTCCGCGAGATCGCGGGGCGCACGCTCTTCGTCCGCGCGCGCGCTGCGGACGGCTCGCTCGAAGGCGTCCTGGTCGAGGACAGGAGCCGCCCGGAGCGCCCCTTCGTGCTCTTCGCCGAGCGCGGGCGCTGGCGCTGGGATCCGGCCCTGGCGCGCGTGCATCTGCACCTCGAGCGCGGCGACGTCCTCTTCGAGCGCGCGACGGGCGCGCCGGAGCGCGAGCCGGCGCGCATGGGCTTCGCGAGCCTCGACTACGCCTTCCCCGTCGAGGAGCTCGCGGCCGCCGGCCCGGGCGAGCTCCTGCCGAAGGACATGAGCCTCGCGGAGCTGCGCGCGGCGGTGGCGCTCGCCCGCGCCGGGGGCTCGCTCGCGCACCTCGAGAAGCCCGGCGTCGAGCACTACGAGATCCAAATCCAGCGCCGCTTCGCGCTCCCCGCCGCACCGCTCGTGCTCGCGCTCGCGGGGATCCCGCTCGCGCTGCGCCCCGGGCGCGCGGCGCGCGCGCGCGGCGCGTGGCTCTGCGCGGCGCTCGCGGGCGGCTACTATGCGGCCTTCGTCGCGGCCCGCACGCTGGCGCTGGCCGGGGGCCTCCCCGCCGTCGCCGCGCCGTGGATCCCGAACGCGGCGTTCGCCGCGGCGGGCGTGTGGCTGCTGGCCCGGTGCCGGTTCGATTGACTTCGCTCGCCTGCGGCTCGCTGCGCGCTTCGCTTGCCCTGGCGGGGGCCCGGCCTTTCGCTCGCAGGCCCTGCAGGGGCCTGCCTTCGCTCGGCTTCGGCTCGCTGCGCGCTTCGCTGGCTCGATGGACTTTGCTCGCCTGCGGCTCGCTGCGCGCTTCGCTGGCTCGATGGACTTCGCTCGCCTGCGGCTCGCTGCGCGCTTCGCTGGCTCGATGGACTTCGCTCGCCTGCGGCTCGCTGCGCGCTTCGCTTGCAGGCGCGCCCTCGCCGCGCCTAGGCTCCGCTGGGTGAAGCTCCGGGACCGGATCGCGGTGGTGACGGGCGGCGCGAGCGGGATCGGGCGCGCGCTCTGCCGCCGCTTCGCGCGTGAGGGAGCGCGCGCAGTGGTCGTCGCCGACCTCGACGTCGCAGGGGCACAGGCGGTGGCGGACGAGATCGGCGGCCTCGCGGTCGCGACCGACGTCGGTACCGAGGCGCAGGTCCGGGCGCTCGTCGACGAGGCGACGAAGCGCTACGGCCGCATCGATCTCTTCTGCTCGAACGCGGGGATCGGGCGGGGCGCGGGCCTCGGCGACGGCTCGGGCGGGCCCTTCGCCCCGGACGCCGACTGGCTGGCCTGCTGGCAGGTGAACCTGATGGCGCACGTCTACGCGGCGCGCGCCGTGCTCCCGGCGATGCTCGAGCGCGGCGAGGGCACGCTCCTCCAGACCGCGTCCGCGGCGGGCCTGCTGACCGACGTCACGGGCCACGCCTACTCGGTGACGAAGCACGCGGCGGTGGCCTTCGCCGAGTGGCTCGCCATCGCCTACGGCGACCGCGGGATCCGCGTCGCGTGCCTCTGCCCGCAAGGCGTGCGCACGCCCATGCTCCGCGGCGCGGCGGAAGCCAGCGGAGGGGCACCCCACCTCGAGGCCGACGCGATCGAGCCCGAGGCGGTGGCCGACGCCGTCGTCGCGGGGCTCGCGGAGGAGCGCTTCCTGATCCTTCCCCACCCGCAGGTGCGGGAGTACGCGCAGCGGCGCGCCGGCGATCCCGACCGCTGGCTCGCCGGCATGCGCCGGCTGCGCGCCCGGCTCTACGGCTCGCGCTCCTGAGCCGGCTCGCTGCGCGCTTCGCTGGCTCGATGGACTTCGCTCGCCTACGGCTCGCTGCGCGCTTCGCTTGCGGCCCAGGTCTCGAGCAGGGTGCGGAGCGCCTCCGGCGTGTTGCGCGTCGGGTCCTCGACCACGGCGTCGGTGAGGTAGCGGAGCGCGCGGCCCACGCGCGGGCTCGGGCCGCAGCCGAGCGCGCGCATCACGCCCGCGCCGTCGAGCGCGAGGTCGAAGCGCCGCAGCGCGAGGTTGCCCTGGCGCCGCACGCGCACCACCGCCTCCTCGAGCTCGGCGAGGCGCGCGAGGGCGGCCGCCGCGCCCGGGCTCGCGGCACCGGCTCCGGCGACGAGCTCGGCCCGGCGCAGCACGGCGAGGCCCGCGAAGCGCCGCTCGCCCACGCGCCGGAGCACGCGGCGCGCGACGACGTCGCTCCCTGCCGCCGCGTCCTGCTCGACGGGGTGGGCGCGCAGGATCCAGGCCACGGCCTCGACGCAGCGCCGTGGGAAGCGCAGCGCGCGCAGGATCGGCGTCGAGCGCGCGCCGCGCAGCCAGGCCGCGACGCGCAGGTCGAGGTCGGCGGGGAGCGCCGCGGCGACGGGGCCCGCGTCGGCGGCCGCGCCGGGAGCGAGGTCGGACTCGATGCCGCTGCGGCGAAGGCAGGCCAGGCCCTCCGCGACGCCCCCCGCGAGCAGCAGCTCGGAGAGCTCGTGGCGGATGCGCTCGCGCGCCACGCGCGCGAGGCCGGGCCGTGCGCCGGGAAGCGCCGCCTCCACCTCCGGATCGACGCGCAGGCCGAGGACGGCCACGAGCCGGCACGCGCGCAGCGCACGCAGCGGGTCCTCGGCGAGGCGATCGGCCGCGCAGCCCACCGCCCGCAGCACGCCCCGGGCGAGATCCGCTCGCCCGCCGAAGGGGTCGATCAGCGAGCCCTGGCCCGGGTCGTAGGCCATGGCGTTCACGGTGAAGTCGCGGTGGGCGAGGTCGTCCTCGAGGCGAAGGCCCTGGCGGAAGGCGGTCACGTCGACCGGCCCGGAGCGCGTCGGGACCATCACGGTCCCGTGCTGCAGGCCGATCGGGATCGCGCGCGGGAGGAGTCCCAGGAGCTCGTCGGCGCTCGCGGGCGTCGCGATGTCGAAATCGGCCACGGGGCATCCGCGCAACATGTCGCGCACGCAGCCGCCGACAAGGAAGCTCCGGTGGCCCGCCTCCTCGAGGCTCGCGAGCAACGCCCGCACCGGCCCCGGGATCGCCTCGAACCGCGGTGCTTCGCTCGGCATCCGGGCAGTGTACCGGGCGCGAGGGAGCGAGCGAGGCTCTGGTATCCTCGCGCGCGGAGGTCGCGCTCGCGGAGCCTGCGTGGCCGAGCGGGAGGAGGATGCGCACGGGGAGCATGGACGTCCGTTCCGAGGAGAGCTCGTACGCCGCGGGCGACCGGCGCATCGGCGCGCACGTCGCGATTCCCGCGTCCGGGCACGGGCCGGGGATCGTGGTGCTCCACGAGGCGTGGGGCCTCGACGGCTTCGTCCGCGGCGTCTGCGCGCGCCTCGCGCGCGAGGGCCTTACGGCGCTCGCCCCCGATCTCTTCGACGGGCGGCTCGCGCGCGACCCGGGCGAGGCGCGGGCGCTCGTCGCGGAGCTCGACCTGAAGCGCGTGGGCGAGGACCTCGACGGGGCGGTCCACGCGCTCCTCTCCCACCATGCGGTCGACGGCCCGCGGGTCGGCGTCCTCGGCTTCTGCATGGGCGGCCACCTCGCGCTGCTGGCCGGGGCGCGGAACCGGCGCGTGGGGGCGGCGGTCGACTTCTACGGGCTCTTCCCGTCGCCGCCCCTCGATTTGGCCCCGCTCGCGGCCGCCGTGCTCGCGGTCTTCGCCGAGCACGACGAGTTCATCCCCGCCGAGTCGATCGAGGGGCTGCGGCGGGCCCTCCGCGCGGGCGGCAAGCGCGCGTCCGTCCTCGTCCAGCGCGGCGTGCAGCACGGCTTCATGAACGAGACGCGCCCGGACCGCTTCGACGCGCGCGCCGCCGCCGAGGGCTGGGAGCGCCTGCTCGTGTTCCTGCGCGCGGAGCTCGCTTGAGCGCCCGCGCGCTGGTCCCCTTCCGCCCGCTGCCCCGCCCGGGCCTCGTGCGCCGTCTCCTGCCGCAGGCGGTGCGCGAGCTCGTCGAGCGGGTCGAGCACCGCCTGGCGCGCCTCCCGACGCGCCTCAACGAGTACGGCTACGACCCCTTCGGCCTCGATCCGGAGTACGGTCGCCAGCTGATGCTCGCGTTGTGCCTCGTCTACCGCTTCTGGCTGCGCGTCGAGACGCGCGGCATCGAGAGGGTGCCGGAAGGGCGGGTGCTGCTGGTCGCGAACCACGCGGGCAACACCTTCGCCTGGGACGGCACGATGCTCGGCATGGCGATGCTCCTCGAGGCCGAGCCGCCGCGGCTGGTGCGCGGCATGGGGGAGTACTACCTGCCCACGATCCCGTTCTTCAGCGTCTTCATGCACCGCATGGGCTCGGTGGTGGGGACGCCCGAGAACTGCACCCAGCTGCTCGATCACGGCGAGGCGGTGATGGTCTTCCCGGAGGGCCAGCGCGGCTTCGTGAAGCCCTGGCGCCGCCGCTACCAGCTTCAGCCCTTCGGCAAGGGCTTCCTGCGCCTCGCGCTCGAGACCGACACGCCGATCGTCCCGATCGGGATCGTCGGCGGCGAGGAGCAGTCGCCGGGGATCGCCAACGTGCGCGCGCTCGGGCGCCTCGTCGGAGCGCCGGCCTTCCCGATCACGCCGACCTTCCCGTGGCTCGGGCTCGGAGGCTTCGTGCCGCTGCCGGTCAAGTTCCGCATCCACTTCGGCGAGCCGCTGCGCTTCGAGGGCGATCCGAACGAGGAGGACGCGGCGATCGAGGCGCGCGTCGAGACGGTGAAGGAGTCGATCCGCGACCTCGTCGCCGAGGCCCGCGCCGCGCGCCGGAACTGGTTCTGGTGACCCCGGAGTGGTGATCGGCTAGGCGAGGCCGCCGCAAGCGAAGCGCGCAGCGAGGCGAAGCCGAGCGAAGTTCATCGGGAGCGAAGCGCGCAGCGAGGCGAAGCCGAGCGAAGTTCATCGGGAGCGAAGCGCGCAGCGAGGCGAAGCCGAGCGAAGTTCATCGGGAGCGCGATCCGCGCGGCGAGGCCCTGCGCCCCGTCGGCACGAGCTGCGCTGCGACCAGGGCCTCCCGAAGGTGCGCCGCGAAGGCGGCATAGACCGGTGGGCGAGGGTGGAGGTCCGGCAGAAAGAGGCCGCGGCCGCGCTCCTGCGGCGGCAGATGGGGCGCGAGATCGCCCGGCCAGGTCTGCGAGACGAAGAGCGCCCCCGGGATCCCGGCCATCGCGCGGTTCGCGACGCCGTGGGGACCGACCGTGTGCACGTAGGAGGCGAGCACGATCGGCACGTCCGCCTCGCGCGCCACGCGGACGATCGCCTCGAGGTTGCGGCGGGTGATCCGCTCGTGCTCGGCCGGCTCGAGGAAGACGCCCCAGGTGATCCGGTGCTCGAAGCGTTCCACGCTGGCGCCGTGGTCGACCTCCACGGCGGCGAGCGGGTTCCTCCAGCGCACCTCCGGGGCGCCGTCGGCGCGCGGCACGCCGCGCAGCTCGCGGTCGTGGACGGCGAGGGCCAGGAGCCGGTAGAGCCGCGAGGCGTCCCAGAGCGCGCGGTGCAGGCGCTGGAGCGCGCCTGCGTCCGGCGCCGCGTCGAGCCCGGCCTGGTTCACGACGTCGTTGCCGCCGGTCGCCACGATCAGGAGGTCCGGCGCGTAGCGCACGAGGTTCGCGGGCAGCGTCGCCAGGAGCTGCGCCGAGTTGCTCGCGGGGATGCCGAGGTTCGTGACCTCGAAGCGCAGCGGCGCGCCCGCAGCGTCGAGCAGGCTCTGGAGCCGGGCCGGCCACGCCTCGGCGCGCTCGACGCCCCAGCCGTAGGTGTGCGAGTCGCCGAGGCAGAGGATGCGGAAGGTCGCCCCCGCCGCCGGCTCGGCCCGGCGCGCGAGGAGAGCGGGCACGGCCCGGGCCGCGAGGCGCAGGACGCCTTCCGCGAGGAGCAGGCCCAGCAGCGAGATCGCAGCGACGGTCGCGAGGCGCCTCACCGGGCCGGGGGGGCTCCCTCAGATCCGCTCGAAGCGCGGGGGGCGCTTCTCCAGGAACGAGACCACGCCCTCGCGGAAGTCCGGGCGCTTGAAGCTCTCGAGCATGAGCTGCACGGCCTCGCGCTCGGACGGGCCGAGCGCCGCGTGCAGCTGCTGGTAGACCTGCCGCTTCATGATCGCCATCGAGGCGGGCGAGCAGTTCGCGGCGAGGTCCGCGGCGTACTCGCGCACGAAGGGCAGGAGCTCGTCGTGCGGCAGCACGCGGTTCACGAGGCCGATGCGCTCGGCCTCGGCCGCGTCGAAGCGGCGCGCCGAGAGAAGGATGTCGAGCGCGTGCGCGGGGCCGACGAGGCGCCCGAGGAGCCAGGCGACGCCCCACTCGGCGACGAGGCCGCGGCGCGAGAAGGCCGTGGTGAAGCTCGCGCGCTCCGAGGCGAAGCGCAGGTCGCAGGCGAGCGCGATCGGGACCGCCATGCCGGCGACCGGCCCGTTGATGGCCGCGATGACGGGCTTGCGGATCGACATCGGGTAGGTGTAGGTGCCGCGGAAGTCGGGGCCGGCCTCGGGGTCGCCGGGCTCCGCGGCGAGCTCGGGGGGGACTTCGGCCAGCGATCCCTCGCCGGCGCTCAGCGCCCGCAGGCGCTTCAGGTCCGCGCCGGAGCAGAAGCCGCGCCCGGCGCCGGTCAGGGCGATCGCGACGACGCGCCGGTCGGCCTCGGCCTGCGCGAGCGCGTGCCGGACCTCGGCGCCCATCCGGTCGGTCCAGGCGTTCAGCACCGCCGGGCGGTCGAACGTGATCGTGGCGAGCGGGTCGGCGACCTCGTAGCGGATCTCTTCGTACACGGCGTGCCTCCGCGTCCGATCCTACCGCCGCGCGAGCAGGGATGCGAAGGCCAGCGCGTAGATCCCGGCGGCGATCGCGAGGGTCGCGGCGAAGCCGAGCGTCATCGAGAGGATCACGGTCGCGATGGAGCCGACGACGCTCGTGCAGCCGTTCACCGCCCAGGCCCAGGGCACGATCTCCGGCGCCGTCTCGCGCAGGCGGCGGATCCCGTAGGCGAAGGGGACGCCGAGGAGCAGGCCGAGCGGCGCCAGGATCGCGACCGCGAGCGCGATCCGGGCCGCTAGCGGGAGCCCGACCAGCGCGGCGAAGAGCGCCGGCCAGGCGAACAGGAAGGCGCCGACGAAGAGGGCGAGGCCCGCCGGCAGCCAGGCGGCCCGCCCGGGCGCCGCCCGGAACCAGCCCTCCGAGACGAGCGAGCCCAGGCCCGCGAAGAAGAGCAGCGAGGCCAGCGTCACGGTGATCGAATAGATCGGGTGGCCGAGGAAGACGGTGAGCTTCTGCATCATCCCGATCTCGATCATGATGAAGCCGAGGCCCACGCCCGCGAAGTAGACGAGGAAGCGCCCCGCGCCGGCGTGCCGCGCCCCGGGCAGGCGCCAGAGCGGCGCCGCGATCAGGAGCACGCTCAGCAGCAGCGCGAGCCCGAGCTGCGCGAGGATCAGGAAGGGGTTCCCCTGCGAGACGTGCGGCGGCTCGGTCGCGAGCTCGCGGCTGCGCCACGGATCGCTCCAGCGCGCGAAGTTGAAGAAGTAGGGCCGGTCGTCGCTGGTGGGCGAGATGTCGCGGGGGTACGCGTCGATGAAGGCCGCCTTGTCCTCCGCCTTCACGAACTCCTCGACGGCGTTGCCGGTGCGGTAGCCCGGGAGGTAGACCGGGAAGATCCCGTTCTCGGCGACGTAGCGCAGCGTCGAGTCGACCTCGGCGGGCGTGAAGGCGCCCTTCTTCAGCAGGAAGGCCATCAGGACGTCGCCCGTGTGCATGGCGATGAGCGAGCGCCGGAGCGGCGTCCCCCCGGCCGAGCGCACGGCCGCGTCGAGGTTCGCGGCCATGCGCAGGGCCTCCATCTCGCGCGCCATGCGGATGATCTGGAGGATCCCGCCCGGGGCGAGGCGGCCCAGCATGGTCTCGATCGCCTCGCGCGTGTAGAGGTAGTTCTCGGCCAGCACGTAGGCGCCGGACTTGAGCCCCGTCCAGGTGTCGACGCCGGTCATCTGGATCACGTCGTAGCGGCGCGGGTCGCGCGAGAGGGCGCTCCGCCCCTCGTCGACAACGAGCTCGACGCGGGGGTCGCCGACCAGCGCGCGCGTGTAGTCGGGGAAGACCTCCCGGTGGATCTCGACGATCGGCGCGTTGAGCTCGATCCCGCGCACCGAGCGCGCGCCCGAGGCGAGGGCCGCCCAGACGTCGTTCCCGCCGCCGACGCCGATCACGAGCACGCGCGGGCTCGACTGGAGGCGCACCGCCGCCGCGTACATCGAGCGGCGCAGGATCTCGAGCGCCTCGGGGTGGTCGGAGAAGTTCACGAGCACCGTCCCCGCGTTCGCGTCCTGTACGATGATCTTCTCGTCGGGGACGGGGGGATGCCCCTCGGTGCGCGTCCCGCGCGTATAGATGACGCCCGCCTTCTCCGCGCCCGAGACGAGGTCGATGCGGCTGGTCGCCGTCCAGCGCGTGTAGTCCGCGCGGCGCGAGGTGTCGACCCGGTGCTCGCGCGTCAGCGCCAGGATCCCGCGGCCCGGGACGGGGAGCCAGGCCTCGATGCGGGGCACGAGCGCGCCTCCCGCGAGCGCGGCCACCGCGAACGCGGGAAGGGCGAGACGCCGGCGCTCCGGCGGCGTGGCTGCCGCGGCGCCGGCGAGCCCGAGCAGCGCCCCCACGAGCAGGCACCCGCCCGCGCCGAAGAGGGTGAGCGCCAGGGGCGAGAGCAGGCAGCCGAGCGCCGCGCCGACGAGATCGACGAAGTAGAGGCGGTTCACGCGCTCGGCCCCGAAGCTGAGGAGCATGCCGATGACGCCCCCGCCGAAGAAGAAGGGCACGGCGGCGGCCAGGTTGAAGACGGCGAAGCGCGCGAGGCTCGTCGCCTGCGAGAGGTCGAGCTGCCCCGACTCGGGCGTGTCGAGGCGGTAGCTCACGAGGAAGGCGTAGGTCGCGAGCAGCGACGCCACGTAGGCGAGGGTGAGCCCGAAGGCCCAGGCCCGCGGGCTCCGCCGGAGCCTCGCTTGCGCCAGCGTGAGGCAAGTCCCGCTCGCGCCGATCGCGAGCAGCCCGTTGCTGATCACGAGGTAGCCGAAGTGGAAGGCCACGCGCAGCGCGCAGATCCGCGTCAGCAGCACCTCGTACATGAGGAGCGAGCAGGAGACGAGCCCGATCAGGACGAAGGGATAAGTCCGCTCGGAACCCGCCCGCATGGCCCCCCTCCGCGCGTCGGAGCATAACGGAGCCGGCCTCCGGCGTGCGCCCGTGGGCGAGAGGTTCAGCGAGACGCGTCGCGCTCGGGGAGCAGGTCGGCGACGGCGACGCTCGCTCCGGGCAGGGCGGGGAGCTCGAGCCGCGCGTCTCGCCCGACGCTCTGCACGCTGCGCCAGCGCGCGTGCGCGGGATCGGGGTCGCGCATCACCTCGACGACGCCGTCGCGCAGGTTCACGATCCAGTACTCGGGAATCCCGGCCGCGGCGTAGATCGCGGCCTTGCTCAGGCGATCCTGGGGCAGCGAGGTCTCGGCGACCTCGATCACGAGCCACGCGGTCGTCGGATGCGCCGCGTCGTAGTCCGCCGCCGACCCGGGGACGACGGCCAGGTCGGGCTCGGGGACGGAGCGGCGGCCGAGGACGAGCGAGAGCTGCGGGCGGACGTGCGCGCGTCCTCCGATCGCCCGGAGCAGCGCCTCGTTGGCCCTCGCCACTCCGGCCTCGACGAGGCCGAGGTAGCGCTCGACGGTCATGCGGGTGGGCTCGCTCGGGACCGCAGAGGTGAGATCTTCCATGGCTCGGACTCACCGCCGCGCCGAGATGCCGCGCCGCCTCAGACGATCCCGAGCCTCTGCATCTTCTTGTAGAGCCCCTCGCGCGTCACGCCGAGGCGGCGCGCGGTCTGCGCGCGGCGGCCGCCGTGGGCGGTCAAGGCTTCGCGGATCAGCCAGGCCTCGACGCGGTCGAGGGTCTCGCGCAGGCTGTCGCCGGGGCGGAGGTTCGCCTCGATCGGCGGGAGGATCGCGCGCAGGCGGTCGGAGAAGTGGTCGGGCGCGAGCGTTTCGCCGGGCTCGGCGAGCGCCAGGGCGCGCTGGATCTCGTTCTCGAGCTCGCGGACGTTCCCGGGCCACGCGTGCGCCTCGAGCAGGCGCTCGGCCTCGGGCGAGAGCCGCACGCCCGGCTTTGCCTCGGCGCGCCCGTGCGCGTCGAGGAAGTGGGATGCCAGGCGCAGCACGTCGCCGGCGCGCTCGCGCAGGGGCGGGATGTGGATCGGGAAGACCGCGAGCCGGAAGTAGAGGTCCGGGCGGAAAGCGCCCGCCGCTCCCTCGCGCCAGAGATCGCGGTTCGTGGCGGCGATCACGCGCACGTCGACGCCGCGCGAGCGCGTGCCGCCGACCGGCCGCACCTCGCGCTCCTGGAGCGCGCGCAGAAGCTTCGCCTGGAAGGGACCCGAGGTCTCGCCGACCTCGTCGAGGAAGAGCGTCCCGCCGTCCGCCACCTCGACGAGCCCGCGCTTGTCGCGGTCGGCCCCGGTGAAGGCGCCGCGCACGTGGCCGAAGAGCTCGCTCTCGAGCAGCGTGTCGGGGAAGGCGGCGCAGTTGACCGCGACGAAGGCCTGCGCGCCGCGCGGCCCGTCGCGGTGGATGGCGCGGGCGACGAGCTCCTTGCCGGTGCCGGTCTCGCCCGAGAGGAGCACGGTGGCGCGCGTGCGGCTCGCGCGCTCGGCGAGCGCGAAGACGCGCTGCATGCCGGCGCTCTCGCCGAGGATCGAGTCGTGGGCCGCGGGTCGCGGCGGGCGCCGCGCGGGGCCGGGCGGGCGGGTCAGGCGGTCGAGGCGCGCGAGCAGCTCGCTCGGGGAGTCGTCGCCGGCCGCGCGCAGCACCACCTCGGAGGCGCCGGCCCGCGTGAGCTCCGCCGCGTCGGCCCCGCCGCGCTCGAGGCGCACGAGCAGCGGCGGGCAGCCGCGCCGCGCGCGCAGGCGGCGCAGGCCCGCGAGGGCGGCCTCCGGCTCTGCCGCGTCGAGCACGCAGGCGTCGAAGCTCGCGAGCGGGAGCGCGGCCGCGGCCTCGACGTCGTGCTCGAAGACCACGTCGAGGAGCGGCGCGTCGGCGACCTGCGCCGGGAAGCGCTCGCCGCGGCCCACCCAGAGGATCGTGCGGATCGCGCTCATCGGTCGCCTCCTGGCCGCGCGGGAGAGCAAGCGGCGTGCCGCGGCCTGCGCGTGGGCGGGAGCTCGCCGCGCCGGGGCGCGGCGGAACCGTGCGGCGGGCGGCCGGGGCTGGCGGGGACGAGCGTCGTTCACGCGGCGAAGCGCGCGTTCCTCGATGCGCGGACGACGAGGCCGCCTCGAGGCGAGCTCGTCGAGGAGCGCAAGGCGGCGCCTCCCCGTAGGCGTCGAGCCCGAAGCCGGGGTCGGAGCAAGCGCCAGGGGCTCAGCGTTGCCCCCGACCGATGGCCTTGCCGCGAAGTGCTACTTGTAGCACATTCGGTCACGTGAAGAGCGCCGGGATTCGCGAGGCACGGCAGAACCTCTCCGTCCTGCTGGACGAGGTCCGCAAGGGCCGGGAGGTGGTGATCACGGACCGCGGCCGACCGGTGGCCCGGCTGGTGCCGCCGCGCGAGCGCTCGGGCCGCCCCTTCGCGAGCCACCGCCGGCTGCGGGCGAGCATCCGGCTCCGCCGAGGCCCCCTGTCCCGTACGGTCGAGCGCGAGCGTGAGGATCGGCTCTAGCCCCGTCTATCTCGACGCCAGCGCCCTCGCGAAGCTCTACGTGCCCGAGCCGGGGAGCCAGGCGCTCGAATCCGCGCTGCTCGGGCGCCGCGACCTTCTCGTCTCCGATCTCGGCGCGACCGAACTCGCCTCGGCCCTCGGCCGCCGCCTGCGAGCAGGGGACCTCTCGGCGTCCGATGCGCGGCGTGTGCATGCGCGCCTGGGACGCGACCTCTCGCGGGGAGAGTACCGACGTCTCGAGCTGACCGGCGCCGTCCACCGCGAGGCGGAGCGCCTCCTCCTCGGTCTCGGGTCGGAGATCGCGCTGCGCGCCCTCGACGCGCTGCACCTGGCGCTCGCCTCGCAGGCGGGAGCGGGGGCCTTCGTGAGCTTCGACCGGAAGCAGGTCGCCGCGGCCCGCGCGCTTGGAATCTTCGAGCTCCCCGTCTGAGAGTCACGCGGGGGCGCGCCCGAGGTCTCGCCACCCGCCAGGAGCTCCAGTCGCCCCGTCCGGATCGACGCCGCGGCGGGCCTCCGATAGCGTCCGCGCGATGACCGAGCGCGAGAGCGTGAAGCTCTACTTCGACTACAAGAGCCCGTTCACGTATGTGGCGATGGCGCCCGCCTTCGAGCTCGCCGAGCGCTACGCGGTCGAGCTGCGCTGGATCCCGTTCCTGCTGCGGATCAAGGGGCCGGGGCAGCGCAGCATCTACTCCGACTGGAAGGCGAAGTACTCGTACCTCGACGCGCGGCCAACCGGCGCGGGGGGCTGCGGATCCTCGGCCCGCAGAAGATCTACGACTCGGCGCCGGCGCTGGTGGGCGGGCTCTACGCCCTGCGCCAGGGCTTCTTCCGACCCTACACCGAGGCGGTGTTCGAGCGCTTCTTCCGCCGCGAGCTCGAGATCGACGTCCCGGCGGAGGTGGCGGCGCTCGTCGAGGCGCTCGGCCACTCGGGCGAGGCGTACCTGGGCTACCTGGCGGGGGAGGGCGCGCGCGAGCTCGAGGCCTCGGTCGAGGAGGCGCACGCCGACCGCGTCTTCGGCGTACCGATCTTCGTCTTCCGCGACGAGCTCTTCTGGGGGCAGGACCGGATTCCGCTCCTGGAGGAGCGGCTCGCCGAGGCGGGCCTGCGGGTCTGACGCCACGGGGCGCCTGCCCGCGCTGCGGGCAGCGCTGCCCGCGGGATCGGCAGCGTGGCGCGGGGAGCGCCGCAGCGCCGCGCCCGGCGCGCTCCTGGCTGGCGCGCTTCTTGCGAAGCCCGGCCGGGGGCCCCGATGTTGCGCATCTACGAGCTGCGGCTCGCGACGCCGACGACGCTGACGAGCGCGGCCGCGAGGATCCTCGACTCCGAGGCGGTCGCGAGCTGCGCCGTCGAGCCGGACCTGCGCCGCGTGCGCTTCATCGCCCGGCGCAAGCTCGCCGACGCGCTCGTGCGCGGGATCTACGCCGAGGGGGGCCTCGTCTGGTGCTCGCGCCACGACTGGCACCCCCTGCACCGCGAAGGGACGGAAGCCCCCTGGTGCAAGGCGGCGAAGCCGCCGCGCAGCGAGCCGTAGGCGAGCGGAGGCAGGCCCCTGCAGGGCCTGCGCGCGGCAAGGCCGCGAAGCGGCCGCGCAGCGAGGCGAAGCCGAGCGAAGTGCGGGCCCCCGCTCGGGACGGCCGCGCAGCGAGCCGTAGGCGAGCGAAGGCAGGCCCCTGCAGGGCCTGCGAGCGGAGTGCGGGTGGCGAGGCGAGGGCGGAGGCGTGCGGAGGTGCGCCCCATCGCCCGCCTCTCCCGTTGCTACAGTCGGGCGCTCCGGGCTCCATGCAAGCGCGACCGCCGACGCGACTGTACCTAGGGATCGCCGCCGCGGCGGGAGCCGTGCTCGCGCTCGAGATCGGCCTGACCCGGCTCTTCTCGTACACGATCTGGTACCACTTCGCGTACCTGACGATCAGCGTGGCGCTGCTCGGCTACGGCGCCGCCGGCTCGGCGCTCGCCGCCTTCCCGGCGCTCGGGCGCCCCGCCGCGCTCGCCTGGTGGGCGGTCGCGGCCGAGGTGGGCGTGCTGGTGGCGCTCGTCGTGATCCGCGCCCTCCCGCTCGACCCGCTGGCGCTCGGCTCGGAACCGGCCCAGATCCTGCGGCTCCTCGCCTACTACGCCGCCGTGGTACTCCCCTTCCTCTGCGGCGGCTTCCTGGTGGCGGTGCCTCTCCAGCGCTACCCGCGCGCGGTCGGGCGCCTCTACTTCTTCGACCTGGTCGGCGCCGGGCTCTTCTGCGCCGGGATCGTGCCGCTCATCTGGTGGCTCGAGACGCCGATGGCGACCGCGTGCGCGGCGGTCGCGCTGGCGATGGCCGCACTCGCCTACGCGGAGCCCGGGCGGCGC
Source organism: uncultured Spirochaetales bacterium (assembly GCA_964624475.1). Classification (GTDB taxonomy): domain Bacteria; phylum Myxococcota_A; class UBA9160; order UBA9160; family SMWR01; genus CAZUYC01. The sequence continues at coordinate 35,819 of CAZUYC010000133.1, read as the reverse complement.
CTCGCTCCGGGGTTCGCCGCGGCGGGCGTGGCCGCCGCGACGCTCGCCGTGGCGGGCGCCGGCGACTTCCGTCCGGCGCCGACCAAGTTCGTGTCGCAGTTCCTGGCGAGCCCGGCGGCAAGGCTCGCCTACCACCGCTGGACGCCGATCAACCGCGTCGACGTCGTCGCCTTCGAGCCGGCGCTGCGGATCGGGAGCTACATCGGCTGGGGGATCAGCCCGCACTACCGCGGCTCGGCGCCCGGCTACTGGATGATCGGCAACGACGGCGACTCCTGCGCCGTCATGTACGAATGGAAGGGCGACCTCGCCGACCTCGACTTCCTCGGCCACCACGTGCTCCACGCGCCCTACCTGCTCCTGGATCGGCCCTCGGTGCTCGCGATCGGGCTCGGCGGCGGGGCCGACGTGCTGAACGCGCTCAAGAACGGCGCGCGCAAGGTCACCGGCGTCGAGATCAACCCGATGACGGTCCACGCCGTGCGCGAGCTCTTTCGCGAGTTCAACGGCGACCTCCTGAACCGCCCCGGGGTCGAGCCGGTCGTGGCCGAGGGCCGGAGCTTCCTGCGCTCGCGCGACGAGCGCTACGACCTGATCGAGATCAACAGCGTCGACACGCTCTCGGCGCTCTCGACCGGCGCCTACGTGCTCTCGGAGAGCTTCTTGTACACCTCCGAGGCCGTCGGCGACTACCTCGACCACCTGGAGCCCGGCGGGATCTTCGCGATGGCCGTGGGCGACCTCCAGTCCGAGGACCAGCCGCCGCGCCACACGCTGCGCCTGGCGGGGATCGTGCGCCGCGCGCTCGAGGGGCGCGGCGTGGCGGAGCCCTGGCGCCACGTGATGATCGTCGGGACGGGCGGCGGGCTCCCGTTCACGCACACGCTCGTCCGCAACGAGCCGTGGACGGACGAGGAGGTGGCGCGGATGGCGCGCTTCCTCGGCGCGGAAGGCTTCGAGTTCTGGCACCGCCCCGACCGGCCGGGCGGCTCGCTCGCGTCGCGGATCCTCGCCTGGGACGCCCCCACGCTCGAGCGCTTCTACGCGCTCCACCCCCTCGACCTCGAGCCCACGACCGACGCCTCGCCGTTTTTCTTCAACTTCTACAAGTGGCGCACCCTCGCGCGCGCGCTCGCCACCGAGGAGCTGGGCTACGACCGCACGCTCGCGACCGGGCAGATCGTGCTCGTCGTGATGCTGCTCCAGTCGGTGGTCTTCGCGGCGCTGCTGATCCTGCTCCCGCTGCGCCGGGTCCCCCGCTCCGAGGGCGGGAGTACCGCGGTCCGCGCCGCCTACCTCACCTACTTCGCGGCGCTCGGCATGGGCTTCATCCTGCTCGAGATCAGCATGATCCAGCGCTTCGTCCTCTTCCTCGGCTACCCGACCTACGCGCTCACGGTGGTGATGCTCTCGCTGCTGGTCTCGACGGGCCTCGGAAGCCTCGCCAGCGAGCGGGTGCAGGGGAACCTCGCGGCCGCGCTCCCGGCGCGGCTCGCGGCGCTCCTCGTCCTCGTCGCGGCCTGGCTCGCCGGCGCGCCGCGCGTCTTCGCGGCGCTGCTCGGCGCGCCCTTCGCCGTGCGCGTCGCCGTCTCGGTGGCGTTGCTGGCACCCATAGGCCTCGTCCTCGGCTCCTTCTTCCCGCTCGGGATCCGCCTGGCCGAGCGCACCAACGCGAAGCTCGTGCCCTGGGCGTGGGCCGTGAACGGCTGCGCCACCGTGATCGGGACCCTCCTCGCCGTGATGGCCGGCATGACCTGGAGCTTCACGGCGGTGACGCTCGTCGCGCTCTGCGTCTACGCGCTCGGAGTCACGGCGCTCTGGGCGGCGCAGCGGCGGGCGCCGGCCGAGGGGTGACGCGCCGGGCAGCGGTCCCTTGCGACGCCTTCGCCGGCCGCGGGACGGCGCCGCCTACCGGATCCCCCCGCGCGCGAGGCCGGCGAGGATGCCGCGGGTGACCTTGGCGGCGCCGGCGCGGTTCACGTGGATCAGGTCGTAGAAGTCGCTCTCGGCGAGGGGCTCGAGGGAGGAGGCCGGGACGAAGCGGGCGCCGAGCTCGGCCTCCAGGCCCGCGGCGAAGTGCCTGAACTCCTCGCGGCGCGCGGGGTCGTAGTAGTCCTGCGCGGCGGGGTGCATGAGGCCCTGGACGATCACGACCAGGACGCCGGCCTCGCGCAGCTCCGCCACCGCGCGGCGCAGCAGCGCCTGCTGCGCCGCCGCGTGCCGGCCGGGCGTGATCTCCTGCACCGTCCCGGCCTGCAGGCGCGCGTTGAACTGGTCCATCTGCGGCGGGAAGAGGTCGAAGGTGTGGCGCTGCGCCGCGATCGGGACGGCGTTGTGGCGGCCGTCCCAGATCGCCACCGGCCGGAAGGGGTCGCGCTTCGGCGCGCGCCCGAGGCGTTCGTCGCGCGCGAAGGCGCGCAGGCGCTCGGGCACGAGCCGCTCGAGGTCCACGCGGTAGCGGTAGAGGTGGAGCGCGCTCGAGGCGACGAGCCGGTAGAGCGTCGTGCGGTTCTCGACCGCGAAGCCCGGCCCCGTGATGCGCAGCAGCTCGACGAGCGCGGCGAGGCTCGCGCCCGAGGATCCCGGCACCGGCTCCAGGCGCAGCGGCCGGTGGGTATCGAGCTCGGAGAGGATCAGCACGACGGCGTCGACCTGCGCGGCGACGAGCTCGGGCACGAGCTGGAGCAGCACGAAGGGCTCGAAGCGCGGGTGCCCGAGCTTCGCGAAGTGCGCCCCCGGAAGCCGCCGCGCCGCCAGCTCCGGGTCGAACCCGTCGATCACCATGCTCGTCCCGACCACCGCCACCCGCGCCCGCCCCCCGTCCGCCCGCCGCAGCTCGGCCAGCGCGAGGCGAGTAGGCGCCGCGCTGTTCGGATCCTCGACGACGAACATCTCCCAAGGCCCATCCGCCCCCAGTAACACCCGATCCGCCGCAACGAGTACCGCCACCGCCACGACCCCAGCCCAAGGCAGGCGTGCCAGCCCGCGCCCCGCAAGGCCGCGCAGCGGCCGCGCAGCGAGCCGCAGGCGAGCGGAGTAAATCGAGAGACTCCTAGAATTGGAAATAAATAAAGTCCTCCCCAAAGTCCTCGCCGAGAAGGACGATCCCCGCGACCAGCCCCGCGTAGACGGCCGAGCGCGCCGGCCAGGGGAGCCGGCGCACGCACTCGACGTCGCCGGTAAAGAGCTGCGCGCCGTCGACCACCGCCAGCGGGAGTGCCAGCAGGGCGAAGCGCGGCACCCACTCCGCGACGAGCCCGAGGCGCGGGTCGGTCGCGAGCGCCGTCCAGAGCTCGAAGGTGCGCCCGATCGTCTCGGCCCGGAAGACCGGCCAGCCGAGCGTCACGACGTGGAAGGTGATCACCACCGAGGCGATCGCCCAGGCGCGCCGCGCCCCCGGGCTGCGGAAGCCGAAGAGGCGCTCGCGCCAAGGCTCGCTCCAGCGGTAGAGCACCATGATCGTCCCGTGGTAGGCGCCGAAGGCCACGTAGTTCCAGCCCGCCCCGTGCCAGAGGCCGCAGAGCACCATCGTGAGCCAGAGGTTGCGGCTCGGGTGGCTCCGGTTCCCGCCGAGCGGGACGTAGAGGTAGTCCCGCAGCCAGGAGGAGAGGCTGATGTGCCAGCGCCGCCAGAACTCCTGGAGGCTCTGCGTGAAGTAGGGGAGGTCGAAGTTCAGCATCAGCTCGAAGCCGAGGATCCGCGCCGTCCCGCGCGCGATGTCCGAGTAGCCGGAGAAGTCGCAGTAGGCCAGCACGCCGAAGGCATAGCTCGCCACGAGCACCTCGGCGCCGGTCGGCTGCGCGCCGGTCGCGTAGACCGAGTCCACGAGCGGCCAGAGGTCGTCCGCGATCACGACCTTCTTGAAGAGGCCCCAGAGGAAGAGCCAGGCGCCGCTGCGCATCCCCTCCCAGCTGACGCGCCGCTCGCGCGCGATCTGCGGCAGCAGGTTCCCCGCGCGCTCGATCGGGCCCGCCACGAGCTGCGGGAAGAAGGCGACGAAGAGGGCGAAGTCGAAGAAGTCCCGCGCCGGCGCGAGGTGGCGCCGGTAGACGTCGATCGCGTAGCTCAGCGTCTGGAAGGTGTAGAAGGAGATCCCGACCGGCAGCAGGACGTGGAGCGTGAAGGGGGAGGCCTGCACGCCGAAGAGGCCGAACAGCTCGCGCAGGCTCTCCGCGAAGAAGCCCGCGTACTTGAAGCCGCCGAGGATGCCGAGGTCGGCAACGAGCGCGGCCGTCAGGATCGCACGCCGCTGCCGGGGCGACTCGCTCGCGCCGATCGCGAGCCCGGCGGCGTAGGAGATTCCGGTCGAGAGCAGGATCAGCCCGAGGAAGCGCCAGTCCCAGGCCCCGTAGAAGAAGTAGCTGGCGGCGAGCAGCCACAGGTTCTGCGCGCGGCGCGGCAGCGGGAGGTAGACGGCGAAGACGATCGCGAAGAAGCCCAGGAAGGCGAGGCTGTTGAAGAGCATCCCCCGCGCTCAGGGGGTGTCCGGGTCGAGGACCTGGAGGCCCGCGGAGCCTCCGGCGACGAAGAGCAGGTCCCCGGCGAGCTCGGCCGCCCAGGCCTCGCCGGCGGACTCGAGCGCTCCGGTCTGGCGCGGGTGCGCGGGGTCGCCGGCGTCGAGGATGCGCAGGCCCGCGCCCCGCGTCGCCGCGAAGATCCGCGGGCCGTCCGCCGCGACGCCGAGGACGAAGTCGCGGGTGTCGAAGGCGCCCGCCTCGCGCGGCGCGGCGGGGTCGGAGACGTCGAGGATGCGGACGCCGCCGAGCCGGTCGGCGACGTAGAGGACGGGGCCGGCCGCCTCGACGTCGAGCGCCGAGCCGGGCGTGTCGACCGAGCCGAGCAGGCGCGGGGCCCGCGGATCGGAGACGTCGACGACGCGCACGCCGCGGTCGCCATCGGCGAGGAAGGCGAGCGGGCCGCGCACCTCGACGTCGAGCACCGCGCCCGGCGTGTCGAGCGTGCCGAGCAGGCGCGGCTTCGCGGGGTCCGCGACGTCGATGATCTGGAGGCCCGCGAGCCGGTCGGCGACGAAGGCCACGTCCCCCACGACCGCGACGGCGAGGGCGAAGTTCGCGGTGTCGTAGACGCCGAGCTCGCGCGGCGCGCGCGGGTGCGCGACGTCGACGATGCGCAGCCCCGTCGAGCCGTCGGCCACGTAGGCGCGCTCGCCCGAGACCGCGACGTCCCAGGCGAAGCCCGGCGTGTCGAGGGCGCCCAGGATCGCGGGCGCCCCCGGCTTCGACACGTCGACGACGAGGAGCCCGCGGTCGCCGTCGGCGACGTAGGCGCGGTCGCCCTCGATCGCCACGGCCTGCGCGTAGCCCGGCGTGTCGAGCGAGGCGACGGTGCGCGCCGCGGCGGCGGCGGGGATCAGGCAGAGCCACAGGGCGGCGGCGCGGAGCATGGCGAGCCGCGGCCCTCCCGGCCTAACGCTTGCGCCAGAACGCGTGGAAGGTGCCGCAGCCGAGCTTGCCGAAGGGCTCCCCGGCGAGCTTCGTGTTCGCCGCCACGCTCACGGGCTTCTCGCCCTGGAAGCGCTGGTCGACCAGGCCGTCGAAGTTCGTGTCCTCGTCCTGCTGCCGGACCGTCTCGCCGGCGAAGTACTGGACCACGTCCGGCTTCGTGTCGCCGTTCGTGTCGGCGTGGAGCTCCACGAGCTGCCCGCCGCGCAGCACCTGCCGCGTGTCGGCCACGCCCGTGCCGCTCGAGTCGATCAGCACCTCGCTCACGTTGCCGTCGTCGACGAGCGCGCGGGCGTTCAGGCGCTTGCCGTCCTGCGAGAGCACGCACTGGGCCACCACGGCGCCGCCGGAGCCGAGGAAGAGCTTCTTGTCGGGATTCCTGCCGTTGCTCGCCACCTCCTGGACGGTGACTTGGCCCTGCGCGTCGACGTGGTTCAGCACGTCGGGCCGCCCCTGGCCCTTGGTGTCCTGGCCCTGGCGCACGAGGTGGCCGCCCTCGAAGTAGAGCCAGGCGTCGACTTTGCAGTCGCCGCTCTCGTCGCGGTGCTCGGCGCTCACGCGCTCCTGCGCGTCGAACCACTGCGCCAGGTCGACGCAGCCGCGGCCCTGGCTGTCCTGCTCGAGGCGGGCGAGCCGGCCCTGCTCGAACCAGGCGCTGAGATCCGGCCGGCCGTCGCCGCTGCGGTCCTCGTCCTTGCGCAGCACCTGGCCCTTCTCGTCGGTCGTGATCCAGGTGTCGACCTTCCCGTCGCCGCTCGTGTCCGCCTCCTGGACCTGCGTCCCCTTCTCGCCCGAGCGGCTGCGCGCGTCGATCGTGCCGTCGAAGTTCGAGTCCTCCTCCTGGCGGGCGATCTTCCCGCCCTGGTACCAGGCGAAGACGTCGGCCTTGCCGTCGCCGTTGCGGTCCTTCTCGGTGCGCTCCTTCTCGCCGGCCGCGAAGAAGGTCGCCATCTCGAGCGTCCCGTTGGCGTCCGTGTCCTCGTCGACGCGCAGCGGACGCTCGGCCTCGTCGAAGGCGGTCACCACGTCGGGGCGGCCGTCGCGGTTGCGGTCCTCCTCCTGGCGCTCCTTCCGGCCCGCGCGGTAGTGCACGAGCACGTCCGCGCGCCCGTCGCCGTCGAGGTCGGCCTCGGAGCGCACGGGCTGTTCGTTCTCGAGGATCGTCACCAGCTCGAGGCGGCCGTCCTTGTCCTCGTCGGTCTCCTCGCGCACGAGCACTCCCGCCGCGTAGCGCTTCACGACGTCGGGGCGGCCGTCGCCGTTCTTGTCGATCTCCTCGCGGGCGGGGCGCTCCTGGTCGTCGAAGAAGACGACGGCATCGGGCTTGCCGTCCGCATTCGTATCGCGCGACTGGCTCTGCTGGCGGCCCCCGGCGAAATCGAGGACGGAGTCGAAGCGCCCGTCCCCGTCGGCGTCCTGCTCCTGGCGGACGGTGCTCCCGGCGCGGAAGGTCGTCACCACGTCCGGCTTGGCGTCGCCGCGCGTGTCGCGCTCTTCGCGGACCTTCTCCCCGCCCTCGTAGACGACGACGAGGTCGAAGCTGCCGTCCGCGTTGGTGTCGCGCTCCTCGCGGCTCGGTTGGCCTTCGGGGTCGAGCTCTCCGCGCAGGTCCGGCTTTCCGTCGAAGTCGGTGTCCTCCTCGAAGCGCGCGGGCTTGCCCCCGGCGAAGAGCACGCTGCGGTCCGGCTTGTCGTCGCGGTTGCGGTCCTCCTCGAGCTTCTGGGGCTCGCCCTCGCGGTCGTTGCGGCGCCAGCTGTCGACCTTGCCGTCGCCGTTCGCGTCGCGCCGGACCGCGAGCTCCTTGTGCGTCTGCGCATCCATGTCGACCCAGGTGTCGGCCCGGGCGTCGTGGTCGGCGTCCTGCTCCTGGCGCACGAGCGAGCCGTCGGGGGCGTGCCAGTTCCAGAGGTCGACCCGGCCGTCCCCGTTCTCGTCGAGCTCGCTGCGCGCGAGCGTCCCCTTCTCGAAGAACTCGGTGCGCTCGGGCTTCCCGGAGCCGGCGAGGAGCGTCCGCTGCTCGAGCTGGCCGGCTGCGGAGGCGCTCACCAGCTCGAAGCGGCCGTCCTTGTCCTCGTCGAGCTCCTCGAGGACCACGCGTTCCTCGTCGTCGAAGGCGTAGCGGGCGTCGGTCGCGCCGTCGCCGTCGCGGTCCTCCTGCTGCGCGGCCTTCTTGCCGGCGCGGAAGTCGACGAAGGTGTCGGGCTTGCCGTTGCCGTTGGTGTCGGCCTCGCGGCGCAGCGGGGTGTCGCCGTCGTAGCGGGTCACGACGTCGGGCTGGCCGTCGCCTTCCCGGTCCTCCTCCTCGCGCACCCGCTTGCCGTCCTCGAAGAGGCGCACGAGCTCGCGGCGCCCGTCCTGGTTCGCGTCGGCCTCCTCCCGGGTCTTGCGGCCCTGGTCGTCGAGGAGGATCACGAGCTCCTCGCGGCCGTCGCCGTCCTGGTCGCGGGTCTGGCGGCGCTCCTTGCCCTTCTCGAAGAAGGCGACGCTCTCGAGGCGCCCATCGTGGTCGCTGTCCGCCTCGCGGCGCAGGATCTCCTCGCCGCGCGTGTGCGTCACCACGTCGGGCTTCTCGTCGGCGTTGGTGTCCTCCTCGATGCGGACCTTCTCGCCCTTTTCGAAGTGGATCGCGACGTCGTATTTCCCGTCCTGGTTCGTGTCCTGGTGCTCGAGCCGCTTGGTGCCGTCGGGCTCGAGGTCGGCGCGCAGGTCCTTCTCGCCGTCGAAGTCGCGGTCCTGCTCGACGATCGCGGTCTTGCCGTCGCGGTAGGTGATCCACTGGTCGTTCTCGCCGTCGAGGTTCGTGTCCTCCTCGAGCTGGGTGGGGCTCTCGCCGTCGTAGAAGAGGGTCGAGTCGGGGCGGCCGTCGGCGTTGCGGTCGTCGAGCTGGGTGGTGCGCTTGCCGAAGCGGAACTGGATCCAGCGGTCGGCCTTGGCGTCCTGGTTGGTGTCCTGCTCCTGGCGGCCGAAGGTCTTGCCGTCGGCCTCGAAGAAGGTCCAGAAGTCGACCTTGCCGTCGAAGTCCGTGTCGCCCTCGGCGCGCTCGGGCTTGCCCCCGGCGTAGTAGACGATCTCGTCCGGGCGGCAGTCCTTGTTCTTGTCCGTCCGCTTCTCGGAAATGTTCTCGGCCTCGTCGTAGCGCAGGTCGATGGCGGGGCAGCTCGGCTGCGCGCGAGCGGTGCCGGCGGCGAGCAGCGCGAGGAGCGGGACGAGGCGAAAGCTCCTACCCGGCACGAGGGTTGGAGAAGGTGGCGGTGATCGGGACCATCGCGAGGCAGCGCGCCGCATCGGGCATCGGCGGGAACGGAGCCGCGGCGCGCAGGGCGTCGACGGCGCTCGCGCCGAGCGCGTTGTCGCTGGCCCGCTTGAGGGAGACGCTGGTCGCGGAGCCGGCGACGTCGAGCTTGAACTGGAGCGTCACCTTCTGGTCCGCCTTGACGCCCGGCGGGAGCACCCAGCGCGAGATCGTCCGCGTCTCGACCTCTTCGAGGTACGCCTGGACCTCGCTCCGGCCCAGGCACTCGTTGGCGGTCTCGCTGCCGCGGGCGAGCACGCTCGAGCCCTCGCCGCCGCTGCCGCGCAGGTTCCCGTCGCCGACGCTCGTGTCGATGCTCACGAGCGGCGCGCCCTCGGGCGAGCCGAGCACGTCGCGGCCCGTCACGACCCCCTCCTTCACGGAGGAGCCCGAGCCGATCGCGAGCGTGCCGGTGCCCATGGTCGGAGCCCCGGTCGCCACGGCCACCTGGCGGGGTCCGACCGAGGGCCCGACCGGGCCCTGCACCTGGATGGGGCCGCGCACGGCCGAGCCCCCGACGGCCTTCACGTCCACGGCGGAGGCCCGGGCGGCGACGATCGAGTTCACCGCCGAGACGCGCTCGACCACGGTCGCGCTGCGGCTGATCTGCGTCGGAGCCGCGACCGAGCTCACCGCGTCCATCTGGAGCGCCTCGGCGGAGACCGCGGGGGCCGCTTCGGCGATCACCCGCGGGTTGATCACCTGGGGCTGGATCGACTGCACGGCCGGGGCGTAGACGGCCGAGCGCCGCTCGGCGAGCGCCTTCGGCGCCGGGGCCGGCTCGTCGGGCTTCTGCTCCTTCAGGATCTGGACGGGGATCAGCTGCTCTTCGATCACGGGGGCGAGGCTCGCGATCAGGAGGAGCAGACCGAGCGCGCCGAAGTGGATCCCCGCGGCGAGCGACCCCGAGACGATCGTCCGCCGGCGGTCCTCCGGCTCGCCGAGCGAGAGCCCGGGGAACTCGAGGGCCGCGGCTCCCCCGAGGGCCGGCGACTCGAAGGCCGCCCCCGCCCGGTGGCTTCGCATGGGACTGCGGCGCTTCGCGCGCCGGTGCAACCGATCGCTCATGCGCTCGCGTCCAACCTCTCGCCTACCCGCCGCGCCGGCGCCCCCGGCGCGTCCCCGCTCTCATCGGCCGATCCCCGCGCGACTCGGAGCCGTTTTCCGCCCCTTCACGCTCTGTGCGCTGGCTCCGGTAAGGTGAGAGGCTCGGTCCGACGAAAGGGTGACTGAAGCCCACCCCGGCCGAAGAGCGTAACCAGCGGCCTGCGGGGGGTCAACGCGCCGCCGCCGCCGGTGCTGCAGCCGACCCGATCCGGTAACTTCCGGCGAGGAACGGGCTACTCACCGGCGATGGCCGCTGGCCGGCCGGTCCGGGCCGGAACGAGGGGGTTCACATTGGACGCCAAGATGATCCTGGAGCTTCTCAACCAGGGGGGCCTCACGGTCTATCCGCTCGGGCTCGGCTCGATCCTCGCGCTGTGGATCCTCTTCGAGCGGATGTGGCGCTTCCGCGGGATCGACCGCGGCACGCGCAAGCTGACGGAGGACACGATCGAGAAGCTCGTGCGGCGCGACCTCGCCGGGGCCCGCGGCCTCTGCGAGGCCTCGAAGGCGCCGATCGCGAAGATCTTCCTCGAGGCGATGCGCTGGCGGAACATCGCGCTCGAGGACCTCGAGCGCGTGATCGCGACCTCGCGCCAGGAGGCCGCGTCGGGCCTCAAGCGCCGCCTCTGGATCGTCGGCACGATCGGCTCGCTCGCCCCCTACATCGGCCTCTTCGGCACCGTGGTCGGCATCATCCGCGCGTTCCAGGACATGGCCGAGCACGGCGCGGGCGGCTTCGAGGTGGTGGCCGCGGGCATCTCCGAGGCGCTCGTCGCCACCGCGGCGGGCCTCTTCGTGGCGATCATCGCGCTGCTCTTCTTCAACTATCTCCAGGTCCGGGTCGGCGCCATCGCGGCGACCTACGCCCGGGCCTGCGAGCGCTTCGTGCAGGCGCTCCTCTACGTCGAGGCGGCCGGCGATGCGGCGCCCGCGGAGGCCCCCCGTGGCGACTTCGTTCCGGCCCGCTGACGAGGAGAACCCCGACGACGGGGTCGTTGCCGAGATCAACATCACGCCGCTCACGGACGTGTTCCTCGTCCTCTTGATCATCTTCATGGTGACGAGCTCGGTGGTCGCCAACCAGAGCAAGCAGGTCGACCTCCCCGGCGCCGAGGTGAGCGAGACGACGCCCCAGGGCGTCACGGTGACCGTGATGGAGGACGGCTCGATGCTCGTGAACGACGAGCCCACGGGCGAGGCCAACCTCTACGCGGCGCTCCAGAAGGCGCTCTCCGACACGCGCGAGAAGCTCGTGATCCTGCGCGGCGACCGCAAGGTGCTGCTCGGCAAGGCCGTGAACATCCTCGACCTCGCGCAGCAGGCCGGCGCCACCGGCATCGCGCTGGCCACGAAGCCCCCGGATAAAAAGGGATAGGGGGGCTTGCGGGGTCGGGGGCGCCCTGGGAGGGGCCGGCCCGATTTTACTCCGCTCGCCTGCGGCTCGCTGCGCGCGAGGCGCTGCCGCGCCTCGCTTGCGAAGCGCTTTCCGGAACGCCGCCCCCGGTGATGCGGGGGATTGCCTGCGACGCGACCCGGGCATAGGCAATGCCCCGCACCATCCAGATCACCTTCCGGCCGGGCTCTTCGCAAGCGGAGCGCGGCAGCGCGGAGCGCGCAGCGAGGCGCAGCCGAGCGGAGTAAATGAGGAAAGTCTCTCTCCCCCCCCTCCCAGACGTCCTCGGAAGCCCGCGCATCGAGCCCGCCCGCTGAAACCCCGCCCTCACGCAGACCGGCGCCGGAGCCAGACCAGGCCGCCGGCGATCAGCAAGAGCTCCGGGACCAGCAATCCCACCCCGTAGAACGCCCGCACGGTGTTCCCGAGCGGGACGGGGAAGTTGAGCGGGGTCGTGACCTTCGGTCGCAGCGTGATCTCGGGCTCCCGTTCCGCGGCCCAGTGCACGGCGTTCAGCACCAGATCGAGGTTGTAGAGCGCGCGCAGGTAGCGGTTCGAGGCGAAGTCGGCGTCGCCGAAGACGGCGATGCGCGTCTCGCCCCCCCCGCGCCGGTAGCGGCCGACCGCGGCGAGCGCCTGGTAGCCCTGCGGGCTCCCGTCCGGCTCGGGCGGATCGCCGCCCCGCGCGCGCAGCAGGCCCAGGTCGCGCGAGAGCCAGGCGCGCGGGCTCGAGAGGGCCGTCCGCTGCACCCGGTCCTCGACGCGCGGACGGCTCAGCGCGAAGGCGCGCGCGCCGTGGAAGATCGTCGTGCGGCTCGAGTCGAGCCCGCGGGTCGCGGGGTGCGACTCGTAGTTGTGGATCAGGGGCGAGATGCCGCGCACCTCCTCCTCCAGCGCCGCGGAGACGGGGTCCACCACGACGGCGTCGGGGCTCTGCATCCCGAACTCCGCCAGCAGCTCCTCGAGGCCCGATTCGACCCCGGGCTCGACGAGCGCCACGAGGCGCCCGCCGCCCTGCAGGTACGCGCGCAGCGCGTCGATCGCGCCCGGCAGCAGGCGCCGCCGCGGCGCGAGCACCACCACCGCGTCCACGCCCGCGGGCACCTCGGCGAGCCCCGCCGAGGCCGCGCTGCGGAGCTCGTAGCCCTCGGTCGAGAGCGCGGCGGCGAGCCCGGAGTAGCCGAGCTCATCCCTGCGCTCGAGGTTGCCCTCGCCCTCGCCGGTCAGGAAGAGCAGGGTCCCGAGCCTCCGCTCGCGCAGCCGATAGAGCGCCTCGTAGATCGCCCCCTCGCTGGGCCGCTCGACGGTCTCGAAGCGATCGCCCACGACGAGGACCACGGCGTTCGAGTCGGCCACCGCGTAGCGGTCGGCCTCCTCCTCCGCCACGTCGAGCGCCAGCTCGCGGACGCGCAGCGGGCCCTCGCGCGCGAGGCTCTCGAGCAGGAGCTTCGTCTGCCGGCGGCGCGGATCGAGCGGATCGTAGAAGAGGATCGCCAGGGCGGGCCCGGGGAGCTCGTGCAGGACCTTGCGCGTGGCCGGCGAGACCTCGAAGCGCCGCTCGAAGGTCCAGTCGAGGCGAAGCTCCGCTCGGGCGGCCGCGCGCTCGAGGCCGGCGGCGAGCAGGCAGGCGAGCGCGATCCGCAGCGCGCCGCGCGCGACGAGCCGGCGCGCGGGGGGGCTCCCGACCCGGCGCAGCCCGCGCGCACCGGCGGCGAGCGCGGCGAGCAGCGCCGCCGCGCCGAGCGCCAGGTTCACGGCGCCGAAGGCCGCGAGCTCGCCGGTCGCGTAGTAGGACCCTAGGCCGGAGAGGACGGCGACGGCCCCGACCAGCGCCAGCTCGCGCGTCACGATCCCACCCGGCGCAGGTCGAAGGAGAAGCGCGCGAGCGCCATCGCCACCAGCGCGACGCCCGCGAAGTAGACGAGGTTCTCGAGCGCGACCACGCCCTCGGCGAAGCTCCCGTAGCGCGGGTGCAGCGCGATCTTCTCCAGGAAGGCCGCGACGCCCTCGCTCACGAAGGCGTTGGCCCAGGAGAAGTCCCAGAGCAGGAAGGCCGCGGCCCAGGCGGAGACGGCGGCGACGAGCTGGCTCTGCGTCCAGGCCGAGCAGGCGAGCCCGATCGAGGCGAGGGCGATCCCGTGCAGCAGCAGCCCCGTGAAGGTCGCGGCGAGGTGCTCGAGGCCGATCCCGCCCTGCGCAATCGCCGTGCAGGGATAGACGAAGCTCACCGCCATCAGCAGCGCCACGAAGCCGAAGGCGACCGTGAACTTCCCGAGCACGACGAGGCCCGGGGTGAGCCCCGCGCCGAGCAGGAGCTCGTCGGTGCCGCGCGCGCGCTCCTCGGCGAAGGCGCGCATGGTCACGAGCGGGACCGCCGCCATGAGCGTCAGCCCGAGGTTCTCGAGAACCGGAGCGAAGACGTTGTTCCAGAGGTTCACGTGGTCCGGGATCACGTCGCTGTCGAAGCCGCCCATCGTCGAGGTCGCATAGACGAAGAGGATCTGGTTGTAGAGGCGCAGGTGGTCGAAGAAGATCAGCGCCGTCACGAGGGCGACCATCGTGAGCGCGAGGTAGGCGGTCGGCGTCCCGAAGAGGCTCGCGAGCTCCTTGCGGCAGAGCGCGGCGAACCTCGTCAAGCGCGGGCCTCGGGCGCCCGCCCGGCGCCCGCGAAGAGCGCGAGCGGGTCGCCGCTGCCGAGCACCGACTCGGTCGGCCCCTCCGCCACGACCCGGCCCGCGTCGAGCACGGCCACGCGCTCGCAGAGCGCGCGCGCCTCCTCGAGATCGTGGGTGCAGAGCAGGACCGTGCGCGCGCCGCGCAGCGCGCGCAGCCGCTCCTGCACCTCGCGCCGCTGGAACGGATCGAGGCCCCCGGTCGGCTCGTCCACGATCACGAGCGGCGGGTCGTGGAGGAAGGCCTGCGCCAGCGAGACGCGCTGCTGGAAGCCCTTCGAGAGGTTCCCGACCAGGCGCTTCGCGACCGCGCCGAGCTCGAAGCGCTCGAGCGCGCGCTCGACCGCCGCCTCGCGCGCGGAGCCGGCGAGCCCGCGCGCGGCGGCGAGGAAGCGCAGGAAGCCCCGCACCCGCAGCTCGGGGTAGAGGCGGCTCGTCTCCATCACGTAGCCGAGGCGCGCCTGCACGCGGGCCGGCTCTTCGGCCGGCGAGAGGCCCCCCACGCGGAGCGTGCCGGAGGTCGGTAGCAGGGTGCCGGCCACGAGGCGGAGGAAGGTCGTCTTGCCGGCCCCGTTCGCGCCGAGCAGGCCATAGGTCGAGCCGGCGGGGATGTCGAGGTCGAGGCCGTCGAGCGCCCGGTGCGGGCCGAAGTGCCGGCAGAGGCCGCGCGCCACGATCTCCATTAACCTGCCCACTCCATGCTCGACCATCGCCCGGCCGACGGGGGCGGCTCCTGCGCGCGCTGCCGCGAGAAGCTCGGCCTCGCGTCGCAGAAGGTCGCCGACCAGTGGTATTGCAGCACCGCCTGCGTCCAGGGACGCATCCTCGTCGAGCCGCGGCCGCCCGCCGTGCCCGAGGACTGGCTCTACCATCGCCCGCGGCGCTTCTACCGCGCGCGAAAGCCGAAGGAGCTCCGCTCCACCCGCAACGGCGAGTGACGCGACCTACAGCGCCTCCAGCATCGAAAAGTACCCCGGCCAGGTCTTCGCGACGCAGCCGGGGTCGCGGATCGCGACGCCCGGGATGCGCAGCCCCGCGAGCGCGAAGGCCATCGCCATCCGGTGGTCCCCGTAGGTTTCGATCGCGGCGGGCCGTGGCGGGCCCGGGACGACCTCCAGGAAATCGCTGCCCGCGCAGGCGCTTGCGCCGAGCTTTCGAAGCTCCTGCTCGAGGGCCTCCAGGCGGTCCGTCTCCTTGATCCGGAGGTTCGCCACGTTGCGGATCCGGGTCGGGCCCTCGGCGAAGAGCGCCACTACGGCGAGGGCCAGCGCGGCGTCCGGGAGGGCGTTCATGTCGACGTCGACGCCGCGCAGGCGGCCCGCCGGGCCGCCGACCTCGAGGCCCTCCGGCCCGCGCGCGACGCGGCAGCCCATGCGCTCGAGGATCGGGAGGAGCCGCAGGTCCGCCTGGAGGGAGTCGGCCGGAAGCCCGGTGACGCGCACTCGGCCGCCCGCGATGGCGGCGGCGCAGAGCGGATAGACGGCGGCCGAGGCATCTGGCTCGATCGCGTAGGCGCGCCCCCGATAGGGGTGGCCGGGCTCGACGCGGAGCCCTCCGTCCGCGCTCCAGCCGGCGGCGGCTCCGAAGGCCCGCATGAGCTCGAGGGTGAGATCCACGTAGGGGCGCGAGACGAGCTTCCCGTCGCGGAAGGCGAGCTCGACGCCGGCCGGCGCGTAGGGGGCGGCGAGGAGCACCGCCGAGACGTACTGGCTCGAGCGGCTCGCGTCGATCGCGGCGCGTCCGCCCGGGAGCCCCCCGCCCTCGGCGCGGACTGGGGGGCATCCGGCGTGCCCCAGCACGCGCACGCGCGCGCCGAGCTGCGCGAGCGCGTCGACGAGGTCCTGGATCGGCCGCTCGCGCATGCGGGGGCTTCCGTCGATCACGACCGGCCCGTCCGCGAGCGTCGCGGCCGCGGTGAGGAAGCGCGCGGTCGTGCCGGAGTTGCCGGCGTGGAGCGCTGCCCCGGGGCTCGCGAGCTTGCCGGCGAGCCCGAGGACGCGCCACGCGTCGCCTCCGAGGTCGATCCGGCAGCCGAGCGCCCGCAGCGCCTCGATCATCACGGCCGTGTCGTCGCTGCGCAGGCCCCCTTCGAGGCGGCTCTCGCCGCTCGCGAGCGCCGCGGCGACGAGCGCCCGGTTCGTGAGGCTCTTCGAGCCCGGCACGACGACCGCGGCCGCGAGGGCGCCGCGGGGTCGGATCGGGAGCGGGTCGGGGAGGGCGTTCGCCATGGCAGGGCTCACCGGGCCCGAGGCTAGCGCGCAACCCCCCGGGTCGACGTCCACGCCCGCTCCTGCCCCGCGGAGACGATCGACCCCCGCGGCCGAGGACGATCGTCCGTCCCCCGGCGATCGGGCATCAGTGCGGCCGAATCTCGAGCATCGAGATCTTGTCATCCGGCGCGAGGCCGAGCGTGGCGCGGACCTTCTTCTCCCCGAACGCGACCTCGTATTCGTAGATGCGGTCGTCGCCGAGCTCGCGGCGCTCGACCAGATCGACGCGCGTGGGTTCGCCCAGATCGCGCAGCAACTCGGCATACTCCTGCGCGGCTTCCGGGAAGAACCCGGCCCGGACGTACGCAAACTCCTCGCGAACGAGCCGTCTCCCGGCCGCCGCCCTGAGCAGGCCCTCGAGACGAGCCGTGACCTGCGGTTCGCGGTCCGGAATGGCCGTGGGCTCGGGCACCGCCCACTCGGGGTTCATGATGGCCGCGATCGCCTCGACGAGCCGATCCACGTCGGCCTCGGCCAGGTTGGCCAGAACCACGACCGTCAGGCCGTCGCCGAGGTAGCGCGCGATGAAGCTCCTGAATCCCTGCCAGGCACCGCCGTGTCGATGGACCTTCTGCCCAGCCACCTCATCGAGGCTCCAACCGAATCCGTACGGGAACGTCTTCCCGCTGTTCAGCCGGGCGGGTTCGAAGACCCTCGCCCAGCTCTCGGGCTTCAAGATCGCCCTGGCCGACAGGCCCTCGTCCCAGGCGACGAGATCGAGCACGGAGAGGTAGAGCGCTCCGTCCGCGGTCGTGTTGAGCTGGGGCGCAACCCACTCCTGGTTCTTCACTTCGCCGTTCACGAGCCGATAGCCCGCTGCCCGGTTCGGCACGATGTCCTCTTCGCTGATGACTCGCGCCGTCTTCATTCCGAGCGGGTCGAAGACGCGCTCGCGCAGGAGGTCGGCGTAGAACCGCCCCGAGGTCTTGCGGATGACGATGCCGAGCAGCAGGTAGCCCGTGTTGCTGTAGTTCCAGCGCGCTCCCGCCGGAAACTCGAGCTCGAGTCCAAAGGCGAGTCGAGCCAGCTCGTCCTCGGTACGGTCGCGACGCAGATCGAGCGTCGCCGTCGTGTAATCGGGAATTCCCGAGGTGTGCGTGAGGAGGTGGTACACGGTGATGGCTCGCCAGCTCGCCGGTGCGTCGGGCAGGTACTTCGCGACCGCGTCGGAGAGGGCGATCTTGCCGTCTTCGACCAACAGCATGACCGCCGCGGCCGTGAACTGCTTGCCGAGCGAGCCGGACTGGAAGATCGTCTCGGCACGCACGGGAACACGGTGCTCGAGGTTGGCCAGGCCGTAGCCGGCGGCCTTGAGGACCTCCCCGTTCCTCGCCACGGCGATCGCGACGCCGGGGATTCCTTGCCGTTCCATCTCGGTGCGGACAGAATCGTCGATGCGATCCGCCACGGTTTTGCAGCCAGCCATGCCCGGTGCCAACGAAAGCGCGGCACAGATCAGGAGGCAACCCTTCGACGGCGCCGAAGTCCCAGTCATGTTCCCCTCCGACTCACACGGGGCGATTCAGGCTGCGCCCTCGAGGCCGAGCAGCAACGCCTTGGCCTCGGCGCCGCCGCGGTAGCCGCCGAGCCTACCGCTCGCGGGCAGCACGCGGTGGCAGGGGACGAGGATCGGCAGGGGATTCGTCGCGAGGGCGCTGCCGGCCGCGCGGAAGGCGGCGGGACTACCGGCCCGGGTCGCTACCTCGCCATACGAGGCCGTCCGGCCGTACGGAATCCGCGCGGTGGCACGCAGGACCTCGCGCCGGAATCCGCTGCTGAGCTGCCAATCGAGCGGAACGCCGAAGCGCCGCCGGTGCCCCTGGAAGTACTCGTCGAGCTGACGGCGCGCGCGCGTCACGGACTCCCGCGAGGAGCCCAGCACCCTCGGAGAGATCCGTTCGGCCAGCTCCGCCAGCACGGCGTCCTCGCTCTCGGCGGGAAGTCCCACGCGCACCAGCCCCTTCACCGTCGCGCCGAGCACGATCGACCCGAGCGGCGAGTCGTGGCGCTCGAACGCGACGTCGACGAGCCCGGCCGCGCTCGCCCGCTCGGCCAGCTCCCGGCGCATCCGGGCCCAGGCGGCCGCGCCGGGCCCCGGGGGCGCGCGGAGCCGTTTCTCGAGGGACTTCAGGTCTTCGGGATGCTCGCGGGTCATGTCTCTTGGACGGCCCGCAGGCCGCTCGTGTGAGATCGACGCACCTCCTTTCGCAGTCGCGCCAGGCCTTCGAAGACGTTGCGCCGGGCCGCCGCGTCCGTGGTCTTCATGATCTGGGCGATCTCCTTGTGGGAGAGACCCGCGAGATAGCGAAGCGTCACGGCCCGGCGTTGCTTGTCCGGCAGCTTGCACACCCGCGTCCAGAGCGCCTCGTCGCGGTGGACCGGCTCCTCCGCGCCGGCCAACGCCTCGAGGTCCAGGGCGGGCTGCGGAGCCCGTGCCTTCTCGCGGTGGAGGTCGATCGCCTTGCGGACGGCGATCGAGAAGAGCCAGGAACGGATCGCCCGCGGGTCGCGCACCCCGCCATAGGCCCGCAGCGCCGCCAGCATCGTCTCCTGGAAGCAGTCGTCGGCGCGCCCGGGCCCTGCCTGGGCGGCGCAGAAACGCAGCAGGGCAGGCCCGTAGAGCTCGACGACGCGCTCGAACGGCGGCAAGCCGGAGCCAGGCCGAGTAGACATCTCTTTGCGGACGGGCCGGGCGGCCATTTCGTGAGATCCCGCGCTCGGTCAGCTCGTGCTCGCCCCGCGCAGCCGCAGCGCGTTGCCGATGACGGACGCCGAGGAGAGGCTCATGGCCAGGGCGGCGATCATGGGCGACAAGAGCCACCCGGTGAACGGATAGAGCAGCCCGGCGGCCAGCGGCACGCCCAGCGCGTTGTAGACGAACGCGAAACCCAGGTTCTGCTTCATGTTCCGGATGGTGGCTTCCGAGAGCGCCCGGGCGTGCGCGATGCCCCGCAGGTCGCCCTTCACCAGCGTGACCTGGGCGCTGTGGATGGCCACATCGGTGCCCGTGCCCATGGCCACGCCCACGTCGGCCTGCACCAGGGCCGGCGCGTCGTTGATGCCGTCGCCGGCCATGGCGACGATGCGGCCTTCCTTCTGGAGTCGCTCGACGAGGCGCAGCTTGTCGGCGGGGTCGACCTCGCCGTGCACCTCGTCGATGCCCAGCCGGCCCGCGACCGCACGGGCGGTGGTCAGCCCGTCGCCCGTGGCCATCACCACCCGGATGCCGGCACCCTGGAGCGTGGCCAGAGCCTCGGGGGTGCTGGACTTGATCGGGTCCGACACGGCCAGCAGGCCGATCAGGCGGCCGTCGACGGCCAGGTGCATCACGCTGGCGCCGTCGGAGCGCAACGCTTCCGCCTGCGGGATCAGGCTGTCGACCGCCACGCCGGCCTGCCGCATCAGCGCCGGGCTGCCGAGGACGAGCTGGCGCCCTGCCACGCGACCCCGCACGCCGATCCCCGAGTCCGACTCGAAATTTTCGGCCTTCTCGAGCGAGAGGCCGCGCTCGCGGGCGGCGCGCACGATGGCATCGGCCAGCGGATGCTCGCTGCCCTGGTCGAGGCTCGCCGCCAGCCGCAGCACCTCGTCGGCCGAAACGCCCGGGACGGGCACGGCGCGGTCGAAGGCGGGCTTGCCCTCGGTGAGCGTGCCGGTCTTGTCGACGATCAGGGTGTCGACCTCGCGCAGGCGCTCGATCGCCGCGGCGTCGCGAAACAACACGCCCTGGGTCGCCGCCTTGCCCGTGGCGACCATGACCGACATGGGCGTCGCGAGCCCCAGCGCGCACGGGCAGGCGATGATGAGCACGGACACCGCGTTGACGAGGCCATGGGCCCAGCTCGGCTCGGGCCCGAACCCGCCCCACGCCAGGAAGGTCGCCAGCGCGATCGCGACGACCCCCATCACGAACCAGCCCGCCACCCGATCGGCCAGCCGCTGCATCGGCGCCTTGGAGCGCTGCGCCTGGACCACCATCTGCACGATCTGCGCCAGCACGGTCTCTGCGCCCACGCGCTCGGAGCGCATCACCAGCGCTCCGCTGGTGTTCTGCGTCGCCCCGATCAGCGGGTCGCCGGGGCCCTTCATCACGGGCAGCGGCTCGCCGGTCAGCATCGATTCGTCCACCGCGCTCCTGCCCTCCAGGACCACGCCGTCGACCGGAACCTTCTCGCCGGGCCGGACGCGCAGCGCATCGCCGACGTGGACGTGGCTCATGGGCACGTCCTCCTCGCCGCCGTCGGCGTCGATCCGGCGCGCGGTCTTCGGCGCCAGGCCGAGCAGCGACCGGATCGCGGCCGAGGTCCGCGAGCGCGCCTCGAGCTCGAGGATCTGCCCGAACAGGGTCAACGAGACGATGACGACCGCGGCCTCGAAGTAGACCGCCACCCGTCCCATCGAGACGAACGAGGCGGGGAACACCCCGGGCGCCACGGTCGCGAGGGCGCTGTACGCAAAGGCCGAGGCCGTGCCCAGGCCGATCAGGGTCCACATGTTGGGGCTGCGCTTCGCGATCGACTGCACGCCGCGCACGAAGAAGGGTCCACCCGCCCACAGGACGACCGGCGCCGCCAGGACGAGCTCGATCCAGCTCTGCGTGGCCATCTCGAACCACCCGAGCCGATGGCCGAACATCGCCAGCACGGTGACGAGGACCGTGAGCGGAAGCGTCCGCCAGAAACGCCGCCGGAAGACCGCGAGCTCGGGGTTCTCCTCGTCCTCGACGCTCGGCAGCTCGGGCTCGAGCGCCATCCCGCACTTCGGGCAGGTGCCCGGGCGGTGCTGCCGGACCTCGGGGTGCATCGGACAGGTGTAGAGGGTGTCCGGCAGGGAAGTGATCTTCGCGAGTCCGCCGTGCGGGTGCCAGCCGCCGACCGCGCCCGCGACGAGGGCGGCTCGACGCTTCTCCCCCAGGAGTTCCCGCGCGTCGGGGATCGTTGACACCCCCGCGAGGGTCCGGCACACTCCCCCGGCTCCATCTGCTTTCCCAAGGCCCGGCAGGCGGTTAGCGCGCTGATCGCGCCGGCGGCAGCTCGGAGACCCGTGCCGAAGGTTCTCGTCAGCGACGAGCTCGCCCCCCCGGGCCTCGAGATCCTCGAGCGCGCGCGCGGGATGCAGGTCGCCTACCGGCCGGGGCTCGCCCCGGGCGACCTGCTCGCCGCGATCGCCGACGTCGACGGGCTCGTGATCCGCAGCGCCACCAAGGTCACGGCCGACGTGATCGCGGCGGCGAAGCAGCTCCAGGTGATCGGCCGGGCGGGGATCGGCGTCGACAACATCGACGTCCGGGCCGCGACCGCGCGCGGCATCGTCGTGATGAACACGCCCGGCGGCAACAACATCACCACCGCCGAGCACGCCGTGGCGCTGCTCGTCTCGCTCGCGCGCCACATCCCGCAGGCCACCGCCAGCATGCGGCAGGGCCAATGGGAGAAGAACCGCTTCATCGGCATGGAGCTCTACCACCGCACGCTCGGCGTGATCGGGCTCGGGCGCATCGGACGCATCGTTGCGGACCGCGCGCGGGGGTTCGGGATGCAGGTGATCGCTCACGATCCCTACCTCGCCGAGGGCGCGATCCCGAACCTCGAGGTCGAGCTCGTCGGCCAGGACGAGCTCTTCGCGCGCGCCGACGCGATCACGCTCCACGTCCCGAAGACCAAGGACACCGCGGCGCTGCTCGACCGCAAGGCCTTCGCGAAGATGCGGCGCGGCGTGCTGATCGTGAACGCGGCGCGCGGCGGGATCGTCGACGAGCGGGCGCTGCTCGAGGCGCTCGAGTCGGGCCAGGTCGGCGGCGCGGCGCTCGACGTCTTCGAGAAGGAGCCGCCGCCGAAGGACCACCCGCTGCTCGGCCACGAGCGCGTGATCTGCACGCCGCACCTCGGCGCCTCGACCGAGCAGGCGCAGGTGAACGTCTCGATCGCCATCGCGGAGCAGGTCCGCGACTACCTGCTCGCGGGGATCATCGGCAACGCGGTCAACGTGCCCTCGATCTCGAAGGAGGCCCTCGGGCGCATGCGGCCCTACCTCGAGCTCGCGACCAAGCTCGGCCGCTTCCAGGGGCAGCTCTGCCCGGGGCAGATCGACCAGATCGAGGTCGAGTACTCGGGCGACGCGGCGGAGCTCGAGGTGGCGCCGATGACGGTGGCGGTGCTGCGCGGCCTGCTCGAGTCCGTCACGGACCAGGTCAACATGGTGAACGCGCCGGTGATCGCCCGGGAGCGCGGCATCAAGGTGATCGAGTCGAAGTCGAGCCGCACCTCGGACTTCGCGAGCGCCATCACGACCCGGGTCTCGGGCTGCCTCGAGCGCCTCGTGGCCGGCGCCGTCTTCCACGGCCGACAACCGCGCATCGTGCGCATCGACGACTTCATGCTCGAGGCGATCCCCGAGGGTCCGACGCTGCTGCTGCACAACCACGACCGACCCGGCGTGGTCGGCCACGTGGGTACGGTGCTCGGGGAGGAGGGCGTCAACATCTCGCGCATGCAGCTCGCGCTGGTGCGCGAGCGCAGCGAGGCCTGCATGCTGGTGAACGTCGACAGCGCGCCCTCCGCCGCCGTGATGGAGCGCCTGCGCAGCCTCCCGCACATGATCTCGGCCCAGCTCGTGGACCTCGGTCCGTGACGACCCTCGTCGCGGTCGGCGCCCAGTGGGGCGACGAGGGCAAGGGCAAGATCGTCGACTGGCTCGCGAAGCGCGCCGAGCTGGTGGTGCGCTTCCACGGCGGGAACAACGCCGGCCACACCCTCGTCGTCGACGGGCACCGCACCGTGCTGCACATCGTGCCGGCGGGCATCCTGAACCCGGGCACGGTGAACCTGATCGGCCCGGGCGTGGTGGTCGACCCGGGGGAGCTGCTCGGCGAGCTCGAGGCGCTGCGCCAGCGCGGCGTGCTGCGCGACCCCTCGCGGGTCCGCGTCTCGGGCCGCGCGCACCTGATCCTGGACTGGCACACCGCGCTCGACCAGGCGCGCGAGGAGGCCGCGCGCGAGCGCGCGATCGGGACCACGGGTCGCGGCATCGGGCCGGCCTACGAGGACAAGGTGGCGCGGCGCGGCATCCGCGTGGCGGACCTGCTCGCGCCGGCGAACCTCGAGACGGCGATCCGGCGCATCGCCGAGCAGAAGAACTTCGAGCTCGAGCGCTTCTACGGCTGGCCGCGGATCGACCCGGACGCGCTCGTCCGCAAGGCGCTCGCCTGGGGGCGCGAGCTCGAGCCCTACGTCGACCACACCGAGCGCGCGCTCGAGCGCGCGGTGCGCGACGGCAGGAACGTGCTCTTCGAGGGGGCGCAGGGGACCTTCCTCGACATCGACCACGGCACCTATCCCTACGTCACCTCCTCGAACTGCGTCGCCGGCGCGGCCTGCGCGGGCGCCGGCATCGGCCCGACGCGCATCGACCGCGTGCTCGGCATCACGAAAGCCTACACGACGCGCGTCGGCGGGGGGCCGTTCCCGTCGGAGGAGACGGGCGCGCTGGGCCAACGCCTGCGCGAGACCGGCGCCGAGTACGGGGCGACCACCGGGCGCCCGCGGCGCTGCGGCTGGCTCGACGCGGTGATGCTGCGCGAGGCCGCCACGGTGAACGGTTTCACCGAGCTCGCGATCAACAAGATGGACGTGCTCTCGGGTCTGCCGGAGCTGCGCATCGCGACCGCCTACCGCGTGAACGGGAAGCTCACCCACGAGTTCCCGATGACGCTCGGCGAGACCGAGCAGGCGGAGCCGATCTACGAGTCGCTCCCCGGCTGGTCCGAGGACCTGACCGGCTGCCGGCGCTACGAGGAGCTGCCGGACGCCGCGCGCCGCTACGTGGAGCGCGTCGAGGCGCTGGCCGGCGTCCCGGTCGACCTGATCTCGATCGGTGCGGAGCGCGACGAGACGATCGCCCGCGCCGACCCCTTCCGCCCGGCTTGACCGGAAAGGAGGCGGGTGGGACACTTGCCGAGATGAGCAACCAGTTCACCGCGATCTTCGAGAGAGACGGCGATTGGTTCGTCGCCTACTGCCCGGAGATCCCGGGGGCGAACGGGCAGGGGCGCACCAAGGAGGAGGCGCGCGCGAGTCTGGCTGACGGCATCGCGCTGATCCTCGAGGATCGGCGCGAGGACGCTCTCCGGGGCGTACCGCCCGAGGCCGAACGCGAGACGGTCGTCGTCGAGTGAACCGAGGGGCGCTGCTCCGGTACCTTCGCCGGAACGGATGCTACCTGAAGCGAGAAGGTCGCTCGCACTCCCTCGGGTGCAATCCCGCGACGGGCGCTGTCGAGGCGATCCCACGCCACACCGAGATCCCGAACCGGCTGGCTCACAGGATCTGCCGGGCCCTGGCTGTACCCGAAATCGGCGGTTGATGGGGCTCCGCATCCTCTCCGCGAACCTGATGAACGGCGGGGCCGACCCCGCGGCCTTCGCCGAGCTCGTGCGCGAGAGCGGCGCCGAGGTGGTGGCCGCGCAGGAGCTCGCGCCCGAACAGGCCGACGCGCTCGCGCGCGTGCTCGGCCACGGACAGCTCGACCCGCGCCGCGACCACCGCGGCATGGGGATCGCGCTGGCAGCCCCGGCGCGCGCCTCGCGGATCCGGCTGCGCTACCGCGACGCGCACGCCGCGGAGCTCGATCCCCGCGAGTGGCCCCAGCTCGGCGCGCCGCTCGAGGTGCTGAACGTGCACATGGCGAACGCGGCCACGCTGCGCCGCCCCCTCGCGCAGCTGGCGCGCCGCCGCGCGCAGGTGGAGGGGCTCCTCGCGCACCTCGACGCGAGCCCCGAGCGCGCGCGCGTGCTGCTGGGCGACCTGAACGCGACGCCGCTCTGGCCGCTCTATCGCCGCCTCGCCGCCCGCCTCGAGGACCTGCCCGCCCTGCACGCGCGCCGCAGCGGCCGGCGGCCCGCCCGCACCTGGCCGCGCGGGATCGGCCGGCTGCGCCTGCTGCGCATCGACCACTGCCTGGCGCGCGGCTGCGAGGTGGCGCGCGTCGAGGTCCTCGAGGTGCGCGGCTCCGACCACTGCGCGCTGCTCGTCGAGCTCGCGCCCTGAAACCCGCGGCGACCCCGGCCCGGCGCGTGCCGGTGCCACAGAGCGGGCCGCCCGCGGGAACGCCCGGGCGCGGACGGTCGCGGCGGCGCCGGAGCGTATAATCCGCGGGCAGGAGGAGCCCCCGATGCTCTCGCGCTTCGACGACTACCCGATCCACCAGACGCCGGAGCCGATCGCGCATCCGGCGTCGAGCGACCGCAACGTCTACGACCGCACCTGGTTCAACGGCTACGCCGAGGACGGGGAGTTCTACTTCGGGATCGGCGCGGCGATCTACCCGAACCGCGGCGTCCTGGACTGCGGTTTCTCGATCGTGCGCGACGGCGAGCAGCACGCCTTCCACGCCTCGCGGCGCCTGCCGAAGGAGCCGACGCAGGTGGAGGTCGGCCCGTTCCGGATCGAGGTGACCGATCCCATGCGGCGGCTGCGCGTCGTCCTCGCGCCGAACGAGACCGGGATCGAGTGCGACCTCGCCTTCGCCGCGCGCACCGCTGCGATCCAGGAGGGCCGCCAGACGCTGCGCCGCGGCGAACGGCTGATCATGGACGTGACCCGCTTCGCTCAGTTCGGGCGCTGGCAGGGGCGCATCCGCTACGCCGGGCGCGAGCTGCCGATCGACACGGCGCGCGTCCACGGCACGAAGGACCGCTCCTGGGGCATCCGCCCGCTCGGCGAGCCCGAGACGGGCGGCGCGCCGCAGGCCGTGGCGCCGCACGTCTTCTTCTTGTGGGCCCCGATCCACTGGAAGGACCGCTGCACCCACTACGGCATCTTCGAGGACGCGGACGCCTGCACCTGGCACCAGGACGCCGCGATCCTCCCCGCCTACGACTCGCCCGACGCGATCCCGGGCACGGAGGACCCGGGCGAGCGCCGCCTCGCCGGCTGCGAGCACGAGGTCGAGTACGTCCCCGGCACGCGGCGCGCGCGCCGCGCGCGCATCGCGCTCGTCGAGAAGTCGAGCGCGCGCCACGAGATCGACCTCGAGGCGCTGCTCTGCTTCCGCATGAAGGGCATCGGCTATCTGCACCCGACCTGGGGTCACGGCCTCTGGAAGGGCGAGCTCGCCCTCGGCGGCGAGTCGTGGAAGTGCGACGACCTCGACCCGATGGCCTTCGAGAACCAGCACATCCAGCAGGTCGTGCGCGCGCGCATGGGCCGCGAGACGGGCGTCGGCGTCCTCGAGCAGCTCTCCTTCGGCCCGCACGCACGCTACGGCTTCAAGGAGTTCCTCGACCCCGCGCGCTGAGCCTCTGGCTACTCGGTCGGGTCGTAGTCCTTGGCAGCGTGAAAGACGTGGAGCAGGTGTACGGCGGCGCCATCGAAGAGGTAGAAGAGCAGTAGTTCGGGAAGCGAGGGAGCACCCATTTTCGAAGGCCCGCGAGTCGCGGATGCGCCGTCTCGTAGGGTGCGCCCATTTCAGGATGCTCTGCGATGACCATCAGGGCCTCCTCGACGGCGTCGGCAAGGCGAATGGCCGCATCGACGTCATCGCTGGCAATGCGCTCCACGTGGGCCAGGAGTTCGATCTCGGCCCGGGCGCGCCGGCGAACCGGGTATCGCTTCACCCGCGCTTCTTCCTTGCGATCCTCCGTGCGTGATCGCGGAGCCTCGCGAAGAACTCGGGGTTCACCTCACCCTGATCCTCACCATCGAGCGCACCAAGGAGCCTCGCCTCGAGCTCCTTCTCGCTCTTTGCCTTGCGAACGAGCTCGCGCATGTACTCGCTCACGCTCGAGTAGCCGCCCCGTGTGACCTCGTCTTCGACGAAGGCGCGCAGCGGCTCGGGGAGCGAGATGTTCATGGTCGGCATGCCTGGGAGTGTAGGCAGATTGGCAGAGAATGACAATTATTGCCATACCGGCGATTCCGCCTCTACCCGCGACTCCGGCCACGGCGGATCACCTGCCGATCGGGAGAACGTCCAAGTCGGTATGCTCCTCCCGGGCCGTTAGCTCAGCTGGCAGAGCACCGGGCTTTTAACCCGTTGGTCCTGGGTTCGATCCCCAGACGGCCCACCAGCAACCCCTCGAGAATCCCCAGCTTCGCCTGACTGAACCGCCCCGGCTTTTCCGGAGGCTCGTTTAGTTGAGTCCGACGAGCGTTCCGGAGCCAGCCCCCTTGCTTCTGATCATGGCGGGCACCGGGTTGCTCTCGCTAATTCGAAGGAATCGGCAGCCGAACTGCTCATAGGCGAGCTGAGACTCCAATCAACGCGTCCGGGTGCGGCCCTGGCAGGGGCGCGATGGCGGTCTCGTGCAATCCCCGGGCCCCGAGGTAGGGCGCTTGACTCCCGGCACCGCGTTCACCTGCGGCGCGAAGCGTTAGTGCCGCGAGATGGGCTCGTGTGAAGAGGCGCGGCTCTATCCACCGCGCGTAGGCGCGCAGGCGGGGCGGCGGAAGTCAGGGGTCGCGTTGCCGCCCGATGGCTCCCACTGCCAGCACTTCGCAGCCGAGCAGCGCGCACCGAAGAACGCGGCTTCTGGCGTCGGTCGCGCCCTTCGCGGCTGCGCCGCCGGAAGAGCATCAAGGTCCGTCGATCCGATCCTCGACGGTCCTCGAGCGCTTCGGCCAGCCTTAAAAGTCCTCGGGCAACTCGATCGCCTCGGGCGCCGCCTTCCTGGCGCCGGGCCCCGCCTTCTTCGCTCCGGCGGTCGACGTCTTCGCCTCGGGCTCGGGGTATGCGGCTCCGTTCACCGGAATGCGGCGTCGCGGAGGTACCTCGTTGCGGCTATCCACGGTGACGAGCAGCACCGGCGGGATCACGTTCTCCATCTTCTTGCGGTCGTCGAAGAAGGCGTTGCGGATGGCCGAGGCCTGCATCGCGACCCCCTCCATCTGGGGATCGGCGGCGCTCTCGAGGTCTGCGATCTTCTCGAGCACCTCGAGGATGGCCCGGTTCAGCGGGTCGTCCTGGCCCCTGCTCTTGTCGAGGTGCTTGCCCAGCGCGTTCGCGTCCGCGATGGTGAGCGGGTAGATGCGGTAGCCGTCGCTCGCCGAGCTGTACACGGACTGGAGCACGCCCAGGATGATGGAGAGGTTCTTGCGGTAGATGCCTCCCTTGTGCCATCGGGTAATCATCGCGAGGGTTCGTTCGACGATGAAGCGGTTGGGCTGGACCGACGAGAGGAGCAGGGAGGGATCCCGGCTCCCGATCAACGCGTCGATCACCCAGTGGTTCTCGACCTCCAGCAGCTTCAGGAACACCGGGTAGTTCTCGGGGGTGGTCCCGGCGCTGCTGAGGAAGCTCGCGTAGGTGATCGCCGCCTCCACCGCCTCCTCGCTTCGGCAGCCGAAGATCCCCTGGAGGAGCTTGTTCTCGATCTCGTAGATCTGCGCGTCTTCCACGGACGCCTGACCCGGGGTCGTGGCGATTCCGAGTTCGGGTGCCTGAGTCATGGGTGCACCTCTAGCTCGCGAACACCATGCGCGGAGCCGTTTCGTCCTGGCGATAGTCGCCACTCACCAGGAGGGCCTGCGGAATGCAATCCTCGAGCAGCTTCGTGTGGTCGAAGAAGTTGCCCCGGATCTTCAGGGCCTGTCGCGCCACCTGCTCCATCGAGTCGTCCCAGCGCAGACCCTCCAGGGATCCGATCAGGTCGAGGATGTCCAGGATGCAGCGGTTGCGCGGCTGGTTCTGCCCCTCGTCCTTCTGGAGGTGCTTCCCGAGGTTGTCGACGTCGGCGATGCTGAGCGGGTAGATCTTGTAGCCGTCCCTCGGCGAGCTGTAGGCGATCTGGAGGGCGCCGAGAGCGATCGCGAGCGTCCTTGGATAGATCCCACCCGGCCGCCGGCGCGTCAGCAGCTGGAAGATCCGGTAGGACAGGTAGCTGTTCGGCGGAATCGTCGAGAACAGCAGGAAGGGATCTTCGTCCCCGAGGAGCGCGTCCAGGACCCAGTGGTTCTCGATCTCCAGGATCTTGAGGAAGAGCGGGTAGTTCTCGGTGTCGAGACCCGAGAGCCGGAGGAAGCGCGCGTAGTCGATGGCCGCTTCCGTCGCCTCCGGTGTACGCGCGGCCAGGATCTGCTGCAGGATCTCGTTCTGGACCTGCCGGATCGTGGTCCTCGTCCAGGGTGGGCGCGGAAGGTCGATCGTAGAAGTAGGAGTAGAAGTAGGAGTAGAAGTAGAAGTAGGAGTAGGCGTAGGCGATGATTCCGGGCTGGGTTGCCTTTTTTCCGAGCGTATCCACTCTCCCAGATGCCACGGTCCCGCGGTGTGCTTGCCCATCGGATCGATCGACGTGAGGGGCGTGGATTGCTTCGGCTTGGTCATTTTCTCGTCACCCTGCGCGTTGGCCGCTGGCAAAACCTTTCGCAGCGCGTCAGATCTCGCCGCGCACCGGGCTCGCTATCGGACGGCGGCCTCGTCGACTTTATCCCTCGAGGTGCGGGCGAGTGGACTCCCCGATGCGCCTCTCCCGCCCGCGCCCGCCGCGGGATCGACTCGGGGCGATGCGGAGAGCGCGCTCGGGCCGATCTCCTAGACTCCACGGCGTGAGGGAACTCGCGACCGAGTCGCGCCCGCCGAGCAGGGCGGTGGAGGGGGCCCATGACGTGGGTGACGAAGAAGCGCATCAAGGTCAACCGTGCGGCGACGGCGTGGCTGATCCGCCGCTTCGTCGACCCCGAGGCGAAGCTCTTGTTCGTGGAGCCCGAGCAGGTCGCCGAGGTCCAGCGCCGCGAGAACGCGAAAGGGTTCGACGCGCCCGGGGCGACGTACCCCCACGAGGACGAAGCGGGCCGCTGCTCGTTCGAGGCGCTCGTGGAGGAACGCTGCGCCGGCGACCCCGCGCTCGTGGCCCTGGCGCGCATCGTGCGCGGAGCCGACTTCCGCGACCAGATCCACCTCACGCCGGAGTCCCCGGGCCTGCGGGCGATCTCCGACGGGTTCCCGCTGGTCGCGCGGGACGATCACGAGACGGTCGAGAGGGCCGCGTTCCTCTACGACGCGCTCTACGCCTCGCTGTGCGAGCGCATGGCTCTGGAGCGAGGCCGGACGTGACGGCGCGCCGCGGCCGCACCGCGTACTCGACCGCTGCGCTCGCCCTCGGGGTCGGCCTGGCGCCCACCTGGGCCTCGCCCGCCGAGGCGCAGCCGCGCGAGTTCTTCGTGGTCAACACGCAGGATGCGTCGGTCTCGCGGGTGGACCTCTCCGTCCTGAAGGAGGTCGCGCGCTTTCCCGTGGGGCCGCGCCCGTACGGAATCGCGGTCACGAAGGATGGGAAGACGGTGGCGGTCGGGGTCGAGGATGAGGAGAAGGTGAAGTTCTTCGACGCGGAGAGCTTCGAGCTCCGCGGCGAGGCGCGCATCGGCCCCATGCACAACGACCACATCGTTCTCACGCAGGACGGGAGGTACGTCCTGGTCGCGAACTATGACAGCGACGACGTGGTGGGCCTGGACGTGGCCCGCATGAAGGAGGCGTTCCGCATCGGGGGCGCCAGCGCGCCCCACGTGGTGAAGTACGGGCCGCTCGGGAAGCAGGCGTACGTGACCTGCAAGAAGGTCACGGGCATCGCGGTCATCGACCCCACGGCGCGGCGTCTCGTGAGCTTCCACCCGCTCAACGTGAACCCGCGCAGCCTGACCTTCTCGCCCGACGAGTCGCGGCTCTACTTCGCCTCGTTCTGGGTGGACGGATTCTTCGAGATGGACCCGGTCGCCGGGAAGGTCATCCGGTTGATCGCGCTGGAGCCCCCGTCCGACCACGCGGCGCCGCAGGAGGTCACCTACCACGGGATCGAAGCCGTCGGCGGGAACGTGATCCTGGCGGCGAACGAGGGCCGCTCGTACCTCGACGCCGTCGAGGTGGCCGGCGGGCGCCTCCTGGACCGGCTCAGCACGGGCATCTCGAAGCCCTGCTGCGTCGAGCGCATCCCGGGCGGCGGCGAGGCGACGCGGGCCCTGGTGAGCAACCTCGGCGACGGCTCGGTGCAGGTGGTCGAGCTGCGCGATGGGAAGCTGCGCTCGGTCGGAAAGGTGCAGGTGGGCGCAGCGCCCAAGCGCATCGCCTGGGTGCCATCGCAGTAGCGAAGGATAGGCCTAGGCGCTCCCCTCCGGGCTACGAAAGAGGATAGATGAGGGACCGCTCGGCGAGGTTGCGAGGCCACACGATGCGCCGGTTCCCGTCCTGCCATTGGACCGTGAGGACCCGATGCCCGACCTGGAGTCCCGTTGCCGCGTCGAGCCGAAACCGTCCGTAGAGCGTGCGGCAGACGAGCCGCCGGGCCACCGCCGACTGGGCGGCGTCGTCCACGGTCTTGGCCTCGCGGAGACAGCGAGCGGCGAGCACGCCGGCGGCGAACGCCTGAGCGGCAGGGTAGGGGGGAGGCTTTCCGACCGCGGATCGATATCGCGTCGCGAACCACTGCGAATCGGGCCCCTCGTCGGGCTCCCAGGCGGCCGAGGCCATCCACTGAGCCGGGCCGAGAAGACCCTCGCGGGTCGCACCCAAGGGAGCGAGTACTTCGTCCACGCCCGCGCCCACGAATCCCGCGGCGCGCCACGGGCGTTGCAGCAGGGCGCGTGCGGCGGCGAGCTCATCCTCGAAGCTCCCCGCCACGAGCAAGACGTCCGCGTCGGGAACCCGCGAAGCGGCACGCCCTGCCTCTCCCCGCGCAAAGCCGATCGCCGTCGTCCTGAAGCCGAGCCGGGAGGCTGCTTCAGCGGCTCCCCGGGCTACGTCGGCGCCGAATCCTGAGCGCGCGTGCAGGACCACCACGCCCCCTCCCGGCTCCGGCTCCACGCTGCGTACCGCCTCCAGAATTCCCAGGAAGTAGCTGGAAGCCGGTGCGAGCACGTTCACCACCCCCGGGAACGCAGGCCAGCGGAGGGTCGAGACGGCGCCGCCGTGGTTCCACACGACGCGCCCCGTCGCGCGGAGCGCTTGCAGCGTCGGACCGCTCCCATACGGGCCGAAGATGAGATGGGGCCGGGAAGCGAGCCCGCGCTGCATGGCGACGGCGGGCTGTGGATGGGCGTCCTCGACGGCGAGGCGGACCGCGCGCCATGGGCGCGGAAGCTCCACCGCCTGGTCGGCCCAGAGGCGGAGCGCCGCGGCCGTGGCGCGGCCGAAGCCGGCCAGCGGACCCGAGAGCGGGGTCACCACCAGGGCGCGAAGCTCGCTCACCGGACCGAACTCCTGTCATCCCGTCAAGCCGGTGCCACGCCGGCTCCGAGGATACCCGAGGATCCCGAGCCCGATTTCGACGCCGTCCTCGTGCGCTACAGGGTTCCGATCCGCAAGGGCGGACGCGAGCGCCTGCGGGAGCTGGTCGCGAGCTTTCCTACCGATTGAGGAAGGATCCTCGACACCGTAGGGCTATTCTTCCACGGGCGGGAGCCTGTGTGAAGGTCACCCTTCTCGGACATGCCACGGTGCTCGTCGAGACGGGTCCGATGCGGATCCTCATGGACCCGGTTCTGCACGACCCCTTCGAGAACGGCATGGTGGTCTCGTGCCCGAAGCGCACGATCGCCATCGATCGTCTCGGCCCCATCGACGTGCTGGTCGTTTCGCACCGTCATCCGGACCACTTCGATCTCCCCTCTCTCGATCTGCTCTCGCGCGACTGTCAGGTCGTGTGCGCCACCGATCCCCTGCTCCTCTACGCGCTCCGGGCTCTGGGCTTCGCGCACGTCACGCCCATGGATCCCCACAGTGCGATGACCTCACGAGAGGCGGAGCTCTTCCCGACGCGCTCCGAGAACGCGAGCGTACGCGAGTGCGGAATGGTCGTCCGCGACGGCAGCGCGGTCTTCTGGAACCAGGTCGACACCGAGCTCGCGCCGGACACGATCGCCGAGGTCAAACGCCGCTACGGACGCATCGACCTTCTGTTCGCGATGTACGCGAGCCAGAACTTCGACTTCTTCGAGAGCCTGGCGAGCGAGTTCCCGTGTGAGAACCATCGCCGGAACCTCGAGAATGCACTCTCCATTGCGCCGCGCCTGCTGGTACCGGCCTCGGCGGGCTTCCGCTTCGCCGGCGAGCACGCCTGGCTGAATCCCTTCCTGTTTCCGGTCTCGCGCGAGCGCTGGGCCGAAGACCTGCGTGCTCTCGACGGCGCGATCTCGGTGGCGCTTCTCGATCCAGGGGATCAGGTCGTCCTCACCGGGGGCGAGCCTCGGGTCGCGCGGGCCGCCTCGCCGATCGCCACGACGCTCGATGCGAGCACGGCCGCGATTCGCTTCGATCCGACGGCGCCGATCCCGCCGCTTCGCGACCCGAACCCCCGGGGCCTGCGGCCCAGCGAGATGCGCGAGACGATCACTTCTTTTCTCGAGAAGGAGCTGCTACCGCACTGCGTCGAGGCGCTCGGCCAGCCCCGTTCGCTCGCCGCGCGCTACCGACGCGAAGGGGTCGTCTACGGGATCGAGGTGATCTTCCCGGACGACGGGGACGCCCAGGCCTCGCCCTGCGAGGGCTGGACCTTCGATTTCGGCGCCCAGCCCCTGCGGCTCTCCCCCGGCCTGGACCCGCGCGCGAACCTGGTGCACCGGATCGCGGCGTCGGCGCTCACGGGCTGGATCCAGCGCCGCCTGGGCTGGTTCACGCTGCGCGCCTACTCGCGGCGCCACTCGACGTTGTGTCGCGTGTCTCGCGACACGTCCGGAGTACGCGTTGAAGCAGTTTCGCTTCCCGAGCTCCTGATGCACTTCACGATCTACGAGGCTGCGGATTCGGAAGCCGCCGCCAAGCGACGCATCGATCATGAGATTTCGCAGCTTCGCGAAAGCGGGAGTTGATCCGATGTCCAATCGAGATACCGCGGCCACGCTCGACTATCACGAGGCGACCAAGCATAGCGAGCAGAGTACGCGCGCGAGCCGTCACTTTCTCGACTGGGAGAACAAGCCGCTGCCCTTCAAGATCTACCGGGATCTGGAGCCGATCCCGCTTCCGCGCAGCTTTCCAGCGAATGACCTTCCAGCGCTCCAGGCGATCGCCGCGCCCGTCGCGGCGCAGGTGGCGCGAGCCGAGGGCGAGCGGATTCCAGACCTCGCGACGCTCGCGCGCGTCCTCGACCTGTCGGCGGGCATCACCAAGCGCAAGCGCTACCCGGGCGGAGAGATCCTATTTCGCGCCTACCCGAACACCGGTGCGCTCCATCACATCGACCTCTATCTCGTCGCTGGCAACCTCCCGGGTCTTGCGGCCGGCGTGTATCACTTCGGTCCGGAGGACTTCGCCCTGCGACGACTGCGTGAGGGAGACTTTCGCCGCGGACTCCTCGAAGCGTCGGGAGGGAATCCCGACGTCGCCCGCGCGCCGGTGGTGATCGCGAGCGCTTCGACGTACTGGCGGAACGCCTGGAAGTACCAGGCGCGCGCCTACCGGCACTGCTTCTGGGACGGCGGGACGCTGCACGCGAACCTGCTCGCGGTGGCGGTTTCCGAAGCACTCGAGCCGCAGCTGGTGATGGGGTTCGCGGACCGTCCCGTGGAGCGACTGCTGGGCCTGGACCCCGCCCGAGAGGGCGCGATCGCGCTCGTGCCCCTGGGTCGCTCCAAGCGACCCGCGCCGGCCGCGCCGCCGGCAGCGGAGCTGCGGTTCGAGACCGAGCCACTCTCTCGCTTCGAGGTCGACTACCCGGCCATCCGCGCGCAGCACAGTGCCTCGTCGCTCGCAGACGGCGCCGAGGCGGCCTCCTGGCGCGGCATCGCCCCCGCGACGCAGGAGCCCGCGGCGACCGGCTCGTTGTATCCGCTCCGGCCGAAGACCCAGCCGGAGCTTTCCGAGGAACCGCTCGACGGTGTGATCCGAAGGCGTGGGTCGACCCGTGCGTTCGACGCGAGCCGCTCGATTTCCTTCGAGGATCTCTCCACGGTGCTCGACGGCGCCACCCGCGGCGTGCCCGGGGACTTCCTGGATCCGCCGGGCGCGACCCTCCTCGACCTCTATCTGATCGTGCACGCGGTCGAAGGGCTCGACCCCGGGACCTACTACTACCGCCGTTCCGAGCGCTCGCTGGAGCGGCTCCGCGAGGGGGGCTTCCGGAAGGCGGCCGGCCGGCTCGGTCTCGGCCAGGAGCTCCCCGCCGACGCCGCAGTGAACGTGTACAGCCTGGCCAGTCTTCCTGCCCTGCTGGCCCGCTTTGGAAACCGGGGCTACCGGGCCGCGCAGCTCGAGGGGGGGATCACGGGAGGCCGCATGTACCTGGGCGCCTACGCCCAGCGCTTCGGCGCCACGGGGCTGACGTTCTTCGACGACGAGGTGACCGAGTTCTTCTCGCCGCACGCCGCCGGAAAGAGCGTCATGTTCCTCGTCGCCCTCGGCCATCCCGACCGCGCCGCGCTGGGACTTGCATCGTGAACGGGACGGCGGCGGAGCTCTGGCGCCGCAACCGCGATCTGGCCGGCGCCTGCCTCGGGCACCCCTTCGTCCAGGGCATCGCGTCGGGCGAGCTCCCGCGCGAGCGCTTCCAAGTCTATGTCGTGAAGTTGCCTGGGTTTCGTGGACACCTCTACGCTTGGGAAGGAGGGGGTCTACGATGCCGAAGAGTCGGCCGCCGTATTCGCCGGAGCTCCGGCGACGGCTGGTGGAGAGGGTCCGGGCCGGGAAGAGCCCGGGCGAACT
>CAZUYC010000132.1:0-92227 GCA_964624475.1 uncultured Spirochaetales bacterium | reverse complement strand
TCCCTCCCGACAGAGGTTTACGACCCGAAGGCCTTCATCCCTCACGCGGCGTTGCTGGGTCAGGCTTTCGCCCATTGCCCAAAATTCCCGACTGCTGCCTCCCGTAGGAGTCTGGGCCGTGTCTCAGTCCCAGTGTGGCTGGTCATCCTCTCAGACCAGCTACCCATCACAGCCTTGGTGAGCCGTTACCTCACCAACTAGCTAATGGGACGCGGGCTCATCGCCGGGCGATAGCTTGCGAGCAGAGGCCATCGTTTTTCCGCAGGATCCACGGATCCCGTGGTCTCATCCGGTATTAGCTCCAGTTTCCCGGAGTTGTCCCGGGCCCGGCGGCAGATTACCCACGCGTTACTCACCCGTGCGCCACTCGTGTACCCCCGAAGGGGCCTTACCGTACGACTTGCATGTCTTAAGCACGCCGCCAGCGTTCGTTCTGAGCCAGGATCAAACTCTCCGGTTTGAACCTTGCGCGGACGCGGCGCGCTCGCGCGCGTCGCGTCCGGTCGTTCGGAAGCGGAGCGCGCGGCGAACCGCGAGCTCCGCGATCGATTGGGAATTACGAGTCGTGGCCGTCCCATCGGGCTTCCCGAGCCCGAAAGGACCGCACGCTATTCAGTTTTCAAAGACCGATCGAAGCCACCCGCTGCCTGTGCCGGGTCGGGGTGGCGAAGAGCAACCGAGGCAACCCCTCGGTTTGCCTCCAGATCTCTTGTGGGAGAAGCAATCTACGGGACCGGAGGCTCCGGGTCAAGGGGGGCCTTCTGCGCCCCCAGGGGCCCTCCCTCGAGGAGCGGCGCTCGCTGCCCGGACGCCCGCGCGTCTAGCGGATCTCCGCCCGGGCGAAGCGGCGCTTGCCGACCCGGATCCGGTGGACCCCGCGCCCGAGCCGGAGGCTGGCGTCGTCCACCAGCGCATCGTCGACCGCGACGGCCCGCTGCGCGACGAGGCGGCGCGCCTCGCCGTGGCTCGCGACGAGCCCGAGCTCCACGAGCACCTCGAGGAGCCCGCGGTCGCCGGAGTTCCCCGCCGCGAGGCGCCGCTCGGGCAGGTCGTCGGGCGCTTCGCGGCTGCGCACGACCCGATGGAAGTGCGCCTCCGCGCGCTCGGCGGCCCCGGCGTCGTGGAAGCGCTCGACGAGGCGGCGTGCGAGCGCCTGCTTGAAGCGCAGCGGCTCGCCCGAGCCGCGCCCGAGGCGCTCGCGCTCGGCCCGCAGGTCCGCCCATCCGCCGGCGGCGAGCAGGTCGAACCAGCCGAGCATCAGCGCGTCCGAGATGCTCATGACCCGGCCGTAGATCTCCTCGGGCGGATCCGTGATCCCGATCGCGTTGCCGAGGCTCTTCGACATCTTCTCGCGGCCGTCGGTCCCGACGAGCAGCGGAAGGGTGATCACCGCCTGCGGCGCCTGGCCGTAGGCGCGCTGGATCTCGCGCCCCATCAGGAGATTGAAGGTCTGGTCGGTGCCGCCGAGCTCGACGTCGGCGCGAAGCGCGACGGAGTCGTAGGCCTGCACGAACGGGTACAGGAGCTCGTGGACCGAGATGGGATCCCCCCCGGCGTAGCGCTTGGCGAAGTCGTCGCGCTCGAGCAGGCGCGCCACGGTGTAGTGGGAGCACAGGCGCAACACGTCGTCGGAGCTCATGCGCTCCATCCATTCGCTGTTGAAGCGCACCTCGGCACGCGCCGCGTCGATCACGCGCCCGGCCTGATCGACGTAGGTCGAGGCGTTGCGCAGCACCTCCTCGCGGCTCAGCGCGGGCCGCGTCTTGCGGCGTCCCGACGGGTCGCCGATGCGCGCGGTGAAGTCCCCGACCAGCAGGATCGCCGTGTGCCCGAGGTCCTGGAGCTGGCGCAGCTTGCCGAGCACCACCGTGTGGCCGAGGTGGAGATCGGGCGCCGAGGGGTCCATGCCGAGCTTCACGCGCAGTCCCCCGCCCGCCGCCCGCCGCGCCGCGAGGCGTTCGCGCAGCTCCGCCTCGCCGTGGAAGTCGACGCTGCCCTCGCGCATCGCGGCGAGCTGTCGGTCGAGCTCGGGGTCCTGCCGCTCGGTCATTGGCTAGGCTCCCCCCACGCGGCGGATGGTGCGCTCGGTGACGATGGCATCGACCCGCCGATCCCGCGACCCGTGGGGGACCGACTCCACGACCTGGAACTCGTAGGCGACTCCGAAGAGCAGCGGCGGACTCGCGGCGCCGGGCGGGAAGGCCGAGTCGTAGCAGCCGGTGCCGCGCCCGAGCCGCTGCCCGTGAGCGTCGAACGCGACCCCGGGGACGAGCACCACGTCACCCGGCCCGGGCGCGCGGCGGGGGGCGGACTCGGAGGGCTCGGCGATGCCGGCGCGGCCCGGGCGCAGATCCTCCCAGGCGTCGACGCGATGGAAGACGAGGCCGTGCTCGCCCTGCCTGCGCGGGAAGACACAGACGAGCCCGCGGCGGCGCAGGCTCTCGAAGCACATGCGGCTCGGAACCTCGTCGGGCAACGCCGCGTAGAGCCCGACGCAGCCCGCCACCTCGAACTCGGGCGCGGTCTGGAGCTGCGCCGCGACCATGCGGCCGGCGGCGGCAGCCACGTCGGCGGGCACCCCCCGGCGCCACGCGGCCAGCGCGCCGCGCAGGATGCGCTTGCGCTCCGCGAGCCCCGTCTCCAGGGAACTAGCCTTTCAGCCGACCAGCGCCGACTCCGCCTGCTCCACGAGCGAGCGCAGCCGATCGGCGTCCATCCCGGCCGGGGTGCCGCTCTCCCGGAGCTCGAGGAGCTCCCGCGCCAGGTTCAGGGCGGCCAGCAGCGCCACGTCGAGCGTGTCGACGGCGCCCGTCTGTCGTTCGACCCGTCCCATGGTCTGGTCGACGAGCCCGGCGACGCGCTGGAGCCGATCCTCGTCGCCGTCGGTCAGGATGCGGAACTCCCGGCCGCGGACACGCACGGCGACGGAGCGACGCGGGGCCAAGGCCAGACTACTCCTGCGTCCGCGCGAGCTGCGCGTCGAGGTGGTCGAGCTGCGCAACGAGCTCGTCGATGCGCTTCGCGACGTCCTGACGCTTCTGGTTCGCCTCGAGGATCTGCTCCTCCAGGGTGCGGATCCGTCGCGCCTTCTCCTCGACCTTGCGCC
Organism: uncultured Spirochaetales bacterium; assembly: GCA_964624475.1. Taxonomy (GTDB): domain Bacteria; phylum Myxococcota_A; class UBA9160; order UBA9160; family SMWR01; genus CAZUYC01. The sequence continues at coordinate 89,121 of CAZUYC010000132.1, read as the reverse complement.
GCAGTCCGGCGTTCTCGCCGCCCAGCCGACGGTGAGCCTCCGCCAGCGCCTCGACCGCGCGCTCGAGCCGCCCGAAGTCGTAATGCTCGCGGCTTCGATCCGGAATCGGAGGACCCCCGTCCGGCGCGATCCTACCGACGCGCCGGGAACGGCGTCAAGCGTTTCGTGCGAAGTCCCGCGGGAACCCGAAGCGTGCGGGGGTAAGGGGCCGTTTGGAGGGGGGACTTTCCGATTTTACTCCGCTCGCCTGCGGCTCGCTGCGCGCTCCGCGCTGCCGCGCTCCGCTTGCGAAGAGCCCGGCCGGAAGCTGGCTGCGGCGGTGCGGGCTTCGCCTACCCCCGGCCGGTCGTAGGCCAACCCCGCATCACCCCGGACAGGGTTCCGGCGCGCTGCTTCGCAAGCGAGGCGCGGCAGCGCCGAGCGCGCAGCGAGCCGCAGGCGAGCGGAGTAGATCGGGCGGAGTCCAACGAGGGACCCACCAACCGCGCAGACCCAGCGCTCCCGATCATCCCCCAGACCCCGCCCTAGACGAAGGCCTGCCGCGACTGGAGCCACGATTCGCCGACGAGGTAGCGGTCGACAGCGCGAGCCGCCTCGCGCCCCTCCCAGAGCGCCCACACGACGAGCGACTGGCCGCGGCGGCAGTCGCCCGCGGCGAAGATCCCGGGCTCGCTGGTGGCGAAGCCCTCGCTGTCGGCCAGGACGCTGCCGCGCGGATCGAGGCGCACGCCGAGGTCCGCGACGCACCCCTCGTGCACCGGGTGGACGAAGCCGAGAGCGAGGAGCACGAGGTCGGCCGGGATCGAGAACTCGCTGCCGGGGATCTCCCGCATCGCCGGCCGACCCGAGGCGTCGGGCGGGGCCCAGGCGAGCCGCGTGCAGTGCAGGCGCTCCACCCGCCCCGCCGCGCCCTCGAAGCGCTTGGTCAGGACCGAGAACTCGCGGACGCCACCCTCCTCGTGGGAGCTCGAGGTGCGGAAGACGAGCGGCCAGAGCGGCCACGGCGTCGAGGGGTGGCGTTCGTCCGGCGGCCGCCCCAGCAGCTCGATCGAGGTCACCGAGCGCGCGCGCTGGCGGTGGGAGGTCCCGACGCAGTCCGATCCGGTGTCGCCGCCGCCCAGCACCACGACGTCGCGACCGGTGGCCAGGATCTCCTCCTCCGGGGCGAAGCGGTCGCCGGCGTTGCGATGGTTCTGCTGGGTGAGGAAATCCATGGCGAAGTGGATCCCCTGCAGCTCGCGCCCCGGGATCGGCAGGTCGCGGGGCTGCTCGGAGCCCACGCACAGCAGGATCGCGTCGAAGCTGCGCCGGAGCTCCGCGGCCGAGAGGTCGACTCCGACGTGGACGCCGGTCTGGAAGGCCACGCCCTCCGCGCGCATCTGCTCGATCCGCGGGTCGATCAGCCGCTTCTCGAGCTTGAACTCGGGGATGCCGTAGCGCAGGAGCCCCCCGATCCGGTCGCTCTTCTCGAAGATCGTGACGCCGTGTCCGGCCCGGGCCAGCTGCTGCGCGGCGGCGAGCCCCGCCGGGCCCGAGCCCACGACGGCCACCGAGCGCCCGCTCCTCCGCTCGGGGAGGACCGGCCGGATCCATCCCTCCTGCCAGCCGCGGCGCGAGATCTCCCACTCGATCTGCTTGATCGCGACCGGGTCGTCGTTGATCCCGAGCACGCAGGCGGTCTCACACGGCGCGGGGCAGACGAGGCCCGTGAACTCGGGGAAGTTGTTGGTCGAATGCAAGCGCTCGAGGGCCTCGCGCCAGTGGCCGCGATGGACCAGGTCGTTCCAGTCGGGGATGAGGTTGCCGAGCGGGCAGCCGTTGTTGCAGAAGGGCACGCCGCAGTCCATGCAGCGGGCCCCCTGGCGCCGCGCCTGCTCCTCCGTGAAATCGGCCTGCACCTCGTGCCAGTCGCGCAGGCGCTCCTCCACCGGCCGGTGGGGGGTCGGCTCGCGGCGGTACTCGAGGAATCCCGTGGGCTTTCCCATCGCCAGCCGTCTCTAGCCGTCGCCGGTCCGGGCGTCGAGGCGCGCTTCGAGGGCGAGCTTCAGGTCGCGGGGGAAGACCTTCACGAACTTCGGAGCGAAGCTGTTCCACTTGCGGAGCACCTCCGCCGCCCGCTCGCTCCGGGTGTACTCGAAGTGGCGGCGCAGCATGCGCTGGATCTCGAGCTCGTCGTCGGGGCCGAGCGGCTCGAGATCCACCCGCTCCGGGTTCACGCGCTCGGCGAAGTCTCCGTCGAGGTCGAGGACAAAGGCGAAGCCCCCGCACATCCCGGCCGCGAAGTTCCGGCCGGTGCGGCCGAGCACCACGACCGTGCCGCCGGTCATGTACTCGCAGCCGTGGTCGCCGACTCCTTCGACCACGGCGCGGGCGCCGCTGTTGCGCACGGCGAAGCGCTCGCCCGCGACGCCCTGGAAGTAGGCCTCGCCTGAGGTCGCGCCGTAGAGGGCCACGTTGCCGGTGATGACGTTCTCCACGGGGTCGAAGCCCGCGCCGCGGGGCACCGTGACGATGATCTTCGCGCCGGAGAGGCCCTTGCCGCAGTGGTCGTTGGTGTCGCCCTCGACCCGCAGCGTCATCCCGCGCGGGCAGAAGGCGCCGAAGCTCTGCCCCGCCGAGCCGCGGAAGCGCAGCTCGATCGTGTCCTCGGGCAGGCCCTCGGGGCCGTGCCGGCGCGAGACCTCGGAGCCGAGGATCGTCCCCACGGTGCGGTGGGTGTTGCGGATCGCCAGCTCCGCGCGCACGCGCTCGCCGCGCTCGAGCGCCGGGCGCGCCAGCTCGAGGAGCTCCACGTCGAGCGCCCGGTCGAGCAGGCTCCAGTCCTGGCCGCCGCTGTGGCGGGTGGCGAAGGGCACCTCGGGCCGGTGCAGCAGCGCCGAGAAGTCGAGGCCCCGCGCCTTCCAGTGCTGGATCGCCCGGTCCACCTCGAGCCGGTCGACGCGCCCGATCATGTCGGCGACGCGGCGGAAACCGAGCTCCGCCATGATCTCGCGCACCTCCTCGGCCACGAAGAAGAAGTAGCGGACCACGTGCTCCGGGAGGCCCGTGAAGCGCTGGCGCAGCACGGGATCCTGCGTCGCGATCCCGACCGGACAGGTATTGAGGTGGCAGACGCGCATCAGGATGCAGCCCATCGCCACGAGCGGCGCGGTCGAGAAGCCGAAATCGTCGGCGCCGAGCAGGGCCGCGATCACCACGTCGCGTCCGGTCTTGAGGCCTCCGTCGGTCTGCAGCCGGATGCGGCCGCGCAGGTCGTTCAGCACGAGCACCTGCTGGGTCTCGGCCAGCCCGATCTCCCAGGGCACGCCCGCGCCCTTGATCGAGGCCTGCGGCGAGGCGCCGGTGCCGCCGTCGTGGCCGGAGATCAGCACGCCGTCGGCGCGGCCCTTCGAGACGCCGGCCGCGATCGTGCCGACGCCGCTCTCCGCCACGAGCTTCACGCTCACGTTGGCGCGACGGTTCGCGTTCTTCAGATCGTAGATGAGCTGTCCCAGGTCCTCGATCGAATAGATGTCGTGGTGGGGCGGCGGCGAGATCAGCCCCACGCCCGGAGTCGCGTGACGGGTCTTCGCGATCGTCTGGTCGACCTTGTGGCCCGGAAGCTCGCCGCCCTCTCCCGGCTTGGCGCCCTGCGCCATCTTGATCTGGAGCTCGTCGGCGTTCACCAGGTACCAGCTCGTCACGCCGAAGCGACCCGAGGCCACCTGCTTGATCGCGCTGCGGCGCAGGTCCCCGTTCGGGTCCCGCACGAAGCGCCGCGGGTCCTCGCCGCCCTCGCCGGTATTGCTCCTGCCGCCGATCCGGTTCATCGCGACGGCCAGCGTCTGGTGGGCCTCGAGCGAGATCGAGCCGTACGACATCGCGCCGGTGCAGAAGCGCTTCACGATCTCGGCCGCCGGTTCGACCTCCGCGAGCGGCACCGGCTCGCTCGGCGCGCGGAAGCGGAGCAGCCCGCGCAGCGTGCAGAGCCTCTCGGCCGTGTCGTTGGCGGCCTTCGAGAACTCCTTGAAGGTGGCAGGGCTCTCGTCGCGCACCGCGTGCTGCAGCATCGCGACGGTGTCCGGGTTGAAGGTGTGCCGCTCGCCGCGCTGGCGCCACTGGTAGAGGCCGCCCGGGTCGAGCTCCGGATAGACGTAGCGCCCGCCCGGGAAGGCGCGCGCGTGCCGCATGCCGGACTCGCGCGCGAGCACGTCGTAGCCCACGCCCGAGACGCGCGACGCGGTTCCGGTGAAACAGCGCGCCACGAGCTCCTGATCGAGGCCCACCGCCTCGAAGATCTGCGCCCCGCGGTAGCTCTGGAGCGTCGAGATCCCCATCTTGGCCATCGTCTTGAGCAGGCCCTTGTCGCAGGCCTTCAGGTAGTTGGCCACGGCCTTCTCGTAGCCGAGGCCCTCTGGGACGTACGCGGCCTCGTCCACGAGCTCGCGGATCGTCTCGAACGCGAGCCACGGGTTGATCGCTCCCGCGCCGTAGCCGACGAGCAGCGCGAACATCGAGACGTCGCGCGCCTCGCCCGTCTCGCAGACGATCCCGCACTGCGTGCGCAGCCCCTCGCGCACCAGGTGGTGGTGCACCGCGCCGGTCGCGAGCAGCATCGGGATCGGGGCGTGGTCGGGGCCGACGCCGCGGTCGGAGAGGATCAGGATGTCGACGCCGCCGCGCACCGCCTGCGCCGCCTCGTCGCACAGGCGATCGAGCGCCTCGCGCAGGCCATCCCCCGCGTCGGCGACCTTGTAGAGCGCGGGCAGCGTCTGGACGGCGAGGCCCGGCAGATCCAGTCCGCGGATCCGCTCGAGCTCCTCGTTGGTCAGGATCGGGCGGTCGCAGCGCAGCAGGCGCGCGTGGGCCTCCGTCTCCTCGAGCAGGTTCCTCTCCTCGCCGAGCGTCGAGTAGAGGGACATCACGTTGCCCTCGTTGATCGAATCCATCGGCGGGTTCGTGACCTGCGCGAAGAGCTGCTTGAAGTAGCGGTAGAGCATCTGCGGCCGGTCGGAGAGGCAGGCGAGCGCGGCGTCCTCGCCCATGGAGCCGATCGCCCACTTCCCGGTCGCCACCATCGGCGCGATCAGCACGCGCAGGTCCTCGAGCGTGTAGCCGAAGACCTGCTGCAGGCTGGTGCGCAGCTCCGCGGCCAGCGGCGTCTCGTCGACCTCGGCGCGCGGCAGCTCCGTCACGCGCACGCGGTTCGCCTCCACCCAGCGCCGGTAGGGGCGTTTCGCGACGTAGCGGGCCTTCACCTCCTCGTCCTCGACGATGCGACCCGCCTCCAGATCGACGAAGAAGATCCGCCCCGGGCGCAGGCGGCCCTTGCGCAGCACCTTCTCCGGCGCCACGTCGAGGACGCCGACCTCCGAGGCCATCACGACGAGCCCGTCCTTCGTCGTGATCCAGCGCGAGGGGCGGAGCCCGTTGCGGTCGAGCACGGCGCCGATCTTGCGCCCGTCGGTGAAGGCGATCGAGGCGGGGCCGTCCCACGGCTCCATCAGGAAGGAGTGGTACTCGTACCAGGCCCGGAGCTCCGGGTCCATGCGCTCGTGGTTCTCCCAGGCCTCCGGGATCATCATCAGGATGGCCTCGGGCAGCTCGCGCCCCGAAAGGCAGAGGAACTCGAGGACGTTGTCGAACTGCGCCGAGTCGCTCGCGGCCTCGCGCATGATCGGGTAGAGCTTGCGCAGGTCGTCGCCGAAGAGCGGCGAGCGCAGCGTGCCCTCGCGCGCGCGCATGTAGTTCCGGTTGCCGCGCAGGGTATTGATCTCGCCGTTGTGCGCCATGTACCGGAACGGGTGCGAGAGGTCCCAGGCGCCGAGCGTGTTGGTGCTGTAGCGCGAGTGGACGAGCGCGAGCGCCGACTCGAGCGCCGGGTCCTCGAGGTCGCGGTAGAAGCGCTCCATCTGGCTCGCCATCAAGAGCCCCGTGTAGGCGAAGGTCCGGCTCGAGAGGCTCGGGACGTAGGCGAACCCGGGGCGCGGCCCCACCGCCGCCTCGAAGACGCGGCGCAGCACGTAGAGCTGGCGCTCGAAGGCATCCTGGTCGAGCCCGGGGGCCGCCGCGACGAAGGCCTGGCGGATCGCCGGCAGGCTCTCGCGCGCGACGCGCCCGATCGCGCTCGGCGAGGTAGGCACCTCGCGCCAGCCGAGGAAGCGCTGCCCCGAGGCAAGGACCGCGCGCTCGAAGGCCTCCGCCTGCCAGGCCCGCTCGCCCGCGTCGCGGGAGAGGAAGACCAGCCCCGACGCGAAGGCACCCGGCGCCGGCAGCTCGAAGCCGAGCCTCGCCGCCTCCTGGCGCAGGAAGCGGTCGGGGAGCTGGATCAGGATCCCCGCGCCGTCGCCCGTCTCCGGGTCGCAGCCACAGGCGCCCCGGTGCTCGAGGGAGACGAGCACCTGTACGCCCTGGTGGACGATCTGGTGCGAGCGCCGCCCGCGGATGTTCGCCACGAAGCCGACGCCGCAGGCGTCGTGCTCGTGGGCCGGATCGTAGAGGCCCTGCGCGGGAATCCGGTGAAGACTGCGGTCGCTCATGGGCCGGCCCGCCGTCCCCGCCCGCCCCCGCTGCGCCGCGGCGCGTGCCCCTCGACCTGCGGGCTCGCCATGAGCGGGACCCGCGAGCGCTCGGCGTGCGTCGAGAGCACCACCATCGTCTCCGTGCGCGCGACGCCCTCGCAGGAGCGGATGCGCTCGATCAGCTCCTCGAGGCTCTCCGTGTCCGTGGTCTTGACCTTGAGCAGGAGCGTCCATTCGCCGGTCACGTGGTGGCACTCGAGCACGGCGTCGATCGCGACCACCTCGCGCTCGATGCGCGCGATGTCGCGCGAGCGCTCGGTGGCGACGCCGATGAACGCGGTGATGTCGCGGCCGAGCTTGCGCGCGTCGAGGATCGCCTGGTAGCCGATCACCACGCCGGCCTCCTCGAGCTTGTGGATGCGCTCGAGCACCGAGGGCGCCGAGAGTCCGACCTTCTGCCCGATCGCCGCGAGCGGCTGCTTGCAGTTCTCCTGCAGGAGCTCGAGGATCTCGAGATCGGTGGCGTCGTACTCGATCGAGTCCGGGTTGATCTTCATTAGGCAATTCCGCGCGGATACAGAAATAAATACGGCAATCTGGCACAAGAAGTCAAGCGAACAGGCATCCGACCGGAAGATTCACCTAGGAACATTAGGTCGAGGGGGGGTCCCCGCGGGGAAGCAGCGCGCGCAGCCGGTCGGGGTAATCGGTGAAGAGGCCGTCGACGCCGAGGTCGAGCAGCCGCCGCATGTCGGCCTCGCGGTTGACTGTGAAGACGTAGACCGCGAGCCCCTCCGCATGGGCGGCCTCGACGAGGTCGCGCGTCGCGAGTCCGAGCCAGGGGTTGATCGCCTCCGCGCCCACGGCCCGGGCCCGCTCGAGCGGGCGCTCGGCGGAGCGCGGATCGAGGAGCAGCGCCCGTCGGGCCCCGGCCGCCTCCCGGCGCAGGCCCGCCAGGTACGCGTCGTCGAACGACGAGAAGAGCGTGCGGGCGAGGAGCTCGCGGCGCGCGACCGCCTCCACGGCCGCGGCCTCGAGCCCCGGGTAGGGGCCCCCGCCGCCGCGCTTGAGCTCGACGTTCAGGGCGATCCGGGGGCCGAAGGCGTCGAGCACCTCGTCGAAGGTCGGCACGCGCGCGCCGCCCCCGAGGTCGAGCGCGCGTACCTCGGCCAGCGTGGCAGCGCCGATCTCGGGCGCGTCCAGGCCCTGGGGGCGCTCGTCGTGGATCACGACGGTCGCCGCGTCGCGCGTGCGGTGGAGGTCGATCTCGATCATGTCCGCGCACTGCTCGACCGCGAGCTCGTACGCCGGCAGCGTGTTCTCGCGCCGGTAGCCCGAGGCGCCGCGGTGGGCGATCACGAGCGGGCGGGGCGGGCGGCTCACGGCCCCTCCACCCAGCCGCGCGCGCGCTCGACCGCGCGCTTCCAGCCCGCATAGAGGGCCTCGCGGCGGTCGGCGGCGAGGCGCGGCTCGAAGACGCGGAGCGCGCCCGCGCTCGGGACCTCCTCGGGACGGCGCCAGAAGCCGACCGCGAGGCCGGCCAGCGCCGCGGCCCCCTTGGCGGTGACCTCGAGCAGCGCCGGGCGCTCCACCCGGGCGCCGAGCAGGTCCGCCTGGAGCTGCATCAGGAAGTCGTTGCGCGAGGCCCCGCCGTCGACGCGCAGGCTCGCGAGCTCGAGGCCCGAGTCCGCGCGCAGGCACTCGACGACGTCGCGCGTCTGGTACGCGATCGACTCCAGCGTGGCGCGCACGACGTGCTCGCGCGTGGTCCCGCGCGTGAGCCCCACCAGCGCCCCCCGCGCGCTCTCGTCCCAGTAGGGCGCGCCGAGGCCGACGAAGGCCGGGACCAGGTAGACGCCGCCGCTGTCGGGGACGGCGCTGGCCAGGGCCTCGGTCTCGGCCGCGTCGCGGATCAGCCCGAGGCCGTCGCGCAGCCACTGCACGGCCGAGCCGGTGACGAAGACGCTCCCCTCGAGGGCGTAGTCGACCCGTCCGCCGATCCCCCAGCCGATGGTCGTCACGAGGCCCGTGGTCGAGGTCGCCGCGCGGCTGCCCGTGTTCATCAGCAGGAAGCAGCCGGTTCCGTAGGTGTTCTTCGCCTGGCCGGGCGCGAGGCAGCCCTGGCCGAAGAGGGCCGCCTGCTGGTCGCCCGCCATCCCCGCGATCGGGATCTCGGCACCGAGCCACTCGCGGTCCGCGACGCCGAGGACCCCGCTCGAGTCGCGCACCTCGGGGAGGATCGCCCGGGGGATGCGGAGCTCCCCGAGCAGCCCGTCGTCCCAGTCGCGGCGGTGGATGTCGAAGATCATGGTGCGCGACGCGTTCGAGTACTCGGTCGCGTGGACGCGGCCGCGTGTGAGCCTGTGCACCAACCAGGAATCCACCGTCCCGAAGGCGAGCTCCCCCCGCTCCGCGCGGCGCTGGCCGTCCGCGACCGCGTCGAGGATGAAGCGGACCTTCGTTGCCGAGAAGTAGGCGTCGATCACGAGGCCGGTGCGCCGGCGCACCTCGTCCGCGAGGCCGCGCGCCCGCAGCTCCGCGCACAGGGGCGCCGTCTGCCGCGACTGCCAGACGATCGCCGGGTGCACGGCCTGCCCGCTCGCCCGATCCCAGACCACGGTGGTCTCGCGCTGGTTCGTGATCCCGATCGCGGCCACGTCGGCGCCGGAGGCCCCGGCCCGGCCGAGCGCTCCCCGCGCGGCCCGGAGCTGGCTCTCCCAGATCTCGTCCGGGTCGTGCTGCACCCAGCCGGGCCTGGGGAAGTGCTGCGGGAACTCGTGCTGCTCGACCGCGGCGACGGCTCCCTCGCGGTCGAAGAGGATCGCGCGGGACGAGGTCGTCCCCTGGTCGAGCGCCAGCACGAAGCGGCCCATGGCTCCTCCTGCGAGTCCGGCTACGCGCCGAAGAGGGCCTCGACGAACGCCTCCGCGTCGAAGTCGCGCAGGTCCTCGATCGACTCGCCGACACCCACGTAGCGGACCGGGATCCCGAACTCCTGGGCCAGGCCCACGAGGACGCCGCCCTTGGCGGTGCCGTCGAGCTTGGTGAGCACCAGGCCCGTGACGCGAGCCGCCTGCGTGAAGAGCCTCGCCTGGCTGATCGCGTTCTGCCCCGTGTGGGCGTCGAGGACGAGCAGCGTCTCGTGCGGCGCGCCGGGGAGCTCGCGGCCGATCACGCGCGAGATCTTCGCGAGCTCCTCCATCAGCGGGACCTTCGTCTGGAGGCGTCCCGCCGTGTCGACGATCGCGACGTCCGCGCCGCGGGCGACGGCGGCCTTCACCGTGTCGAACGCGACGGCCGCCGGATCCCCGCCCTGCGTGCCCGTGATCACCTCGCAGCCGACCCGCTCGCCCCAGATCTCGAGCTGCTCCGTGGCGGCCGCACGGAACGTATCGCCCGCGCCGAGGAGCACGCGGCGGCCGGCGGCGCGGTGGCGCGCCGCGAGCTTGCCGATCGTGGTGGTCTTGCCCGAGCCGTTCACGCCGAGGACGAGGACGACGTGGGGCTTGCCCGTCGGAGCTCCGCCGCCCTGCGGCTGCACCCGCCGGAGCTTCGCCAGGATCGCCTCGCGCAGGACGCCGCGCACCCGGTCCGCGTCCGCGCCGGCCGCCTCGCGCCGCACGGCCTCGAGCAGCGCGGCCGCGGTGCGCGGGCCGAGGTCGGCGCCGAGCAGCAGGGCCTCGAGATCGTCGAGGAGCGCGGCGTCGACGCGGCGCGCGCCGACGAGCGCGCCGAGGCGCTCGACGAGCGCCTCGCGCGTGAGCCGCAGCCTGTCGCGCAGGCGCGCGGGCGGCGCGGCGGGCTCCGGTTCCCGCGCAGCCGGCACCGGCTCGCGCGGGGCGGCGGCCGGCGCGGATACCGGCTCGCGCCGGGCGCGCTTCGCCTCGCGCTCCGGGGCTCCCGGGGCGGGCGCGGGCGGCTCCAGGCTCGGTTCGGCGGCTACGGCACTCCGCAACCGGCCGCCGGCCCAGGCGCCGAGCACGCAGAGCGCGGGCACCGCGCCCGCCGCGAGCAGCAGCCAGCCCGGGTGCGCGGCCGCCCAGGCGGTCAGGGCGCCGAGCCAGGCCGTGGCCTCCATCAGCGCCGGGGGATGGGGATCGATCGGTCGCTGACCGAGAAGAGACCGCCGCCGCGCCGCCCGCGGCGCTCGCGACGCCGCTCGATCCGGGCGAACATGGCGCGCCGGCGCGCCTCGAGGCGCTTGCGCTGCACCTCGGGGTCGACCCCCTCGCGCGCTTGCTCTTCACGGAAGCGGCAGAAGTCGGCGTAGGCGTCGAGCTCGGGGCGGATCTCCTGCACCACGAGCTCGACCATGATCGCGTCGTCGAGGAAGCCGACGCCCGGGAGCTGGTCGGGGATCAGGTCCACCGGCTCCGCGAAGTAGGCGAGGGCATCGATCACGCGCGCGCGATGCCGGCCCTCGATCCGCCACTCCGCGTCGTCGAGCATGCGGAGCATCCCCTCGAGCTGCCCGAGGCGCTCGCGCACGAAGTCGGGAAGCGGGCGCTTGCCCGTCTCCGCGACCAGGCGGCGCGCCGCGCTCACGATCGACTTCTCGTCCAGGCTGCGCGCGCGGGACTGGGCCTCGCGCATCGCAGCGCGGAAGTGCTCGAGGTCGGCGTCCGAGAGCTCGAACGCGATCTTGATCGGCATGGACCACCCTCCGGGCAGGCGCAGAGCCTACCCGAACGCCCCCGTCGAGGCGACGGAGCCGCACCGCGTTCGGCATGCGTTGCCTCGAGTCTTGCGCTCGAGAGCCCCGGCGAGCCCCACGCGATGCAGGGGGGCTAGCGCAGCTCCACGGCGACGAGCTTGGAGATGCCCTTGCGCTCCATGGTCACGCCGTAGAGGAGGTCGGCGACCTCGATCGTGCGCTTGTTGTGGGTGATCAGCACGAACTGCGACTCGCCGGCGAGCTCGCGCACGATCTCGTTGAAGCGCCCCACGTTGGCGTCGTCGAGGGCGGCGTCGACCTCGTCGAGCAGGAAGAAGGGGGCCGGTCGCACCTGGAAGACCGCCACGAGCAGCGCGATCGCCGTGAGCGTCTTCTCGCCGCCCGAGAGCAGGTTCACGTTCTGCAGCCGCTTGCCCGGGGGCATCGCCATGATCTCGACGCCCGCCTCGAGCACGTCCTCGGTCTGGGTGAGCGAGAGGCTCGCCTTCCCGCCGGAGAAGAGGCGCGGGAAGTTCTCCGCGAAGCGCTTGGCGACCGCCTCGAAGGTCTCGCGGAAGCGCTTGCGGCTGGTGCGGTTGATGCGAGCGATCGCGTCCTGGAGCGAGGCGATCGTGCGGTCGAGGTCCGCCTTCTGCTCGGAGAGGAAGCGGAAGCGCTCCGAGAGCTCCTCGTGCTCCTCGATCGCGCCGAGGTTCACGTCGCCGAGCGAGTGCAGCGCCCGGCGCGTCTGCTCGAGCCGCTCCTCGCGCTCGCGGCGCGGGAGCCGCGCGAGCTCGGCGTTGCGCCGCGCCTCGCGCAGCGCGTCGCGCGGCGCGTCGTCGGGTTCGTCCTCCCCGACGGCGTCCCCCTCCGGTGCGGCCTCCGGCTCGCTCGCCTCCGCCGGCTCCTGCGCCCCCGCTTCCGCGGCGCCCTCGGCGTCGCCGGCCGGCTCGAGCGGCGGGAGCGTCCAGCCGGCCAGCTCCACCTCCCAGCGCTCGCGCACCGACTGCTCGAGGTGCGCGAGGCGCAGCTCCGACTCGCGCAGGCCGAGGTCCACCTCGCTGGCGCGGTCGCGGCGGCCGTTCATCTCGCCCCGCAGGTCGCGGACAGAGGCATCGGCCGCGTTCACGGCCGCGAGGACCTCTTCGTAGCGGTCGCGCTTGGCGTCGATGCTCGCGCGCGCCGCCTCCTCCCGGCGCAGGCGATCCTCGAGCAGCGTCTGGCTCGCCTCGATCACTTCCTGGAGCTCCTCGCGGCGCGCCTCGGCGGACGCGATCTCCTGCTCCCGGCGCCCGATCCACTCGCGCGACTCGCGGGCGGCCCCGTCGGCGCGCTCGAAGGCGGCGCGCAGCCGGTCGCGCCGGTCGGCGCGCCCGGCGTGCTCGACGCGCCGCTCGGCGGCCGCCGTCTCGAGGCGGGTCGTGTCTCGACCGGCGGCCCCGATGCGCAGCACGAGCGCCTCGAGCTCGCGCTGGCGCTGGGCGCGCTCGCGGCGCAGCTCCGCCAGGCGCGCAGCCAGGCGATCGCGCTCCAGGACCACCGCCTCGTCCTCGGCGAGGATCTCCGAGCGCTCGCTCTGGCGGCCCTCCTGGGTCTCGCCGAGCGCCTTCGCGCGCTCGCGCGTGCGCTCGAGGTCCTTCTCGTGGTTCGCGACGGCGAGGGCGGCGGTGTGGTGTCGGTTGCGCAGGTTCTCGAGCTCGTCGCTCGCGCGGACCAGCGCCGCGTCGGCCTCGCGCGACTCGGCCTCGCTGGCGCCGGTCCGCACTTCGAGCTCGGCGACCTCGCGCTCGAGGTCCCGGATCTCCCCCGCGCGCGAGAGCAGCCCCGTGGCCGGTCCTGCGCCGCCGCCCCGCACGAGGCCCCCGGGCGCGAGCAGATCGCCCGCCTGCGTGACGAAGGTCGCGGGGATGCGGCCGCGGCCGTAGACCTCGAGCACCTCGCGCAGGCTCTCGACGAGGTAGACCCCGCCGAGGAGCGCGCGCGCCAGCCCCTCGTAGCCCGGGCGCGGGCGCACCCGGTCGAGGAGCGGAGCGCCGAGCGGGACGAAGCCGTGCGACTCCGGCTGCGGCTCCGGAAGCGCCAGGAAGACGGAGCTACCCGCCTGCGCCGCACGCAGCGCCTCGAGCGCGCGGACGCCGCCCTCCGCCTCCTCCACCACGAGCGCCCCGGCGCGCTCGCCGAGCACCGCCTCCGCCGCGGGCTCCACCTCGCGGTCGACCTCGACGAGATCGCGCAGCAGGCCGCGCAGCCCGAAGCGGCGCCCCGCGGCCTCGCCCTCGCCGAGCAGGTGCCGCACCCCCAGGTCGAGATCCTCGCGCCTCTCGACCAGCTCGCGCAGCGACACGAGGCGCGCGCGGCGCACCTCGCGCACCTCGCGCGCAGCGCGCAGGCGATCGGCGGCGGCGCGCGCGGCGCCGCCGGCCCGCTCGTGGCTCTCGAGGCCCTTGCGCACCAGGCTCATCAGCCGATCGCGCTCGGCGAGCAGGTTGCGCAGGCCCTCCTCCAGCGCCTGCCGCTCCGTCTCGGCGCGGCTCGCCTCGTTCTGGCCGAGCGCGACGCCCTCCTCGGCGTTGCGCATGCGCGCGTCGAGGGCCGCATGGCGCTCCTCCAGGTGCGCGATGCGGTCCTCGGCGCGCGCGACCCCCGTGAGCACCTCCACGAGCGCGGTGTTGCCGGCGTCGCGCTCGCGCTCGGCCGCGACCAGGCACTCGCGCGCGGCCGTGGCCCCTGTCGCGGCCTTCGCCAGCGCCGCGGCGTCCTCGGCGAGCGCGGTCTCGACCGCGCGCAGCTCGTCGCCGGTGCCCGCCGCCTCGGCGTCCTGCCCCGCGAGCGACACGCGCAGCCGCGCGAGCTCCTCGCGCCGCGCCGCGATCGTCTCGGCCAGCGTCTCGCGCTCGCGCCGGCCGTAGCCGATGCGCCCCTCGGCCTCCTTGATCTCGCTGCGGAGCAGGAGGAGGTCGTCGCTCCCCTGGCTCATCGCCCGCTCGCACTCGGCGAGCTCGAGCCGCTGGACCGCCGCCGCCGCCTCGCGCGAGGCCAGGCCCGCCTCGAGGGCCGCGAGCTCCGCCTCGAGCGCGGCGCGCTCCCGCCGGGCGGCCTCGAGCCCGCGGGCGAGCTCGCCCCGGTCCTCGGCGGCGATCGAGAGCTCGATCGTGCGCAGGGTCTCGCGCAGCCGCTTGTAGCGCGCCGCGCGCCGCGCCTGGCGCTCGATCGTCCCGATCTGCCGGCGGATCTCGCCGAGGATGTCGGTGACGCGCAGCAGGTTCTGCTGGGTCGCCTCGAGCTTCGACTCGGCCTCGCGCCGGCGCGCCTTGTACTTGCCGATCCCGGCCGCCTCCTCGATCAACGACCGCCGATCCTCGGCCCGCGCGGAGACGATCTCGGCGATGTGGCCCTGCTCGACGATCGCGTAGCCGCGCGTCCCGATCCCGGCGTCGCGGAAGAAGTCGAGCAGGTCGCGCAGCCGGCAGGCGGTCCGGTTCAGGAAGTACTCGGACTCGCCGTCGCGGTAGAGGCGCCGGGCGACCTGGATCTCGGCGTAGGCCGCGAAGATCGGCGGCGCCTGGCCGAGCGAGTTGTCGAAGGTGAGGACGACCTCCGCCAGGCCCACGCCCGGGCGCGCGTCGGAGCCCGCGAAGATCACGTCCTCCATGCCCTTGCCGCGCAGCCGGCGTGGCGACTGCTCGCCCATCACCCAGCGCATCGCGTCGACCACGTTGGACTTGCCGCAGCCGTTCGGGCCCACGACCGCCGTGATGCCGTCGCGGAACTCGAGGGTCGTCCGGTCGACGAAGGACTTGAAGCCGAAGAGCTCCAGGGACTTGAGGCGCAACAGGGCCCTCCCGCTCCGGCCGCGCTCCGCCCCTCGGGAAGACCCATTGGGCGAACGAGCGCCGGGTTGGACTCGCGGAGGACGACTCGGGGGGCTGGAAACGTTTACCACCCCGCAGGGGGAGGGCGCAACCGGGGCCGGCCTGACGGCGCAGGGCTCCCTCGGACGCGCAAGGCCGCAGCCGAGCCTGCGCAGCAGGCGAGAGGCGCGGCCGCGCAGCGAGCTGGAGGCGAGCGGAGCTCACTCGGACGCGATGCCGAGCAGGTCCAGGGCCTCGCGGACCGCGGGGTGGCCCGGGGCGAGCTCCTGCACGTCCCCCAGCCGGAGCCGTGGCGCGGCGCGCTCGAAGAGCGTCGCGTTCAGCCAGAGGGACTCGAAGGTCGACCACCAGCGGATCCCGTCGGCGCCGCCCTCGTGGAGGGCGAGCGCCTGCGGCTGCGTCAGGTCCCGGCGGCGGGTCGCGACGAGCGAGGGGCGGAGCCCCTCGGCGACCAGTACCTCGGGGCGGTCGAGGTCGACGAGCCAGGCCCGCACGTCGAGCTCGAGCCGGGCGAGCCCCAGCGGCAGCCCCCGCCGGCGGAGCATGCCGGCGACGAGCGCGTTGCCCCGGAAACGCGCCAGCTGCTCGACCACCGCCGAAACCGCGGCCTCCCCCGCGTAGAGGCAGCCGTAGCGCTCGGGGTTGTCGTGCCGCCCGTCGCCCTGGAACGCGCGGGCGAACCAGAGCGCGCCCCCCGGCCGCCCCGGCGCCGCCCGCCGGTCCCAGGCGAAGCAGCGGTAGAGCGTCAGGCGAAGGCGTCCGCGCGCTCGGCGCGGATCGCGCGCATCAGCTCCTCGATCCGGCCGGCCCGAATGACGTCGATCGGCCGGCGGTCGCCGAGTTGCGGGTTCAGGCCGAAGAGCCAGGCCCGCGCCGTCTCGGCGTCGTAGAGCCGGAGCAGATTCGACCAGACCAGCTCGAGCAGATCGATCCTCTCGGCGTTGCGCGGGTCGATCCCCGCGCCGCGCAGCCAGCGCGTGACCTGCGACCGGCTCACGCCGATCAGCTCCGCCACGGCCGCGCCGGTGCGGAAGTCACGCTTGAGCGCGCGGATCTTGGCGGTGGTGGCGACGCCCATCGCAAGCAAGTTAACGCAACAGATTCTGTTGCGCTACGGCCGAAACGCCCGCCGGGTCGCGGCGCTGCCGCCGCCGCTCCGAGCCCACCCGTTGCCCCTTGGGAGAGCGGCCCTCGTCTCCCGAGCCGCAGGGCTGGTGCCGTGCCCCAGCTCCTCGACCTACGTCGAAGGCGCCAAGCGCATCGGTGAGGACCCTCGGCGCCCACGGCGTTCGCATTCTCGAGATACCTGCGGCGAGGGGGGTGAGTCGGCGTGTACCGCGGGCCCTACGCGGGCGGCCCTCGCGGGCGCGTCAGGGTCGGCCTGCCGGGTTGCCCCGGAGGGCCCGATCACGCTGCGGCCGAGCCGCGTGCCGCCTCGCTCAGGACCTCGAGGGTGGCGAGCGAGGAGGCCTGCCAGGAGAACCGGCGGACGTTCTCGAGCCCGTTCTCGCTGAGCTTGCGCCTGAGTTTCTCGTCCTCGGCGATCTGGCGCATGGCCTCGGCCAGCGCTAGCGCGGTCAACTGCGGCACCAGGAGTGCAGCGCCGCCGGTGATCTCGCGCTCGCCCGGGGTATCGATGGCGATGACCGGGCTCGCGCTCGCCTGTGCCTCCAGCACCGGCAGCGAGACCGTCTCGTAAACCGACGGCATGACCAAGGCGTGGGCGGCGTTGTAGAGCCGGGCCAGCTCCTCATCCGACACCCACTCCACGTGGCGGACATGCTCGGCAAGCCCGAGCTCGGCGATGCGAGCGTGAATCGCCAGGTTGTGAATGTTGAGCCCGACCAGCAGGAGCTTGTGGGGGAGGCGCCCGGCCCGCCGGGCCGCGGCAAAAGCCTCGAGCAGGACCGGGATGTCGCGCCGCCCGCTGAGCTTGCCGACGAAGAGGAAGAAGGGATCGTCGGAGCCGATGTAGCGCGCGGGGGTGGCGGCGAACTCGGCGCGCGGGAGCGGCCGGAAGATCGCGTCCGGCGCCATCGGAATCACGCGAATGCGCTCGGGCGGGACCGCGTAGGCGCGGGCGATGTCCTGGCGCGCCGCCTCGGTCGATGTGATGACCAGGTCCGCGTGGCGTGCGCTCCAGGCGTAGAGCCGGTCATGCACGAAGCGGGCCCGTCGCGGAAAGAGCTTGGGGTACATGCGAAGGATCGCTTCGTGGGTGACGACGACGGTGCGGCCGCGACTCAAGAGCGGGCGCGAGTAGGACGGGCAGTAGAGGACGTCGTCGTTGGTGAAGGGGCCGAGCCGCAGGTTCTCCCACAGGAGCATGCTCATATCTGGGCCGAGGACGCGCTCGCGGAGGCTCGGCGGCAGGCGGAGGTCGGCGCGGTCGAGCGGGCGCGGCGTGTAGAAGTTGAGCTCGCGAAAGCGTGCCCCCGCCAGCTCCGGGGTCCAGTGGCGGACGATGTTGAGCACGTAGCGGCCGACACCCGTCCGCTGTCCGTGGATGCGCCAGCCATTGATTCCCAGCCTCAACGGACGATTCTCGGCGCCCGCGGGCGAATACGTTCGGGGGCACGATGAAGTTTCGCTCGGAGAGCAGGCGCTGGCGGGCTCGAGCCAGGTTCCTGCGCTGGCCGGAGGCAGCGGATGTGCATGTTGTATTGTAGCCGCTCGCTGCTCCCTCCGGTGAAGAGAGAGCGAGGAACGTCCCCTGCTGCACGGCAACCAAGGTCCGGAGGAAGCGTCCGGGAGCCTCGCCGCGGACGCCACGCGAACCCCATCGCGATCGCCGCGGATGCGGCTCGCCGGGGCCGCCTTGCTGCTCCTCGGCGTTCTCCTCCGGCTCGCCGATCTCGGCGCAGGACTCGTTGGCACACACAGCTGGCGGCAGGCCGATGTGGCGATGATGGCGCGCAATTTCCGCCGCCACGGTTTCGATCTCTTCCACCCGCAAATCGACTGGGCGGGTGCGGGGCCAGGCTATGTTGGAAGCGAGCTACCGCTCGTCCCCTGGCTGATTGCGCTCGTGTGTGTTGATGAGGCGCACATAGTGATCGCGGGGCGGCTCCTGGCGATTGCCATGTGGGCGGCCTCGGCGGTTTTCTTTGCTCGCCTGGTGGCGGAGTGGAAGGACGAGAGAACGGCGTTGTTCGCGAGCCTCTTCTACTGTGTGTCGCCGCTCGGCATCTACTACTCCAGAACGCTCATGCCAGAGAGCGCGATGATGGCGGCGACCTTGCTCGCGGTTCTGGCCTTCGGGCGCTGGATGCGAAGCGGAAGCTGCGGGCAGGGAACCGTGGCACTCGTGGCCGCGACGCTGGCCCTCCTGGTCAAGCTGCCGGCCCTCTTCGTGGCGCCGGCGCTCGCCGTCATGGCCGCTCGCCGTCCCGGCCGCTGCCCGTTGCGCGACCCCGCGCTCTGGCTCTTCGCGGCCGTGGCACTTCTCCCGTCCGTCCTGTGGTATCGCCATGCGTTCGCGCTCGCCAGCCACAACTACCCGTACCACATGTTCGGCGAGGATACCTGGATCTGGCGAAGCGGGCTCGGCGAGCTCGTGAGTCTGGCCAACTACCGCCGCGTCGGCCTTCATGCCCTGGCCTTCGTGCTGGCGCCACCGGCGCTGGTGCTGGCCGCCGCGGGCGCGCTCAGCACCTGGCGCGAGGGGGTCTCGAGTCGCGTCTTCCATGCCTGGACGCTCGGGCTCCTGGTCCACGTGGTGCTGGCCTTTCCCGGGCACCGCCACGAGTACTACCAGCTCCCGTTCGTGCCGCCGCTGGCGGCCTTCGCTGGCGCCTGGGTCAGCTCGCAGACGGGTAGTGCCGCCGCCGCTCACGGGAGGAGCGGCGCCTGGACCCGGGGGCTTACCCTCGGTGCGCTCGTCCTCAGCCTGCCGCTGGCACTCGGGATCGCAGCGAGCCGTTATCGCTCGCCAGCCGATGGGGCGCTGTGGGCGGCCGGTCTCGAGATCGCAAGGCGCACGCCGCCGGGTGCGCTGGTGGCGGCCGCCGACGGCGGCAATCCGGTGCTCCTCTATGCCGCCAATCGGCGGGGGTGGCACTTCCCGGGTCAGGATGTGTTCACAGCACCCGAGCTGCCCTGGACCCCCAGGCGGGTCGAGGAGCTGAGGGCTCGCGGCGCCATGTTCCTGGTGTCAGCGAGTGCCTCGGCGGGGCGAGTCGCCGGTATCGACCAGACGCTTCTTCAACGGCTCGGGGCCCGGCTCCTCCCGATCCCTCCGATTCCAAGCTTGGAGGCGCACCCCGATCTCTCCGCCTGGCTCGACGCACGCTACCCGCATCTCGTAAGCGGTCCCGAGGCGGTGATTTACGACCTTCGGGAGTTGCCCGATGGGCTCAGGGAGCGCTGAGAACACCCAATGGCTGTGCTACACTATGATTTGAATCGCGCGCCGAGAGGTTTCGTTCCGGTCCCCGGAAGCAGCGACACCAGCCAGAAGGCGCGCGTCCGGGATGGCCCCCCATGGCCAAGCGCGATGGCAGGCGCTTCAAGATCATCTACCTCGAGCTCACGAACGCCTGCAACTTCACCTGCGATTACTGCCCGATCGACCAGCAGACCCGCAAGAAGGAGGTCATGCCGGCCGAGTTCGCGCGGCGCATCATCGACGAGATCGCCGAGCACCACCTCACCCCGTTCCTCACCTTCCACCTGATGGGTGAGCCCTTCCTGCACAAGCAGCTGGCCGAGCTGACCGCCCACGCCGAGATGCGCGGGTTGCGGGTGCGGCTCCTGACCAATGGCAGCCTTCTCGAGCGCACCCGCAACGAGCAGCTCTTCGCGAGCCAGCTGAGCCGGCTCGAGATCGGCTTTCGCACCCCCAACGACACGGCATTCAATCTCCGCCTGCGGGGCGGCTCGCTGACACTGCCCGAGTACGTGCGACGGGTCGGGGGGGTGATCGAGGACAAGCTCCGCGCCGGCGCCCGCACTCACCTGGCGATCAAGTTCTTCATCCGCTCGCACGGGGCGGCGATCGGGCTCGGCGAGCGCTACGAGCATCTCACGAGCGAGGACGACAACCTGAGCATGGCGCGCCACTTCCAGGAGCACACGCTGGCCACCGCCGAGCGGCTTGGCCTCGATCTCGGCGCCTGGCGCCAGGTCGTGCTCGAGGCACGCAACGGCGATCGCCTGATCTTCCCCGGCATCGACATCAGCTTCTCGCGCGTCCAGGACTTCTGGGTGCGCGAGCAGCGCGGCAAGCGCGGCGGGGTGCCCGCCGTCATCGGCGGCTGCTCGGCCGGCTTCCGCGACGATTTCGGTATCCTCGCGAGCGGTGAGGTCACCACCTGCTGCGTCGATTACGACGGCAAGAACGTGATCGGGGATCTGCGTCGGCAGAGCCTGATGGAAGTGCTCGAGTCGGACGAAGCCTTACGCATCGAGCGGTCCTTCCGTCACTTCGTCCCGCCGACTCCCTTCTGCCGCGACTGCCTCGGTGGTCCGACCGTGGTCAGCTCGGTGGTCAAGCAGCTGAGCTCGATCGCGATCGACGTCCGCGATCGCCTGCGTCCCCGCAAGCGCTACCCGCATCTGCGTGAGTACCTGGCCCCCGATTGAGTCCGGGGAATGAGAGTCCGAGGCCGGCTCGCCGTTGGGCGGCTGGCCTCCGGAGTGTCCTCGCTCGTTTCTTCGCAGCGAGTCTGGGACTCCTCGTGGGTGTGCTCACAGCCGAGCTCACGGTGCGATGGCTGGCGCCGCAAGGCGCGGTCCTCAAGAGTCGCGGGCTCTTCGTCGAGTCCACCGCGCCGGCCTACCGGCTCCAGCCGGGACATCGGGGGTATCTCGGCAACCGGGTCGAGTACATGACCACCGTCCGAGTCAACGCCCTGGGAGTGCGCGGGGCCGAGATCGATCCCGGCGACCCGCGGCCGCGGCTCGTCTTTCTCGGCGACTCCTTCGTGTTCGGCTACGGCATCGAGGAGAACGAATCGGTCCCCGTCCGCCTCGAGCGTGAGCTCGAAAGGCGAGGGCTCAGAGCCCAGGTGATCAACGCCGGCACACCCGGCTACGGCACCCGCCAGCAGTCGGCCTGGCTCCGCGCCTTCGGCCTCGCGCTGCGGCCGCAGATGGTCATACTTGGCATCTACCTCGAGAACGATCTCGAGGACAACGGGCGCGAGGACGCCTGGCTGGTCAGCCAGCGGGCGCTAGTCGGCGATCGCTCCCACCCGGCCTTCAACCCGCTCTTCGACTGGCTCTACCGTCACTCCCACCTCTACGGGCTCCTGCGCAAGTTGGCGATGCGCTGGCCGGAGCGGCCCGGGCCGGACGGCGAACGGGTGGACGTGAGCCATGCCCTGCGCCAGTTGCGGCCCGTCGACGACGCCCAACGGCGGCGCGAGCTCGGCCGCACCGAGGCTGCCCTCGATGAGCTGCTGCACGAGACGCGCCAGCACGGAGTCGAGCTCTTGGCGGTGTTGATCCCCCAGGACCTGCAGGTGGAGCCTGCACGCGCGGGACGAGCTCCGGGCCGCGCTCCGCCGGCCAACTGCGATCGACCTCGACGCCATGAACGGACTCTGGAGCCGACTCCTCGCCGAGCGAGACATCCCGTGTGTGGATCTCACGCCGACCTTGCGGCAGGAGGCGACCGCCGGCCGCGCGACGTATCTGCGTACCGACGATCACTGGAACCCACACGGGGCGGAGGTGGTGGCGGCGGCCCTCGCGCGTGCGCTCACGCCCGCGCCCGGCGCGGACGAGGTCGGCCTCGGTCTCGGAGCGGGCGTCGAGCGCACCGGCGGCTACTGCTTCAGCGTTCGCCCTGAGTCCGGGTGACGCGAAGCTCACCCGGGGGGCCCGAGGAGCTCGACCGCGAGGCGTGGCAGCGCCACCGCCGCAGCTTCGAGACCCACGTGGTGGAGGACTGAGAGTGCAAGCTGCCGCGGGCGGCGCGCAGCGAGGCGCAGCGTTCCGATCCGCGCCGCGCGTTGCGCTCTGGCTCCTGCTCGCGCTGATCCTCGTCACGGATCTGACCTGGAGCCTGATCGTGCCGCCGTGGCATGCGCCGGACGAGAACTTTCACTTCGCCTATGGGCAGCTGATCGCGCGCTTCCACAGCCTGCATCCCGAGCCCGCCCGTTGGCGGTCGGCGGAAATCGATCTCTCCTCCAAGATCGCCCAGCTGGATCGGGTGCGCTTCCATCCCGGGGAGAGGTTCAACTTCGCTGCCCGCGAGAGGATCGCGCGACGGATCGCGGGTCTGAACGCCCCCGAGGTCAAGCTCGGCTATTCGCATGACGACGGCTATTGGTTCGGCCAGTTCCGACTTTTCACGTCTTCGCATCCGCCCCTCTACTATCTGCTCGCCGCCACGCTGCAGGGGCTCCTCGAGGGCGAGACGGTCTTCGTTCGCCTTCTCGCCGTTCGCTGGCTCTCGGTCCTCTTCGGCGTGAGCGTGGCGGCGTTGGCGTACCGCGCGGGACGCCTCATCTTCCAGAACGACGCGTGGGCGCTGCTCCTGGCGACGCTGGTGAGCTTCCAGCCGATGATCACCTTCCTGATGTCCATCGCCAACAACGGTTCGATGGAGATCGCGCTGTTCTCGGCCTGTCTCGTGATGATGCTGGCGATCCTGCGCAGCGGATTGTCGCTGCGCCGCGCGTGGCTGCTGGGAATCGCGCTGGGCGCGGGTCTCCTGACGCGGAGCAGCCTCGCGAGCCTGATCCCGCTGGTCGCGCTCGTCTGCGTCTGGGACGGGGTTCGGCTGGCGCGGACGCGCGGTTTCGGCTCGTGCGAGTGGACGCGCTGGGGATGGGTGGGCGCGATTCCCCTGGCCGTGTCGGGGTGGTGGTACGGGCAATGGTTTCCGGGTCACGCGCCGGGAGCGGTCGTCCCCGATCCGGGAGCGGCCGCGCTCAGGCGCTGGTCGCACCTGCAGACCGTTTTCCGAACCGATTGGCGTCGCCTGGCGCGGCGGTTGACCGATATGTACTGGGGCGACTTCGGCTGGCTCGATACGCCGATCCCAAGGTCCCTCGCGGCGGCGCTGGTCTGGATCAGCCTCCTGGCGGTCGGCCTGACGCTGGCGAAGACGCTGCGCGCGGTCTTCTCGCGGACGGAGGAGGATCCCGCCGCGCGTCCCGGGGTCGTCTGGTTCCTGGCTCTCTCGATCCTCTCGGTGATCGCCTTCTACATCCTGCTCGGCGCGCTGATGGGATTCGCCTTCCAGGGGCGCTACTTCCTGCCTGCGATCATCGCGCAGATGGCGTGGTTGGCCATCGGTCTGGTCTCGCTCGCGCCGGCGCGCTGGCGCGGCGCGTGGATGTGGTGCGTCGCCGCCGGCATGATCGGCCTGAACGTCCATGCGCTCTTCGGCGTGATCGCATCGCGATACTACGGTGTGCGCGATCTCCTGCTCGTGGCGGACCGGGCGGCGGTCCTCCAGCCCGTCTCGGCCGGAGCTCTCCTCGTGCTGTGCGCGATCTACTTCCTTCTGATCGGCGTCTTCCTGGCCGCGCTGTGGCGCGCGTTCAGGGATCCCGGAGAGGGGGGCATGGAGCGCATCACGGCGCGTGGCGACGCATCCTCTCCCGCGTGAGATCCGCTTCGGATCGGCTCGCTCCGGGTTTCGACGCGCGGGGGTTCTTCCGATAGAGGGTGAGGATCTCGATGCGCGGCGGAAGGAGTCGTGTGTAGGCTCGCGCGTCGAGGGCGCGATAGGCCCTGGCGTCGAGCTTGACGTAGGAGAGCAGGAACTCCGCATGCTCGCGTCCGGCGAGACGTTGCGACCAGCGTGCCTCGGGGTCGAGGCCGGACCAGCCGTCGAACTCGAAGCCGCCGTCGACGCCTTGCGGAGGGACCCCCCGCTCGATCAGGGGCGCGAGGAGGGCCCAGCGCGCGCGGTTCCATTCGAGGTAGTCGCGGGTCCCGAGGACCGCGTAGGTCGCGAGGGGAGCCAGGAGCAGGAGCGCCGCGACACAGCCCCGCCGGGTCGCGGGAGCAGGGCGACCCGGCAGCGTGAGCAGGAGCGCAGCGAGGCAGGGGAGCACGGGGAGCAGGTAGCGATCGAAGAAGTTCGCCAGCCCCAGGAACGGAGCGAGGTAGAGCACCGGGAAGATCAGCAGGAGCAGCGCCTCCGGACGCCGGCGAAGCTCGGAGCGGCGCGTCGTCACGCCGACCGCGAGAAGCGCGATGCAGAACGCGCCGCCCGCGAGCGCTCCGAACGTCACGAGCCACCAGAACCAGCTCGGCGCACCGGGAAGTCGCAGCGCGCCGTGCAGGGTCGAGGGGCCCAGCCCCAGGTCGTAGAGGATGTTGAAGCCGAAGGGCATGCGACGGCCGGCGAGGGCCGCGACGAAGGTGCCGAGTGCGCCGAAGAGGACGAGCGCGCGCGCGCTCGCGCGCCGCATGCCCCACCCGACGAGCGCCAGCACCGGAGCCAGGAAGAGGCCAAGATACGACACCGACGTCAGGGCGTTGGTCCCGACGAGGCCCACCCCACCGGCCGCGAAGAGCGACTTCCGCAGCTGCGCGAGCGATTGGAGAGTGCGCGAACCCCCGCTCCCGAAGAGCTGCGACGCTCCCCAGAAGAGGCCGGCGCCCGCGAGCACCGCGACTCCCAACGCGATCCGTCGGCGCCAGCCCTCCAGCCGGGCCACGCAGAGCGCCGCCAGGAGCGCGACGGGGATGGCGGCCCCCTGCTGTCGCGAGAGCGCCGCGGCGAGGGCGAAGCCCATCCCTCCCAGCAGCGCGAGCCCTGAGCCCAGGCGGAGTCCGCGCGCCAGGAGCAGGAGGCTCCACACGCTGAGCGCCGCGAAGGGGACATCGGTCATGAAGGTGTACGAGAGGTTCAGGTAGATCGGGTTGAATCCGAAGACCAGAGCGCCCAGCGCGCTCGGCGCCCGGCCGGCGCCCGCCTGCTGCGACAGGAAATACGCTCCGAGCACGCCGAACCAGCCCATGCAGAGGCTGCTCAGTCGGAGCGTCTCGAAGGAGAAGCCGAGCAGCGAGGAGAAGGCGACCCCGAGCGCGACGTTGGTGTAGAGGGGAACCAAGGTCCAGTTGCTGAGCTCGAAGCGCCCGGTCTCGAGGAGCGTCCTCGTGGCCTGCGCATGCGCGAAGTCGTCGTTCAGGGGGAAGTCGCCGTGGAGGCCGATGATCGACAGCGGCGCCCACCACAGTGCCGACAGGAATGCGCACGCCAGGACGTCCCGCCGGCCGACCTTGCCGCTGCCGTCGCTCATGGGCGCGCCGGCGCTCCTCCTTCCCCTCGAGGCCGCGACGATCTGCGATTCCGTGAACCTCGACTCCTCGCGGGAGAGTCCAACTCTACACCGTCAATCGGATGGGGGAGCTTACGCATGGATTTCGGGGCCGCAAACCCCACGGCCCACGCGCTCGCGTGCCTACGCTTGGCCGGCCTCGTTGCCGAGACCATCGCCAGGCTCGCTACCGGCTCGGGCGGGCTACCCTTGGCCGGACGGGTTTCGCACCCGCTGGACGGCAAACGAAGTTCCATGCAGTCATCGCATCCTCCATTCCACTTTGACCGGGAGGGCCTGGTCGCAATGAACGGACGATCCGCCTCCTCGTCCACGAACAGCACGTACTCGTGCGGGCCCGCCTGCGTGAGGAGCGGCGGGAACAGCCCGCGGACAAGCCGCCCGCAGCCTCGGCCGGAGCTGAGGCACGTGCCGCAAAGCCTCGAGCGGACCCTGTGTCACCGATGGGCCTCGGACCTACACTCACGGGCTGTACGCCACTGCGAAGGAGGCGGATGGACTGTGTGATCATCGGAGCGGGGCCGGCGGGGCTCACGGCGGCGTGGGAGCTCGCAAAGGCAGGCAAGACCGTAGTCCTCTTCGAACAAGACGGCATCGTCGGCGGGATCTCCCGGACCGAAGAGTACAAGGGCTACCGCTTCGACATCGGCGGACACCGGTTCTTCACGAAGGTCCAGCGGGTCCAGAAGCTGTGGCGCGAGATCCTCGACGAAGATTTCATGGTGCGGCCGCGGCTGTCGCGGATCTATTACAACGGCAAGTTCTTCGACTACCCGCTGAAGCCGACGAATGCGCTGCTCGGTCTCGGGCCCGTCGAGGCCGTCCGGATCAGCACCAGCTACCTATGGGCACAGCTCTTCCCGTACAGGGAAGAGCGCAACTTCGAGCAGTGGGTCAGCAACCGCTTCGGACGACGCCTCTTCGAGATCTTCTTCAAGACCTACACAGAGAAAGTGTGGGGCATGCGCTGCACGGAGATCAACGCCGACTGGGCAGTCCAGCGCATCAAAAACCTCGACCTGATCGCGGCCGTGAAGGACGCGCTGCTCGGCTCGCGTCGGAACGCAAATGGCGAAGTCATTACGACCTTGATCGAGGAGTTCCACTATCCGCGGTTCGGCCCCGGGCAGATGTGGGAGACCGCCGCACGGCGGCTCGCCGGCAAGGGGATCGAGACGCACCTCCATCACCGCGTCGCGTCGATCCTCCACGACGGCAAGCGCGTGAGTTCAGTGCTGGTTCGCGACGCGAGCGGCGGCGTGAGCGAGGTGATCGGCGACAACTTCCTCAGCTCGATGCCGGTGCAGACGCTGCTGCGCGCGATGAACCCGCCGCCGCCGGCCGAGGTGCTCGCGGCGGCAGATCAGCTCAAGTACCGCGACTACCTGACAGTCGTCCTGATCGTGAATCAGCCGGCTCTCTTCCCCGACAACTGGATCTACATCCACTCCGGCGAGGTAAAGCTCGGGCGCATCCAGAACTACAAGAACTGGAGCCCGCACATGGTGGCCGACCCGAACAAGACGGCGCTTGGGCTAGAGTACTTCGTGCAGGAAGGCGACGAGTACTGGAGCGCGAGCGACATGGAGCTCGTCGAGCTCGGGAAGCGCGAGTGCGAGAAGCTCGGCCTCGCGATGGCAAGACACGTCGAGGACGGCTGCGTGATCCGCATGCCCAAGGCGTATCCCGTCTACCACGGCGACTATCAGGGCGCGCTGCAGGTGATCCGCAAGTGGCTCGAGCGCCTGCCGAACCTGCATCTCGTCGGCCGCAACGGCCAGCATCGTTACAACAACCAAGACCACTCGATGGTGACTGCCGTCTACGCGGCGGAGAACATCGTGGCGGGCCGGCAGGTCCACGACGTCTGGGACGTCAACGTCGACGCCGCCTACCACGAAGAGGTCCGCGCGAACGACAACCAGCGGCCTGGTGACCGCCTCGTGCCGGAGCGCCTCGGCGACCCCACGATCGAGGAGCTGATCCGCAACGCCTTCGCGCGCTACGACGCGGTGGCGCTCGGCGGCGCAATCGGGCTGGTCGCGGGCGTGGGCCTGTTCCTCGCGACCGCGATCCTGCTGCTGCGGGGCGGTGCGACCGTGGGTGGAAACCTGTCGCTACTCGGAAACTATCTGCTCGGCTTCCAGATGAGCTGGACCGGCGCTTCCTACGGGCTCGTCGAGGCTGGCCTGCTCGGCTTCGGCTTCGGCTGGCTGCTCGCCACGCTGATCAACTTCGTGATCGCGCTAGAAGAGCAGCGCATCGTGCGCCGGATAGAAGAGCGCGCGGTCAATCTTCTCGACGGAGGGACGTGATGGCGACGATAGCCGCGCAGAGCGAGCGCGCATTGATTCGCGCCGCGGTGGTGCGCATGCGCACACGCGTCATGGCGATGGTATTCGGCATGGCCTCCGGCACGGGCTTGTTCGTCGCGACGGCATGGCTGCTGCTGCGCGGCGGGCCGAACGTTGGCCAGCACCTCGGCCTACTCAGAAACTACTTCCCGGGCTACGCGGTGACCTGGCCCGGGGCCTTTGTCGGCTTCTTCTGGGCTACGTTGGCCGGCGCCGTGTTCGGCTTCGCCGTCGCGTGGATCTACAACCAGATCGTCGAGCGGCGCGCGGACTGATTCGGCTCGTTTATGCGCGCCATCCTCACGTTTCACGGCATCGACGAGAGCGGCTCCGTGCTCTCGTTCACCCCGGCCGCGCTGCGCAGTCTAATCGCGAGCGTGCGCGCGTCGGGCCATGAGATCGTGCCGCTGCGCGCGCTGATCGCGGACCGCGTGCCGCAGCGCGTCGCGCTCACATTCGACGATGGACTCGCAAGCGTCGCGAGCGAGGCGCTGCCGATCCTGCGCGATCTCGGCGCCCCGGCGACCTTGTTTCTCACGACTGGGTACGTGGGCGGCGTGAATGATTGGCAGGGGCAGGCCGGGTGGGCGCCGCGCTTCGCGATGGTGAGCTGGGATCAGGTGGACGCGCTGGTCGCCGCCGGCTGGGACATCCAATCGCACACGGTGCGCCACGTCGACCTGCGCAGCCTCGACGACGGGGAGCTCGAGGAAGAACTCGCCGCCGCGAACGACGCGATCGAGCGTCGTGTCGGGAAGCGCCCGGACAGCCTCGCGTTCCCGTACGGGCACTTCACCGATCGTGTGCTGAAGCTCGCGCGCCGGCAGAATTCGCATTGCTTCACGACCGAGCTGGCGCCGCTCGATCGAGGAGCGAACGAGGCCGAGCGCGGCTATCCGAGGCTCGACGCCTACTACCTGCAGTCGGAGCCCGTCCGCCGCCGCTTCGGGAGCACGCCATTCCTCGCCTACATGGGGCTGCGCGCCTTCGCGCGGTGGATGCGCGCGGGATGACGAGCCAACTTCTGTACGGTGCGGACTGCTGGCGTCGAGTCGATCGGGTCGCCGCACAGCTGTCGGGCTCTTGCGGCTCGGTCGTCGGGTTCTGCTTCGGAGCTGCGAGCCGCGCGCGGCGTTGCTGCGACGCCGACCATCCGCTCGAGCGGGATCCGGAATGAGGCAGCCCGCCCTCAGCGTCGTGCTCGCCTGCAGCAGTCGAGCGCCGGTCGAGGCAGTCGTGGCCGCCCTCGACAAGGCATGCGAGGGGACCGCGAGCGAGTTGATCGTCGTGTTCGCTGGCGACAAGCCGCCCCCGGAATGGGTTTGCGGGCAGTCGCCGGAGCTGCGGATCGAGTGCCGGCCGGCCGGCAGCCTGACCCCTGTCCTCTGGGGGGCCGGGTGCCACGTCGCTCGCGGTAGCATCGTGGCGTTCACCACCGACCAGGTCCGGGTGGCGCCCACCTGGGCACAGACGTTGCTTCGATCCATCGAGTCTGGTGCCGTAGGCGCGGGCGGTCCAATCGAGCTAGCGCCTGGAGCCGACCCCGCTACGGCCGCGGCCTACTTTCTTCGCTTTTCGGGGTTCACACCGGAGGCTTGGCCGACGTCTGCACCGGCGCGCGACATTCCTGGTGACAACGCCGCGTATCGGCGCGATGCGCTGTTGCGCCACGCCGACCTTCTTCGGGATGGATTCTGGGAGGTGGAGTTCCACCGGCGTTTCGAGCGGGAGGGACTGGCCCTGCAGATGCTGCCAGAGGCAACGGCCACCTTGGTCGGTCCGGTGGCGATTGGCGAGATGCTCCGCCAGCGCTTCCTTCATGGGAGGGAGTTCGGTAGCTCGCGGGTGCGACGACACGCGGAATCGCGGGTGAAGCTGCTGCTCGCCGCCCCCCTCGTTCCGTTCGTGCTCCTCGCGCGGATCGGCCGGCGGGCGTGGGCGGCGCCGCAGCGCCGCGGTCGGTTCCTCGCGGCACTGCCCTGGCTCGGAGCCCTGGCCGGCGCTTGGGCCGCGGGGGAGGCAGCCGGAGCATTGCGCACTGACCGGGGAGGTCACGATTGAGCGACGAGCCGCGCTTCTCGGTGGTTGTCGCGTCGTTCCGCGACCTCGGTCTCGTCTCCCAGTGTCTGGATAGCCTTCGTCCGCAGTGCGAAGCACGGGGAGCCGAACTGATTCTGGTGCGTGCCGAGCGCGAGCCAACCGAGACACTGGCGCGCGTCGCTGCAGGATGCCGAATCGTTACCGCTTCGCCGGACGCCAACGTGCCCCGCCTGCGCGGGATCGGTCTCGCGCAAGCGCGCGGGGAGTGGGTGGCGATGACTGAGGACCATTGCATCGCCGATCCAGGCTGGCTGGCGGCCCTGGTGGCCGCGACGGGCCCGGGCGCGGAGGTGCTCGGAGGACGCATGGGTAACGCCCAGCGCGCGCGCGCGACAGATTGCGGCGCCTTTTTCTCCGAGTACGGTTTCTTCGGGGCCAGACACGACGGCGCGTCGGGCGACTTCCCGCCGCTGATTACAGGCGCCAATGTCGCCTACCACGAGAGTGTCGTGACCCGCGTGGCCGCGTGGGCAACGACCGGAAACTGGGAAAACGTGATACATGGGCGCCTGCACGCCTCCGGCTGTCGATTCCGCGTCGTCCCGTCGGCTCTGATCCGGCAGAATCAGACCTACCGGCTAGGGGCATTCTGCCGGGACCGTTTCGAACACGGCCGCGACTACGCGGCGAACCGGGCCCGTGGCACTTCCGCCTGGGGACGCGCCATCCTCGCTGTGGCCACCCCGATCCTGCCACTGCTGCTGGCCACACGGGTCGCCCGCGCCGTGAGCCCGGAGGAGCGGCGGCATTTCTGGCGTGCCTTGCCCGCGACACTCACGTTCCTCGCCGCCTGGTCCGCGGGAGAGGCGGTGGGGTATGCCAGGGCGGGAGGGGCGGCGTGAGCGCGCAAGTCGCGCTGGCCCTCACGGTGGTCGTCCCGTCGGTGAACGGGTGGCGGGACCTGGAAGGTTGTCTCGCCGAGCTCGAACGTGAGCGCGCCGTAGTGTCCATCGAGGTCCTGGTGCCGGAGCGCTGTGGCGCCGACGTCCGCAGCGCCGTCGCCAGCCGCTTCCCGTGGGTGCGGGTCTTCCCGGTTTCCTCTGGGACGACAATTCCGCAGATGCGCGCCCTGGCCTTCCGGGAAGCGCAGGCCCCGACCGTCGCCGTGATCGAGGACCACGTCCTCGTGCCCGCAGGCTGGGCCGGGCACATGGTGGAGGCGCGAACTGCGAGCGCTCGCGTCGTCGGCGGCGGGGTAGTGAATGCAGCGACAGAGCGCACCGTGGACTGGGCGGCGTTTCTGTGCGAGTACAGCCATCTCGTTACACCCCTGCGAGCGGGCGCGGCGGAGTGGCTGACTGGCAACAACACTGCCTACGACCGCGCTCTGCTGACGGAATGCCGGGACATCGTGGAGGCAGGCCGGTGGGAAGACTTCCTGCACGAGGCGTTTCGACAGCGCGGCATAGTGTTGTGGCACCGGCCTGACATCGTTGTGCGTCATAAAAAGCACTACACAGTTCTCGAGTACACGACTCAGCGTTTCCTTTATGCCCGCGCGTTCGCGGCGGCGCGACTCGCGGGGAAGACTTTCACCCAGCGGCTGACCTACGGCATGCTTGCCGTCGCCCTGCCGCCCGTGCTGTTCGGGCGAATCGTCGCCCGAATCTGGCGCAGCCGCCGGTTCCGGGTCGAGCTGGTCACGTCGCTGCCACTACTCGCTTTGTTCGTGTGCTCATGGGGGGTCGGGGAAGTCGCGGGATCATGGTTTGGCGAGGGCGGCGCCCTCGCGAGGGTCAAGTGACGTCTACCGCCGCCCAGTACAGGGAACCCGCTTCGACATCGGCGGCTTCCGCAGCTCCGGCCACCTGAACCCATGCGGATCGGCGTTGACGCGACCTGCTGGGCGAATCAGAGGGGCTATGGCCGCTTCACCAGGGAATTGGTGACCGCGATGGTCCGCGACGCCCCGACGGACGAGTTCATCTGCTTCCTCGATGCCCGGGCGCGCGACGTCTTCAGGCTGGACGCCTCCAACGTGACACCGGTGGTGGTCCCGCAGCGGCAATCGCCCACCCAGGCGGCCGCAGCCGGCTCGGCGCGCTCGTTGGGCGACATGCTGCGTCTTAGCCGGGCGGTCTGGGGGGCGCGGCCGGACGTCTTCTTCTCGCCCAATGTCTACACCTACTTCCCGCTGCCGCCGGGTCTACCGGCGGTCGTCGGCATCCATGATGCCATCGCCGAGCGGTTCCCCGGTCTCACCCTCCCGAGCCGCCGGGCGCGGCTCTTCTGGAGTGCCAAGGTAGCCCTCGCCATCCGCCAGGCGCGCCTGGTCTTGACCGTGTCGGAGTACGCCGTGGACGAGATTGTCGAGATGCACCGGGTGCCTCGCAGCCGGCTGCGGGTCGCGCTCGAAGCGCCGGCAGCAGCCTACCGTCCCAGCAGTGATCCCGCGGATGTGGCGGCGGCGGCCGCTCGGGCCGGTGTGCCGCCCGGGGCGCGGTGGCTGGCGTACGTCGGTGGCTTCAATCCTCACAAGCACGTGGACGTGCTCGTCCGGGCGCACGCTGCCGCCGCCGCCCAATTGGAGGACCCACCCCTCCTGCTCCTGGTCGGCGCCGTCGACGGAGACGTCTTCTACGGCGCCCAGTCCGAGATCCGGGAAGCCATCCGGCACGCCGGCACCGAAGAGCTGATCCGATGGACGGGCTTCGTCCCAGACGAGGAGCTTCGGCACCTTCTTTCTGGCGCGGTGGCGCTCGTTCTGCCGTCCGCCTCGGAAGGGTTCGGTCTGCCCGCGGTTGAAGCGGCCGCCTGCGGGGCGCCCGTGGTGGCGACCACGGCGAGTCCCCTGCCGCAACTGCTCGAGGGTGGCGGACTCTTCGTGGCGCCCGGGGACCTCGCCGCCCTCACTGGAGCATTGCTGCGACTGCTCACCGACGAAACTACCCGCGCGTCCCTTGGCGCCCAGGCTCGCCGCCGCGCCGCGGCGCTGACGTGGACGGCGGGGGCGGGAGCGGCGCTCGCTGCGCTCCGGGAGGCGGCGGCGTGACCGAGCTTCGCTTCTGTTTCCTCACCACCTTCTATCCGCCGTACAGTTTCGGCGGCGACGCGATCGCGATCCAGCGTCTCGCCCGCGGTCTCGTGCGGGCGGGCCACCACGTCACCGTCGTGCACGATCTCGACGCCTTTACGGCCCTGAGCCGCGCACCGATACCGGAACCGCCGCCACAGTCTGCCGGCCTCGACGTGGTTTCTCTGTGCAGCGGATTCGGCGCCCTATCACCGCTGTTGACGCAGCAGCTGGGCCGCCCGGCCCTCAACGGGCGGCGCATCAAGCGGTTGCTACACGCAGGGATGTATGACGTAATCAATTTCCACAATATCTCCCTGATCGGCGGCCCCGGCCTCCTGAAGTTCGGGAGCGGGATCAAGTTGTACATGGCCCACGAGCACTGGCTCGTCTGTCCGACCCATGTGCTCTGGCGGCATGATCGGGAGCTCTGCACCGGGCGTCAGTGCTTCCGATGCCAGATTGCATACCATCGGCCCCCACAATTCTGGCGCTGGACCGGCTTGCTGGAGCGGGAGCTGACCCATGTGGACGCCTTCATCGCCATGAGCGACTTCAGCCGCGCGAAGCACCGGGAGTTCGGTTTTTCGAGAGAGATGGAGGTCCTGCCCGCATTCCTCCCCGATGCAGCCGACGACCCGGACACGACCGAGAGCCCGCGCCCCCATGACCGGCCGTATTTCCTTTTTGTCGGCCGCCTCGAGCGCCTGAAGGGGTTGCAGGAGGTCATCCCTCTCTTCGCCGAGTATCGGGACGCCGACCTGGTCATCGCAGGCGAGGGCGAGTATGGCGCCCGGCTGCGCGCGCAGGCAGCCGGACTGACCCGCGTGCACTTTCTCGGGCAGGTCGCACCGGGTGACCTCGCGCGCTACTTCCGGCATGCCGTCGCGCTCATCGTCCCCTCGCTCTGCTTCGAGACCTTCGGCGTGATTCTGCTCGAGGCGTTCCGACAGTCCACGCCCGTGATCGCCCGCCGACTGGGACCGTTTCCGGAGCTTGTCGCGGCATCCGGTGCAGGAGAACTGTTCGCCACTCGGGACGAGCTGCTTGCGGCAATGCGGCGGCTGCAGGCGGACCCGAGCCGCCGTGCGCGGCTGGGCCAGCTCGGGTACGAAGCGTTCCGGGAGCGATGGAGTGAACGCGTCGTCGTGCCGCGTTACCTCGACATCGTGCGGGAGATCTCCGAGCGGAAGGGGCTTCGATCCGGAGTGACGGCATGACGACGCCCACGCCGCTCCTCTCCGTCATCGTGCCGGCCTACCAGGGCACGGAGGTACTCCCGAGGTCGCTCGGCGCCCTCACGGCCAGTGACCTGCCACGGGATCGTTGGGAGCTCATCGTCGTCGATGATGCAAGCTCGGATGGCACCAGCGTCGTGGCCTCGCGCTGGGCCGACCGGGTCATCTCGCTGACGGGGCGCCCGTGCGGCCCCGCGTACGCCCGAAACCGGGGCGTTGAGGTGAGCCGAGGTGCCTGGGTCGTCTTCATCGACGCGGACGTAGTCGTGCATGCCGACACGTTGCGGCGCATCGCCGATGTGATCGAGGTTGACCCCGGCATGGATGCCGTGTTCGGCGCCTACGACGATGCCCCTCCGGCTCCCGGGTTCGTGTCGACCTATCGCAACCTGCTGCACCGCTATGTGCACGTGTCGGGCGCAGGGGAGGCCGAAACCTTCTGGGCCGGCTGCGGCGCGATTCGTCGCACCGCGTTCGACGCGGTCGGCGGCTTCGATGAGCATCGCTTTACCCGGCCGCAGATCGAAGACATCGAGCTGGGTTATCGGCTGCGGGACCGCGGAAGCCGGATCATGATCCAGCCCGACATCCAAGGCGCCCACCTCAAGCAGTGGAAGCTACTGGGGTCCCTGCGGACCGACCTGTTGGACCGCGGCATTCCGTGGGTTCGCCTCCTACTCGAGCGCCGGAGCCTGGCACGACCGGCCAACCTGAACTTCAAGCGAGGTGAACGGGTCAAGGCGGCGGCGGTGGGAATGGCCCTGCTTCTCATTCCCACCGCCGCCGTGCTGCGGCAACCGCTGCTGGTGCTCGTGGCCTCGTTCATGCTTCTGGCCGTGGTACTTTCGAATCTGCCACTCCTCAGCTGGTTTGCCAGGCAGCGAGGCCCAGGCTTCGCACTCGTTGTGGTGCCCTTCAACATCCTGTACTACGCGGTGAGCGGCCTGTCCGTCGTGGCCGGGGTCACGCTGCATGTGCTCGCCGGGCGACCGGCGGCGATCGCCAAAGTCAGCGACGGAACCCGGCTAGGGGACGGCGGAGAAGGGCCGCCACGGTGACAAACACCGCCGAAGGCCTGGAGCTGGTCTGCCCCCGCTGCCGCGGCTCGGTGAGTGCCGCGCCGGAGGCCTTCAGCTGCCTCCGGTGCGATCAGACCTACCCGATCGTGGCCGGTATTCCCGACTTCCGTGTCGCCCCCGACCCTTGGATCGACCTGGAGGCCGATCGGGCGAAGGGCGTCCAACTCGAGTGTGAGACGGAAGGCCTGGACTTTGAAGCGATGGTGCGCGCGTATTGGGCTATGACACCGGACACGCCACACGCGCTCGCAGCGAAGTTCGTCGCCCATGTGCTGGGCGCCGAGCAGCGCTCGGGAGAGTGGCTGGACAGCATCGCGGAGCCGGCGCCGTCCGGGAAGCCCGCACGCTGCTGGCTCGACATCGGGTGCGGTACGGCCGACCTGGCGAGTGCGGCATGGCCCGCAGCCGAAGTCGTCGGTATCGACGTCGCCTTCCGCTGGCTGGTCGTGGCACGTCGCCGGTTGCTGGAGAAGAGGGTGCCGGTCCGACTGGTGTGCTGCAACGCAGAGGCGCTGCCGTTCTCGGACGCCACGTTCGACCGGGCACTCTCACTCGGCACGCTGGAGCATTGCCGTGACCTGGGATCGGTGGTTCGTGAGGCGCGCCGGGTGCTTGCCCCCGGAGGCTCGCTGCATGTGCGTACGGTCAACCGATACTCCATGCTGCCGGAGCCGCACGTTGGCGTCTGGGGGGTGGGATTCCTGCCTCGCCGGTGGGCCGACCGCTATGCGCAGCAGGTGACAGGGCGGCGCTATCTGCAGCATTGGCCCAGGAGCGCCCGCGAACTCCGGCAAGCCCTGAAGCGGGGCGGTTTCGCCGATGTTCGGGTCGACGCCGCACGACTGCTGAGCCAGGAGGCGAAGCGGCTGGCGCCAGCTCTCCAGCCCGCCGTCTCGGCCTACGAGCGCCTGCGACACGCACCGCTGTCGGCGGTCGCCTGCCGCTGGTTCGCCCCTTTGCTCGAAGCGGAGGCGCGGGCTTTATGAGCGCACCGAAGATATTCGCCCCGGAGTATTACGAGCGCATGCGCCGGCTCGAGGATGCCTCCTGGTGGAATTTCGGGATGCGTAACCTCGCCGAGAAGTTACTGCGCGGCGCCAGCCTCCCTGCGCGCGGCACGCTCCTCGACGTCGGATGCGGCTCCGGCCAGACCCTGACCTGGTTCCGCAACGTGTGGCCGGGATGGAATACTCTCGGGCTGGACCTGGCTTGCGAGGGACTCGGTGCGGCGACGGGGTTCGGAGAACGGGTACTCTGCGGTTCCGCGCTCGACTTGCCGCTGAGGGACGCCTCCGTCGACGCCATCATCACGCTGGATGTGCTGCAGCACCTGCCGCTGGGTGGCGGGGACGCGAGGGCGCTCGTGGAAATCCACCGGGTCCTGCGCCCCGGCGGCTTCCTGCTAGTGCGCACGAACGCCCAGTCGCTCCCCCGGACGCCGGATGACCCTCGAAATAGCTTTCACAAGTACACCACGGCGGAGCTGCGGCGGAAGCTCGAAGAGACGGGATTCGTCGTGCGGCGAATTGGCCGTGTGAATGCGCTCCTCGGCCTTGCCGAGATTCCACGGGAACTGCGCGCGCGGCGCACGGCCGAGGCGGGGTACGTCGGACTCCTGGCCGACGTCCCCGTTCCCGGCGTCGCCTGGCACGCCAAGCTGGCCTGGCTCCGCATGGAGGGGGCGCTTGTCGCGGCGGGGTTCTCGGTCCCGCTCGGTCGCACCCTGATGGCATTGGCGCAGGCCGGAAAGGGGAACGGGTCTGCATGAGCGCCCCACGACCTCACGTCGAACCTGTTTGGCCGCCGCCTTCCTTCCCCTGTACATGCGGGCGTTCGGGATGGCCACGGGTTTCACCGCGGCGATCATCGTCTTCCTCGCCTCGGCGGGCCACGTGCTCTGGAAGCCGTCGCACGGAATCGATCTCGGGCTGATGCTTCTCGTGATCCGCTCGCGGGCGGAATTGCCCCAGACGGAAGAGCTTCTCGATCCCATCTGACGTGAGCGGACGATCAGCCTGGCGGCGGTCCGGATTTCCCAAGCCGAAGTCCCCGCTCAACGACGGCGATCGGCATCTCTCCGGATCCTGACGTGCCCGCAGACGAGGACTTCCGCTTCAACCTGGGATCACCTTGGACTCAGCTACAATACGGAGCAAGCATCAGGCAGAGCGACTGGCGCTCGAGGCCGATGGCCCTGCCCTGCAGACGTAATGGTCAACCCCGGCTTCGTGTTCGGCCGCCATCACGGAGCCTATAGGGGCGGGGAGGTGATCGCGCGGATTCGACGCCGCTCGGTGGTCTTCTGCACCGGCGGCGGGCCCAGCATGGTCCATGTGGACGACGTCGTCGACGGTATCCGCATGGTTGCCGA
The DNA here is from genome assembly GCA_964624475.1 of uncultured Spirochaetales bacterium. Taxonomy (GTDB): domain Bacteria; phylum Myxococcota_A; class UBA9160; order UBA9160; family SMWR01; genus CAZUYC01. The sequence goes on along the minus strand of CAZUYC010000132.1, from coordinate 51,690 downwards.
CAGTGGCCGTCTTGGCCAGCGTTACATTCTTTCGGGAAGCGACCGGAGCTTCCGTGAGATGACGCCGCGCGAGGGTCGGGACGTCGACCATGAGCCAAACCGGCGCGATACGGTGCTACACCTGTTCTCGCCAGCGCCGACCCCTCGGACGTGAGACGCTTCCGCATTGCGTCCTCTTGGGTCCGCTCGAGTCGCGCGTGATGTTTCGATGAACGACGCCGGAATGTCGGGCAAGCTGCTATCGATTGCCGTTCTGCAGGCACTCACTATTTTCGCGGGGTTGCTGCGTGCGAAGGGGCTGGCGCTGCTGCTCGGCCCCGCAGGTTTCGGCGTTGCCAGCATCATCGACCAAGTCGTCGTGACTCTGGTCACGCTCGGCGCCTTTGGGCTGCCCTTCGCGGCGTTGAAGTTCATGGCGCACAGCTACAGCGAGGAACCAGCCGCCTTTGAGCGTGCTGGCGCCGGGTTCCTGCAGCTCATCGTGGCACTCGGGCTGATTACGGCGTTGGTCGGGTCGGTGGCGATCGCCTGGCGGCCGGGAACCTTCGGTGCCGATCTGGCCGGACATCAGGGTTTGCTGCAGGTGGCAGTGCTCGGGGTCCCATCGGGAATGTTGCTGATGCTCTTTGTGAACACGCTTGCGGCTGCGCGACGCCCCGCCGCTGCGGCGGCTTTCAACCTGGTGATCGTGTCCGCGGTTGCGCTGGCCGCGGTCGCCGGCGCGTGGCTGTACGGACTCGAGGGCCTCTACGACCTGAGCGTGGCGACCACGATCATCACCACGACGGCGGCACTGCTCTACTTCGCACGCGCGCTGGGGATTCGGTTTGCCACGTGGCCCACCGGGATAATCGCCTCGCTGCGCCGCCAGCCGGAGATCATCGGCTATTCCCTGTGCTTCTACGCAACATTCGCCAGTAGCACCGTCATGCTGCTGCTTCTTCGCACCACGGTGTTGTCGCGACTCGGCGAAGTGGCGGCAGGTCAGTTGCAGGCGGCCTTCAGCATCGCGCTGACGGTCGGCGCGGTGCTATACCCGCTCAGCAATCTCTATCTTGGTCCGCTGGTCAACAGTCGGGGCTCTCCCGCTCACAAGCTCCGCACGGTCGATAGTGTTGCCAGTCGGATGCTCGTGCTGTTCTTGGTGGGAGCAACGCCCGTCGTGCTCTTTCCCGAAGTGCTTCTGCGACTGCTCTTTTCGGACGCGTTTGCTCCCGCTTCCACGGTGCTGTGGCTCTTCGTGCTTTGGCAATGCATCTTTCAAATCGGCTACGTCTATCAGCAGCTCTTGATTGGCTTGGATGACGTCGCCTTCGCTGCAGTGGTATTGATCGGCGGTTGCGGCACAGCGATCGCTCTTTCGAATTCGATGATCACGCTGCTGGGTCTCGGAGGGGTGGCGGTAGCACTGGCGAGTGGAATGGCCGTCTGGGGCCTCGCCGTGATCCTGCGCCTTCGCATCCGACACCGGGCTTTGATATCGCGCCGCATGCTGATCCGACTGGGAAGTGTCATGCTCATCGTCTGCGTGACAGGACGCCAGTTTGCAGGAAGGCATGAGCTCGATGCGGGGACGGTCGCAGTGCGCCTGCTGGTCGGGGCGAGCGTGCTGGTGCTTTGCTGGTTCCTGCTCGACCCACGGGAGCGCAATCCGAGGCTTTGGCTCGCCGCACTCCTGCCGACTGGTGAATCTGATTGACGAATCGCCGGCTGGAAGTGTGATTCTCAATTACTCCCATGAATTGAGAAACTATCCGCTGTTGGGTCGACGATGGCAGAATCGGGTGATCACGGATCGACCTTCGCATATACCCGGAGCACGCCGCATGCGCATCGCAGTCGTTGGTCTCGGCAATGCCGGATACAAGCTCCATCTCCCCGCGCTCGCAGGTCTCACCGGCGTGCAGACGGTAGGGGCAATGGACCTCGACTCCGGACGGCGTGATCGTGCTGCGGAGCGGTTCCATGTGCCGGTGTTCGAGGACTTCGACACGATGCTGGCCACCGCCAGGCCGGACGTCGTCCTGGTTGGCACGCCTCCCGCCACACATGCTGGCTACTGCTTCCGGTCGCTCGCGGCCGGCGCTCACGTCATCTGCGAGAAACCCTTCGTCTCGAGTCTGGCGGAGGCCGGGCAGGTGCTCGAGGCGGCACTCCGGGCGGGACGCCGGGTGGCTCTCAACCATGAGTTCCGCGAGATGCCCATCTTCCGAGCGGTGCGCGACGCCGCCGCGAGCGGAGCAACCGGAGATCTAGTCTTCGCACAGCTCTGGCAGTTGATGGATCTCCCACCCTGGGCGGAGCCGGGATGGCGGGGCCAGATGCTCCAGCGCACGCTGTACGAAGCGGGGTTCCACCTCGTGGACTTTCTCATGGCCCTCTTCGGTGAACGCCCCGTCGCCGTCCAGGCATGGACCTCCACCTGCGGCGTGCGAGAGGGAGACACCGACGCCGTGGCGCTCGTGACGCTGGAATTTTCCCGGGGTCGGCTCGCGCAAATCGTGCAGAACCGCCTCTGCAAGGGCGAAACCCAGTACTTCGAGGTTCGGGCGGACACTGCGCGGGCCTCGCTCCGGGCCTCCTTCGGGGGCCGCGCGCGGCTCACGGCCGGCCTGTTTCGCAGCACGCGGCCGCACCTCCGCTTCGAATATGGAACCGCCGGAATCGCCTGGCAGGAGGTCGGGGCCCGACGGCGCTTGCTCGCGAGGAATCCGCGCGATCCCGGCATGCTGGCGACGCGCTTCGTGTTCGAGCGCACCCTTGCCGCCTTCCGCGATGGCGGGGAGCCGCCGGCGAGTGGCGAGGTGGGGAGGGATGTGCTGGCGGTGATCGGCGCTGCCTACCGCTCGGCTGCCACTGGTACCCGCGTCACCATCGATGACGCGCTCCTCGCCACGCTCCATGAAGTCCACCTCGGATTGGGCGCGTGATCGATCGGGTGCGGACAGTCGTGGTCGGCGCAGGGCTCATGGGACGCTGGCATGCGCACGCCATCCGCCGGATCGGTGGTGTGATCTCCGGCGTGGTAGATGCGGACCCCGCCCGCGCCGCCGCGCTTGCCGTCGAGCATCGGAATGCACTGCGGTTTGACAGGCTCGAGGCTGCCCTTGCCTCCCTGGCCCCCGACATTGTGCACGTCTGCACCCCGCTGGACTCACACGTCGCTCTGGTGCGGACCGCGCTCAAAGCCGGCTGTCACGTCCTGGCGGAGAAGCCGCTCGCGCCGACGGCCGCCGAGACACAGGAACTGCTTGCGCTTGCAGGCGCCACGGGGCGCCTGCTCATTCCGGTGTACCAGTTTCCCTGGCAGCGTGGTGCGCGCGCGCTCGTCCGGCGGCTTCCGATTCTGGGCCCTGTCGTCCACCTCGAAGTTGCGACCGCATCCGCCGGAGCGTCCGGAGCCGGGGACGGGAGCGCCGACGCGATTGCGAGCGACATCCTTCCGCACTTCCTCGCGCTCACCCGCAGCCTGCTGAGTCTGAACCTTGCGGAGCAGCGCTGGACTGTCGAGAAGCCGCGGGCGGGGGAATGGCGGGTGGCGGCACGCTGTGGAACCGTCCCGGTTCACTTCCTGGTGTCGATGGCGGCGCGACCGACGTTCGCGGAGCTGCGACTACTGGGCGAACGGGGCAGCGCGAGGCTCGACCTCTTCCACGGCTTCGCGGTCTTCGAGAAGGCGACCGTTTCACAAATGGCGAAGGTGGCACGGCCGTTTACGCTAGCCGCGCGATCGCTGCTGGCCGCGTCGCGTAACCTCGCGCACCGCGCGGTCCAGTCCGAGCCCGCCTACCCTGGTCTCACCGAACTGATCCGCCGCGCGCACCTCGCGGTGCGGGGCGCTGGAGAGAACCCCGTCACGCCCGAGGAAACACTGGACATCGCCAAGGCGCGGGACCAGCTGGTGGCACTGGCCGCGGGGTTCGACTGAAACGCCCTGGAAGCTCACGACCGGGTGTCGGTGCCATGAAAGGCACGCCCAGCTCCCGCGAGGCGGATCGCTCGAATCTCTTCTTGTTGTGTAGGGTCCCCAATCCAGCGAGCTCCGAGGGAGCTGCGCGGGAGAACTCCCGAGGTCGCTCCGGACACCACGCGGCGCTACCCCGCCGCCGCCGCGCCGTGCTCCTGCGGCTGGTACTGGAGGCGGTAGAGCCGGGCGTAGAGGCCGCCGCGGGCCAGCAGCTCCGCGTGGCTCCCGGCCTCGGCCAGGCGCCCGCCGTCGAGGACGTAGATGCGCTCCACGTCGCGGATCGTCGAGAGCCGGTGGGCGATCGCGATCGCCGTGCGCCCCTCCATCAGGGTGTGGATCCCCTGCTGCACCAGCGCCTCGGTCTCCGCGTCGATCGAGCTGGTCGCCTCGTCGAGGGCGAGGACGTCGGCGCCGTGGGCGAGCGCGCGGGCGAAGGAGACGAGCTGGCGCTCCCCGGCCGAGAGGTTCGTGCCGCGCTCGCGCAGCTCGGCTTCGTACCCGCCGGGCAGGCGCTCGATGAAGCGGTGCGCCTGCACGGCGCGCGCCACCCGCTCCACGGTCTCGCGGTCCACCTCCTCCCGGTCGAGGGCGATGTTCTCGGCGACCGTCCCGCTGAAGAGGAAGACGTCCTGGAGCACGATCGCAACCCGGCGCCGCACCTGCTCCTGGGGGAGGTCGCGGAGATCCACACCGTCGAGGAGGATCCGCCCGCGCGTGGGCTCGTAGAGTCGGGTCAGGAGCTTCAAGACCGTCGTCTTGCCCGCGCCGGTGGGCCCGACGAGCGCGACCTTCTCGCCCGGCTCGACCCGCAGCGAGAGGTCGCGCAGCACCCAGTCCGTCTCGGGGCCCTGGTCCCCGGCGTAGGCGAACCAGACGCCTTCGAGCTCGACCCGCCCGGGGCGGCGCTGCGCGGCCCCGGCCCGCGGCGCCACCCCGGGCCGGTCGACCACCCGGGGCTCGGTATCGAGGAGCTGGAAGATGCGCTCCGCGCTGGCCATCGAGGACTGCATGACGGAGTACTTGGCCGAGAGGTCGCGCAGCGGCAGGAAGAAGCGCCGCAGCCAGTCGATGAAGAGGTAGATGGTGCCGGCGCCCGCGATCCCGGTGGCCCGCCACAGGATGATCGCGACCGTCAGGTTCTGCGCCAGCTCCACCAGCGCGAAGAGGGCCGAGTCGTAGCGGATCGATTGCAGCCAGGCGTCCCGGTGGTCGGCGTTCATGCGCTCGAAGTCGCGCAGGTTGCGCTCCTCGCGCGTGAAGAGCTGGACCTCCTTCATCCCGCTCACGTTCTCCTGCACGAAGGCGTTGATGCGGGCGATCCGGACGCGCACCAGCCGGTAGGCCTCGCGCACCTTGAGCCGGAAGACGGTCGCGAGCACCGCCATCAGCGGGACGACGAGGAAGCTGGTGAGCGCGAGGCGCGCGTCCACCAGGAAGAGCGCGACGGCGATGCCGACCATCTTCACCACGTCGGTCAGCGCGGCGACGACCCCGGCCGAGAACATCTCGGCCACGTTCTCGATGTCGTTGGTCGCGCGCGTCACGAGGCGCCCCACCGGGTAGCGGTCGAAGAATCCGAGGTGCAGGCGCTGGATGTGGTCGAAGACCGCCCGGCGCAGGTCGCGCATCGCCGCCTGGCCGGTGAGCGAGAGCACGTAGCTGTCGAGGAACTGGAGCGCGGAGCCGAGGAACGACACGACCAGGAAGAGCCCGGCGAGCCAGTGGAGCGGCGCGATCGCCTGCGGCGGGTCGAGCCAGTGGGCCGCGGGCGCGAGCCAGCGCTCGAGCGCGCCCGGCGAGTGCGCCGCGGGGGCGGCGCCGAGCACGCGGTCGAGGCCCGTCTTGATGATCCACGCCGGCGCGAGCTCCAGCGCGAAGAGGGGCACCACGAGGCCGAGCGCGAGCGCCACCTGGCCGCGGTACGGGAGGACGAAGGGCGCGAGGCGCGCGAGCAGGCGCGCGTCGTAGGCGCGGCCGAGCGCCTCCTCCTCGTGCATCGCCTCGAGCGCGCCCTTGCGCGCCGCCTGCTCGCGCGTGCTCTCGGCCGCGCGCGGCCGCGCGGCGCTCACGCCGCGCCCTCGAGCTGCGCCGCCCGCTCCGCCTGGTCCTGCTCGCGGGCGAGGCGCGCGTAGAGGCCGCCGCGGGCCAGCAGCTCCGCGTGCCGCCCCGACTCCGCGATGCGCCCCTCGTCGAGCACGACGATCAGGTCGGCCTCGCGCACCGCGGAGACCCGCGAGGAGACCACGATCACGGTGCGGCCCGCGAAGACCCGCGCCAGCTCGCGCTGGATCGCAGCCTCCGTCTGCGCGTCGACCGCGGAGAGCGTGTCGTCGAGGATCAGGATGCGCGGATCGAGCGCGAGCGCGCGGGCGAGCGCGGCCCGCTGGCGCTGGCCCCCGGAGAGCATCACGCCCCGCTCGCCCACCACCGTCTCGTAGCCGTCGGGGAGCTCCGCCACGTCCTTCGCCAGCTGCGCGCGCTCGGCGGCGCGGGACACCGCCTCCGCCTCGGTGCGCGGCAGCCCGAAGGCGATGTTGTCGGCGAGGGTCATCGAGAAGAGGAACGACTCCTGGGGGACCATCGCGATCTGCGAGCGCAGCCGCCGCAGCGGGATCCGGTTCACGTCCACCCCGTCGACGAAGACGCGGCCGTCCTCGAACTCGAAGAGGTGCGGCACGAGCGCGGCCAGGGTCGACTTCCCCGAGCCGACGGGCCCGACGACGCCGAGGGTCGTGCCGGCCGGGATCCGCAGCCGGAGGTCGCGCAGCGCCGGCTCGCGGTCGGCGCCGGGGTAGCGGAAGGTGAGACCGCGGATCTCGATCTCGCCGCGGATCGCGCCCGGGTCCACCGCGTCCGGGCGGTCCCGGATCGCGGGCGGGGTCCGCAGCAGCTCCTCGATGCGCTGCATCGAGGCCGCGCCGCGCTGGATCAGCGCGACCACCCAGCCCATCAGCACGGTCGGGAAGGTGAGCTGGAAGACGTACATGGCGAAGGTGATGAACTCACCCGAGCTCATGCGGCCGGCGAGGATCTCGCCCCCGCCGAAGAGCAGGATGACCCACTGCGCGGTCGCCGGCAGCAGCATCGCCACGGCCGGCATCGCCGCGTTCGCGCGCACGAGGGCGAGCTGGCGGCGGTAGAGCTCGCGGTTGGTCGCGTCGAAGCGCCGGGCCATGACGCCTTCCATGGCGTAGGCCTTCACCACGGCGATGCCGGAGATCGACTCCTGGAGCCGGTTCGAGAGGTCGGCGAGGCCCTGCTGCACGAGCAGGCTCGCGTGGTGGATGCCGCGCCCGAGCGCCCGGCCGAAGAGCAGGAAGAGCGGATAGGGGATCAGCAGCAGCGCGGTCAGCCTTGCATCCATCCAGAACATCACGGCGAGCGAGCCGAGGTAGAGGATGGGGGTCTGGACGAGGTTCAGGAGCGCCACCCCGAGCAGCAGCCGCACCGCGCCCACGTCGTTCACGCAGCGGCTCATGATCTCGCCCGTACGCCAGCGGAAATAGAAGGATTGCGGAAGCCTCTCCAGGTGGGCGAAGAGGTCGTTGCGGATCTCGTACTCGATCTCGCGGGCGGCGTTGAAGACGAGCGTGCGCGAGAAGTAGCGGACCACGGCCGCGGCCAGCCCCACCAGCGCGAAGAGGCCCGCCCGGCGCGCGATCTCCGCGTCGCCCTGCCCCTGCTCGAAGGCCTCGAGCGTGTGCCCGACGAGCCTCGGGATCGCGACGAAGCCCGCGGTGTACGCGAGGGTGCTGGCGAGCCAGAGGGCGTACAGGCCGCGGTTGCGGGCCACGTAACCGCGCAGCCGCAGCCAGGCCGCGCGCTGGCCGGCCCGAGAGCTCCGCTCGGCTTCGCTTCGCTGCGCGGCCGGGCCTTGCGGATCGGCGCCCGGCGCCTCGGGGGGCCGATCGCTCATCGGCGGTACCAGGCGGCGATCCGGTCGCGGTCGAGGCCGAGCCGCCAGGCGCAGAGCGCGAAGGTGTTGCGCAGCACGGTCCGCAACGTCCCTCGCTCGCGGTAGCGGCGCGCCGAGGTCTCGATCGCCTGTGGCAGCCGCACCAGGCGCCCCTCGCGCGTGAGGGCGCGGACGAGATCGAGGTCTTCCATGATGGGAACCTGCGGAACCCCGCCGATGCGCTCGAGAACGGAGCGGCGCACGAAGAGCGCCTGATCCCCGTACGGGAGGCCGAGGAGCGCCACCCGCAGGCGCACGCCCCACTCGACGAGCGCGAGCGCCGGGGAGCGCGCATCGAAGCGGAAGCGGAAGCAGCCGCCGGCCGCGCCCGGATCCGCGAGGGCCTCCGCGACGCCTCGCCCCCAGGCGGGAGGAAGGCGCGTATCCGCGTGCAGGAACACGACCCCCTCGCCGCGGGCCTGGCCCGCTCCCACGCCGAGCTGACGCGCGCGTCCCGGCGCCGAGTGGACGACGATGGCACCCGCCGCGGCGGCGCGCTCGGGCGTGCCGTCCGCGCTGCCCCCGTCCACGACGATGACCTCGGCACCCTCCGCGGCGGCGCTGCGGACGGCCTCCGCGATGACCCCGGCCTCGTTCAGGGCCGGAATCACCACGGAGAGACGCACCGGGGCATGCTAGCGCTGGCACCGACCCCGGAGCGAGCCGGATCGTTCTGCTATCCATCCGGCGTGACGCCGCACTCCCCCCCGGACCCTCCCGAGCAGCGCTCCGCGCCGGGCTCCGCGCCGCGCTACTCCGCCAGCGGCGTCGACCTCGACCGCGACGAGGGGTTCGTCGAGCAGATCAAGGAGATCGCGCGTCCGACGCTGCGCCCCGAGATCCTCTCGTCGATCGGGGGCTTCGCGGGGACCTTCAAGGCTCCCGACCGCTACAAGGACCCGATCTTCGTCGCCAGCACGGACGGTGTCGGCACGAAGCTCCGGCTCGCGACACAGCTCGGACGCCTCGACACGGTGGGGATCGACTGCGTCGCGATGGTGGTGAACGACCTGATCGTGCAGGGCGCCGAGCCGATCGTCTTCCTCGACTATCTCGCCATGGGGAGCCTCGATCCCGAGGTCGCCCGCCAGGCGCTGCGCGGGATCGCAGAGGGCTGCCGGCGGGCCGGATGCGCGCTCCTCGGCGGCGAGACGGCTTCGATGCCCGGCTTCTACCCGCCCGGCGAGCTGGAGCTCGTGGGCTTCGGGGTCGGCGTGGTCGAGCGAGACGCCCTGATCGACGGCTCCTCGATCAGCCAGGGCGACGCCATCCTCGGCCTCGCGTCGAGCGGCTGCCACAGCAACGGCTACTCGCTCGTCCGCCAGATCGTCACGGCGGGCGTCGAGGCCGGCAAGCTCGACCTGCGCGCCGAGAACGAGGAGCTCAACACCTCGCTCGCGAGCGCGCTGCTCGCGCCGACGCGCATCTACGTGAAGCCGATCCTGAACCTGCTCCGCGACTTCACGCTGAAGGGCCTCGTCCACATCACGGGCGGCGGATTCCCGGGCAACGTCCCCCGCGTGCTCCCGAAGGGCGTGCGGGCCCGGATCGACCCGAGCGCGTGGCCGCGGCCCGCGATCTTCTCGCTGCTCCAGCGCGTCGGCGACGTGGCGGAGGAGGAGATGCTGCGCGTCTTCAACTGCGGGATCGGGATGCTCTTGATCGTCCCGCGCGAGGAGGCGAGCGAGGTGATGGAGCGCCTCCAGGCCTTCGGCGAGCGGTCCTATCAGGTGGGCGCGATCGAAGCCAAGGCGCCCGAGGACCCGCCGCTGCTCCTCGGCCCCCTGACGCGGCGTCGATCCTAGGAGCGGGGTCGCGAGATGGTGGTGCTGCCGCCCCCCCGAGGCCGCAAGCACGCGCGCACGCGGCGCTGGGACGCGGTGGTGCTCGGCGGCGCGCTCCCGGGCCTCGTCACGGCGGTGGTGCTCGCCCAGCGCGGCGCGCGCGTACTCGTCCTCGAGGAAGACGCCGCCGCCCGCGGGTTCCCCGGGCTGCGCGAGCCCTTCTTCCTCCCGGGCTCCGAGCGCGAGAGCATCCTCGGCGCGTGCCTGCGCGCGCTCCGGGTTCCGCTGATCGACCAGCGCCGGGTGCAGGTCGACCCGGTCGGGCTCCAGGTGGTGCTGCCGGACGCGCGTCTCGACGTCGGCGATGCTGCGCTCACCGCGGGCGAGTGGGTCGCCTGGGGCCTCGCGAAGCCGCAGCTCGCGCGCTCGCTGGCGCAGGCCCTCGCCGCCGCGGCGGAGGCGGAGCGGCGCGCGCTGCTCGCGTCCGCGTTCGTGCGCTCGGCGCGCCGCCTCGGACTCGGGGCGCTGCGCGGGCTCCCCCCGCGGAGGTCGCTGGCGCCGCCCGCGCCGGCGTCCGCTCCCGCGGGTCCGCGCGGCCTTCCCGAGCAGATGGCCGCGCTCCCGCCGCGCCTTGCGGCCGTCCTCGAGGCGCAGGCGCGGTCGCTCGCGCGCCTCGGATGCGCGGCGCCCTCGCCCGAGGCGCGCGCGCGCCTGCTCGGCGCCCCGCTCGAGGGGGCCGCCCAGATCCGCGGCGCGCCCTGGCTGCGCGAGATTCTGCGCCAGCGCGTGCTCTCCCTCTACGGCGAGTTCCGCACGCTCGCCGGCCCCTTCTCGCTCGTCGCCGCCGCCGGCCAGCCCGGCATCGCGCAGCCCGACTCCGAGGAGCTCTGGGCCGGCCGCCTCCTCGTCGTGAACGCTCCTCTCGCGGCCGTCGCCCGCGTCGTCGGCCAGCAGGAGATCCTGGACCTGCTGCGAGCGCCGACCGAACGGCGGCGGCGCCTGGCCCTCCACTTCCGCATTCCCCGGAACGCGGTCCCGGAGGCGATGGCGCCGCGCGTGCTGCGCATCGCCGACCCGGAGGCCCCGCTCGAGGGCGCCAACCTCGTCGCGCTGCGCGTCTTCCAGGCGAGCGGCGACGACCGGGTCGCCGACCTCGTCGTCTCGGCCGTGGTGCCGGCCGACGCACCGGACCGCGCGGCGCTCGAGCGCGAGATCGCGGCCAGCGCCGCCTGCATCCTGCCCTTCGCGGCGACCGAGCGCCGGCGCTCGCCCGAGCCGCGCTGGGACACCGACGACCCGCTGCCCGACCCCGCGCCTGGGGCGGGCTGGCCGGGCGACGTCGAGGTGCGCGCCGCGTCGCGCCAGCCCGTCTACTGCCTCGATCGCTCCAGCGTGGCCGCGCTCGGCGTCGAGGGCGACCTCCTCCTCGGCTGGCGCACCGGGGACGCGATCATCGCCGACCTCGCGTAGGCATGTCGCTGCGCCACGCCACGAGCGCCGGTCCGTGGCGGCGCATGCTCGACTACGCGCGGCCCGTGGCCGGGTGGATCGCGCTGGCACTCGCGCTCACGCTGCTCGCGAGCGCCGGGCGCACGGCCCGCGCGCTGCTCACCAAGCCGCTGATCGACGACGTGGTCCTGCGGCAGGGCGCGCTCGCGGCGGGTGCCGCGGAGCGCCTGGCCGAGATCCTGGCCGCCGCGCTCGCGGTGGTGCTGCTGGTCCCGCTCGCGTCCTTCGCGCGCGTCTGGGCCGTGGAGTCCGCGCTCGGCCGGATGCACGCGGCGATGAAGCGCGACTTCTGCGCGCGGCTGCTCGCGCTCCCGCTGCGCTTCCACCACTCGCGCCGCCGGGGCGACGTGGCGGCCCGGGCGGTCGGCGACGTCGACGCCGCCCACGCCGCGCTCCGCCTCCTCTTCGAGGACCTGCTCCAGGGGGTGGTGGCGCTCGGCCTCTGCGCCGCGGCGCTTTGGCTGCTCTCGTGGCAGCTGGCGCTCGTCTGCGCCGGCCTCGGCCCGGCGGTCCTCGCGGCCCTGACCCTGCTCGGCGGCCGGGTGCGGCGCGCCGCGCGCCGGCGCCAGGAGCAGTACGCCGAGGTCACCGAGCGCCTCCTCGAGATCCTCGCCGGGATCCGGGTGATCAAGGCCTTCGGCGCGCAGGCGCAGGAGGAAGAGGCCTACCGCCGGCAGACGCAGCGGCTCTTCCGCCGCTCCATGCGCGCCGTCGCGAGCCGCGGGCTTGCGCGCGGCGTGGTCGAGCTCGCCAGCGGCCTCGCGGCAGTCGCGGCGCTCGGGCTCGGCGTCTGGCTCGTGGTGCACGGCCGCTTCGGGCTCACGCCCGGCGACGTCGTGGCCTTCGCCTTCGTCGCCCAGCAGGGCTACGGGCCGATCAAGGGTCTGGCCGCCGCCTGGGTCCGGATCGTCGACGCCGAGCCCGCCGCGGAGCGCTTCCTCGAGGTGCTCGACCTCGCCGGCGAGCCCCCCGACCCTCCCGGCGCCGTGCGGATCGGGCGGATCGCGCGCGGCGTGGCCGTCCGCGACGTCTCGTTCTCGTACGGGCGCGAGCCCGTACTGCGCGAGGTCTCCTTCGCGGCCCGCGCCGGCGAGGTCGTGGCGCTCGTCGGGCGCAGCGGCGCCGGGAAGACGACGCTCGCCGAGCTCCTGCTCCGCTTCTACGACCCCGATTCGGGATCGATCGAGGTCGACGGCGTCGACCTGCGCCGGATCGCGCGCGACTCGCTCCTCGCCCAGATCGGCGTGGTGGGCCAGGAGGCCTTCGTCTTCGACGCCACGATCCGCGAGAACCTGCGCTACGGACGGCCCGGCGCGAGCGACGCCGCGCTGCGGGCGGCCGCTCGCGCCGCACACGTGGACGAGTTCGCGGAGCGCCTGCCCGAGGGCCTCGACACGCCGGTGGGCCCCGGCGGCGCGCGGCTCTCCGGAGGGCAGCGCCAGCGCATCGCGATCGGGCGCGCCCTGCTCAAGGATCCCTCGCTGCTGATCCTCGACGAGGCCACGAGCGCCCTCGACGCGGAGAGCGAGCGGCACGTGCAGGAGGCGACCCTGGGTCTCCTCGCGGGCGGGCGCACCGCGCTCGTGATCGCGCACCGCCTCTCGACGATCCGCCGCGCCGACCGCGTGGTCGTGCTCGAGGGCGGGCGCGTCGTGCAGCAGGGCACCCATGCGGAGCTCGCCGGCGCGCGCGGGGCCTACCGGGAGCTCGTTGCCTCCCAGTCGGCCGCCGGCATCGCGGCCGACCCGGCGGCCGCCCGGAGCGCCGGATGAGTCTCGACCCAGAGGGACGCGGATCTCCTGCCGTGGGCCGGCCCCGGCTGACGCTCCCCGCGCTGCTCGCGCTCCAGCTCGTCTGGGGCGCGATCTACGTCCTGCGCACGGGCTTCCTCGTCGATGGCGAGACCGTCTTCTGCCTGTGGGACGACGCGATGATCTCGATGCGCTACGCGCGCAACCTCGCCGAGGGGCACGGCCTCGTGTGGAACGCCGGTGGCGAGCGCGTGCAGGGTTTCTCGGACCCGGGCGTCACGCTGCTGATGGCGGCCTTGCACTTCGCGCCCGTGGCGGCGGAACGCGTCTCGCTGCTCCTCCAGCTCGTGGCGCTCGGCCTCGCCTGCGCCTCGCTCGCGCTCGTCTGGCGCATCGCGAGCCGGCTCCATCCCGAGCAGCCGCTCGCCGCACCGGCCGCGGCGCTCGCCTGCCTCGCGTGCGCGCCCGTGCAGATCTGGGCGCTCCAGGGCTCCGACACGGGCTTCGTCGGCGCCTGGCTCCTGGCGTGTCTCGCGCTCCTCGCCGCGAACGGGGGCGAGCGCCGGCCGGCGCGTCTGTCGATCGCCCTCGCCCTCGGCGCCGCGATCCGCCTCGACGCGACGGTCTTCGCCCTCGCCATGATCGGTGCCTCGCTCCTGCGTCCCGGTCGGCGGGTGCGGCGGCTGCTCCTCGCGCTCGCCCCGCTCGCGCTGGTCTGGGCGGCGCTGCTCGGTTTCGGCTGGCTCTACTACGGCGATCCCCTGCCCAACACCTACTACCTGAAGGCCAGCGGATCGCCGCGCGGGCTCGTGCTGCGCTCGGGGCTGGAGCAGCTCCTCGGGAGGCTGCCGGGCCTCGCGCCGGCGCTGGCCGCAGCGGCGGTCAGCGTGGTGCGCCGCCGCGACGATCCGCGTGTCCTCGCGCTAGCCGCGGTCGTCGGGGCGGGCTTCGCCTACGACGTCTGGACGGGTGGCGACTGGATCGTCGAGCACGGCAGCCGGTTCTCGGTCCCGGCGCTCCCTCCGCTCCTGATCCTCGCCACCGACGGCGTGTTCTCGGCGCTCGGGACGCTCGCGCGCCGGCTCGGCCCGCGTCCGCGCGCCACGGCGGCGATCGCGGCCGCCGCGGCGCTCGGTCTCGCCGCGAGCCCGAGCGTGGCGCGGGTCGAATGGCTCGCCCCCTGGGTGGCGACGATGTACCACGCCAAGAACTTCGAGAACTTCGTCTACGGGACCTACCTGCGCCGCTGGACCCGCCCCGAGACGACGATCGGCTTCCACTGGGGCGGCATCCCGGCCTACTTCTCGGGTCGCCCGGGCGTCGACCTGCTCGGGCGCTCCGACCGGCACATCGCGCGGCTCGCCGTCGACGGCTTCATCCCCGGCCACTCCAAATGGGACTGGGAGTACGTGATCCACGTGCGCCGCCCCGATCTGATCCTCGAATCGAGTCGCGGGCTGGACGCGCGGCCGGACTTCCGCGCGCTCTACCTCGAGGCGCGCAGCGCCGAAGGCCTGGTCTTCTTCGTGCGGCGCAAGGCGACCCCGAAGCTCCTCGACGCGCGCATCGAGCTCTTCGACCTCCCCGCGCGCCGTCCCGTCGCGCGCGAGCCGCTGCCGGCCGCACCGGACGCGGAATAGGAGGCTAGTGCTGGCGGGGGCCGCTCGATCCGAAGCGCGCGAGATCGGCGCGGATCCGTGGGTCGTCGGGCGCGAGCGCCGCGGCGCGCTCCAGGAGCTCGCGACCGCGCTCCGGGCTCTGCCGCGCCAGCCACCAGCGCCCCGATTGCGCGAGCGCGGCGACGTGGGCCGCGTCGAGCGCGAGCGCAGCCTCGTAGGCCTCGAGGGCGCCGTTTGCGTCGTCCTCCAGCTCGCGCAGGATCCCGATGCCGACCCAGGCATCCGGCGTGGGTCGGAGGGCGAGGCTGCGCTCGAAGGACTGGCGCGCCCCGTACGCATCGCCCTGCCGCGCGCGCAGCCCGGCGAGCCCAGCCCACGCACCCGCGGTGGGCGTGATCGCGAGCGCGCGCTCGTAGGCCGACGCGGCGCCCGCGAGGTCTCCGCGCGCGAGGAGATCCGCGGCGCGCGCCTCGTGGAAGCCGGGCTCGTCGCGCCCCACCCAGGCAAGCGCCCGCGTGACGAATCCGACCGTCGTCTCGTCGCCGTGATCGAGCGCCGCCGGCAGGAGCACGCCGCGGGCGTAGGCCGTCGCGACGGCGATCGCGAGCAACGGCGCGCAAGCGGCGAGAACCAGCCCCCCGCCCGGAGCGGCGGGCGCGACCGCGGCGGCGGGCTCCGGCCGCCCGAGCAGGATGCGGGCCACCCGGCCGTCGCGGAGCTTCCAGATCGCGCCGTCCAGCACGAAGTGATGCAGGTTCACGGCCGCGCTGATCAGCAGGAAGAGACCCAGGTCGTAGGAGACGTTGCCGAGGAGCGCGGGCGAGAAGACGAGGGCGGGGAGCGTCCAGATCCCCGCTCCTGCGAGAAAGGTCTTGCCGAGGTAGGCGATGCGCTGCGGGAGCGGCCGCCCCCCCGCGGCGTACCACGTCGTGATCCACAGGTACTGGACCTGGTGGCCGATCGCGACCCAGGCGAAGAAGAAGAGGATCCGGTGGCGCGGGTCGACGCCGGTCGCGAACGCCGCGGACGCAGGGATCACGAACCACGCCGCCTGCGTGGCCACCAGCGCGAGGGCGGGCCCGAGCGCCCGGCCGGCGGCCACCCGCCGCAGCCGCGCTCCCGCGACCAGGGTCGCGGCCACGTACGCGAGCCCCACGGCCGGGAAGAGGACGGTCACGAGCGGAACCGGAATCCCGAGGCTCACGAAGCGGTAGGCGTGGTCGAGCGCGCCCGCCGGGAGGCCCGAGCCATAGCCCACCTCCGGGCTCCCGCCGTGCATCGCGAGGAAGGCCAGGAGATAGGAGAAGAGGAAGGAGGCGTGGACCCAGCGCTGGCTCGCCGGCGCGAGGTCGACGCCGCGCCGCCGGAGGAAGAGGACGGCGAGCCCATAGTTCTGGCCGGTGTAGTGCCACGGGCTCCACGTGAGGTAGAGCGTGACGAGGAGCGACCCGATCGTGCGCTCGTAGACGCCAGCGACGAAGGCGGCCCAGATCGCGAGGGTCACCCACACGGCGAAGAAGGCGTAGCGGCGGCGATCCGCGCGCCGCTCGTAGACGCGCAGCAGCGTCGCGCCGTAGTGCGGCATGCCGGTCAGCGTGGAGAGGAGGATCGCCCAGGCGAGGAGCGCCGCGGGATCCGCGGCGAGGAGCGTCGCAGCACCGGCGAGGAGCAGGTAGCCCAGCCCGCAGCCGAGCAGGAGGTCGGGAAGGGCGCCGAAGACCCAGCCGCGATCGACCCCCGCCGGGGCGCTCATCGCCTCGATTCTCCTTCAGCGTCGGCGCGGGAGCAAGCGCGCCGCAACCGCGTAGAGTGCGGCCACGCGCTCCGCGAGGCGCTCGGGGGCGAAGAGCGCCTCGGCGCGCGCGCGCGCGGCGGCGCCGAGGGCGTGCCTGCGCCGGCGATCGGCGAGCAGCGCCTCGAGGGCGCCCGCCAGCCCCGCCGCGTCCTCGTCGACCAGGAGCCCCGTCTCGCCGTGCAGGACGAGCTCCGGGAGCGCGCCGCGCCGGCTCGCCACCGCGGGGATCGAGCAGGCGGCGGCCTCGAGGACGGTGCGGCAGCTCCCGTCGGAGCCGGGGACGAGGTAGGCGAGGAGGTCGATCGCACGCAGCACGTCGGGATAGTCCGCGTGGCGGTGGCCGGCGAAGACGACGCGGCCCGCGAGCCCGAGTCGCTCGGCCGGCCGCCGCGCGATCTCGTCCTCGCGCGTGCCGCGCCCGACGACGAGAAGCCGGGCGGCCGGATCGCGCGCCGCGAGCCGGTGGAAGGCGGCGAGCAGCAGGTCGAAGCGCCGATGCGCCTGGATGCGCGCCACCACGCCGACGACGCGCGAAGCCGGGGCGAGACCGAGCGCGGCGCGCAGGCGCGGGTCGGGAGCGCCGGGCCGGAAGCGCCCGAGGTCCACCGCGCCGAGGACCGCCGCGGCCGCGCCCCCGCGCACGAGCCGGCGGCTCGCGCGCGCCGCCGCCTGCGAGGGGAGCGCGAGCGCATCGGTCGCGCACCCGAGCAGCCAGCGGTTCCAGGGCCAGCCGGCGATCCGCTCGGCTCGGGCCCACGAGCGCGCGACGATCGGTCGGGTCGCGAGTGCGCGAGCCGCCCGCCAGGCGAGCACGTGGTCGCGCGTGTGCCAGGCGTGCACCACGTCGAAACGGCCGGCGCAAAGGCGCTGGCGCAGGCGCGCGGCATCGCGGCCGTCCCGCCACGGGTGCGCGCCGCGCGCGCGCTCGAGGACGAGCGCCGGGACGAGACCCGCCGCGCGCGCGCGATCGGCCAGGCCCGACTCGCCGTCCGGCGCCTCCGGACAGGCGAGCGCGACCTCGTCGCCGCGTTCGCGCTGCGCGCGTGCGAGCAGCAGCATCGGCTCGGCGGGGCCCGTCCACTTCCAGTCCGAGGAGACGTGGAGGATCCTCACGGGCCGGTCTTAGCGGGGGCCCGCACTTCGCTCGCCCGAGCGGGGGCCCGCACTCCGCTCGCCTGCGGCTCGCTGCGCGGCCGCTTCGCGGCCTTGCTGGGCGAGCTCCCAGAGCTTCGCGTACTTGAGGAAGACGTGGAACGCGCTCACTCCAGCGATCACGAGCCCCGGAATGCCGTCGCGGAAGCCCTGGCGGAGCAGGTAGGCGCGCAGGAAGCGCGCCGGAGGGCGCAGCACCAGCGGGCGCAGGCCCGCCCGCCGCCCCGCCGCGAACATCGCCTCCGCCTCGATGCGGCTGTAGGCCTGCACGCGCTCGAGCTGGTCGGCGAGGCTCGCGTAGCTCCGGTGCTCGAGGTCGCCCGCGAGGCGGACGACCCCGCCCGGGACGCGGACGCGGCCGTGCGGGTTGCGGCCCACGACGCGCGCTCCCTCGCGGCGGAACGCGCGCAGCTGCCAGTCGGGGTGGAAGTCGCCGTGGCGGATCCAGCGACCGAGGTGGAACGCGACGCGATTCAAGAGGACCCCGTCGCAGCCCGGCTCGGGCGCGCGCAGGAAGGCGGCGAGCCGCCGCGCGAGCTCCGGGGAGAGCGCCTCGTCGGCGTCGAGCCCGACCACCCATTCGCTCTTCGCCTGCGCGATCGCGAAGCCCTTCTGCTCGACGTTGCCGGCGTAGGGGTGCGCGATCACGCGAGCGCCGGCGGCGCGGGCGCGCGCCTCGGTCGCGTCGCGGCTGCGCGGGTCGAGGACCACGACGCACTCGTCGCACCAGGCGAGGGAAGCGAGGCAGCGGTCGATCGTGGATCCGGCGTCACGGGCGATCACGCAGGCGCTGGCCCCCGTCACTCGCGCAGGCGCTCCACCGAGAGGACGCCCTTGATGCGCCCGATCTCCCGCATCACCGCGTTCAGCGTCGCGACGTCGCTCACCCACAGATCGAAGGTGTGTACGGCCTTCTGGTCGGGGCTCGTGGTGACGTTGGCCGCCCCGATGTTGATGCCGGCGACGGAGATCGTCTTGGTCACCTTCGCGAGAAGTCCCGGCCGGTCGAGCGAGTGCACCCGCACGCGGATGCACCAGGGCGTCGCGGCGTCCGGGTCCCAGTCGACGTCGATGCGGCGCTGCGGGTCGAGCTCGAAGATCTTGGGGCAGTCCTTGGCGTGCACGGTGACGCCGCGCCCCCGGGTCACGAAGCCCACCACCTCGTCGCCCGGGAGCGGCGCGCAGCAGCGGGCGAAGCGCACCAGCACGTCCGGCTGCCCGCTGACGCGGATCCCGGGCGACGCCGCCTGCGCGCGGCGCCGGCGGAAGAGCCCGCGCCGCTTCGGCTCGGGCGCGGGCGCCGGCTCCGGGATCGGCTCGCCGCGCAGCCGGCGCAGCACGTCGGTGGCCGCGACGCGCCCGTAGCCCACCGCCGAGAAGAGGTCGTCGAGCGTGCCGCCCACGGTCTCCCGCGCGATCGCCGGGAGCTCCGTCCCCTCGATCTGCCGCGCCAGCGAGAGGTCGGCCTTGCGCAGCTCGCGCTCGAGGATCTCGCGGCCGAGCTCCGCGCTGCGCTCCTTCTCGCGCGCGCGCAGCGCCTGGCGGATGCGAGAGCGCGCGCGCGCCGAGACCACGAAGTCGAGCCAGTCCTTGCGCGGGGATTGGGTGGGGTTGGTGAGCACCTCGACCGTGTCGCCGTCCGCGAGCCGGTGGCGCAGCGGCAGCAGCCGTCCGTTCACCTTCGCGCCCGAGCAGTGCGCGCCGACCTCGCTGTGGATTGCGTAGGCGAAGTCGACGGCGGAAGCTCCCTTCGGCAGGTTGATCACGTCTCCGCGCGGCGTGAAGACGAAGACCTGGTCGGGGAAGAGGTCGACCTTCACGGTATCGATGAACTCGTGGGGGTCGGAGGCGTCGCGGTTCAGCTCCACGAGCTGCCGCAGCCAGGCGAACTTGGTCTCGTCGGCGTCCTCGGCACGCCCCTCCTTGTACTTCCAGTGGGCGGCGATTCCGAACTCGGCGTCGCGGTGCATCTCCTGGGTGCGGATCTGCACCTCCATGCGCTCGCCATAGGGGCCGATCACCGTTGTGTGGAGCGACTGGTAGCCGTTGGGCTTCGGCAGGGCGACGTAGTCCTTGAAGCGACCCGACACCGGCCGCCAGATCGAGTGCACGGCCCCGAGCGCCGTGTAGACCTGGTCCTGCGGCCCGTCGAGGATCACGCGGAACGCGATCACGTCGTAGACCTCGTCGAGGCTGATCCCCTGGGCCTCCATCTTGGCGTGGATCGAGGCCAGGTCCTTCATGCGGCCGGTCACCTCGAAGCGCAGCTCGGCCTGGCCGAGCTGCCCCGAGAGCACCCGGATCACCTCCTCGACGTAGGCCTGGCGCGCCTGCCGCGTCGACTGGAGCAGCTCCTCGAGCTCGGCGGCCGCTTCGGGATGGAGCGCGCGGAAGGCCTGCTCCTCGAGCTCCTGCTTCATCCAGTGGATCCCGAGCCGGTGGGCGAGCGGCGCGTAGATGTCGAGCGTCTCCTGGGCGGTGCGGCGCGCCGACTCCTCGGACATGAAGCGCAGGGTGCGCATGTTGTGCAGGCGGTCGGCGAGCTTGATCAGCAGGATCCGGATGTCGCGCGACATCGCGATCAGCATCTTGCGGAAGTTCTCGGCCTGGCGTTCGCGGTCGCTGGTGAACTCGATCTTCGCGATCTTCGTGAGCCCCTCGACCAGGAAGGCCACCTCCTCGCCGAAGAGGCGCCGGATCTCCTCCGCGCTCGCGAGCGTGTCCTCGATCGTGTCGTGCAGGAGCCCCGCGGCGACCGTGAGATCGTCCACCCGCAGGTCGACGAGGATCGAGGCGACCTCGAGCGGGTGGACGAGGTAGGGCTCGCCGGAGAGCCGTTCCTGGCCCTCGTGGACCTTCGCGGAGAAGACGTAGGCGCGCTGGAGGAGCCCGAGGTCCGACTGCGGGTTGTATTCGAGCATGCGGTCCGCAACGTCGTTGAAGCGGACCGCGGCCCGCGCGGTTTTCGCTTTCGGATCGGGCACTTGGCTTTAGGATATCCGATCGGCGCGCGGCGGCAACGCGGCCTCGCGCAGCCTCGCCAGGGCCGTGGCCGGAGCGAAGCGACCGCGCAGCGGAGCCGCCCTGCCGAGGCGCTCGGCGTCGAGAATCGAGCCGAGATCCGACACGCAGCGCTCGAGGTCTTCGTTCACGAGGGCGTAGTGGAAGAGCCCGTCCGCCTGGGCGAGCTCGCGCTGCGCGAGGCACAGGCGCGCCGCCACGGCCTCGGCCGACTCGGTGCCGCGCGAGCGCAGACGCGCGGCGAGCGCGTCCATCGAGGGGGGCAGCAGGAAGATCAGGCGGGCGTCGGAGCGCCGCTCGCGCACCTGGCGCGCGCCCTGGACCTCGATCTCGAGCAGCACGTCGTGGCCGCGAGCGAGCGGCTCCTCGAGGGTGGCCCGGCTCGTCCCGTAGCGGTTGCCGTGATACTCCGCCCACTCGAGGAAGCGCCCCGCGTCGATCAGGCGCTGGAAGGCCTCGCCCGAGACGAAGTGGTAGGCGACCCCGTCCCGCTCGCCGGGACGGCGCTCGCGCGTGGTGTGCGAGACCGACAGCTCGACCCCCGGGTCGCGCTCGACCACGCGCCGGCACACGGTCGTCTTCCCGGTGCCCGAGGGCGCCGCCACCACGAAGGGAATCCCGGTCCTCCCGCTCATTCCGCGACCTGGGCGGCGCCGTCCTGCCCCAGACGGGCCGCGATCGTCTCGGTGTTCACCGCCGAGAGGATCACGTGGTCGCTGTCGGTCACGATGATCGAGCGCGTGCGGCGGCCCTGGGTCGCGTCGATGAGCTTGCCCCGGCTCGACGCCTCTTCGCGCAGCCGCCGCATCGGTGCCGACTGCGGGGACACGATCGCGACGACCCGGGAGCGCACGACGAGGTTCCCGTAGCCGAGGTTCAGGAGCTCAAAGTCACTCAAGGTTCTGCACCTGTTCGCGCAGCCGCTCGATCTCGATCTTGAGCTCCACGATCGAGTGCGCGACCGGTGCGTCGCTGGCCTTGGACCCGATCGTGTTGGCCTCACGCGAGAACTCCTGGAGCAGGAAGTCGAGGCGGCGGCCGACGGGCTTGCCGGGACCCGCGTCGTCCAGGACGCGGCGGAACTGTTCGACGTGGCTGCGCAGCCGCACCAGCTCCTCGACGATGTCGAGCCGGTCGGCGGCGAAGACGATCTCCTGGTGCAGGCGCGCCTCGTCGAGGAGCCCGGTCTCCTGCCGGAGCTGGTCGGCGCGGCGGCGCAGGCGCTCGCGGACGCCCTTCTGGACCGAGTCGGAGCGCGACTCGACCGAGCGGGCGAGCTCCTCCACCCTGGCCAGGCGCTCGCGCAGGTCTCGCTCGAGGACAGCCCCCTCGCGGCTGCGCATCGCATCGGCGGCGTCGAGCGCCGCGTCGACGGCGCCCTCGAGACCCTCGCGCAGCGACTCCCCGGGCAGCTCGAGCTCGACGAAGCACGCGACGCCGGGGAGGGCGAGCAGCTGAGCCACGCCGAGCTCTCCCGCCACGTCCTCGCTCTCGCGCAGCGCGCGGGCCGCGCGCAGGTACTCGCGCGCCGCGTCGAGGTCGATCTCGAGCCGCGGCGCGAGGCCTGCGGGCGCGGACGAAGTCACGGAGAGGTCGACCTTCCCGCGGCCGAGCCGCGCCTGGAGGCGGGCGCGCACGTCGGCCTCGAAGCCGGCGAGCAGGCGCGGCAGCTTCACGCGCGCGTCGAGGTAGCGGTGGTTCACCGAGCGCAGCTCGACGTCGAACGCGAGCTCGCCCAGCTGGAAGCTCGAGCGGCCGAAGCCCGTCATGCTGCGGATCACGCGACCCTCCCGAGCGCCGCTGCGAGGGCGGCCGGCAGGCATGGCCGCACCTCGTCGGCGCTCGCGGTGGCGGTGCCGACCTTGCCTACCACCACGCCGGCGGCCGCGTTCGCGATCACCGCCGCCTCGAAGAGCGTCGCGCCCGCGCGCAGCGCGAGCGCGAGCGCGGCGATCGTGGTGTCGCCGGCCCCCTGCACGTCGAAGACCTCGCGGCGGGCCGTCGCGACGTCCACGCCCGCGGCGTCCCCCTCGAAGAGCGTCATCCCCTCGGCACCGCGCGTCACGGCGAGCGCACCGCCGCCGATCCGCCGGCGCAGGCGCGCCGCGGCGCGCGCGAGGTCCGCGCTGCCCCGGATCGCGATTCCCGAGAGCGCCGCGGCCTCGCGCAGGTTGGGCTTGAGCAGCTCCGCGCCCCGGTACGGGGCGAGCGCCGCCTTCGGGTCCACCACCACCGGCACGCCCGCCGCGCCGAGGCGCCGCATCGCGGCGATCGCGGTGCGCGGCACGAGCACCCCCTTGCCGTAATCCGCGACGATCGCTCCGTCGATCCCGCGCAGCGCCGCGTCGACGGCCTCGAGGAGCCTCGCCGCGGTCGCGGGGGCGAGCGGGTCGTGCGTTTCCCGGTCGAAGCGCACCACCTGCTGCGGGCGCGCGATCACCCGGGTCTTGCGCGTGGTCGTCCGCCCGGGCGCGACGACGAGGCCCCCGGGGTCGACGCCGAGCTCCTTCACGAGCTCGCCGATGCGCGCACCCGCGGCGTCGTCGCCGACCACCGAGCAGAGCGCCACCCGGCCGCCGAGCGCCACCACGTTGCGCGCGACGTTCGCGGCTCCGCCGAGGACGACCGTCTCGTCGCGCACGTGCACCACCGGCACTGGAGCCTCGGGGCTCACGCGCTCGACCGTGCCCCAGAGGTACTCGTCGAGCACGACGTCGCCGACCACGAGCAGGCGCAGCCTTGGAAAGCGCTCGAGCAGCGCGGCGAGGCGCGCGAGGTCGGGCTTCACGGGCCCTCCCCGGCCCGCAGCCCGGCGAGCCCCACGCCGGAGGGGCAGCCGCGCAGGTGCCAGGCGAGGACGTCGCGATGGACGCGCCAGCGCGGGCGCAGCTCGGGCCTCACGAGCGCGAGCGGCGCCCCGCCGACGACGCGGGCCAGGCTCTTCGCGAAGCGCAGCATCCACACCACCGCCGCGCGGCCGACGCCGCGGTGCCGGAGGAAGAAGCGGTACAGCGAGCGATGGTACTCGATCCTCGTCTCCGAAGGGCGAAGCCTCTTGCTGCTCGCCCCCGAGAGATGCACGACGCGGGCGCCGGGGAGCTCCACGACGCGCAGGCCCGCCGCGCGGACCCTCCAGCACCAGTCGGTCTCCTCGAGGAAGAAGAAGTACTGCTCCGGGAGCGCGCCGACCCGGCGCAGGACGTCGCGGCGCAGGAAGAGCGCGGCGCCCCGCACGGCCTCCACGTCCGCGGGTCCCCGTCCGAGCGCGCGCCACCGGCGCAGGCGCCGCGGGAGCGCGAGGAGGCCGGGCGGCAGGAGCTCGCTCGCGAGGCGCGGATAGCGGTGTGCGTTCGAGCGCGGCCGCCCGTCCGGACGCAGCAGGCGCGGGCCCACGACCCCGACGTCCGGGTGCGCATCGAGGTAGGCGACGGCTCGCTCGATCGCCCCGGGGACGAGCCCGGCATCGCTGTTGAGCAGCAGCGCATGGCGGCCGCGCGCCGCGGCGAGCCCGCGGTTCGCGCCGGCGGCGAAGCCCAGGTTGCGCGGGAGCACGACGAGGCGCGCGGCCGGGAAGCGCTCGCGGACCGCCTCGGGCGTGCCGTCGCGCGAGCCATTGTCGACGACGATGAGCTCGCAGGCGAGGCGCGGCCCGCAGGCGGCCACCGCGCGCATTGCCGTCGCGAGGCAGCGGGCCACGAGCTCGCGCGTGTTCCACGTCACGACCACGATCGAGAGGTCGGTCACCCCGCGGCTCCGGCGCTCCGATCCGATCGCGCAGCCGCGCCGAGGAGCTCCCGCGCCGCCAGGGCGATCGCCTCGGCGCCGATCTCGCCGCCCCGGCCCGGGGCTCCCACGGCGTCGCGCAGCCGGCGCGACGGCGTTTCGGGCCAGGGCGCGTTCTCGATCGGATCCGTCGGGCCGAGCAGCTGGACGACCGGCGTGCCGGCGAGGGCCGCCACGTGGAGCGGGCCGGTGTCCGGGCCGATCGCGAGGCGCGAGCAGGCGAAGAGCGCGGCCAGGTCGGCGAGGTCCGGCGTCGGCGGCGCGAGCCGTGCCGCCCCGCCCGCGGCCGCCACCACGGCCTCGGCGAGCCGCAGGTCGTCGCGCGCCGGGCCGAAGGTCACGACGGTCGGGATCCCGAGCTCGGCGAAGAGGGCATGCGCCGCGCCCGCGAGGACCTCCACCGCGACGCGCTTGTGCCGCCCGCCCTCGCTCGTCCCGGGATGGATCGCGAGGGGAGCGGGTCCGCCTCCGAGCCGCTCGCGCATCGCGGCGAGCGCCGCGGGGCCGACGCGGAGCGGGCGCGGCGCGGGCTTCGCCGGTGCCCCGAGGAAGCGCACGAGCGCCTCGTTGCGCTCGAATCGGCTCACCCGCGCCGGAGCGACGCGCGCGCGATGCGTCGCGAGCAGCCACGCGAGCTCGCGGCCGAAGGGGCGCGCGTAGGCGACGCGCCGGCGCGCGCCCGTCGCCAGCGCGAGCAGCGCCGAGCGCAGGATGGAGTGGAAGTCGACGACGAGATCGAAGCGGCGCGCGCGCAGGCGCGCCAGGAAGACGGCGAGCTCGCGAAGGGCGCGCGTGCGACCGGGGTCCCGACGCGGGCCGGCGCGGAAGGGTCGCGGAAAGACGATCGTCTCGTCGACCCACGGCTGCGCGGCGACGAGGCTCGCCGCCGGCGCCTCGACGAGCCAGGCGAGGTGCGCGCCGGGCCATGCGGCGCGGAGGCACGAGGCGGCCGGAAGCGTCCGCGCGACGTCGCCGACCGCGCCGAGCCGCACGATCAGGATGCGGTCGGCCCGGGGAGGGCTCGCGAGCGGATTCAGGCAGACGGCGATGGCGCGCCTCGATCCGGGGTGGCAGGGGTCGGGTAGGATACCGCCCGATGTCGGACACCGCCGTGGCAAAGCCTCCCGAGCCGCGCGCGCTCCGCCGCGGCCGCTGCTTCTTGCTCGCGACGCCGTCCCTCGCCGCGGAGGCCGAGCGGCTCGGCCTGCTCGAGCCCGGTGGGCTCGCGCGCCTGTTCGCGAGCGCCGAGCCCGGGCCGCGGGGTCGCGCGCGGACGGCCTGCGTCACGCTCCCCGATGCGCGCTGCCTGCACCTGCGCCCGGCGCGCCACGGCGGGCTCCTCGCCGGTCTCTGGGGCGAGCGCGTCCTCGGCGTCGGACGCTCGGTCCGCGAGCTCCGCGTCGCGGCGCGGCTCGTCGCGGCGGGCGCGCCGGTGGCCCGCCCGGCGCTCGTCGCCGCGGAGCGACGCGGGGGCCTCTGGCGCGCCGCCGTCGCGAGCTGGTACGAGCCGCGCGCCCGCGACGGCACCGCCTTCCTCGCCACCGGTCCCGACCGCGCCCGCGTGCTGCGCGCGGCCGCCGCCGCCGGGGCGGCGCTGCGCCGCTTCCACGACGCGGGGGGCCGCCACCCCGACCTCGGCTCGGGGAACCTGCTGCTGCGCGAGGGCGACGCCGGCTGCGAGGCGCTCTTCGTCGACCTCGACCGCGCGCGCTGCGGCCGCCCAGCGGACGCCGCGGCCCGGCTCGCGGAGCTGATGCGTCTCCACCGCTCGCTCGTGAAGCGCGGCCTCGCGGGCCGCCTCGGCGCGCGCGGCCGCGCCGCCTTCCTGCGCGCCTACACCGGATCGGATCGCTCCCTGCGCCGCGCCCTGCTCCGCCACCTCCCGCGCGAGCTCCGCCGCCTGTGGATCCACCGCATCGGCTGGCGCATCGTCGGGGACGGTGTTCAGATGTTAAGGATTTTCAGATTCTCCCGAGGGAGTCCCGCGGCATGCCTCCCGGCGAGGGGAGAATCTGAAAATCCTTAACATCTGAACACCGTCCCCGAAGGTCAGCGCAGGCGCGCCTCGATCCAGTCGAGGACGGCGCGCTCGTCGGCGACCTCGAGCTCGATCGCGAGGACCTGGAGGTCGGCGCCGGCCACCCAGGCCGGATGGATCTTCGCGGCATCCTTCTCCGTGGTGACCCAGAGCCCTGCCGCACGCGCGAGGCCGGCCACGTCGGCGGGCCGGTAGCGATGGTGGTCCCCGAAGCAGCGCTCGGCGACGACCCGCGCGCCGAGCGCCTCGAGGCTGCGGCG
Organism: uncultured Spirochaetales bacterium; assembly: GCA_964624475.1. Taxonomy (GTDB): domain Bacteria; phylum Myxococcota_A; class UBA9160; order UBA9160; family SMWR01; genus CAZUYC01. The sequence goes on along the minus strand of CAZUYC010000132.1, from coordinate 25,056 downwards.
GAGCGAATCCGGATACGCGATTCCCGCGAGCATCCCCACCTCGAGGCCGCGCAGCGCGCCGGGGCCCCGCGCGGGCCCGCCGGCGAGCGGTCGCAGCGCCAGCGGACGGCGGCGCGCGCGGAAGCGGAACGCCCCGGGGCACCAGCGCGCGAGCGCGGCCTCCTCCTCGGGGGCGAGTTCGCCGTCCACGACGCCCACCGCGTGTGCGTAGCGGATCGCCTCGACCGGCTCGCGCAACGGGCCCCGCGGCAGCACCCAGCCGTTGCCGAGGCCGAGCCCGGCGTCGAGCATCACCACGTCGAGGTCGCGCCGCAGCCGGTGGTGCTGGAAGCCGTCGTCGAGCACCAGGACCTCCGCGCCGAAGAGCGCGAGCGCCCGCAGCCCCGCGAGCTCCCGGTCGCGCGCGACGAGCACCGGGACGCCGGGGGCGTGCGCGGCGAGCACGAGGGCCTCGTCGCCGGCCGCGGCGCCGCCGGCGTGCACGCGCCTCCCGTCGGAGACGACGAGCACGCGCTCGCGACGCCGGCCTCCATGGCCCCGGCTGGCGATCGCGACGCGATGGCCGCGGCGGGCGAGGCGCGACGCCAGCCAGGCGGCCGCCGGCGTCTTTCCGGCGCCGCCCGCGACGACGCTCCCGACGCAGGCCACCCGACAGGGAAGGCGCGCCTCGCGCAGCAGTCCCCGGCGATGGAGCGCGCGCTGGAGGCGCGCGCCCGCGCCGAGGACCCAGGCGAGCGGCACGAGCGGCGCCGCCGCCAGCCGGATCGCGAGCGGCTCGTCGCGCGCGCCGAGGCCGCGGGGCCTCATGGCCCGGGCGGCCGGGCCAGCACCGACTCCACGAGCGCCGCGGCGCGCGCGGCGCTGCCGCGGTGGACCCGGAGCGCCTCCTGGCCGCGCCGGCCGCGCTCGCGCGCCCCGGCCGGGTCGCGCAGGAGCGCGCACAGCGCCGCCCCGAGCCCAGCGGCGTCGTCCACCGGCAGGCCGGCCCCGGCCGCGACCACGAGCTCCACGGCGTGGCGGACGTTCGCGGTGTGCGGCCCGAAGATCACCGGGCGCGCGGCGGAGACCGGCTCGAGGATGTTGTGGCCGCCGACACCGACGAGTGTCCCACCGACGAAGGCGACGTCGGCGCGGCGCCAGAGCGCGGGGAGCTCGCCGAGCGTGTCGAGCAGCAGCACCTCGCCCGCGCGCAGCGGCCGCTCGCCCGGGCTCGAGCGACGGCGCAGGCGCCGGCCGCTCCGGCGCACGAGGCGGGCCACCTCGGCGGCGCGATCGCGATGGCGCGGCGCCACGACCAGCGCGGCGGCGAGCCCGGCGCGCTCGGCCTCCGCGAGGGCGGCGAGCACCGCCTCCTCCTCGCCCGCGTGGGTGCTCCCGGCGACCAGCAGCGGGGCGCCGGCGAGGACGAAGTCGAGCTCCGGCGGGACGGGGGCGGGCTCGGGATCGACCTCGAGCTTCAGGTCGCCGGTCACCGAGACGCGCTCCGGCCGCGCGCCGAGCGCGCGGAAGCGCTCCGCGTCCGCGGGGCCCCGCGCGCCGATCGCGGCGAGCCGGCCGAGGGTCGGCCGCAGCAGCCACGAGAGGCGCCGGTAGCGGGCGTAGGAGCGGTCGGAGATCCGGCCGGAGACGAGGGCGACGGGGACGCCGCCGCGATGGGCCGCCGCGATCCAGCACGGCCAGAGCTCGGTCTCGACCAGCACGAGCGCCGCCGGGCGCGTCCGTGCGAGCGCGGCCGCGACGCACCACGGGTGGTCGAGCGGCGCGATGTGGCAGCCGACCTCGGGCCGGAGCCGGCGCATCACCTCGCGCCCGGAGGGCGTGACGCTGCTCGTCACCACCGTGTGTCCGCCGGCGCGCAGCTCGTCGACGAGCCGCGCCGCGGCCAGGATCTCGCCCACGCTCGCGGCGTGGATCCAGACCGCGCCCGGCGCGCGCCGGGGATGGAGGCCGAGCCGCTCGCGCGCGCCGATCCGGAGGCTTCGCCGCAGGCAGAGCGCGCCGGCCGCGAGCGGCAGGGCGCCGGCGGCCGCGACGGCGGCGAGCACGTGTCGGGCCGGGCCCAGGGCCGCTAGCTCCCGGCCGTGGCGCCCGGATCCCCGCGCAAGGCGGCGCCGGCTCGCGGCTCGCTGCGCGGCCTCGCCCTCGATCCGAAGACGGCGATGCCGTGCGCATCGGCCGCGGCGACGAGCGCGGCGCGACCCAGGATCAGGGTCGTGCCCGCCTCGAAGACGAGCGCGCAGGCCCCGGCGTCGCGCATTGCGGCGAGCGTGTCGGGCCCCACGGCGGGAAGGTCGAAGCGGGGATCCTGGCCGGGCCGCGCGCGCTTCACCACGACGGCGCCCGGCGCGATCGCGCCCGCGCGCCGGATCGCCGCGTCCGTCCCCTCGGCGGCCTCGACGGCGAGGACCGCCCGGTCCTTCACGACCAGGGTCTGGCCGAGGCCGAGCCGTGCGAGCGCCCGCGCGAGGGGCCAGGCGAAGGCCGCGTCGGCGAGCTGCGCCGGCGTCGGCCGCAGGCGCCCTAGCGGGCCCGCGCCGCCCACGAGCCCGGGCACGAGCTCCGCCTGACCCAGCAGGCGGATGCCGCGCCCGCCGAGCACCTCTGCCACACCCGCCAGGATCGATCCATCGTGCCGATCCCGCAGCCTCGCGAGGAGCGCCTGCCCCCGAGCGTCCGCGCCGAGCCGAGCCGGATCGCCCCAGAGCGCGGCCTTCGGGACCGCGCCCGCGAGGACCGCCTCCTCGACGCCGGCCGCGGCGAAGGCGTCGAGGATCGCGCCCACCTCGCCGGGGCGCACCCAGACGAGCGCGTCGGTGCACTCGGCGACCCGCGGGTCCGTCTCGTCCCGAAAACCGACGGCGGCGACGCTTCGCCCGGCGCGCCGCGCGGCGCACGCCACCTCGAGCGGTAGCAGCCCGCGCCCCGCGATCAGCCCGAGAGAGCTCCGCTCGCCTCCGCCTCGCTGCGCGGCCGCTACGCGGCCTTGCTCGCGGCGATCCGTCACCTAGCGCGTGATCCCGCGCCGCGAGGCAGCGACGAAGCGGAGCAGGCGCAGGACCTCGGGGGAGCCCGCGTGCTCGCGCGCCACTCGCTCGAGCGCCGGCGCGAGGCGCAGCTTCGCGTGGAAGAGCAGGTGGAAGACGTGCTTGAGCTCCGCGACCTTCTCGGGGGCGAAGCCGCGCCGGCGCAGCCCGACGCCGTTCACGCCGATGAAGTGCGCCCGCCGCCCCGCGACGCGCGAGAACGGGAGCACGTCCTTCGAGAGCCGCGTCCCGGCGCCGGTGAAGGAGTGCTCGCCGATGCGGCAGAACTGGTGCACGCCCACCATGGCGCCGAGCACCGCGTGGTCCTCGATCACGACGTGGCCGGCGAGCGCGGAGAGGCTCGCCAGGATGCAGTGGTCCCCGATCTGGCAGTCGTGGGCCACGTGGACGTTGTTGAGCAGGAAGTTCCCGTCGCCGATCCGCGTCTGGCCCGGGCCGGCGGCGCTCCCGGCGTGGATCGACGAGAACTCGCGGACGACGTTGTCGGCTCCGATCGCGAGCCCGCTTCCGCCCTCCGCGCCCTCCACCTGGGGCGCCTCTCCGATCACGCAGAAGGGGAAGATACGGGTGCGCGGGCCGATCGCCGTGCGCCCGACGATCACGACGTGGGAGCCGACGACCACCCGGTCGCCGAGCTCGACGTCGCCGCCCACCACGCAGTAGGGGCCGAGCTCCACGTCGTCGGCGAGCTTCGCCCTGGGGTCGACGACGGCCGTCGGGTGGATGCGCGCCACGGACCCTCCGCGGCTCAGCTCTTCTTCTTGTTGTACCGCTCGATCACGAGCTCCGTCACGTCGAGCGCCTCGCGGGTATAGAGCACCCCCGGCGCGCCGCGGCGGAGGATCAGCGTGAAGCCCTGCGACTTCCCGAAATCCCCGATGATCGCCTCGAGCTTCTGCACGAGCGGCCCCTCGAGGCGCTTCTGGTCGACCTGGAGCTGCCCCTCGACCTCGCGCATCTTGCTCTGGATCTCGTTGCGCATCTCCGCGAGGTCGAGCTGCTTCTGGTAGAGCGCCTCGTCGGCCAGCACGAACTTCTTCGTCTTGAGCTCCTCCTCGAGGGCGCGATAGCGCTCCAGCATCGGCTGGACACGCGCCTCCGCCTCGCGCTGCTTGCGCGCGAACTCCTCGCGGGCCGCCTTTCCCTCCTCGGTGGAGCTGATCGCCTGCTCGAGGTCGACCACGCCGATCTTGATGGCCTCCGGCTCCGAGGCCGCCGTGATCCAGACCAGGATGGCGGCGAGCGCCGCCAGCGCCAGCGTCCTGTGTACCTTCATCGAAGCCCACCTCTCTGGTTCGTCCTGGTTCGTCGGTTCGTCGTTCCGGCCCGTTCGGGGACCGGGGGCCGGAGGCCGGGCCTAGAAGTCGCGCCCGCCCACGGAGAACTCGAAGACCGGGGAATCCTCCACGGAGAGGCGGTCCAGCGGGAAGCCGAGGACCACGCCCAGCGGCCCGAAGGGCGAGAACCACTGGACCCCCACCCCGGTACCGTAGCGCCACTCGGTGACGTCGAACAGGTTGTCCTCGTCCTCGGCGAAGGCGTTGCCGGTGTCGAAGAAGACCAGGCCCTGGAGCCCCAGGGTCTCCGAGATGGGGAAGCGGTACTCGATGCTGTTGGAGATGAACTTGTTGCCGCCGATCACGTCGGTCTGTTCGAGCTCCGCGAAGTCGTCGTTCTGCGTGTTCGAGAGCTCGTTGCACACGGTCGCGGGCGGCGTGCAGATGGCACCATAGTTCACGATCTCGGGGTCGAGCGGATCCGTTCGCGGGTTGCCGTCGGCGTCGAAGCCGACCACGCTGCTCCCCACCGGCACGAAGATGCCCTGCTGGGTGGCCACGGTGCTCTCGTAGAGGATCGCGCGGCGCGGGCCCACGGAGCGCGCCTTGAACCCGCGCAGCTGGAAGGCCCCGAGCCCGCCGAGGAAGTAGCGCTCCGAGAGCGGGAGCTCGAGGTCGGTGTCGATCTCGTCGAGCCCGGCGATCGTGCCGTTGGTCGGGATGTTCGCGGCCTCGGGCAGCTCGAAGTCGCCGATCGTGTTGAACGGCAGCGCCCAGCCGACCCGCGTCCCCAGCACGAAGGTCGAGCGCTCGAGCAGCCAGCGCGGCGCGCCGAGGTACCAGCTCGCCCGCACCTCCGCGCGCAGGAAGCGGGCGAAGCCGCCGAGCCCGGCGCCCTCGATCGCGCCGCCCAGGCGCAGCCCCTTGGTCGGCGCCAGCCGGTCGTCGCGCGTGTCGGTGCTGAACGAGAGCCCGAGCAGGCTCGTGGTGAGGCTCCCCGCGAAGAGCTCGCGCAGGATCAGCGACGCGGCGTTCACGTCCTGGTCCTCGTTCACCTTCCGGCTCGCGAAGCTGTAGCGGAGCCAGCCCCGCGAGCGGTTGTCCTCGGTCAGGGCGTGGCCGAGCACGAACTCGCCGCCGGTCTGCGTCTGATCGAAGGACTCGTAGCGGAGGCTCGTGCGGAAGCCGGTCACCCCGACCTCGAAATCGCTGCCCAGGAAGTAGGGATCGGAGAAGTTCACGAAGAAGCGCTGCGTCTGCGAGCCCACGTCCGCCGAGAAGTTCACCGCGTAGCCGCGCCCGAAGAGGTTGGTCGTCGCCAGCGATCCGGTCCCCACGAAGCCGTCCTGCGAGGAGTAGCCCGCGCCGAAGGAGAAGGAGCCGGTGGGCCGCTCGACCAGCCCCACCTTCATGTCGAGCTGCTCCGGCTGGTCGGTCGGCTCCATCTCGACGTTCACCTCCTCGAAGAAGCCGAGCTGCTCGATCCGCGCCCGCGAGAGCTGGACCTGCCGCTGCGAGTAGAGCTGCCCCTCGGCGATCTGGACCTCCCGGCGGATCACCGGATCCACCGTGATCGTGTTGCCGGAGATGTCGATCTCGCGGATGAAGTAGAGCGGCCCCTTGCGGATCTGGAAGGCGACGTCGACCTCCTCGCGATCCGGCAAGAGGCTGGTCTGCGGCGTCACGCTCGCGAAGTAGTAGCCGCGGTCTCCGTAGTGCTCCGTGAGCGCGCGGACGTCCTCGGAGAGGAAGCTCCGGTTGAAGACCGCGCCCGGCTCGAGCTGGAGGAGCTTGCGCACCGCGTCGATGTCGACGGTCTCGTCGCCCGCCACGTCGATCTCGCCGACGCGGAAGAGCCGGCCCTCCTCGATCGAGACCGTGACGTCGATCCCGTCCGGGGAGGGCACGACGGTCGGCTCGCCGACCTGCACCTGGAGGTAGCCCGCGTCGCCGTACTTCTTCTGCACGCCGTTCAGGTCCTGGAGGAAGAGCGGCTCCGAGTAGGTCCCGGAGTGGTCGAACCAGGAGGTGGCGTACGAGTACCAGTGCCAGGTCTTGGTGCGGAAGCCCTCGCGGAGCTCGTCGTCGCTGAAGGCCTGGTTGCCCTCGAAGTCGACCCGGCGCAGCTTGAGCTTGCGGCCCTCGTCGACCAGGAAGCTGATCCCGACGGAGGCCTCCCCGAGCGGCTCGACCTCGTAGCTCACGTCCGCGAGGTAGAAACCCTCGGCGCGGTAGAGACCCTCGATGCGGCCGCGGTTCTCGAAGAGGAGCGGGTAGTCGAGGGTCGAGCCCGTGGTGAGCGTCAGCGCGTCGCGGATCTTGTCCGAGTCGACCGACTCGTTGCCCGTGATCGAGATCTGGCGGACCACCGGGTTCTCCTCGACCTCGAAGACCACGATGCGGCCCTCGCTCGAGTCCTCCGTGAGCACGCGCACGTCGCGGAAGAAGCCGAGCGCGTGGATCTCGCGCACGTCCCGGGCCACTTGCGCGCTCCGGTAGGGCGCGCCCGCGCGCGTGCCGATCCGCGCTCGGATCGCGTCGGCCTCGATGCGCCGGTTGCCGCGGATCTGCACCTCGGCCACCAGGTCGCGCCCGCGGCCGGCCGCGCGCGGCGCGAGCAGGCGCTCGGCGCGGACCACCTGGAAGCGCACGACGACGCCGTCGGGGCCGCGCTCCGTCTCCGCGCTCGCGCTCGCGAGGCCCGGATCGGCGCGCAGCAGGGCGAGGTCCTCGCGCAGGCGCGAGGCCTCGTAGGGCTCGCCCTCGCGGGTCGCGAGGCGCGCGCGCAGGCCGGGCTCGAGCTCGTCGGCGCCCGCGATCTCGACCCGGACGACCCGGGCCTCGGCGACCGCCGTGACGCGCGCCACGATGCCGTCCGCCACCTCGTTGGCGCGGCCGAGCAGATCCTCCTCGCGGTCGGCGGTCAGCACGAACGACTGGCTGCGCACGCCTTCCGCCGCGGGGGTGAGCCGCACGTCGAGGCTGAAGTGCCCGGCGAGCTCCGTGAGGCTCCCCGTCACGACCGCGTCGGCTCCGAGCTCGCGCGCGGCATCGCGCAGCGCCGCATCGCTCGCCCCGGCACCCGGGGTGTGGGCGAGCCGCGCAGCGACCGTCGCCGGAGCCAGCACCTCCATCCCACCGCCCGCCGCGAGGCGGGTGCGGACGAGGTTCGCGAGCGACTCGCCGAGGTCGCCGATCGGCTTCGCGCTGTGCACCTCGAAGGGGAGGACGGCGACGACGGGCCCGACGGCGGGGCTCGCTGCGCCCGGCCCCGCTGGAGCAGGCTGGGCCGCGGCGGGAGCCGACAGCACCACCCCGAGCAGGAGCGAGAGGAGCCAGCCCGCCGCGCTCGAGTCGGATCGCGCGCTGCGGGCGTGGCGGGCGGCGCACTGCAATGGCGACTCCGCTGTATCCCGGGAGCCCGGCTACGGGAGAGCCCGGGCCGCAGCGCAGTCTAGGCGCAGCCCACCGGGGTGACAAGCCCCGTCCCAACTGATTTCCTTTTTCCCGTCGAAGGGTTATGATGCCGGACGCGGCAGGCGGCTCAGCGATCGTGGCGCCGCAGCAGTCGACGGGAGACCATCGCGATGCGAGCCTGGCGGATGGCTCCCGCCCTCGGGATCGCCCTGATCCTCGCTCCGAAGCCCGCACCGGCGCAGCTCGCGCCTGGCGACGTGCTCGTCACGAGCCTCGCGACGGGGCAGATCTACCGGCTGCGTCCGAGCGAGCCCGCGCCGATGGCGCCGGTGCTCGTCCCGACCGGCGGCGCCATCACCCAGCCGCGCGGCCTCGGTGTCGGCCGCGACGGACTGCTCCTCGTCGCCGAGAGCGGCTTCCTGAGCGCTCCGAAGCTCCTCTTCCGCGTCGATCCGGCCAGCGACCGGCGCGCGCTCGTGGCCCAGTTCAGCAGCATTACGTCGACCCTGCGCGGGGTCGCGCCCGCGAAGGACGGGCGCGTGTTCGTCGCCGATCCCGGGGCCGTGCCGATCACGGAGCCCCCGTTGACACCGATCCGCGGCATCACCTTCTTCCCCGTGATCGCCGAGGTGGGGCTCCGGAACGGCGTGCCCGCGGGTGGGGTGGTCGCCGGCTGCAGCGCGGCGATCCCCGGCGTCATCGACTGCGGCCATCTCTTCTTCCCGTCGGCCGTCGCGATCGCGAGCGACTCCCCGCAGGAGCTGATCCTCCTCGTCGCCGACGCGGGCCGGCCCGATCCATCGGCACCCGGCCGCATCGACCAGGCCGTGGTCCGCGTGTTCCCGGACCGGCCCCTCGATCCGGGGATCAACGACGAGATCTTCTGCGACTCGAACCTCTTCGCCACCCCGCGCGCCCTCGCGATCGACCGCAGCCCCGGTCACGAAGGCAGCGTGCTGGTCACGGACTCTGGCGACGCGACGCTCACACCGCCGAGGGAGGCGCGGATCTTCCGCGTCCCCGCGGCCGGCTGCGAGCCCGACGGCTCCATCGAGACCGTGGCCTCGGGATCGGGGCTCCTGCGCCCCGTCGGGATCGCCGTGGCCGACGACGGGACCCTCTACGTCGCCGACAACCTCGCGGACACGGTCTTCCGGATCGATCCGGGCAGCGGGATTCCCACCGCCCTCTCGACCCCGGGCAGCGTGGACGGGGCCTGGGACCTGCAGATCTACGCCCCCGATCCCAGCGAGCTCTTCGTGGCGGACGCCGCGACGGACGAGGTGCTCGGGATCGTTCCCGGCGCGACGGCCCCCTGCCTCCTCGCCTCGGGCGGAAGCCTTCTGCAGCCCGCGGGGCTCTCCGTGCTCGACGCGACGCTGCGCAAGGTTGTCGTGGCCGACACCGGGAGCGCCGCCGTGATCGCGGCGGATGCGGGCCCGCACTCCTGCGCGCCTCCGGGGGCGCAGACGATCGTGAGCCAGGACCGGCGGCTCAAAGCCCCGACCTCCGCGTCGCCCGAACGAGGCGGTACCTCCTACCTCGTCACGGATCGCGGAGACGCGCTGGCGGACCCGGCGGTGATCCGCGTCGACCCGAGCTCGAGCTCGCCCGACAATCAGTCGCTGGTCGCCTGGGGCAACCTGCTCGTCGAGCCCGTGGCCGGTGCCGTCGCCTCCGACGGCAGGCTCATCGTGCTCGATGCGGGCTCCGACGACGTTCCGGCGCGCCTGCTGGCGATCGACCCCGATCCGGAGCCGGGAGTCGATCCGCAGTCGGTCCTGTACTCGGGCCTTCCGCTCCGGAAGCCGGTCGCGATCGCCCTCGACCCCCCCGACGGCACCCTCGTCGTGGCCGATGCGGGCAACCCCTCCGCGGATCCGGCCGTTCCGCCCGCCGTCTTCCGATTCGTGTCCACCCCGACCGGCCTGGTGCCCCTCACCGTCACCGCCGATGGAGATCTGGACTCGCCGGCTGGCGTCGCCGTGGACATCGACCGCTCGATCCTGGTCTCGAGCGGCCCGTCGGGGCTCGGGCCGATCGTGCGCGTCGACGCCTTGACCGGGCTCCAGACCGGCGTTCCGGACGCCGGGGCCGGCCTCCAGGAGCCGACGGGGATCGGCATCACGTCGGATCTCGACTTCGATGGCGTCGCCGACACGCGCGACAACTGCCTCGGCGTGATCAATGCCGATCAGGAGAACCTCGACGGCGATCCCTACGGGAACGCCTGCGACCCGGACGACGACGGCGACGGCTCCCCCGACCCCGCGGACGGCGTCCTCGCACCCGACAAGTGCCCGAAGATCGCCGACGACCAGGGCGACGGCGACGCCGATGGCCTCGGCGACGCCTGCGACAACTGCCCAGAGGACGCGAATCCCGATCAGGCCAACAGCGACACGGACACCCTGGGGGACGCCTGCGACGACGACGGCGACCTGGACGACGACGGGATCCTGGACGGCGCCGACAACTGCCCCGTGAACGCCAATGCCCACCAGGACGACGCGGACATGGACGGCGTCGGGGACGCCTGCGACGACCAGGACGGCGATGCGATCCTCGACCTCGTCGACAACTGCGCTGGAGTCTTCAACCCCGACCAGACCGACACCAACGCGGACGCCGTGGGGGACTTCTGCGACGACGACGACGACGAGGACACGATCCTCGACGCCGCCGACAACTGCAGCGTGGCCGCCAACGCGAACCAGACCGACAGCGACGGCGATGGCTTCGGGGACGCCTGCGACACCAACGACGACAGGGACGGCGACATGATCCTCGATGCCGTCGACAACTGCGTCGTGGCCGCCAACACCAACCAGAGCGACCCCGACGGCGACGGCCGCGGGGACGCTTGCGACAACTGCCCGACGGCCGACAATCCCGACCAGGCCAACAGCGACACCGACGCTCTCGGCAACGCCTGCGACGACAACGACGACGGCGACACGATCCTCGACGCTTCGGACAACTGTCCCGTTACTGCGAACGAGAGCCAGGGCGACCTCGACGACGGCGACGGCATCGGGAGCGCCTGCGACAAGTGCCGGACCCTCTCCAACGCGGATCAGCTCGACGCGGACGGCGACGGCTTCGGGGACGCGTGCGACAACTGCAGCGCCCTCGCGAACGACCAGCGCGACACCAACGGCGACGGCATCGGGAATGCCTGCGATGCCGACTACGACGACGACGGAGTGATTGGCGGGACCGACTTGCGGGCGCTCGGAAGGGCGTTCGGGGCCGTCCGCGGCGGCGCAGGGCCTGCCTACGACGAGGATGTCGACGGGAATGGCGACGGCGCGATCGGCGGGCCCGAACTGCTGCTGCTCTTCAGCAGCTTCGGCGACCCGCCGGGGCCGTCGGGCCGCTGTCCGAGCGACGGCTCGAGCGCCGGCTGCCCGCCGGCGCCGTAGCCGGCCGGCGACCTCAGAGCCCCGGCGGCAGGTCCTCGAGGTAGCCGTCGACGAGGACGGCACGCCGGCCGAGGCGCGCGGCGATCTCGGGGCTGTGCGTCACCACGACGAGCGCGGTGCCGTGCACGCGGTTCATCTCGAGCAGGAGCTCGAGGACCTGGTCGCCGGTCTTGGGATCGAGGTTCCCCGTCGGCTCGTCCGCAAGCACGAGCGACGGCTCGAGGACGAGCGCGCGCGCCACGGCGACGCGCTGGCGCTCGCCGCCGGAGAGCTTGCCGACCGGGTGCGCCACCCGGTGGCCGAGCCCCACCTCGTGGAGCAGCCGCTCGGCGCGGGGCCGCATCTCGGCGAAGCCGAGCCCGCCGACGAGCCCCGGCATCATGACGTTCTCGAGCGCGTTGAACTCGGGCAGCAGATGGTGGAACTGGAAGATGAAGCCGAGCTCCTGGTTGCGGAAGCGCGCGAGATCGGCCCGCTTGCGGGCGAAGAGGTCCTCGCCGCGGAACGCGACGCTCCCGGAGCTCGGTCGATCGAGCGTGCCGAGCACGTGCAGCAGCGTCGACTTCCCGACGCCGGAGTTGCCGACGATGGCGAGCCGCTCGGCCGCGTGCAGATCGAGGTCCACGCCGCGCAGCACCTCGATCGTGCCGTCCCCCATCGGGAAGGACCTGCGCAGGCCCCGCGCGCAGAGCAGGAGCCCGGGCCGAGTGCCTCCGCTCGCCTGCGGCTCGCTGCGCGGCGGCTGCGCCGCCTGGCTACTCATAGCGGAGCGCCTCGACGGGATCGAGCTTCGCACCCTGCCGGCTCGGGAGCAGCGTCGCGCCGAGCGAGAGCACCATCGCCATGCCGACGGCGATCGCGATCTGGCCCCAGTCGAGCTGGGCCGGAAGGGTGGAGAACTGGTACACGCTGGCCGGGAGCGTGTCGATGCCCGTCAGCGCCTCGATCTGCGCCTGCACCCAGTCGATGCGCGCCGTGACCGAGATCCCCGCGACCACGCCGAGCCCCGTCCCCGACAGGCCGATCAGCGTCCCCTCGATCGCGAAGATGCGCTCGATGCTCCCGTCCTCCGCGCCCATCGCCTTGAGGATCGCGATGTCGCTCGACTTCTCCATGATCATCATGACCAGCGTCGCGACGATCGAGAAGGCCGCCACCACCATGATCATGGCGAGCAGCACGAACATCATCACGCGCTCGGACTTGAGCGCCTGGAAGAAGGCCGGGAAGAACTCCTTCCAGTCGCGCGTGAAGTAGGGGAAGCCGAGCGCCTCCTTCACCGCCTGTCCCACCGGGATCGAGCGGTAGAAGTCGGTCGTGCGCACCTCGATCCCGTCGACCACGTCGCTCGCGCGCCGGAAGGACTGCGCGTCGCGGAGGCTCACGTAGGTGAAGACCTCGTCGTACTGGAAGAAGCTCGACTGGAAGACGCCGACCACGCGGAAACGCTGGAGGCGCGGCGCGGGTCCCAGCGGGGTCTGCGGGCCGCCGAAGGGCGAGATCACGACCAGGGGGTCGCCGACGCGCACGCCGAGGCCGGTGGCGAGCTGGCTGCCGATCACGATGCCGGGAGCGGGCTCCGCGTCGGCCCCGCTGGCCCCCTCCGGCGCCGGCGCGGGGGCGGCGAGCCCCTCGAGGCCGCCCTCGACCATGTCCTCGCGCAGGTCGGTGACGCGCCCCACCCGCTCGGGGTCCACGCCGCGCACGCGCACGGCGACGATCTCGCCGCCCTGCCCCCGCACCATGCCCTCCGCATCGACGTAGGGTGCGGCGGCCACGACGCCCCGGATGGACTCCACGCGCGCCACGATGTCCGCGTAGCCCTCGAAGGGCCCGAAGCCGTGGTGGACGGTGAAGTGGGCGCGATTGCCGATGATCTCCTCGCGCCACACGCGCTCGAAGCCGTTCATCACCGAGAGCACCGTGATGATCAGCCACACGCCGGCGGCGATCCCGACCACGCAGATCCCGGTGATCACCGAGATGAAGGTCTGGCGGCGCTTGGCGACCAGGTAGCGCAGCGCGATGAACCACTCGGCGTGGTGTCGCGCGTCGACGAGACCCGCCGCGGCGAGCGGGAGGAGGCCGAGTGCCACCGGCACCGCCACGATCGCGAGGAGCGCCCCGCCTGCGAGGGCGAGCTCGGGGCGCGGCCCGGGCAGCACGAGCGCGGGCGCAGCGCCTGCGGCGAGCGCCGCGGCGAGGACCCAGAGCGACTGCTCGGCTTCCCCCCGCTCGGCGATCCGCCGGCGCCGGCGGCGCGCCGCGAGCAGGAGCGCCGCGAGGACCGCCACGGCGGCCGGCGCTGCGGCGTAGGCGAGGCGTCCGCTCGCGCCGACCGCGAGCGCGAAGCCCGCGCCGAGCGCCACCAGGGTCGCCGCGGCGAGGCGCGTCGGATCGACGCGCCGGAGCAGCGCGCGCATCGCGAGGACCGCGGCGGCGACGAGGGCCAGCGCGACGATCGAGAGGCGCAGCCAGGCCGCAGGCGCCGGGTCCGGCGCGTTGGCGGCCTCGGGAGCGAAGTGCTGCAGCGCGCCCGCGCCGAGCAGCCCCGACCAGACGAGGGCCACCAGGCAGAGCGTCCGCGGGCTGCGCGCGACGCGCGCGAAGCGCTCGAGCGCCACCACCGCCGAGCCGACGAAGAGCAGCGTCAGCGCGATCATCCCGACCAGGATCGCCACGATCAGGGTGAGGGCGAAGGTCCCCCCGGCCGCGGTGAGCGCGTCCCAGGCCATCCGCCCGATCTCGGCCATCACCCCTCCTCGGGCCGGAGATGGGGGAAGAGCACCACCTCGCGGATGTGGGGCGCGTCGACCAGGATCATCACCAGCCGGTCGACGCCGAGGCCGAGCCCCCCCGTGGGCGGAAGCCCGTACTCGAGCGCCAGCAGGTAGTCCTCGTCCAGGGGATGGGCCTCCAGGTCGCCGCGGGCATGGGCGCGTACCTGCTCCAGCAGCCGCTCCCTCTGATCGTCCGGATCGTTGAGCTCGCTGAAGGCGTTTGCGATCTCCATGCCCGCGACGAAGGCCTCGAAGCGCTCCACCAGGCGCGGGTCCTCGGACGAGCGCTTGGCCAGCGGCGAGAGCTCGCGAGGGTAGTCGGTCACGAAGGTCGGCTGCACCAGGCGGGGCTCCACGTGGGCGCTCATCAGCGCGTCCACGAGGGTCGCCCAGGTCGGGGCGTCGCCGGGGTCGAGGCCGGCGCGCCGCACCGCCTCCTGCAGGGCCGGCAGATCCGGCGCCGCCAGCACGTCGACGCCGGTCGCCTCCGCGATCGCGTCGCGGAGGCGGAGGCGCGGCCAGGGGGCGCCGAGGTCGAGCTTCTCGCCGCGGTACTCGACGCGCGTCGTCCCCAGCGCGCGCTCGGCGATCTCGCGCACGAGCGACTCGGTGAGCTCCATCATGTCCCGGTAGTCCGCGTAGGCCTGGTAGCACTCCATCATCGTGAACTCGGGGTTGTGCTTGCGCGAGACGCCCTCGTTCCGGAAGTTGTGCGAGATCTCGTAGACGCGGTCGAGCCCGCCCACCACGAGGCGCTTCAAATAGAGCTCGTCCGAGATGCGCAGGTAGAGCTTCTGGTCGTAGAGCTCGTGGTGCGTCGAGAAGGGGCGCGCGGCGGCCCCGCCGTAGAGCGGCTGGAGCACGGGCGTCTCCACCTCGACGAAGCCGCGGGCGTCGAGCCCCGCGCGCAGCGCCGCGACCGCCCGGCTGCGCGCGAGCGCGATGCGCCGCGCGTCCTCGTTCACGAGCAGATCGAGGTAGCGGCGCCGGAAGCGGAGCTCCACGTCCGCGAGCCCGTGCCATTTCTCCGGCAGCGGGCGCAGGCTCTTCGCCAGGAGCTCCACCTCGCGCGCGGAGACCGTGAGCTCGCCTGTCTTCGTGCGCCACACGGGCCCCGCCACGCGCACGAAGTCGCCGACGTCGAGCCCGCGCACGAAGGCGAAGAGCGCGGGCCCGAGCTCCTGCTCGCGCGCGCTCAGCTGGATGCGGCTCCCGCCCTCGAGCAGCGAGAGGAAGAGGAGCTTGCCGAAGGCGCGCAGGGCCATCACGCGTCCGGCCACGGCCACCGGCTCCGGGTTCGCCTCGAGCCAGGCGGCGTCGCGTCCGTCGTAGCGCCGGCGCACGGCGGCGATCGGCTCGCGCGGACCCACGCGCGCCGGATAGGGCTCGACCCCCGCCTCGCGCAGGGCCCGCAGCCGCTCGCGCCGCGCGTCGCGCTCCCGCTCGCTCACAACGCCGCCGCGGCCGCGGCCTTCTGCACCAGCGTGGCGCGGATGAAGCGGTCGAGGTCGCCGTCGAGGACGGCGTCGACGTTGCCGATCTCGAGCTCGGTCCGGTGGTCCTTGACCCGCTGCTGCGGGTGCAGCGTGTAGGAGCGGATCTGGCTCCCGAACTCGATCTGGCGCTGCTCGCCGCGGAGCTTCGCGACCTCCTCGTCGCGCCGGGCGCGCTCGTACTCGTAGAGGCGCGCGCGCAGCAGCTTCATCGCGGTGGCCCGGTTCTTGTGCTGCGAGCGCTCGTTCTGGCACTGCACGACGATCCCGGTCGGCAGGTGGGTCATGCGCACGGCCGAGTCGGTCTTGTTGACGTGCTGCCCGCCCGCGCCGCTCGCCCGGAAGGTGTCGATGCGGAGCTCCTTCTCGTCGATCTCGACCTCGATCGTGTCGTCGAGCTCGGGCATCACCGCGACGCTCGCGAAGGCCGTCTGGCGGCGCGCGTTCGAGTCGAAGGGCGAGATGCGGACCAGGCGATGCACCCCTTCCTCGGCCTTCAGGTAGCCGTAGGCGTAGTCGCCGGAGACGGTGACGGTGGCGCTGCGGATCCCGGCCTCGTCGCCCTCCTGCCGGTCCACCACCTCGCACGCGTAGCCGCGCCGCTCCGCCCAGCGCAGGTACATGCGCAGGAGCATCTCGGCCCAGTCGCAGGCGTCGGTGCCGCCGGCCCCGGCGTTGATCGAGACGATCGCGTTCGAGGCGTCGTGCTCGCCGCCGAGCAGCCGCCGCAGCTCCGCGTCCTCGAGACTCTGGCCCGCGACCTCGAGCTTCGCGATGGCCTCGGCGCGGGTCTCGGCGTCGCCGGCCTCTTCCGCGAGCTCGAGGAGCAGCTCGGACTCCTCGAGGTCGCCCGAGAGCCGCTCGAAGAGCTCGATCTCGCGCTCGAGGCGCGCCTTCTCGCGCAGCAGGGCCTCGGCCTTCTCCCGCTCGCCCCAGAGGTCGGGGCGCGCCGCCTCGCGCTCGAGCTCGGCCCGGCGCTCGCGCATGCGCCCGAGGTCAAAGTCGCCCCCGGAGCTCGTCGAGGCGCCCGCGCAGGTCGCGCAGGCGCTCGCGCAGCTCGTGCGAGTCGATGGCCGCCACCTTCCCCTCAGTCATGGCTCCGCCTCACTCCGAAGGTCCCCCGCAGCGCGAGCGCGAGGACCGAGATCCAACACGCCGCGGCGAGCCAGTCGCCGTGGCGCACGTAGAACGTGGCCGATCCGGGCGCACGCCGCGGGAGATCCGCCACGAGCCAGCCGCGCTCGAAGATGCGGGTCTGGCTGCGCACGCGCCCGCGGTCATCGATGATCGCCGATACCCCCGTGTTCGCCGCCCGCGCCGTCCAGACCCCCGTCTCCGCCGAGCGGAGCGCCGTGATCGCGAGGAACTGATAGGGCGCGCCCGTGCGCCCGTACCACGCGTCGTTCGTGATCGCGAGCAGCAGCTCCGCCCCGTCGCGCACGAAGAGACGCACGAGGTCCGGGAAGAGCAGTTCATAGCAGATCGGAACGCCGGCGGTCAGGCGCCGCCCCCCGGGCCCAGGGAGCGGGAGCTCGACCGCGCGGGGCGCCGCGCCGGGCGTGACCCCGCTGGCGGCGATCCCGCTGGCGACCGCGTGGAGGAAGCGGCCCAGGAGCTCCTGGAAGGGCAGGTACTCGCCGAACGGGACGAGCTGCGTCTTGTCGTAGCGGTCGGCGACCGCGCCTGCCGGCGTCACGACGAAGGCGCTGTCGTAGACCCGCGGGAGCTCCCCGGGCGGCGCCGTCTCGATCCCGACCGCCCCGACGACGAGCGTCACGCGCGCTTCGCGCGCGAGATCCGAGAGCAGGTCGATCTCGCGCTCGCCGGCCTCGATCGCGGCCGGAACGGCCGTCTCGGGCCAGACCACCACCTCGGCCCCTGCCGCGGCGGCCTCGCGGGTGAGATCGACGTAGGTGGCGAGGGTCGCCTCGAACCACTCCCGGCTCCACTTCATGCCCTGGTCGATGTTGCCCTGGACGACCGCGACGCGGACCGTCCCGGCCCCGCCCTCGCGCGCCGGGAGATGGGAGGCGAGCCCGGCCGCGTGCAGGGCGGCGACCGCGCCGAGGGCCGCGAGGGCCGCCCGCCCCGGCCGGCGACCTCGGCGCCGATCGCGCCACGCGGCGTCGACGCCCGCCGCGCCGAGCGCGGTCGCGAACGAGAGGCCGTACACGCCGGTGTAGGGTGCGAGCCCGAGGAGCGCGGGGCTCTGGTGCTGCGCGTAGCCGAGCGTCGCCCAGGGAAAGCCGGTCAGGACGAACGAGCGCAGGTGGTCGAAGCAGGTCCAGAGGGCGGCGATCGCGAAGGGCGACGCGAGGCCGCGCGCCGAGAGCCAGGCCAGGGCGCCCGCGAAGCCCGCCGTGAAGGCGGCCACGTAGGCCGCGAGGCCGAGTGGTGCGACGACTCCGACCGGGGGCGGGGCGTGCCCGTAGCGGACGGTCACGACGTAGATCCAGTGGAGGATCGCGGCGTGGGCCAGCCAGCCGGCGAGCCAGCCGCGGCGCGCCGCGCGCCCGGGCGGGAGCCCCTCGAGCGCGCGCAGCAGGCAGAGCGGAGAGAGCCAGGCGAAGAGCAGGCCGAGGTCGACCACGCGGTCGCCGAGCGGGTGGGGAAAGGCGAGGAAGGTCGCGGCGGCGTACGCCGCGATCCAGCCTTTGGAGCTTCGCTCGGCTTTGCCTCGCTGCGCGGCGGCTGCGCCGCCTTGCTCGGAGGAGGCCGCACGCCGCTCGGCTTCGCCTCGCTGCGCGGCGGCCGCGCCGTCTTGCCGCTCAGCCACCGGGGTTCCGCAGGGCGCGCAGGATGCGGCGCTCCTCGGCGCGCATGCGCCGCGCCTGGCTCGGGCGCACGTGGTCGTGGCCGATCAGGTGCAGGGCGCCGTGGACCAGGAGGCGAGCCACCTCGTCGTCGAGGCTCCGGCGGCGCGCTCGCGCCTGCCGGGCGGCGGTCTCGACGCCGATCACGACGTCGCCGAGGAGCGGACCCCGGCGCTCGGCGTGCGGGCCCTCCTCGAGCGCGAACGCCAGCACGTCCGTCGGGCGGTCGCGCCCGCGCCAGGCCGTGTTCAAGGCCCGGATGCCGGCGTCGTCCACGAGCGCGATCGAGAGCTCCGAGCTCGCGCGCTCGATCTCGCGCAGGACGCGGCGGGCTCGCGCGCGCAAGAGCCTCCGGTCGACGACGGGCAGGCCGCGCCGGCGGGCCGGGCCCGAGAGCCGCACCGTCATTCGCCGGCGCCCGGCTCCGGCTCGGGGACCTCGTCGCGCGGGCGCGCAGCGTCCCGGCGCGTCGACTCGAAGCTCTCGTAGGCGCGGATGATCGACTGCACCAGCGGGTGGCGCACGATGTCGGCCTGCGTGAAGCGCATGAAGCCGATCCCCTCGACGCCGCGCAGGATCTCCATCACCTCGACGAGTCCGCTGCGCTTGTCGGTCGGGAGGTCGATCTGCGTCACGTCTCCGGTCACGACCGCCTTCGAGTCGAAGCCCAGGCGGGTCAGGAACATCTTCATCTGCTCGTTGGTCGTGTTCTGGGCCTCGTCGAGGATCACGAACGAGTCGTTCAGGGTACGACCGCGCATGAAGGCGAGCGGCGCGACCTCGATCACGCCGCGCTCGAGCAGGCGCCCCACCTTCTCGAGCGGCACCATGTCGTTGAGCGCGTCGTAGAGCGGCCGCAGGTAGGGGTTCACCTTCTCGGCCATCGAGCCGGGCAGGAAGCCGAGCCGCTCGCCCGCCTCGACCGCGGGTCGGGTGAGCACCACGCGGGACACCTCGTGCCGGTTCAGCGCCGCGATCGCCATCGCCATCGCGAGATAGGTCTTGCCCGTACCGGCGGGGCCGATCGCCATCACGATGTCGTGGTTGCGGATCAGCTCGATGTAGTGGCGCTGGGGCAGGTTCTTGGCGGCGATCTTCCGGCGCACGCCGACGCTCGCGAGCACGTCCTCGTAGACCTGCTGCAGGTCGACCTCGGGCCCCTGCGTCACCATGCGGACCGCGGTCCGGACGTCGCGGGGGTGCACGGGGCTGCCGGCGCGCAGCGCCGCGTAGAGCTCCTCGAGCACCTTGCGCGCGGCCGCGACGTCGACCGGCGCGCCCACCAGACGCACCTCGTTGCCGCGCGCGTGCGCGTCGATCCCGAGCTCCTCCTCGAGGATCCGCAGCGTGCGATCGCCCTCGCCGTAGAGGACGGACGCCATCTCGTTGTCGTCGAAGATCAGGGTCTGCCGGGTAGTGGCTCGATTCCGGGCCAGAGGGTCCCCGCCTGCCTCAGCGCTCCGGCACCAGGAGGATGGCGCCCTCGCTGCGTAGCGCGTAATAGTAGAGACGGCCTGCCGGCGCCGCCATCGCGTCGAGCGAGCGCGGCCACGCGCCGGTTTCGAAGTTCGCGGACTCGAGCCCGTGCCAGACGCCGCGAGTCGCGTGCGCCGCCCGCGCTTCGGCAAGCCGACTGCGAACGATCGGGAACCCGGGCGGCGTCGCGGGGGCGACCCGCCCGAGGAGCGCCGCGCCCGCCACGAAGAGCAGGAGCAGGAGCGGCGCGGCGGTCGCCGCCGCGGCGCGTGCCGCGCCTCGACCCGGCCGCGCGGTCGCAGCCGGCTCGCGTCGGGCGCCGCGCAGCGTCGCGGAGAGCGCGACGAGCCCCGCCCGCCTGAGCTCCGCGAGCGCGCGGACGGCATCGAAGGTCCCGAGCCTGGAGCGGTCGATCACCCGGCGCACGTCGGAGCGGCCGTCGAGCAGGGAGAAGACCCTCTCCACGGCCTCCGCCGGCACCGGGCTCGGGCCCGCGCCGGCCCGCCAGGCGGCGAGGTCACCCGCCGGCTCGAAGACCAGCTCCTCCGAGGGAACGGCATGGGCGAAGCTCTGCCACTCGTCCAGCATGCGCAGACCGTCCATCAGGATCTGCTCGGCGCCGTGGAGCGACTCGGCCGGTCGCGCGTGCGGGACGGGCTCGGCGCGGAAGTCGAAGGCGCCGCTGCGCCAGCGCAGGATCGCGAAGAAGGTCTCGCGGGTGAGGAGGTCCTCGATCTCCTGGAGCTGCTCCGCATCGATCCAGGCGCGCTCGATCGCGAGCGCGGGGACGCTCTGCGCCGCCGCCTCGCTCTCGCGCCGGAGCTCGGCGAGCTGCTCCGCCTCGAGCAGGCCGCAGCGCACGAGCATCTCGCCCAGCGCAGCGTGGGGCTCCGCGCGCAACGGCGCCGCCGAGACCACGGATCCGCGGTCGAAGCGGAGCTCCACGCGCCCGCCCTCCCCGCCCAGCTCCAGGATCCCGGTCTTGCGCTGCTGGCCGATCAGCTGGAAGACGTCGGCGATGCCGAAGTCCTCGAGGTTTCCGCGCAGCGCGACCGACACGGCTAGGCCTTCCTCCGCGCCGCCAGCGACCCGGTCACGAGCGCGGCGTAGGCGAACGCGGCGAGGGCCGCGAGCGCGAGGAAGGCCGCCGGTCCGGCCGCTCCGGCGACCCCGGGGTCCGGCACCACCCCGCCCCGCCACGCCACCGCGGCGGCGGAGATCGCGAAGAGCACGCAGGCCAGGAGCGCGCCCAGCGGACGCCCTGCGACGAGCCCGGCCGCGCCCGGGACCGCGAGCGCGGCGATCAGCGCGGCGCGGTCGAGGCGGCGGCGGCGCTCCTCGAGCGCCGCGACGCGAGCGACGCGCAGCTCGCGCTGCGTCTGCTCGGGCTGGTAGAAGAGCCGGTGGCAGCCCTCGCACACCTCCGCGTCGACCCTCGCTCCGTCGCAGCGCGGGCAGGTTCGCCGTCCGCAGCGGGCGCACCAGCGCGAGCGGCGCAGCCGGCGACCGGCGAGCGAGCCGAGCATCACCGGGGCCGCGAGGCTCGCGAGGGCGAGCCCCGGCTCGCGCCCGAGGCGCCCCGGCGCGAACGGCTGCCGCGCCTCGGCAGCGAAGGCGCTGCCGTCGCCTGCGCGCGCGAGGCGCTCCCAGATTCCCCGCGCGGGAAGCGGCAGGTCGACGACGAAGTCGCGAGAATCCGCCGCACCCTGCACCCGCGTCAGCTCGGCCAGCAGATCGCCATCGAGCGCCTGTGCGCGCCCGAGCGCGCGCGTCATCGTCTCGACCTCGAAGGCGCGGGCGTGGGCCTGGGACAGGTTGAAGAGCACCGCCGCCGAGGGCTTCGCCGCGAGCGAGCGCTGGTAGAGATCGAGCGCGGCGGCGACGTGGCCGAGCCGCAGCCGAACGTTCGCGGCATCGTTCGCGAGGGCCGCGTCGGCCTCCGGCTCGCGGAGCAGATCCTGATAGCCGGCGTCGGCCTCGCCGAGGCGTTCGCTGCGCCGGGCGAGCCGCGCGAGCGAGCGAGCGGCGAGGCGATCGGAGACCGCCGCGCCCTCGCGCAGCACGGCGAGGTCGACGGCGCTGGCGCTGCCGTGATCCACCGAGAGGGCTGCGCGGGCGACCGGGTCGCGCGCCAGGGCCTCGAGGCCGCGCCCCGCGAGGGCCGCGACGGGGAAGGCCCCGATCCACACCGCCGCGGCCGCGCCGGCCACCGCCATCCGCTCGCGCGCGTCGGCGTAGAGGGCGCCGAGCGCCAGGATCCCGAGAGCGAGGCCGAGCAGGCCCCCGCCCAGCAGCGCGGGCGCGCACACGAGGGCCGCCACGAGGGCCATGCGGGCGAACGCGGGGGGGTCGCCGCCGAGCGCGTCCCCGAGGTCGTGCGCCGCGTGCGGAGCGGCGAGCGCGCCCAGCCAGACGGCGCAGACCAGGCCCCCTGCCACGAGGCCGGCGGCGAGGATCGCGAGGCCGGAGCCTGCGATCCAGAGCCCCGCCTCGAGGTGCCGCGGGAGCGCGGCGAGGGCGCCGAGCGCCTCGCGGAGCGCGGCGAGCGGCGAATCGCCGCGCATCCACAGGGCGTGGGCGAGGGCCATGCGCGCGGCGGGAAGGTCGGGGGCGAGGCGGACCGCCGCCTCGGCGCCCTCGACGGGGTGGGCCCGCGATCGCAGGAGCATCCTCGCGGCCGGGTCGAGGCTCCAGACACCCGCCTCGAGCGAGGCCCGGCGGGTGCGCTCGACGCGGGCTGCGAGCGAGTCGGCCGGGCTGCGCCAGGCGCGCTCGATCACGTCGCCGCCCGCCGCCGTGGAATCGGCGCTCGCTGCGTCGATCCCGGTCGCCTCGGCGGCTGCCGCCGGAGCTCCGAGCAGCGCGAGGAGGATCGCCCCGAGAGCGCCCCGGCGGCGGCGTGCGCCGGGCCTGGGGCACAGCGGTGCCTCGCGGGCGGACGGGCGGCGAGGAGCCGGCCCTCCGGCGCTCCGCTCGGCTCCGCCTCGCTGCGCGGCCGCTCCGCGGCCTTGCTCGCGGGGGCCGGCGCTCCGCTCGGCTCCGCCTCGCTGGCTTCGATCCATCTCGGGCCTCCGCCGGGAGACACGAAGGCCGCGTTCCGCGCGGCCCGCCATGGTTCGGCCTCGCCTCGCGTATCGGCGCCGGTCGAAGACCCCTGAACCCCGGCGGGGTGCGGAAGGCGCGGGCCCGGTCGACACACCGGGAGGCCCGCTCTATGCTCCGCCTCCCTCGAGTGGAGGACTCCCCGTGGCGACCCACAAGTCGGCCGTGAAGCGCGCGCGCCAGGCCCTCCGCCGCCGCGACCGAAACCGGCAGCTGCGCAGCCGCATGCGCAGCGCCGTCAAGGCGGTGCGGGAGGCCGTGGCGACGGGCAACCGCGAGGAGGCCACCCTGTCGCTGCGCCGGGCCGAGGGGATCCTGCGCAAGGCCGCGAGCAAGGGCGTGATCCCGAAGCAGCGCGCGAGCCGGCAGGTCGCGCGCCTCGCCCGGGCCGCGAAAAGCTAGGTTCAGCTCGCGCATTTCCTCCGCTCGCCTTCGGCTCGCTGCGCGCGCGCTTCGCGCGCTTGCAGCCCGAGCCGCGGCACGGGGGCCGGGGATTGCGGGGGCGGGCCTTCATCCGGCCGAGGGCCCGCTCTCCGCGCGCATGCAGCTCGGCTCGCGGCTTGGGTCGCTCCTCAGCCCGCGAGGCCCATCACCAGGCGCTCGAGCGCGAGATCGGGGCGCAGCGGGCCGGCGCCTTTCAAGGCGAGGTCCGTCTCGTGGATCGCCCGCAGGCACGCCGCCAGGCGGCGGGGTGCGTAGCGCTGCGCCTGACGGTCGAGCTTGCGCAGCACGAAGGCGGGAGCCTGGACTCTGCCCCCCGAACGCAGGCGGAGCAGACGGCGGAAATGGCTGGCGAGCGCACCGAGGAGAACGGGTGGCGCCGCGCCTCCCGCGAGCAGCTGCGCGAGCAACCGCAGCGCCTCCCCCGCGCGTCCCTCGCCGATCGCGTCCGTGAGGTCCCAGATCGGCGCCTCGGCCAGGTTCGGCGTCGCCGCCGCGATCTCGTCGCGGCCGATCTCGGACCCGGGGGCGGCGAGCAGCGCCGCCTTCTCGATCTCGCGACGCAGCAGCAGGAGCTGGGGTCCGACGCGCTCCGCGAGCAGCTCGAGCGCGCCGGCGTCCAGCGCGACGCCCTGGCGACGCGCCTCTTCGCGCGCGAAGGCGAGGACTTCGCGCTGCGTGCGAGGCGGGTCGCAGCGGACCACGGCCTCCGGGTCGAACGCCTTGAACCAGCGCGCGCGACCGTCCGCCTTCTCCGCGACCACGACGAGCACCGAGGGCGAGGCGGGGTCCAGCCCCGCGACGATCTCGGCGAGCGCATCGCCGAGGCCGCGGCCGGACCGACCCTCCGGATCGCGCAGGATCACGAGACGACGGGGAGCCATCACGGGGAGCGAGCGCACGGCGTCGACGAGCTCGACCGGCGCCAGACGCTCGCCGTCGAGCCGGTCGAGGTCGAAGTCCGCCGGTCCCTCGCCCAGCACCGCATGGCGCAGCGCCGCAACGGCGTCGTCGCGCAGGAGCGCTTCGCTGCCGATCACGAGGTAGGCGGGGCGCAGGACGCCGCGCGCCAGGTGCTCGCGCAGCTCGTCGAGCGTCATCCCGGACCCGCGGGCTCCAGCGTCTCCTGGAGCGCGAGGTAGATGCGCCCGGCGAGCACGCTCGCGAGCTGGCGCAGTGCTTCCTGGCGGTTCTTGCGCATCACCTCGGCGTCGGAGCTCGCGAGGTAGCGCTCGGTCTCGCGCAGGGCGTCGAGGTCGATCGGAACCGCGGCTCCGCCGTTGCGGCGCGCCTCGATCTCGAGCTCGAGGCTGATCTCGTACTCGAGCGCGAGGACCAGGGAGTCGACGCTGGCGGTGCGCGTGTCGATGCGGCTCACCCGACCGCGAACCACGAGGTCGGCGTTCGACGGGTCGTCGACGAGGCGCACAGCCTTCCGGCGCAGGAACTCGCGTCTCAACGCATCGGCGACGACGTACTCCGCGCCCGCCTCCCACGAGTCGTTGCGCGGCGTCTCGATCGAGACGGAGCGCACGTCGCCGAGCGAGCCTCCGGTGCGCACGATCGCGTAGCCGCAGCCGTGTGCGACGACGAGCAGGGCGAGCCATCCCACGCGGCGCCGGCGCGGCACGCGCGCAGGTATAGCAGGGAATCATCGGCCGGCCGCCGTGCAAGGCCGCGAAGCGGCCGCGCAGCGAGCCGCAGGCGAGCGGAGCCCCGTTGAAACCGTCAAGGCCGCAAAAGCGGCCGCGAAGCGGCCGCGCAGCGAGCCGCAGGCGAGCGGAGCCC
>CAZUYC010000131.1:0-64034 GCA_964624475.1 uncultured Spirochaetales bacterium | reverse complement strand
CTGGCCTCCGCGGGCGCAGCCGCCGAGGCGCCGGCCGCGGGTCCGCCGCCCGCGCTCGTGCGGCGCAGCGGCCGCGTGGGGCCCGCCGGCGGCGAGCCTCCGCCCGGCTCGCCCGCGGAGCCGCCGGCGAGGCGGCGCTCGAGCGCGTCGAGGCGCGCGAGGAGCTGACCCACGTCGTCGCCCGGCGGGAGCGTCGCGAGGCGCACGAGCGCGAGCTCGAGCACGGCGAAGGGGCGCGGCGCCCAGGCCAGATCCTCCTGCTCGCGCACGAGCGCGCGGAACATCCGCCGCAGGCGCGCCTCGTCGGTGCGCGCGGCGAGCGCGCGCAGCTCGGCGAGCTCCGCGTCGGAGCCCTCGACGAGGTCGGGGACCTCCGGCGCGATCCGGAGCACGACGAGGTCGCGCAGGCCCTGGAGCAGATCCTCCCCGAGCCGCTTCGCCTCGATCCCGGCCGCCGCGGCGCGCCCGGCCGCCTCGAGCGCGGCGGCGGCGTCGCCGGCGACGGCTGCCTCGAGGATCGCGAGGATCACGCGGCGGTCGATCAGGTCGAGGATCTGCCCCACCAGGGCGTCGTCGACGCGGGTCCCCTCGAAGGCCACCACCTGGTCGAGCAGCGTCTGCGCGTCGCGCAGCGAGCCATCGGCCTCGCGCGCGATCGCGAGCAGGCTCGCGTCGGAGATCTCGATCCCCTCGGCTCCCGCGATGTGGCGCAGCCGCGCCACGATCTCGCGCGCGGCGATGCGGCGCAGGTCGTGGCGCTGGCAGCGCGAGAGCACCGTGAAGGGGATCTTCTCGGGGTTGGTGGTCGCGAAGACGAAGAGGCTCCGCGGCGGCGGCTCCTCCAGCGTCTTGAGCAGGGCGTTGAAGGCCGCCGCCGAGAGCATGTGGACCTCGTCCACGACGAAGATCCGGTGCTTGCCCGGCGACGGCGCGTAGCGCACCGCCTCGATCAGCTCGCGCACGTCGT
This sequence comes from uncultured Spirochaetales bacterium, assembly GCA_964624475.1. Lineage (GTDB taxonomy): Bacteria > Myxococcota_A > UBA9160 > UBA9160 > SMWR01 > CAZUYC01. The sequence goes on along the minus strand of CAZUYC010000131.1, from coordinate 63,067 downwards.
CGACGCCGGTGCGGCTCGCCGCGTCGATCTCCTGCACGTCGGTCGAGCGGCCCTCGGAGATCTCGCGACAGGCGCCGCAGGAGCCGCACGGGGTGTCGGTCGGCCCCTTCTCGCAGTTGAGGCAGCGCGCGAGGATGCGCGCGAGCGTGGTCTTGCCGACGCCGCGCGGCCCGGTGAGCAGCAGCGCGTGCGGCACGCGCTGGCTCCGGATCGCGTTGCGCAGCGCGGTGGTGACGTGCGCCTGACCGGCGACCTCGTCGAACCCCTGGGGGCGCCACTTGCGCGCGAGGACCTGGTAGCTCAAGAAGGGGGCTCCGGGGCTGCCCGCTGCGGCAAGCCGGGATCGCAGGGCACCCCCGCCCGCAACCGAGGTCCCGCTACCGCTGCTTCCTTCCGGATCTGACGGGATTCACGGGTCTCGTGATCGGGCGGGACCCTGCGATCGCGGCTTCCCGCAGGGACACCGGCGACTCTACCCGCCGGGGGAGGCGCGGTCAAATCCGCAGGCAGACGGACTTGGTCTCGGTGTAGAGCTCGAGGGCGTCCTTTCCCATCTCGCGCCCCCAGCCCGACTGCTTGTAGCCGCCGAAGGGGAGCGCGGCGTCGAAGACGTTGAAGCAGTTGATCCAGACGGTTCCCGCGCGCAGCTGCCGGGCGATCCGGTGCGCGCGGCCGACGTCGCGCGTCCACACGGCGCCGGCGAGCCCGTAGACGCTGTCGTTCGCCGCCGGTACGACCTCGTCCTCCCGCGAGAACGGGATCGCGGCCACCACCGGGCCGAAGATCTCCTCCCGCACCACCTTCATCTGGGGCTTCGTGTCGACCAGCACGGTCGGCGCGACGAAGTACCCGCGGTCGCCGACGCGCTGGCCGCCCGTCACGGCCCGCGCGCCCTCGCGCGACCCCGAGTCGAGGTAGCCGCAGACGCGATCGAGCTGCTCCTGCGAGACCAGCGGACCCATCTCGGTCGCGGGGTCGAGCCCCGGTCCGACCCGGATCCTGCGGGCGCGCTCGGCGACGCCCTCGACCACGCGGTCGAAGATCGGCCGCTCGACGAAGAGCCGCGAGCCGGCGCAGCAGCACTGGCCGTGGTTGAAGAAGATCGCGTTCGCGGCGCCGTCGATCGCGACGTCGAGATCGGCGTCGGCGAGCACCACGTTCGGCGACTTGCCGCCGAGCTCGAGCGATACCTTCTTCAGGTTCCCCGCGGCGGCCTGGACGATCAGTCGCCCCACCTCGGTCGAGCCCGTGAACGCGACCTTGTCCACCTGCGGATGGGCGGCCAGGGCGGCCCCCGCCGTCTCGCCGTAGCCCGGGACGACGTTCACGACCCCGTCGGGATAGCCCGCCTCGCACACGAGCTCGGCGAGGCGGAGCGCCGAGAGCGGCGTCTGCTCCGCCGGCTTCAGCACCACCGTGCAGCCGGTGGCGAGCGCGGGGCCGAGCTTCCAGGCCGCCATCAGCAGCGGGAAGTTCCAGGGGATGATCTGGCCGACGACGCCCACGGGCTCCCGCAGCGTCCACGCCACGTGACCGGGCACCGAGATCGGGATCGTCGAGCCCTCGATCTTGGTGGCCCAGCCCGCGAAGTAGCGCAGGCAGTCGACCGCGAGCGGGACGTCCGCGGCGCGCGCCACCGTGCGCGGCTTGCCGTTGTCGAGGCTCTCGAGCTCGGCGAACTCCTCCGCGCGCGCCTCGAGGAGGTCGGCGAGCTTCCAGAGCAGGCGCCCGCGCTCCGAAGGGGTGAGCGCCGGCCACGGGCCGGACTCGAAGGCGCGGCGTGCCGCGCGGACGGCGCGCTCGATGTCCTCGCGGTCGCCTTCCGCCACCTGGGCGAGTACCTCGCCCGTGGCGGGGTCGTAGGTCGGGAAGGTCTTCCCGGAGGCCGCCTCCACGAATCGCCCGTCGATCAAGAGCGGGCGGCGGCGGGAGACGAAGCTCTGGACCTCGGGTCGGATCTCGGGGGCGGCGGACATGGGATCCTCCCTGCGCTGCGCGGATTTGCGCGCGTCCACAGGGGATTGTAGTGAATCGCGGCTTCCGGTTGGAGGGCGAGCGGCCCACGCTCGTCTTCCTGCGGATGGACCCGCGCTCGCGGCTAGCGCCGGGGCGTCTCGGGGGCGGGGCCCTCGGCGCGCATCCGCAGCGTCTCGTCGAGGTAGCCGAGGTAGACGGCGACCAGGCGCGCCGCCGAGTGATAGGCCGCGGGCTCGGCGGCTCGCGAGGCTCCGACCGCGGGGAGCCCGGCGCCGCTCGGGGAGACGATCGCGATCGTCGGGATGCTGCGCCGCCGGATCCAACGATGCGAGAAGGTGCGCAGCGAATCCAGGGGGCGCCCGACCGCCAGGCTCGTGGCGAGGAAGTCCTGGCGCAGCCCGGCGTCGGACGACGAGAAGGCGAGCGGCTCGGGGCCCAGGTCCTGGATCTCGACGATCGCCCGGACGTCCTCGCCGCGCGGCGAGTCGAACCGCGCCAGGTAGTCGCGGAAGCGCCGGTGGGGGCTCTTGCCGAACGCCGCGAACTCGAACGAGTGCTCGCGCTCCTCGACGCCGAGCGCCCGATACAGGAAGGGCAGGAGCGCGGTCCCGCTCCAGTGCCGCGGCGCTCCGCTCTCGTCGATCTCGCCGTCGAGGTGCGCCAGCACGACGATGCGGTGCGGCGTGCGGCCGGGGAGCGAGCAGACGACGTCGGGGGTGCGCGTCTCGCGCGGCCGCGCGATCTCGTTCGCGAGACACCCGGCCTGCCAGAACAGATCCACGAGGTGCTCGCTGCGCTCGCGCAGCGCGGGGGGCGCGCTCTTCGCGGCCCCCTCGAGGGCGGCCCGGTCGATCGGGCCGATGCGCACGCGCGCCGAGCCCGGAATCACCACCTGCGTGGCGAGGGGGTTCGCGCACGCCGCGATCAGGATCGACGCAGCGACGAGCGCGCCGCGCGGCGCGCTCCCGACGCGACCGCCCCCGGATGTCGAGCCGCCCACTCCCCGACGCCCCCCGGACGGAGCATACCGGAGCGCCGAGCGGTCGCCCGCGCCCTGCGCCATCACGGCCCCGAGCCTAAACGAAGCGGCGCAACGCCGCAGGCCGGGCCTGCCCGAAGCGGGCGGCGAGCATGCGCCGGGCCGGGCTGCGCGCGGCGGCGTTCTCGGGGAGCGCGATCACGCCGGGTCGACCAGGCGCGTGCGGAAGAACGCGAGGATCTCGTCCCGCGCCTGGCGCGTCGGCTCGCCCTCGCGGTCGATCAGGTGGATCGTCACGACGCTGTGCGGGTTCTTCATCGGCGCGTCGGAATTTGCCGCCGAGTCGGGCAGCACACGGCCGACGAAGCGATCGCCGAGCGCCTCCTGGTACGCCTCGAAGCGCTCGGCGCGGCAGAGTGCGTCGCCCGCGAAGCGATAAGCGAGCGCGCTGAGGTCCTCGCGCTGCATGCGGGCCTTCACCGCCGCGAGCTCGTCCGGCGCGATGTGCATGCCGCCGCGCCGACCGAGCGGCAGCGACGGCTGCGAGAGCACGGGCGCGCGCACCACCGGCTCGAGCATCAGCGAGAGCGCGAAGTTCCCGGTGAAACACATGCCGATGGCGCCGACCCCGCGCCCGCCGCACGAGGGATACGCGTGCGCCGCCAGCGCCCGCAACCAGTCGATCACCGGGCTCGACTGGTTGGCCGCGAAGGCGCGGAACTCCCGGCTGACGCAGGCGCGCAGCATCACGACGAGCCCGGCAGCCAGCGACACCGGACGTCCAGGCTCGCCGAACAGGTTCGGCATCCAGACGGTGAACCCCGCGTCGCGCACCCAGCGCGCGAAGCGCGCGACGTGGGGATGGATACCGGGCAGCTCCGTCATCACGATCACCGCCGGACCCCGACCCGCGACGAAGACGCGCTTCGTTCGGCCGAGGAAGGTCAGGTCGCGGCGATCGAAGTCCTCGAGGGGGTCGTGCCGGGTGAGATCTCGCTCTGCGCTCGCCATGCGCACAGCGTACCGCGGTGCCGGCCTGTCGTCGCTGCGCGTCAGCCCCGCTGCGCCAGCGCCCGGTCGATCTGCGCGAGGATCTCCTCGGGCTCGTAGGGTTTGCGCACGAAGCCGGCGACGCCGCCGCTGCCCATGCGCTCCGCCATGAAGCCCGCGCCGCAGCCGGTGGAGATGATCACGCGCACGTCGGGGCGCAGGCGCTGCATCTCCCGCAGCACCTCTTCGCCGTCTGCGTCGGGCATGGCGAGATCGAGCAGCACGACGTCGATCTCGTGGCCGTGGCTCCGGAAGAGCTCGATGCCGGCGCGCCCTCCGGTCGCGGTGATCACGCGGTGGCCGGCTCGTTCGAGGAAGATCTGCGCGAGCTCGAGGATGCTGTCCTGGTCGTCGACGACCAACACGGTGCCGCGACGCCGATCGTCCGCGCTCGTCGCCCCGGCGTCGACGACCCTCGCCGCGATCGCGTGCGCCTCGGGGAGCAGCACGCGAATCGAGGTGCCGCGACCGGGCTCGCTGCGCACGTGCACCACACCCCGGTGTGCCCTCACGATCCCGAGCACGGCGGCGAGCCCGAGCCCGCGTCCCGAGAACCGGGTGGTGAAGAACGGCTCGAAGATGCGCTCGCGCGCCGCCGCATCCATGCCCGAGCCGTCGTCCGAGACCTCGAGGAACACGTAGGGGCCGGGCGCGGGGTTCTCGGTGCCCGCCGCGCCGGCGAGGCTCGCAGCGTCCTGTTCGGTGCGGCCGGTGCGGATCGAGACCTGGCCCTCTCCCCCGACGAGCGCCTCGCTCGCGTTGGTCACGAGATTGAGCACGACCTGCTGTAGCTGCGTGGCGTCGCCTTCGACCGGCGTGCGGTGGGAGAGCTCCAGCTCGAGGCGGCAACGCTCCGAGACGGCAGCGCGCATCAGGTCGGCCATCTCCTCGAGCAGCTGCGAGAGGTCGAGCGGCTTCAGCGCCAGGGCGGAGTTCCCGGAGTAGGCGAGCATCTGCTGGGTGAGCCGGGCGCCGTGCTCGGCGGCAACGCGGATGCGCGCGAGCCGCGCGTACAGCGGCGAATCCGGCGGAGCCTCGCCTTGCAACACGCGGCTGTTGCCGAGAATCACCGTCAGCTGGTTGTTGAAGTCGTGGGCGACCCCTCCGGCGAGGATGGCGAGGCTCTCGAGGCGCTGCGCCTCGAGCACGGCTCGCTCGAGCCGGCGCCGCTCCTCCTCGGCCCGCCGCGCCTCGGTGACGTCGCGGGCCGCTCCCACCACCCGGAAGCGACCCTCGCCCTCGTCTCGCGTCACCTGGAGGCGCGCATGCACCCGGATCGTGCGCCCGTCCCGGGTGAGGATGCGGACCTCCAGCTCGCGCGCGCGGCCCGCGAGGATCGCCGCGACATCGGCGCGCAGCGCGTCCAGATCGTCGGGATGGATGATCGAGATCCAGCCCGTGCCCTTCAGGTCCTCCAGCGTGTAACCGGTCATGAGGGGAAAGGCGTCAGACGTCCAGCCGTCGTAGAGGTGGTCCACCAGATCGACGCGCAGGCCGAAGGAGAGATCCGAGCTGAGCTCCGACGCGACGCGGTAGCGCGTCTCGCTCTCTCGCAGCGCCGCGGTCCGCTCCGCGACCCGAGCCTCGAGCTCCTCGTGCGCGCGCCGGAGCGCGCGGCGCGCGCGCTCCCACTCGGCGTGGATCTGCACGCCAAAGAGCAGGGGCACCGCCACTACCCACATCGCCAGGAGTCCCGCCGGGACCGTGTCGGCGCGCATCATCCAGGCGACGTGCGCAACGCCCACGACGGCGAGCGCGCAGAGCGATGGCGCGAGCAGGCGCTGGGAGAGCGCCGTGTCGGTGGCGGGTGTCGCCCGGTACACGACGAGCGCCGCCGCCAGCACGACGAACGGCTCCACGGCGAGCGACATCGCCCAGGCCTGCGTGTGCAGACCCGCCGCGGCGAGCCCCGCTCGCAGCGCGCCGTACACCAACGCCGCCGGCAGCAGCCAGCGCGGCAGCGGGCGTGCCGCCAGCGCGAGGGCGCCGGAGAGCAACAGCGCCGGGAAGAGCGAGCCGAGCGGATACGCGAGCAGCTGGGCGCGGGGGAACTCGTCGCGAACGACGAGCAGGATCGCGCCGACACCCGCCGCCACCCAGCCGGCGACCCAATGCGTCACCGGCCCGCTGTCGGGACGTCGCGCCTGGTGCCAGCCGAGGCCGATCGATGCGCAGATCAGCACGATGAGCAGAGCTTCCACCGACACGGTCGAACTCCGCGCGCCCCGGCGCCCCGCCCGGCCTGGCCGACCGCGCGGCGCCGCCCTCGGGGCGGCGAGTCAGCATATCACGACGCGTGCGCTCGCGAGACGGCCGGGAGGTGTCAGTGCCGAGCTTCGAGGCCGCGGCGGCGGAAGGACTGGCGGAGAGGGAGGGATTCGAACCCCCGGTGGGATTGCTCCCACACCTGATTTCGAGTCAGGCCCGTTCAACCGGACTCCGGCACCTCTCCGTGAAAGATCGCGTACTTGCGCGGCAGCGGGAGCGGGTCGTGCCCCGTGCAGCGGCGACGAAGCGGCAAGGCTAGCAGCAAGGGGCGGACCGCGGGATGGGCGCGCTGGTCTTGCCCTGCGGCCCCTTCGGCCCACCCCGGCGGCGCTACGACCGAAAGGCGAGGGCGACGACTACCCGAGACGCCGGGTCGGCACGGTGCGGAGGTCCCGGAACGCCACGAGCTTTCGCGACTCTTCGTCCCAGAGGGCGATGCGAAAGCAGCTCAAGCTCTGGCGGAGGGTGAGCCGGCCCACGTCCCAGAGCTCGGGATGATCTGCGAGGACCTCCCGCAGTCGATAGCTGGGGATCCGGCTCGCCAGGTGATGGACGTGGTGGATGCCGATGTTGGCGGTGAACCAGCGCAAGAGCCCCGGCAGCTCGTAGTAGGTGCTGCCGCGCAGGGCGCCCGCAGGAAAGCTCCACTCGCCCTGGCGCGCCCAATAGGTGTCTTCGAACTGGTGCTGGACGTAGAAGAGCCAGACTCCGATCGAGGCGGCGAGCAGGGTGATCGGGAGCTGGATCAGCAGGAAGGTCTGGAGACCCACGAGCGCACTCATGCCGACGACGGCGCCGGCGATGGCGAGGTTGGTCGACATGGCGCCGATCCAGACCTGCTTGCCGCCGCGGAGGAGCCCCACCGGCAGCCGATACTTGAGGAAGAAGAGATAGAAGGGCCCGAGCCCGAGCAGGACGAGCGGGTTTCGCGAGAGCCGGTAGGCGACGCGCCGCCAGCGCGGCAGGGCGCCGTATTCCGACACCGTGAGCAGATGGACGTCGCCCATGCCGCGCCGGTCGAGGTTGCCCGACGTCGCGTGGTGGACGGCGTGGGTGCGCCGCCAGTAGTCGTAGGGAGTCAGGGTCAGCACGCCGATGATCCGGCCGATCGTGTCGTTGGCGAGCCGCCGGCGGAAGAACGAGCCATGCCCGCAGTCGTGCTGGATCATGAAGAGCCGCACCACGAAGCCGGCCGCCGGCACGGCCAGCGGAAGGCACAGCCAGTAGCCGTAGCTCTCGAGGCAGAAGAGCATGATCGCCCAGAGCAGGAGGAACGGCACTGCCGTCACCAGCAGCTCCAAGACGCTGCGCGTCGGATCGGGAGCGCAGTAGCGGGCGAGAATCTTCCCCCACCGCCTCCCTTCGAGCGCTGCAGGTTCGCTGTCGGCCTCTCCCCCGGTCGTCACGTCCCCTGCCTTCCGATGCGAGACCAGGCCTACATCTCCATGTCGCCCATGCCGCCCATGTCGGGCATGGAGCCCGCGCCGCCGCCCTTCTTCTTCTCCGGCTTCTCCGCGATGAGCGCCTCGGTCGTGAGCAGGAGCGACGCCACGCTGGCGGCGTTCTGGAGCGCCGCGCGGACGACCTTGGTGGGGTCGATGACGCCGCCCTCGACGAGATCTTCGTACACCTCGGTCGCCGCGTTGAAGCCGAAGGCCCCACGACCCTGCTTCACCTTCTGCACGACGATCGATCCCTCGACCCCGGCGTTTCCAGCGATCCAGCGCAGCGGCTCCTCGATCGCACGGCGCACGATCCTCACGCCGGCCCGCTCATCCTCTTGCTGGAGGCTCTCCTCGAGGCCGTCGAGCGCGCTCTGCGCTCGGAGCAGGGCCACGCCGCCCCCGGGCACGATGCCCTCCTCGATCGCGGCCCGCGTCGCGTGCAGCGCGTCCTCCACGCGGGCCTTCTTCTCCTTCATCTCGGTCTCGGTGGCCGCGCCCACCTTGAGCACCGCCACGCCGCCGGCGAGCTTCGCCAGCCGCTCCTGGAGCTTCTCCCGGTCGTAGTCCGACGTGGTCGCCTCGATCTGCTTGCGGATCTCGTTGCAGCGGGCGGCGATGTCCTTCTTCGAGCCCGCCCCTTCGATGAGCGTCGTGTCGTCCTTGTCGATCACGACCTTCTTGACGCGACCCAGGTCCTTGAGCGTCACGTTCTCGAGCTTGAGCCCGAGCTCCTCGGCGATCACGCGACCGCCCGTCAGGATCGCCATGTCCTGGAGCATCTCCTTGCGGCGATCGCCGAAGCCAGGCGCCTTCACGGCCGCACAGCGCAGCGTGCCCCGGATCTTGTTCACGACGAGGGTCGCCAGCGCCTCTCCCTCGAGGTCCTCGGCCACGATCAGGATGGGCTCGGCCTGCTTCGAAACCTGCTCGAGCAGCGGCAGGAGGTCCTTCATGCTGCCGATCTTCTTCTCGTGCAGGAGGACCAGCGCATTCTCGAGGACCACCTCCATGCTGTCGGCGTCGGTCACGAAGTAGGGCGAGAGGTAGCCGCGGTCGAACTGCATGCCCTCGACCACGTCGAGGGTGGTCTCGATGCCCTTGGCCTCCTCGACGGTGACGACGCCCTCCTTGCCGACCTTCTCCATCGCCTCGGCCAGGATCCTGCCGATCGTCTCGTCCCCGTTGGCGGAGATCGTCCCCACCTGGGCGATCTCTGCGCTGCTGCGCGTCTTCTTCGACTGCTTGCCGAGGTCCTCGACGAGGACCGCCACCGCCTTGTCGATCCCGCGCTTCAGGTCCATCGGGTTCATCCCGGCGGCGACCATCTTGCTCCCCTCGCGGAATATCGCCTGCGCGAGCACCGTGGCGGTGGTCGTGCCGTCGCCGGCCACGTCGGAGGTCTTGCTCGCCACCTCGCGCACCATCTTCGCACCGAGGTTCTCGCAGGGATCCTCGAGCTCGATCTCCTTCGCGACCGTGACGCCGTCCTTGGTGACGGTCGGAGATCCCCAGCTCTTCTCGATCAACACGTTGCGGCCCTTGGGACCGAGCGTCACGCGCACGGCGTGGGCCAGCTGGTCGACGCCCCGAAGCAGCCGCTCCCGGGCGTCCTGTGCGTATCGGATCTGCTTTGCCGGCATGATTCGTTCCTCCTACTCGAGCACCGCGAGGACGTCGTCCTCGCGCATGATCAGATGTTCGTCGCCCTCGACCTGGATCTCGGCTCCGGAGTACTTGGTGAAGAGCACCCGGTCCCCCTTGTGTACGTCGAGCGGACGCAGCTTGCCGTCTTCATTGACTTTGCCCTTGCCCACCGCGATGACCCTGCCCTCCTGGGGCTTCTCCTTGGCGGTGTCCGGGATGATGAGTCCACCCTTGGTCTTCTCCTCTTCGTCGATGCGCCGGACGAGGATCCGGTCGTGCAACGGTCTCACCTTCATGGCTCGAGTCTCCTTCAGGGGTCCGTTTCGCAGCTCGCTGCGGTCGCTCCACCCGATGTGCTAAGAATAAGCAGCATCCAAACAATGTCAAGCGGTCATGCAGAACGCTTGATCAATCACGCATTTTCGTCATACTAGGGCGCATGCGGGACGGCGGCAGAGGACCCCGGCGCAAGGTCCGCCCCTTGCTGGGGCGGCCCAACGCCCTCGGCGGCCTCCTGGCCGATCTGCGCACGGCCAAGGGACTCTCGCTCCGGCAGGTCGAAGAGGCCACGGGCAAGGCGGTCTCGAACGCCTACTTGAGCCAGCTCGAGAAGGGAAGGATCCGCAAGCCCTCGCCCAACGTGCTGCACAGCCTGGCGGCGGTCTACGCGGTGCCTTACGAGGCGTTGATGGAGAAGGCCGGTTATTTGTGGCCGTCCGAGGGCAGCGCGCCCGGGCGCCGGAGAAGGTTGGCTGCCTTTGCGATCGACGATCTGACAGCCGAAGAAGAAGAAGAGCTCCTCAAGTATCTGGCGTTCATCCGCTCCCGCAACTCAGGGTCATGAACCGGGTCTCTCCCCGGGGTCTTCACGTCCGTTCCTTCCGATGAGAGGTCAGATGCTGCCGTCGCTACCACCCGCGTGCTTGTCGAGCCAGCGCAGGAGCTCGCGGACGCTTCCCGTCGCGAGCGCCACGCTGGTGTCCGCCGCGCCGTAGTAGAGGTTGATCGCGTCGCCGTCGGCCCCGAGCGTGTAGCCGCACGGAAAGGCAACGTTGCCCACGTCTCCTTCGCGCTCGTAGGGCGCCTCCGGACCGAAGATCCACGAGTCGCCGCGCGCGAGGCAGCGCTCGGGCTGGTCCAGCGCGAAGAGAGCGACGCCGAGTCGGTAGAGGCAACCGGCGGCCGTATTCCGGACGCCGTGATAGAGCATCAGCCAGCCTTCGGGCGTCTCGATCAGCGGCGGCGAGAGCCCCACCTTGTTCGCGTCCCACCAGCCTCCCTTGCGCGCCTTGAGCACGAGCCTGTGACCGCCCCAGTTGCGGAGATCCGGCGAGAACGAGATCCAGACGTGCGCTCCGGAGTCCGTCATCGGGCGGTGGAGCAGCGCGAAGTTCCCCTGGATGCGACGCGGCAGCAGGGCGGCGTCCTTGTCGTCGGGCTGCATCACCAGGCCACAACGCTCGAAGTGCCGGAAGTCCTCGGTGAGCGCGAGCGCCACGCCCGGGCCTCCGCGGCTGAAGGCGGTGTACGCGATCACGTACTTGCCGAGCTCCTCGACGAAGGTGATCCGGGGATCCTCGATCCCCCAGAGCTCCTCCGGATACCTCTCCGGGTCGGGGCAGAACGTCGGCTTCTCGTCGATCACCCATCCATCGACGCCGTTCGCCGACCGCGCCGCACACAGGTGCGAGATCCCGCGGCGGTCCTCGGCCCTGCAGAGCAGCAGGGTCGTGCCGTCGACCAGCGTGGTGGCGCCCGCATTGAAGACCGTATGGACGGGATAGGGCCAATCCGCCGCCGTCAGGATCGGGTTCTTCTCGTGCCGATGGAGCAGGGTGTCGTAGGCGAGCTTCGAACTCAGATCGTGATCTCCCGAGCGTCCGAGCGTGTGGTGGCGCCGCTCTGCCGGCGTTCCGATTCGGCGCCGGTCCGATCGGTCGAACGCATCTCCAGGAGGGCGAGCAGGAAGGAGAGCGTCGACTCGGCGCCCTGGTTCTCGTTCGCGCGGTCGGCATGGAGTCCGTCGCGGCAGCCCCCGGTCGCCGCGTCGTAGAGCGATCGCTGCAGATGGTTCTGTCCGAGGAACCAGCTGAAGGCGCGCCTCGCGCGTACCGCCCAGCGTTCATCGCCCGTGACGCGCTGGGCCTGGAGACAGGCCGAAACCATCGCGCACGCCTCGACGGGCTGCTGGTCGAACGAGGCCTTGGGTCCGCCGCGCTCGTAGAAACCGTTGGAGCCGATCGGAGCGAAGTGCCCGCCTTCCGAGCACTGGATCTCCGCCAGCCACTCGAGCGATCGCAAACCCGCCGCCGTCATCTCCTCGTTTCCCATCCAGGGTCCGGACGCGACGAGTGCCTGCGACAACCGTGCGCTGCAATAGGTAACACGGTCCTCGAACCACGGCCACTCGTACGTGCTCACCTTGCGAAACAGATCGAGCAGTCGCCCGGCCAGCCCCTTCCGCACGGACTGCACGTTGCTGTCGCCCTCGAACGCCCGCAGGTACTCGTCGATGCCGAGCAGGGTGAACGCCCATGCGCGCGGGCTCGTGAACTCGGAGACCGCCGGGAGTGCGGCATGGAAGAGCTGCCCGCCGAGACTCTGCCGCCCGGGATCGACGGAACGCCCGACGACCGTACCCAGCGCCCAGAGCGCGCGCCCGTGACTGTCCTCCGACCCACACGCCTCGACCCAGCGCCGCGAGTACGACATGAAGTTCCTGAATCGCCTTGCCTCCCTGTCGAACGCATGGCTCACGAAGGCCAGGTAGCGCGATGCGAGCGCGCGCACGGCCTTGCCGTCGTCGCTGCCCTGGTCCTCGAGAAGCGCCGTCAGGAGCAGCGCGCGGGCGTTGTCATCGAGGCAGTAGCCGTCCTCGTAGCGCGGGACCGAGAACGATCCGTGCTGCAGCATGCCGGTCTGATCCGTCATCAGGCTCAAGTGCTCGAGGTTGACCTCGGGCAGCTCGGCCGGCCGCTTCGCGAGGGTCTTCGCCTGAAAGACGGTGCGAAGTCGCTCCGCATGCTCGGTGCGCGCACGCTCGAAGCTCTCGACGTAGCGGCGCGCGACGGCGGGCCAGAGCATGTCGCGACCGTAAGCAGCCGCGCGTTTGCGGAGGGCGAGCCGCTTCGCGTCGTCGCCGAGAAGATCGACGACCTCCCGAGCGATCGCCGGGGGGTCCCGCCACGGCACGAGGACTCCGCGCCCGTCGGCGAGGAGCTCGCGCGCGTACCAGTACGGCGTCGAGATCACCGCCTTCCCCGAGCCCACGGCATACGCCAAGGTTCCCGAGGTGGTCTGTTCCGGGTTGAGGTACGGCGTGACGTAGACGTCCGTGGCGGCAAGGAACTCGCTGAGCTCGGCCTGGCTCACGAAGCGGTTGTGGAAGATCGTGCTCGAGTCGACGCCGAGCCTTTGAGCGCGATTCTCGAGCATCAGCCGGTAGGTCTCGCCGTGTCGCTCCTTGACGTGGGGATGCGTGGCGCCGAGGACGATGTAGACCGTGTCCGGGAAGCGCGTGAGGATCGCGGGCAGCGCATCGATGACGTGCTCGATCCCCTTGTCGGGCGAGAGCAATCCGAAGGTCAGGATCACCGACCTGCCTTCGACGCCGAGCTGGTCCTTGCTGCGGCTCGCAAAGGGCACGCTTGGAATTCCGTGTGGGATCAGATCGATCTTGCGGTCTGGAACCGAGTGGACGTCGCGCAGCAGCGAGGCGCCGTGGGCGCTCATGACGACGAGGCGCTCGGAGAGCTGGGTCAGCTCCTCCATCGCGGCGCGCTGCTGCGGGTTGGGTTTGGCGAGGATCGTGTGAAGGGTCGTCACGATCGGCATGCGAAGCTCGCGAAGCAGCGCGAGGACGTGGCTGCCGGCCTTGCCGCCGAAGATTCCGTACTCGTGCTGCACGCAAAGCACGTCGACGGCATTGACGTTCAGGAAGTCCGCCGCACGATGGTACGACGCGAGGTCGCTCTCGCCGATCTCGAAGCGGACCCGGGCCGGGTAGGCGTGACGCTTGCCGGCGTCGTTCATCGCGAGCACGAAGCAGTCGAACTCGGAGAACTCGGAGGCGAGCGCGTCAGCGAGATCGCTCGTGAACGTGGCGATCCCGCACTGCCGCGGCAGGTGATTGCCGAGCATCGCGATCTTGCGGAAGCTGCTGCGGACGACGGGGTCGATGGTGCCTCCCTAGGCGCTGATCCTGTCCTCGTCGACGGTCGTTTCGACCTGAACGTAGCGAAGGTTCGAGGCGAGGAACTCCTTGGCCGCCGCCTTGCTGGCAATCTCCGGGGTCCGACCGTGTCGGTCGACGTTGATTCGGGGCACTCCGGAGCTCTGACGCCGTCCGGGTCGGCACTTGCCTTCGCGATCGCAGACGAAGATCCAGGACATCGCCGACACCTCCGGGCCTGGACCATCGGGAAAGGGAGAACCGCCCATCGCGGGACTCCCGCGCGGCCGCTCTGCCGAAGACCTCGATCTAGCGGCCGTGGGCCAGGCACTCCGCCGAGCTGCCCGGCGTGGGTACGGGGTGGGCCTCGTTGTCGAGGCCGGCGCTGGCCCCGAAGTCGTGGTAGTTGCGACACTCCTCCTCGAATGCGGCATCGGCGGAGGGCGTGTAGCTGTACGCGAAGCGCGTGTAGCTGCTGTCCACGCCCATCCCCACACGATCGAGGGCCGGAAGGCCCAGCGGCAGGGGCCCGCGGAGGCGAGAGGCGCACGCCGCCCTGGTGGAAGGGGCATACCTCTCGTACCTGCTCGGCGCGCCCACCCAGCCGTGCAGGCTCCGTTTCAGGTCGGAGTCCGAGCGACCCACGTAGAACACGACGAACGCCGCGCCGTCCATGTACCCGAGGGCGTAGTTGCCGGGCGACGTCCGGAGGAGCGCCGCATCGATCGCCTCGTCGGTGAGTGGATGGGGCCCGCTCATCCCGAGCAATCCCATCGGATGGCTCCTCGGACGGAACGTCTTCACGCAGCGGGGACAAACGGAGAGCGGAAGCTCCGCTCGATGGAGGCTCTCGCACCAGAAGCAGCTCGCGAGCCGTGACGCCTCGGGCACGATCTCCGACACGTGGTCGATGAGCTCCGCGCCTCGATCCCGTTCCTTCACTTCCATGATTGCCTCGCACGCACACCCGGCCTGTCTCCGCACAAGGTCCGCGCGAACGACGGTTGGGCAGGGCTTTGGCTGGGCGATCCGGACAGCGGCGGTCCTGGGCGTCTGGCGATCGGAAGAGGGTGGGGAGGGTTTCCCTCTTCTCCTCTTCTTATGGGGGCCGCTTGGCAATCCTGTCTGAGTCCCTGGCGATTCAAGCCCGGTCGATGGGCAACGTAGCACACATCCCGGCTGCCGGCGGGAAAGGGGGTCCGGGGCGGATCGCTCGGATAAGATGAAGCGCCCCGCGGGTCGTCGCGCGCCGAGGCGCTCGCGCACCCACGCGGAGGGAGAAGCCGACCATGAGGCTCCGGATCGCCGCCTGGACGGGCTTCGCGTTGGCCGGGCTCGCGCTCGCCACGGGCTGGGGGGCGCTCGCGGTCCTCTACCTCGGGCCGGGCTCGGAGCCCGTCCGCAGCGCGCTCGCCTCCTGCTTCGCCGCGCTCGGGCTCGCGTGCGTGGGAGCGCTCTTCGTGCGCAGGGCGCGCCGGCCGGCCGCGCTCGGCCTCGCGCTCCTCTTCGCTCTCGCGCTCTTCGTCTTCGCGCGCGCGACCGCGTCGAACGACCGCGAGTGGCAGACGGACGTGGCCGTCCTGCCCTACGCGACCTTCGACGGCGATCTCGTCACCGTCCACAACATCCGCAACTTCGAGTACCGGAGCGAATCCGACTACACGCCCTCCTACTACGACCGCACCTTCGACCTGCGCCGCCTGGATCGGGTCGACCTCGTCTCCGTCTACTGGATGGGACCGGCGATCGCCCACATCCTGCTGAGCTTCGGGTTCGGCGACGAGCACCTCGCGATCTCGATCGAGGTGCGCAAGGAGAGGACGGAATCGTACTCGTCGATCGCGGGCTTCTTCCGGAACTACGAGCTCACCTACGTCGTCGCCGACGAGCGCGACGTGATCCGCCTGCGCACCAACTACCGCAAGGATCCTCCCGAGGACGTCTACGTCTACCGGGTGACGGGACCGATCGAGAACGGCCGCCGCGTCTTCCTCGACTATCTGCGCGAGATCAACGAGCTGCGCGAGCACCCTCGCTTCTACAACACGCTCACGACCAACTGCACCACGATGGTCCTCGCCCATACGACCGTGAACCCCGGACACCTCCCCTACTCGTGGAAGATCCTGCTCTCGGGCTACACGCCGGAGTACGCCTACGAGACGGGGCGCCTCGAGCAGAGCCTCCCCTTCGAGGAGCTCCGGCTCCGCTCGCGCGTCAACCCGGCCGCCCAGGCCGCGGACGCGGCCCCGGACTTCTCGCAGCGGATCCGGGCCGGCCTTCCCTAGGGTAGGTGGGGGCTTGCTCAGGCGCCGGCGGCGCCGCTCGCCGGGGGCGGCTCCAGGTGCGGCTCGTGCAGGCGCACGGGCTCGGCCGCGCGGCGCAGGCGCAGGTTCAGCATCTCGACGAAGATCGAGAAGCCCATCGCGAAGTAGATGTAGCCGCGCGGGAGGTGCTGCTCGAAGCCGTCGGCGATGAGCGCCACGCCGATCAGGAGCAGGAAGGAGAGCGCCAGCATCTTGACCGTCGGATGGCGCTCGACGAAGGCGGCGACGGGCCCCGCGGCGACCATCATCACGCCGACCGCGAGGACGACCGCGATCACCATGATCGCGAGCTCCTGCACCATCCCGATCGCGGTGATCACCGAGTCGAGCGAGAAGACGACGTCGATCAGCAGGATCTGCACGATCACGCTCGCGAAGGAGACCGCGGCCGGGGCCGCGCGGCCGTCCTCCACGCCTTCGAGCTTGCCGTGGATCTCGTGGGTGGCCTTCGCGATCAGGAAGAGACCGCCGGCGATCAGGATCAGGTCGCGCCCCGAGAACGCGTTGCCGAGGACCGCGAAGAGCGGCGCGGTGAGGCGCGCGAGCCACGAGAGGGTGAAGAGCAGGGCGATCCGCGAGACGAGCGCGAGGCCGAGCCCCACGCGCCGCGCGCGCCCCTGCTGCGCGCGCGGGAGCTTCCCGGCGAGGATCGAGATGAAGACGATGTTGTCGATCCCGAGCACGAGCTCGAGCACGGTCAGGGTGGCGAGCGCGATCCAGCCCTGCGGATCGCTGACCCAGTCGAGGCTCATCGCGGCGGCCTCCCATGGCGCGCCTCCCGGCGCGGATCGGCGGGGGGCGAGTCTACCGGCCGGAGGCGTTGCGGCGGTACCCCTCCTCGGGAAGCTGGGCTAATCTGCGCCCGCTCCGCGGCCGGGCGACGGCCTGGCGCGGGCGAGGAGAGCGAGGAGAGCGTTTGGCACGCGACGACCTGCTCCAGGCGACCGGCACCGTGGACAAGATCCTCGGGGGAGGTCGCTACCGGGTCGTCCTCGACGCGGGCCCGCAGGTCACGGCGCAGCTCTCCGGACGCATGCGCCGCTTCCGCATCCGCGTGATCCCGGGCGACCGCGTCCAGGTCGGCGTCTCGCCCTACGACCCCACCCACGGCTTCATCACCTTCCGTCTGCGCGAAGGCCAGACGACGGCCCGCTGAGTCGGACGGGAGGCCTCGGGCACACGCCGCCGCGACGCGCGGCCGTACTCGCTCTGCGCGGCATCCAGGCGCTCGACCGCGCACGCCTGGCCTGGCTGCGGACCCGGCATCCGGGGCTCGAGATCGATCGGCGCGCCAGCACGAACCTCGCGCACGCTCGCTACGCGCTCGGCCCCGGCGCGCGCCTGCGGATCGCGGCCGGGGTGGTGACCGAACGGCTGCGCGGGCGGCTCCACTTCCACCTCGGGCCGGGGGCGCAGGTCGAGGTGGGGGAGGGCACGTGGCTCCGCACCGAGATCTGCGAGGTGCACGTGATCGCCTTCGCGGGCGGCCGGATCGAGATCGGCCCCGAGGCCTTCCTGAACGGCTGCCACCTGAGCGCGAAGCGCGAGGTCGTGCTCGGGCGGCGCACCTGGGTGGGCCTCGGCAGCCGGGTCTTCGACTCCGACCAGCACGACCTCGATGCGGTGCGTCCCGAGCGCGTGGACCCGGTGCGGATCGGCGACTACGCCTGGGTCGCCGCCGACGTGACCGTGCTGCGCGGCGTCTCGATCGGTGCGCATGCGATCGTGGGGACGCGCTCGCTCGTCACGAGCGACGTCCCCGCCCACGGCCTCGCCTTCGGCGTCCCCGCGCGCGTGCGCGGCGTCGTCGGCGACCGCTCGAAGGCGCGATAGAGTTCCCGGCCCGTGTCGCTGCGCATCGCCCTCTTCGGCCAGGCCGCGTTCGGGCGCGACGTGCTGCTCCGGCTCCGCGAGCAGGGGCACGAAGTCGTCGCCGTGTACGCGCCGCCGGACGCGGGCCGGCCGGATGCCCTGGCCGAGGAGGCCCGCGCCCGCGGCCTGCTCTGCCTGCGCCAGCGCGTCTTCCGCCGCCGCGGCGCGGTGATCCCCGAGATCCTGGCCGAGTACCGAGCGCTGCGCCCGGAGCTCAACGTCCTCGCCTACGTGACGGCGATCCTTCCGCCCGAGATCGTCGACTTCCCTGCGAAGGGATCGCTCTGCTTCCACCCGTCGCTGCTCCCGCGCTTCCGCGGCGGCGCGGCGCTCGCCTGGCAGATCATGCTCGGCGAGCGGGAGTCGGGCGTCACGGTCTTCCGCCCCGACGCGGGCATCGACACGGGCCCGATCGTCGTGCAGAAGGGCCCCGTCCCGATCCGCGACGGCGACACGGCGGCGAGCCTCTACTTCGAGCGGCTCTACCGGCTCGGCGTCGAGGCGATGGTCGAGGCCGTGGAGCTGCTCGCCGCGGGCAGGGCGCGCTTCGCGGCGCAGGACGACGCGCGCTCGAGCTTCCACGGGCTCGTCGGCGACGCCGAGGCGCGGATCGACTGGTCGCGAAGCGCGGCCGAGCTCGACCGCCAGATCCGCGGCTGCGACCCGCAGCCGGGCGCCTTCGCCCTGCTCGGCCGCGAGCGGCTACGCCTCTTCGATGGGCGCCTCGCGCGCGGTCGCCCCGCCGCGCCGCCCGGGACGGTGACCCTGGTGGCCGACGGCCGGCTCGGGATCGCCGCGCGGGGCGGCCGGCTCTCGGTCGGCAAGGTCCGCCGCGGCGAGGGGCCGAAGCAGAGCGCGGACCTGATCGGGATCCGGGTGGGAGAGCGGCTCCGGTGAGCCCCCGGGCTTGACAAATCCCACCGATGTCTAAACTCCCCGGGTCCGCCTGCCGAAAGCGGGCGGCTACCCGGACCGCGTGCCGGGCGGCGACTCACTCCCCGCCAGCGAGTCGGAAGACACCGGAGCCCCCGCGGGGATGCCCGTCGGCGGGCCCCAGTCGAAGGATCAGCCATGTTGGATCTCGCGAGAATCCGCAACATCGGGATCAGCGCCCACATCGACTCGGGCAAGACGACGCTCACCGAGCGGATCCTGTATTACACCGGGCGCATCCACGCGATCCACGAGGTCAAGGGCAAGGACGAGGTCGGGGCCACCATGGACCACATGGAGCTCGAGCGCGAGCGCGGCATCACGATCCAGTCCGCGGCGACCCACTGCCTCTGGGGCGACCACCACGTCAACATCATCGACACGCCAGGGCACGTCGACTTCACGATCGAGGTGGAGCGGGCGCTGCGCGTGCTCGACGGCGCGGTCCTGGTGCTCTGCGGCGTGGCCGGTGTGCAGTCGCAGTCGCTGACCGTCGACCGCCAGATGCGCCGCTACCGCGTGCCGCGCCTCGCCTTCGTGAACAAGCTCGACCGCTCCGGCGCGAACCCCCGCCGCGTGGCCCAGCAGCTCCGCGAGAAGCTGCGCCACAACGCCGTGCTGATGCAGATCCCGATGGGGCTCGAATCCGAGTTCGCGGGCGTCGTCGACCTGGTGCGCATGCAGGCCTACCGCTTCGAGGGGGCGAACGGCGAGCACGTGGTCGAGGACGAGATCCCGGAGAGCCTGCGCGACGAGGCGGCCGCCGAGCGCGAGCGGATGCTCGACCAGGTCTCGATGTTCTCCGACGAGCTCACCGAGGCGATCCTCGAGGAGCGGGTCACGCAGGATCTGATCCACGCCGCGGTGCGCCGGGGCACGCTCGCGCTCCAGCTCACGCCCGTCTTCCTCGGCTCGGCCTACAAGAACAAGGGCGTGCAGAAGCTCCTCGACGCGGTGAACCGCTACCTGCCGAGCCCGCCCGACGTCGAGCAGAGCGGCGTCGACCTCGAGAACGACGAGGCGCCGATCTCGATCGTCTCCGACCCGAACAAGCCGCTCGTCGCGCTCTCCTTCAAGCTCGAGGACGGACGCTACGGGCAGCTCACCTACGTGCGCGTCTACCAGGGCCGGCTGCGCAAGGGCATGAACATCGTGAACAGCCGCACCCAGCGCAAGCACAAGGTGGGGCGGCTCGTGCGCATGCACGCGAGCTCGATGCAGGACATCGAGGAATCGTTCGCCGGCGACATCGTCGCGCTCTTCGGCATCGAGTGCGCCTCCGGCGACACCTTCACCGACGGGAGCGTCCGCGTGGCGATGAGCGCCATGCACGTTCCCGACCCGGTGATCTCGCTCGCGATCAAGCCCAAGGACAAGAAGTCGCAGGACAACATGTCGAAGGCGCTCGGGCGCTTCGTGCGCGAGGATCCGACCTTCCGCGCCGGGGTGGACCCGGAGAGCAGCGAGACGATCATCTCCGGCATGGGCGAGCTGCACCTCGACGTCTACGTGGAGCGCATGCGCCGCGAGTACAGTTGCGAGGTCGAGAGCGGGGCGCCGCAGGTTGCCTATCGGGAGACGATCTCGCGGCGCGCGGACTTCCACTACGTGCACAAGAAGCAGACCGGCGGCGCCGGCCAGTACGGCGCGGTGGCGGGCTACATCGAGCCGCTGACGGACGGCGAGGACTTCGAGTTCGTGGACGACGTGCGCGGTGCCTCGATCCCGACCGAGTTCATCCGGTCGGTGGAGAAGGGCTTCCGGGCGATGCTCCCGAAGGGGCGCCTGATCGGCTTCCCCGTGATCGGGCTGCGCGTCGTCGTGAACGACGGCAAGTCCCACTCGGTCGACTCCTCCGACAACGCCTTCCAGGCGGCGGCGCGCGGAGCCTTCCGCGAGGTCTACCCGCGCGCGAAACCGATCATCCTCGAGCCGGTGATGAAGCTCGCCGTCGAGGGCCCGCAGGAGTTCCAGGGCCAGGTGCTCAAGTCGGTGCTGCAGCGTCGTGGTAACGTGGTGGGGACCACCGAGGAGGACGGGGGCTTCTGCCGCGTCGAGGCCGAGGTACCGCTCGCCGAGATGTTCGGCTACGCCACCGACCTGCGCTCGCTCACGCAGGGGAAGGCCGAGTTCACGATGGAGTTCGCGCGGTATCTCCCCGCGCCCTCGGAGGTGCAGAAGGAGCTGCGGGAGAAGTATGGCTCCCGCATCCAGATCGAGGAAGAATGAGCCGGGGGGGAGGAACCTCTTGTACCGAAACTACCTGAACGCGCGGAGCCCGCTGCGGCTGCTCGAGCAGGGGCTCCACGGGGGGCTCGGCGCGGGCAACCTCGGCGTGGTCGTCGCGGCCCACGGGGTGGGCAAGACGCCCTTCCTCGTCGGCGTCGCCCTCGACGAGCTGCTGCGCGGCGGCTCGGTGCTCCACGCCTGCTGCGACCAGACGGTGGGCCACGTGCGCGCCTACTACGACACGGTCTTCGAGGAGCTGGCGGCGACGACCCAGCTGGCCGACGAGGCGACGACCCACGCCGAGATCGACCGGCGGCGCACGATCCGCGTCTATCCGCCCGGGGGGCTCTCGGTCGCGAAGCTGCGCGACGCGGCGCTCTTCGAGCGCGAGGCGGGAAACACGCCGCGGCTGCTCGTCGTGGAGGGGCTCGACCTCGGGCGGGCGAAGCGCGAGGAGGTCGAGGCGCTGCGGGATCTCGCCCGTCAGATCGAAGCCGAGGTCTGGCTCTCGGCGTCGTGCGACGAGGAGCACCCGGAGCGGGTGCCGCCCGCGATCGCCCGGCTCGGCGAGTTCGTGAGCGTCGTGCTGGCCCTGGAGCCCGGCCGCGGCGCCGTGCGCCTGCGCGCGCTCAAGGACCACGACAACGCCGACCCGAGCACGCTCCACGTCGCGCTCGACCCGCGCACGCTCCTGCTCGTGCGCAGCTGAGCCCCGGCCGCCGCTGCGCCTACGACCGCCGCAGCAGTGCCAGCTTGTCGCGGAAGGTGTTGCGCAGCGCGAGCGCCTCTTCGCGGGTGAAGCCGAGCTCCTCGGCGATGCTCATGCACTCGGAGCTCTCGACGGCCGAGATCGCGCCGTCCGCCGTCGCGACCGCGAAGGCGCACTCGAGCAGGCGCAAGCGCTCCTCCGCCGACGCGATGCGGCGGAACTCCCGCGTCACGACGTAGTTCTCGGTTCCGCCGAGGAGCCGCGCCTGGCTCTTCGCGATCTCGACCACGAGCGCCGCCTCGGCGGCGGCGAGCCCGCCGAGCTCCGTCACGAGCTGCTCCATCTGCAGAGACTCCGCGGCGTCGATCTCGAGGTCGGCGTGCGCCACGCGGGCGAGCACGTAGGCGAAGGCCGCGAGGTGGCGCGCCCGCTCGGGGGGCATGCGCTCGAGCCGGGCCGCGATGCGGCGCACCGTCTCCGTCTCGCCGCCGGGCGTGGGCGCCGGCGCTCGAACCCCGAGGAAGCGGAGGAGCGACACGGCCGGAAGGATATCGGGCTAGCGGCGGAGCTTCATCCACCCGGCGAGGAGCTTCGCGACGCGGGGGGTGAGGCGCGAGCGCGCGTGGGCGGCGGCGGCGCGCTTGATGCCCTCGGCCTGGGTCGGGTAGGGATGGATGACCTGGAGGAGCGTGCCGAGGCCCGCCTTGGCGACGATCGCGAGCGTCACCTCGCCGATCATCTCCCCGGCGTGCGCGGCCACGATCGTGGCGCCGACGATCCGGTCGCCACCGCGGCGCACGTGGATCTTGACGAAGCCCTCCTCCTCGCCGTCGACGACGGCGCGGTTCACCTCGTGGAGGGGTACGCGCCAGGTGTCGACCGCGATGCCGCGCGCGGCCGCGTCGCGCTCGGTGAACCCGACGTGCGCGACCTCGGGGTCGGTGTAGGTGCACCAGGGCATGACGAGCGAGGAGAGCCGCTTGCTCGGGAAGAAGAGCGCGTTCTGCACCACGATCTTGGCCGCCGCGTCGGCCGCGTGGGTGAACTTCCAGTCCATGCAGACGTCGCCCGCCGCGTAGATGCTCCGGTTGGTGGTGCGCAGATGGTCGTCGACCCGGATGCCGCGGCGCGCCTCGAAGTCCACGCCCGCCGCCTCGAGGCCGAGGCCCTCCACGTTGGGCAGGCGCCCCACGCCGACCAGGATCTCGTCGACCGCGACCTCCTCGCTTCGCCCCGCGTGCGCGACGCGCACGACCCTCTCGTCGCCCCGCCGCTCGATCTTCTCGATCTGCGCGCCGAGGAGCAGCCGGATCCCCTCGCGGCGGAAGCGCGCCTCCACGATCTCCGCCGCGTCGGCGTCCTCGCGCGGCAGGATCTTCGGCGCCGCGTCGACGAGCGCGACCTCGGAGCCGAGCCGGCGGAAGGCCTGGGCCAGCTCGCAGCCGATCGGGCCGGCGCCGATCACGCCGAGGCGGCGCGGGCGGGCCGTGAGCTCGAAGACCGTCTCGTTGCTCCGGTAGCCGGCGGCGGCCAGGCCCTCGATCGGCGGCTCGGCCGCGCGCGCGCCGGTCGCGATCACCGCCTTGCGGAAGCGCAGCCGCCGGCCCGCGACCTCGATGCTCTCCCCGTCGAGGAAGCGGGCCGATCCCAGGTAGACGTCGACCCCCAGCTCGTCCTGGTAGCGCCGCGCCGAGTCTTCGCGCGCGATCCGGGCGCGGATCCGCCGCATGCGCTCCATCGCGGCGCCGAAGTCGATCTCGGCCTCGCGTGGCTCGGGCAGCCCGATCTCCGCGGCGCGGCGCGCCTCGGCGACCCAGCGCGAGGCGCGGATCACGCCCTTCGACGGCACGCATCCCACGTTCAGGCAGTCGCCGCCCATGAGCCGCTGCTCGACCAGCGCCACCCGCGCGCCGAGACCCGCCGCGACGGCGGCCGTCACGAGGCCCGCGGTGCCCGCGCCGATCACGACCAGGTTGTAGCGGCCGCGCGGTTCGGGGTTCACCCAGTCGGCCGGGTGCACGTGGGCGAGCAGGGCCTGGTTGTGCTCGTCCTGCGGGTGGATCTCGGGTTGCTTCACGCGCGGCCCTCCTCGGCGGTGGCCTCGGCCAGCGCGCGCCGCGCGATGCGCGTCACGACCACCGTCACCGCGATCGTGGCCGCGAGCCCCGCCGCGAAGAACGCCTGCTGCGCCGGGCCCCGCTCCGGGGCGGCGCCGCCTGCCGCGGCGGCGACGTCGCCGAGCAGGCTTCCCGCGTACACGTAGGCGAGCGTGCCGGGCAGCATGCCGACGCAGGCCACGGCGTAGTCGGCGAAGCGCACGCGCGTCAGGCCGAGCGCGTAGTTGAGCAGGTTGAAGGGGAAGGCCGGCGAGAGGCGCAGCAGGAAGACGATGCGCCGCCCCTGCTGCCCGATCGCCCGGTCGATCGCCGCGAAGCGCCGGTCGCCCGCGATCCTGCGCTCGACCCATGCGCGCGCCGCGTGCCGCGCCACCAGGAAGGCGAGGCAGGCGCCGAGGCTCGCGGCCAGGAAGACGTAGGCGGTTCCTTCGAGCACGCCGAAGAGGGCGCCCGCCGCGAGGGTCAGCAGCGAGGCCGGCGCGAAGGCGACGACCGCGGCGGCGTAGCCGGCGATGAAGACCGCCGGGCCCAGGGCGCCGAGGCCGTCGACCCAATCCGCGAAGCGGGGGATCGCCCCGCCGGCGAGGCGGCCGAGCAGGAGCAGCACGGCGAGCGCCGCGAGCAGGCCCGCCGCCCGGGCGAGCCCCGGTCCGCGCCCCCGAGCCGGCTGCGAGCCCGCCGTGTCCATGACCTCCATGCTTCCCGCCACCGACGCGTCTCCCGCTCGCCCGGCTCCGATGCCGGAGGCTCCGGATCGGTTACGCGAGCGCTCCCCCGCAGCTCGAGCCGGCCCCGGCCGTGCAGCCGAAGCAGTGGGGCGCGGTGGCGATCTCCTCGCCCGCGAACGCCGCGAGCGACTCCACCTCGAAGACGGTGCGCGCCTTCCCGCCGAGCGGGATCCCCTGCATCTGGTTGAAGTCGCAGTCGTAGAGAGCCCCGTCGAAGCCGACCGAGATGGTGTCGCGGCACATGAGGCCGGGTAGCGTCGCGGGGTTGAAGTGGTTCGCGAGCAACCCCATGTACTCCGCATCGCGCCCCTCGCGCGCGAGGGCGCGCGCGAAACGCTTGATCGGCATGTTGGTGAGGGTCAGGAGCCGCCCGAACTCGATGCCGAAGAGCTCGCGCAGCTCCGCGCGGTAGCGCTCCTCGAGCTCCGCCTGCGGGGGCGGGAGCGAGGGGCCGAGCGGGTTGTAGACGAGGTCGAGCTCGAGCTCGGAGCAGGCCAGCTCGGAGCGCGCGAGCCCGGAGCGGGGGCGGCCGTAGCCGAGCGCGTTGAGCTGCTTCAAGGCCTCGATGCTGGCGGCGAAGACACCCCGGCCGCGCTGGCGGTCGACGTTCCCGGCCGTGTAGCAGGGCAGCGAGGCCACGATCCGCACCCCGTGCTCCGCGAGGAACCCGGCCGTGTCCTCCTGGCCGGGCAGGGCGAGCACGGTCAGGTTGCAGCGGTCGATCACGCTGCGGCCGAGGGCGCGCGCGGCGCGCACGAGCGGGCGGAAGACGGCGTGCAGCTCCGGGGCGCCGCCCGTGAGGTCGAGCGTGGCGAGCTCGGGGCTGCGCGCGAGGAGCTCGAGCACGCGGTCCGCCGTCTCCGGCGCCATCGCCTCCGTGCGCTTCGGTCCGGCGTCCACGTGGCAGTGGTGGCAGGCGAGGTCGCAGCGCAGGCCGACGTTCAGCTGGAGCGTCGTCGCGACGGCCCGGCGCAGGGGCGCCACTCCGTGCTCGGCGAGGGTGCGCGCGAAGTCGACGGGCATGGCTGCGCCTCCTAGCTTACCGTGTCGCGGGCTGCACCCGGGCCCCCGACGAACCGGAGCCGAGAGGACCCCCATGCCGGAGACCGGCCGCCGCCTCGCCCTCGTGACCGGCGCCTCGTCCGGGATCGGCGAGGCCTTCGCGCGCCGCCTCGCCCGCGACGGCCACGACCTCGTCCTCGTGGCCCGCAGCGGCGACGCGCTCGCGGCGCTCGCCGAGGAGCTCGGACGCGAGAACGGCGCCGCGGTGGAGTGCCTCGTCGCCGATCTCACCGCCGGCCCGGACCTGCGCCGGGTCGAGGCGCGCGTGCGCTCCGCGCCCGCCTGCGACCTCGTGGTGAACAACGCCGGCTTCGGCAGCGCGGGCGCCTTCGCCGGGCAGGAGGTCGACCGCGAGGAGGAGCAGATCCTCTTGAACGTCGTCGCGCTCACGCGCCTCACCCACGCCGCCGTCACCTCGATGCTCCCGCGCGGTCGGGGCGCCATCATCAACGTGTCGTCGCTCGCCGGCATGGGCCCCTATCCGTTCACGGCGACCTACGGCGCCACGAAGGCCTTCGTGAACAGCCTGACCGAGGCGCTCGCCGAGGAGCTGCGCGGGAGCGGCGTGCGCGTGCAGGCGCTCTGCCCCGGCTTCACCCGCACGCGCTTCCAGGAGCGAGCGGGGGTCGACCCCGAGACGGTGCCGCGCTTCGCCTGGATGAGCCCCGAGGCGGTGGTGGACGCGTCGATCGCGGCCCTCGCGCGGGGGGACCTGATCTGCGTGCCCGGCTCGGGTTACAAGCTGCTCCACGCCGCGTCGGGCGCGATGCCTCGCAGCGTCTTCCGGCGCTTCATCGGAGCCGTCCAGGGGCGCCGGTATCGCCGGGGGCCTGGGGGCTGAGCGGGCGCGCTGGGTTTGCGCAGTTCGTGGTGCCTCGTTGGAAGCATCCTCCCGATTTACTCCGCTCGCCTGGGCCGAGCTCCACCGGAGCTCCGGCCCGCTGCGCGCGAGGTGCTGCCGCGCCTCGCTTGCGAAGAACATTCCGGAACGCCGCCCCCGGTGATGCGGAGATTTCCTACGACACGACCCGGGGATAGGCCAAGCCGCGCACCGCCCCGGGCCGTCCTGCCGGGCGGGCTCTTTGCAAGCGGAGCGCGGCAGCGCGGAGCGCGCAGCGAGCCGCAGGCGAGCGGAGTTAAATCGGGAAGTCCCCCTCCCAGTACGTCCCCGCCCCCCACACGCCCCGGGTTTACGTTGCGGCTCTACTTACCCGCAAGCGCTATGCTGCCCCGCCCACGATGGAGGAGACCTCCCGATGAGCGAGATCCGCTACGACGGCCGCGTCGCCGTCATCACCGGAGCCGGCGGCGGCCTCGGCAAGACCTACTCCCTGCTGCTCGCCTCCCGCGGCGCGAGCGTGGTGGTGAACGACCTCGGCGGCGCCGCCGACGGCACCGGCGGCAGCGCCTCGATGGCCGACCAGACGGTGAAGGAGATCACCGAGAAGGGCGGCAAGACCGTCGCGAACTACGACTCCGTCTCGACGCCCGAGGGGGGCGAGGCCATCGTGCGGGCCGCGCTCGAGAACTTCGGCAAGGTCGACATCGTGATCAACAACGCGGGGATCCTGCGCGACAAGTCCTTCGCCAAGCTCGAGCCCAGGGACCTCGAGGCGGTGATCGACGTGCACCTGAAGGGCGCCTTCTACGTCTCGCAGCCGGCCTTCCGGGTGATGAAGGAGAAGAACTACGGGCGCTTCGTCTTCACCGCCTCCGGAGCCGGCATCTTCGGCAACTTCGGCCAGACGAACTACGGCGCGGCGAAGATGGGGCTCGTCGGCCTCTCGAATGTGCTCGCCGTCGAGGGCGCGAAGAACAACATCAAGAGCAACGTGATCGCGCCGATCGCCAAGACGCGGCTCACCGAGAGCCTGCTGGGTCCCCTGGCGGCGGCGCTCGACCCGATGTTCGTGACGCCGCTCGTCGCCTACCTGGTCTCGGAGCCGTGCCAGCTCACGCACGAGATCTTCGACGTGGGCGGCGGGCGCTACGCGCGCGTCTTCATCGGCCTGGGCCCAGGCTGGACCGCGCGCAAGGGCCAGGTCCCCTCGCCCGAGGAGATCGCCGCGAACCTCGACGCCATCCGCAAGACCGAGGGCTTCACGATCCCCGACAGCATCGCCGGCGAGATGCAGGCGATCGCCGAGGCCCTCAAGGCCCAGCAGTAGGAGACCGAGATGCCGATCGATCCCAAGCAGGCCCTCGGCCGCGAGCTCGGCGAGGGGAAGTACAGCTACACGAAGGACCAGGTGATCCTCTATCACCTCGGCGTCGGCGCGGGCAACCCGCCCACCGACAAGAACGAGCTCGAGTACTGCTACGAGAAGAACCTGAAGGTCCTGCCGAGCTTCGGCGTGATCCCGACCTTCGGCGCGATGGGCGGCCTCGGGAGCGTTCCCGGGCTCAAGTTCAACTTCGCGATGCTGCTGCACGGGGAGCAGGACCTGCAGGTCCACCAGCCGATCCCGCCCGAGGCCACGATCACGAACCGCGGCAAGGTCGCGGCGCTCTGGGACAAGGGGAAGGCCTGCCTCTGCGTGCTCCAGGTCGACTCGAGCGACGAATCGGGTCGCCCGCTCTTCACCAACCGCTTCGGGCTCTTCCTGCGCGGTGAGGGCGGCTTCGGCGGCGAGTCGGGCCCGAAGGCGGGGAACCTGCCGCCCGAGCGCGCGCCGGACGGCGTGATCGAATCGCGCACGCTGCCGCAGCAGGCGCTCCTCTATCGCCTCTCGGGCGACAAGAACCCGCTCCACGCCGATCCCGAGTTCGCGAAGCTCGGCGGCTTCGATCGGCCGATCATCCACGGCCTCTGCTCCTACGGGATCGTGTGCAAGGCGATCGTGGACGAGGTCCTCGGCGGCGACGTGACGAAGGTGGCGCGCTACCAGGTGCGCTTCGCCGGCGTGGGCTTCCCCGGAGAGACCTACCTCACCTCGTACTGGCGCGACGGCCAGAAGATCCTGATCCAGGCGAAGAGCAAGGAGCGCGACGCCGTCATCATCGCGAACGCGGCGATCACGGTGCGGGGGTAGTCCGCGCGGGCGCCGCGGAGCCGGAGCTCGGCCACGAGGGGCCATCACCTCCGCGCCGGCGGGAGGCTGTCAGCCGTTCCGTCGCCCGCTGCGAGGGCGTCGACGAAGCGCCGCGCGACCTCGGCGGGTGCTCTCCCGTCGCGGTCGACCGCGAGGTTCATCCGCCGCATCGCGGCGGCGTCGATCGTCCCGGCGAGCGCGGCCACGGCCGCGAAGGCCTCGGGAGCCTCGGCGCGAAGCCTCGGGCCCACGAGCACGATCGCGTCGTAGGGCGGGATCATGCCGCGCTCGTCCTCGAGGAGCCGGATCCCGTGCGCCTCGATCCGGCCGTCGGTCGAGAAGGCGCTGATCACGTCGACCTCGCCCTGCGCCAGCGCCTCGTACATGAGGGCCGGGTCCATGCTGCGCTCGGCGCGGAAGGCGAGGCCGTAGCCGCGCACCAGCGACGCCCACTCGGGGCGCTGGAAGAACTCGTAGTCGCCGCCGATCTCGAGCTGCGGGGCCACCCTCGCCAGGTCCGCGATGCGGGCGACCCCGAGCTCGCGCGCGCGGTCGGCGCGCATGCCGAGCGCGTAGGCGTTCTCGAAGCCGAGCGCCGCCGCGACCTCGATCCCGTGCTCCTCGCGCAGGTGCCGCGCGACCTCCTCGAGCACGCGGTCGCGCTCGCGCGGCGGGTCGCCGCGCTGCATCACGGTGGCCCAGATCGTCCCCGAGTATTCGACGTAGAGGTCGAGGTCGCCGCTGCGCAGCGCGTCGAAGGCGACGGTCGAGCCGAGCGACTCGAGGACGCGCACGGGGAGCCCGGCCGCGCGCCGGATGCGCTCCGCCAGGATCTCGGCCAGCACGTACTGCTCGGTGAAGGTCTTGGCGCCGATCGTGACGGGGCGCCCCCCCCCGGCCGGAGCCGCCCGCCCGAGTGCGGCCGCGAGCGCGAGGAGCACGAGGGCGGTGCAGGCCGCCGCGGTCGTCCCGCGGCTCCGCCGGCGCACGCCGACCTCGAGCAGCCGGATCAGCTGGTCGAGGAGCAGCGCGAGCCCCGCGGCGGCGGCGCAGCCGACCAGCACGGCGGCCGTGTTGCGCGTCTGGAGCCCGCTGAAGATGAAGTTGCCGAGGCTCGTCGCGCCGACGGGCGTCGAGAGCGTCGCGGTGCCCACGATCCAGACCGCGGCCGTGCGCAACCCGGCCACGATCACCGGGAGCGCCAGCGGGAGCGCGACGCGCAGGAGCTCCTGGCGCGGCGTCATCCCGACGCCGCGCGCCGCCTCGCGCACGGCCGGGTCCACGCCGGCGAGCCCCGTCACCGTGTTGCGCAGGATCGGGAGCATGCCGTAGAGCGTGAGCGCGACGAGGGCCGGAGCCACGCCGATCCCACGCAGCTCGATCCCGAAGGGGCCGCGCAGGAGCGCGCCCAGGCCCGCGAGCAGGGGCACCATGATCGCGAGCAACGCCAGGCTCGGGATCGTCTGCACCACGCTCGCCGCCGCGAGGACGGCCTTCGCCGCGACGCCGCGGCGCGCCACGCGGACGCCGATCGGGATGCTCGCGAGCGCCGCCAGGCCGAGCGCCGCCAGCGAGAGCTCGAGGTGCGCGGCTAGGCGGCCGGGCAGGAGCGCGAGCTGCTCGGCCATCAGGGCTCCCGGCCGCGCGTCCGCCCGAGCGCGCGCGCGAGCGCCTCGGCCTGGCGGCGGGGCGTCGCGAGGAGCTCCGCCACCGTCGCGTCGGCGGGCCGCCGCAAGAGCTCGTCGGGCGTTCCCACCTGGAGCAGGCGCCCGCCGCCGAGGACGGCGATGCGGTCGCCGAGCAGGAGCGCCTCGACCACGTCGTGGGTCACGAAGATCGCGGTCGTGGCGAGCTCGCGGCGCAGCTCCGCGAACCAGCCCTGGAGCCGCTCGCGCGTCACCGGGTCGAGCGCGCCGAAGGGCTCGTCGAGGAGCAGCACCTCGGGGCGCGCCGCGAGCGCGCGTGCGAGCCCGACGCGCTGCGCCTGCCCGCCGGAGAGCTCGTGCGGCCTGCGCGCCCCGAACTCGCCCGGCTCGAGGCCGACCCGGCGCAGGAGCTCGTCCACGCGCGCCGCGATCTCGCGCGCCGGCCAGCCGAGGAGCCGAGGCGTCACGCCGACGTTTTCCGCGACCGAGAGGTGCGGGAAGAGACCCACCTGCTGGAAGCAGTAGCCGATGCGCCGGCGCAGCGCGGCACCGGCGAGCGAGCGGTGGTCCACGCCGGCGATGCGCACGACGCCCGAGGTCGGCTCGACCAGGCGGTTGATCATCTTGAGCGTGGTGGTCTTGCCGGACCCCGAGCCGCCGACCAGCACCAGGAGCTCGCCGCGCTCGACGCGGAGCGAGAGCCCCTCGACCGCCGCCACGGCGCCGTAGCGCTTGCCGAGCTCCTCGAGCTCGATCACGCCGCCGGCCAGGCGACCCGCCGGCCGACCGGATCCGTGATGCGGAGGTGCCCGGGCTGCGAGCGCACGCGCTCCAGCCAGCGCAGGATCGCGGGGAAGCGGCCGAGTTCGAAGCGGCCCTCGCCAGCGACGTGGGTGTAGGCGTAGAGTGCGACGTCGGCGACCGAGTAGCGCCCGCCGGCCAAGAACTCGCGCTTCGCGAGGTGCCCCTCCATCACGCCGAGGGCGTGATAGCCGCGCTCGACCTTCTCGGCGAGCTCCGCGCGGTGGCGATCGAGCTGTCCCGAGAAGTGCCAGAAGCGCACGACGGCGATGTAGGGCTCGTGGCTGTACTGCTCGAAGAACATCCACTGGAGCGCCTGCGCCCGCTCGAAGGGGTCCTGCGGCAGGAAGGGAGTCCCCTCGGCCAGATGGAAGAGGATCGCGTTCGACTCGGCGAGCGTGCGCCCGTCGGGCCACTCGAGGAGCGGGATGCGATGGTTCGGGTTCTTCGCCAGGAAGGCCGGCTGGCGTGTCTCCCCCTTCAGGATGTCGAGCTCGACGCGCTCGAAAGGGATCCCGAGCTGCGCCAGCAGGAGGCGCACCTTGTAGGCGTTCCCCGACTCGAAGTAGTCGTAGAGGCGGAGCATGACGCCGGGAGCGTAGTGGAAGTCGATCCGCACGTCCCGCCGACCGGAACTGCTCCACCAGCCCAACCCGAGTCGAAGGGCGAGCCCCATGGCGCGCGCGCCCACGCAATACGGTGCGTCTCCGCTGCACCCATCCTGCTCTTCGAACCACGCGCGCGAAGCCAGAAGAGCCAGCACCCTTCTGTGCAGCCGGGCTGTACCGAGTTGACCGAGAAACATCGCGCGAATCAAGTGAAGCGAGTGTGACCGGATTCGTCGCAGGGACGTGTCACGCTGCCGGTCATGGCGAAGGCGCCGGGTCAGCTCGCTCTCGACCTCCGGCCCGTTCCCCGCTGGAGCGGACGGCGAGCGGGTGCGGGCCGCAAGCCTGGACCGAGCCCTCGCCACCCCCATCCCTCGTCGACCCGGCCTCCTCGGGGCGCTGGTTCGAGGGCTGGCGCGACGGCCGAGCGCTCGAGCGACGCGGACGGGCTCCGGTGGCGAAGCCCCGGACCTGGCTGCTCGCGGTCGGCTGGCGCCGCCACGGGCTGATCGACCCCGCAGAGGTTCCCGGGTCTCGAGCGACCTCGAGGCCGGGTACCGCGTCCCGATCTCCATGACGAGCCGCGAAGGCGGACTCCCTCTGCACTCCGGTGTAAGCTTCCCTCGCGCGGAGGATCCCCGCGAGAGGACGACCGATCCCGCTTCACCCCATGGTGCTTCCCGAGCAGGCCGCACGCGAGCGCATCGATGCCGCCCTCGAAGCCGCGGGCTGGCGGGTCCAGGACTTCGAGCGGCTGAACCTCGCGGCGGGGCGCGGCGTCGCGGTCCGCGAGTTCCCGTTGGCGCCTCCTCACGGCTTCGCGGACTACCTCCTCTACGTGGACGGACAGGCCGTGGGCGTCGTGGAGGCCAAGAAGGAGGGCACGACCCTCACGGGCGTCGAGCCGCAGACCGAGCGCTACGGAGCGGGGCTCCCCGAGCACCTGCCGGCCCCTATCCGGCCGCTCCCCTTCCTCTTCCAGTCCACCGGCGTGGAGACGCGTTTTACGAACGGGCTCGACCCGGAGCCGCGCAGCCGCGGCATCTTCCACTTCCACAAACCCGAGACGCTCGCACGCTGGCTCGAGGCCGAGCCCGTCTTCCTGCCCGTGATCGGGGGTCGCCCGGACCCGCGCAGCGAACGCCCCGCGACGCTCCGCATGCGCATCCAGACCCTTCCCGAGCTCGACCCGACGGGCCTCTGGCCGGCGCAGGCCCGGGCCGTGCGCAACCTCGAGCTCTCGCTGCGGCACGGCCGCCCGCGGGCGTTGATCCAGATGGCGACCGGCAGCGGCAAGACCTTCACGGCCGTTAGCTCCGTCTACCGCCTGATCAAGTACGCCGACGCGAGCCGCGTGCTCTTTCTCGTCGATCGCGACAACCTCGGCCGGCAGGCGGAGAAGGAATTCCAGCACTACACCACTCCGGACGACGGGCGGAAGTTCACCGAGCTCTACAACGTGCAGCGCCTGCGCTCGAACCGGCTGGACCCGGTAGCGCGCGTCGTCATCACCACGATCCAGCGCCTCTACTCCATGCTCCAGGGCGATCCCGAGCTCGATCCGAGCCTCGAGCAGGGCTCCCAGTTCGACACGCTCGGCGGCCTCGCCCACGCACCGGTCCCCGTGGCCTACACGCCGGCCCTCCCGATCGAGACCTTCGACGTGATCTTCGTGGACGAGTGCCACCGCAGCATCTACAGCCTCTGGCGCCAGGTGCTCGAGTACTTCGACGCCTTCCTCGTGGGCCTCACGGCCACGCCCTCGAAGCAGACCTTCGGCTTCTTCCGCCAGAACCTGGTGATGGAGTACGCGCACGCGCAGGCCGTGGCCGACGGCGTGAACGTCGACTTCGACGTCTACCGAATCCGCACGCGGATCACCGAGAGCGGCTCCACGGTGGAGGCCGGGCCCGCCGAGGTCGTCGGCCGGCGCGACCGCGCCACGCGCGCCGTGCGCTGGGAGACGCTCGACGACGACCTCGTCTACGACGCCAACGCGCTCGACCGGCAGGTCGTGGCCGTCGACCAGATCCGCACTGTCGTCCGGGCCTTTCGGGATCGGCTCTTCACGGAGATCTTCCCGGGCCGCAAGCACGTGCCGAAGACGCTCATCTTCGCGAAGGACGACAGTCATGCCGACGACATCGTCCAGGTCATGCGCGAGGAGTTCGGGCGGGGTAACGACTTCTGCCAGAAGCTCACCTACCGGACCAGCGACCCCGAGACGGTGCTCGGCGACTTCCGCACGCGCTACTTCCCGAGGATCGCCGTCACGGTCGACATGATCGCGACCGGGACCGACGTCCGGCCGCTCGAGATCGTGATGTTCCTGCGCGCGGTCAAGAGCCGGAACTTCTTCGAGCAGATGAAGGGCCGCGGCGTGCGCGTGATCGACGCGACGGACCTCCAGAGCGTGACGCCCGACGCGGATGGCAAGGAGCGCTTCGTGCTCGTCGACTGCGTGGGCGTCTGCGAGCGGGATCTCGCGGACAGCCTGCCGCTCGAGAAGCGGCGCGGCATCTCCTTCGAGAAGCTCCTGAACGCCGTGGCAGGGGGGAGCACCGACCCGGAGATCCTTTCCTCGCTCGCGGGCCGCCTCGCGCGGATCGACCGGCGCCTCGGCGCTCCCGACCGGCGGGAGCTGGCAGACTTGGCGGGAGGCCGCGCGCTCGGCCAGATCGCGGGGGAGCTCGTCCAGGCCCTGGATCCGGACCGCCAGGCCGAGGAGGGGCGGAGGCTCGCCTCGCTTCCGGAGGGCGCCGAGCCGAGCGCGGAGCAGGTGGCGGCGGCCGGGGCGGCCCTCCTCCGGGCTGCCGCAGCCCCGCTCGCCACGAACCCGGAGCTTCGCAGCCGCCTCCTCGACGTCCAGCGCAGCCTCGAGCAGACGCTCGATACGGTTTCCCAGGACGCGGTCACCGACGCCCGCTTCGCGCCGGAGATCAAGGAGCGCATGGCCGAGCGCCTGGTGCGCGACTTCGAGGAGTTCCTGGCCAAGCACAAGGACGAGATCACGGCCCTCCAGGTGCTCTACAGCCGCCCCTACCGGCGCCGGCTCACCCACGCGGACGTGAAGACCCTGGCGGACGCCGTGGCCGCCCCACCCCGGCGCTGGACGCCGGACCTCCTGTGGCGGGCCTACGAGGCGCTGCGCCGCGACCGCGTGCGCGGCGCGAGCGCGGAGCGCCTGATGACGGACCTCGTCTCCCTCGTCCGCTTCGCCCTCCAGCACGAAGACCAGCTCGTCCCCTACGGCGACCGCGTGCGCGAGCGCTTCGCCGGCTGGCTCCTCCAGCAGGAGAACCAGGGCCGCCGTTTCAGCGACGAACAGCGCCAGTGGCTCGAAGCCATCCGCGACCACGTCGCCGCCAACGCCGAAGTCGCGATCGACGACCTCGGCTACGCCCCCTTTGCCCAGATGGGCGGCGTGGGCAAAGCAGTCCGCGTCTTCGGCGGCGACGGGCTCGTGCGGCTGCTGGAGGAGCTGAACGAGGTCCTTGCAGCGTGAGCGGAGAAGAAAGAGAGCCGGGGCTCGCCTCTTGGGTCGTTGCGCGTCTCTGCGACGTGGCGGAGATTCGGCTCGGCAAGATGCTCTCGCCCAAGGCGTTTCGTCCTGACTTGATCGTCCGCCCATACTTGCGCAACGAGAATGTCCGCTGGGGCTCGATCGACCTGGGCGACGTCAAGGAGATGGGTTTCAGGGTAGAGGAACTGGAGCGGTACTCAGTTGAACCGGGGGACCTCCTGGTTTGCGAAGGGGGCGAACCCGGTCGCGCCGCCGTGTACCGAGGGAACTCAGGTCTGATGTATCAGAAGGCTCTGCATCGAGTTCGCCCCCACGGCGATGCGATCTCCACGACGCTCCTTAGATACTGGCTGGAGCACCTTGCGCTGTCTGGACGACTCGCACCGAAGATCGCGCAGACGACGATTCAGCATCTACCACTCGAACGGTTTGAAGCCGTCGAGATCCCGTTGCCGCCCCGCCGAGAACAGGAAGCAATCCTTTCCGCGGTCGAACAGCAGATGACTCGGATCGAGGCGGGCGTTCGCGGGCTCGAACGCGCCAAAGCACAGCTCGGTCGTT
The DNA here is from genome assembly GCA_964624475.1 of uncultured Spirochaetales bacterium. Lineage (GTDB taxonomy): Bacteria > Myxococcota_A > UBA9160 > UBA9160 > SMWR01 > CAZUYC01. The sequence continues at coordinate 27,385 of CAZUYC010000131.1, read as the reverse complement.
ACCACGCCTCCGTCCTGAAGGCCGCCTGTGAGGGCCGCCTCGTCCCCACCGAAGCCGCCCTCGCCCGCGCCGAAGGGCGCGATTTCGAGCCCGCCCACGCACTGCTGGATCGCATCCTTCGCGCCCGACGCGCAGTTCAACACGTCTCAGGGAAGCGAGGAACCGGCGAGATCAGATCCCGGACCAGAGAGCCGGTGCCCCCCAACCTCTCGAATACTTCGCGGTTGCCCGAGGGCTGGTGCTGGGCATCGATCGACATGGTCGGAGACCTTCTTCTTGGACGCCAGCGCGCACCCCAATACCTGCTCGGCAAGAGTCCCCGAGCGTACTTGCGTGTGGCGAACGTCAAGGACGACCGCATCGATTTCTCCGACTTGGAGACGATGGACTTCGACGAAGCTCACTTCGAGAAGTACACGCTTCGGGCTGGTGACGTTTTGTTGAGCGAGGGACAGAGCTCGGAGCTTCTCGGTCAGAGCGCGATCTTTCGAGGCGAGATCGAGGACCTTTGCTTCCAGAAGACCCTTCACCGCTTCCGTCCGATCCCGAATGGCCCATCATCCGAGTACGCCCAGATCGTGTTTCGGTCGCATGTCAAGTCGGGTGTCTTCAGAGGTTTTGGCTCGATCACGACCAATATCGCCCATCTTACGCTGGAGAAGCTCAAGTCCGTGCCATTCCCTCTTCCGCCGCGCGCAGAACAGGCCCGGATCGTGGCCGAGGTGCACCGCCGGCTCTCCATCGCTGACGAGCTAGCCACCACGATCGACGCCGCCCTCAGGCGCGCTGTCCGGTTGCGCCAGTCGATCCTGAAGCGCGCCTTCGAAGGCAAGCTCGTCCCCCCGGACCCGACCGACGAGCCCGCGAGCCTGGTCCTGGAGCGCATCCGAAAGGAGCGCGAGGCCGCGGCCCAGGCGGCGCCGAGGACGTTGCGGCAGCGCGGCGTCCGGCGGCCACGGCCGCCGCTGGCGCGTGGGTTGTGACCGTCTTCGTCACAACCCCCTGCGAAGCTCCCCCCGTTCCGAGGAGGTGCGGGTGAGCGATCGCAGCGCCATCGAGTGGACGGATGCCACCTGGAACCCCGTGAGGGGATGCGTGAAGGTGAGCCCCGGCTGCAAGCACTGCTACGCGGAGACCTTCGCCGAGCGCTTCCGTGGCGTCCCGGGCCACCCCTTCGAGCAGGGCTTCGACCTCCGCCTGGTTCCCGAGAAGCTCGAAGACCCCCTGCGCTGGCGCACCCCCAGGCGCGTCTTCGTGAACTCGATGAGCGACCTCTTCCAGGACGGCGTCCCCACCGGCTACATCGTGGCCGTCGCAGGGGTCATGCAGAAGGCCCACTGGCACACCTACCAGGTCCTGACCAAACGGCCCGAACGGATGCGGGATCTCCTGCGGGGCGACCTCGCGTGGCTGGCCCGGCTCGGCCACGTCTGGCTCGGCGTGAGCGTCGAAAACCGCCGCCACGGCCTCCCGCGGATCGACGCACTGCGCGACACACCTGCCGCCATTCGCTTCCTCTCCATCGAGCCTCTCCTCGAAGACCTCGGCCCCCTCGACCTCCGAGGCATCCACTGGGTCATCGTCGGCGGCGAGAGCGGTCGCGGAGCGCGGCCTATGCGCCAGGAATGGGTCGTCTCGATCCTCGATCAGTGCAGCCGCGCGCGGGTTCCCTTCTTCTTCAAGCAATGGGGTGGTGTCAGGAAGTACGCGACGGGGCGCGCGCTTCGCGGTCGAACCCACGACGAGTTTCCGCGCGCGAGCGCCGTTCTGCGGCTGCCGTGATTGGCGGGCATTCTGCTGCGGACAGCGTCTGGTGGATCGCCCTCGCCCGGTTCGAAACGCCGGTGGGAAGCGGTGGAGGAACGGGTGTGGCGGAGGAGCTCTTGCGATCAACCGGCCGCTCCGGTAGCGGGGGCCGTGTCGATCCGCAACGAGTGCGGGGTAGTTCGCCGGCTGGTCGAAGTGGCGAACTCTTCGGTAGCCTGAGTCGGCGCAGCCAGTTCGGTATGCAAGGGGAGGGCCCAGCATGAGCACCGTCCACCACCGCGTGATCCTCGAGAGCGAGCAGGGGTTCGGTTCGAGCGTTCCGCCGCGAGGCTGCGGGCTCTTCCTCGGGCAGCTCGACGCGTTCATCCGGTACTCGGTGTCGATGGCCTTCCTCGGTACGAGTCGCGCGCGCGGTCGTCCGCCCCGTTGGCTGCTTGCAGCATCGGACGTGCGTTTCGTCGGGATCGAGGGGCGTGGCTCGACGATCCTTCGCTTCGAAGCTCCTACCTTCGGGGCCGCTGCCCCGGAGCTGTACCAACAAGCCGAGCTGTGGCCGACGCGCCCCGATGCGAGCTTCACAGGATTCGAGGTGTTCTCGGACCTTCTCCGCGACATCTCGGCCGAGAATGCCGAGAGCGACCGCTTCGATCCCGCCCTCCTGCGGAGCTTTCGAGGCTTCGGGCGCGCCCTCGACGGGTTCTTTCGGGAGGCTCGGATCTCGGATTTGCGAACGGGGGGCGAGGAGTTTGTGACGCTGTCACCTACCACGATCGCGAGCGCCCGACGCCTCGGTTCCGACACGCCCCCGGCGCGCCGGGCGCGCGTGGTGGGGGTACTCGACATGATTCGGGAGAGCACCCAGACCTTCGCAGTTCGCCTCGACTCGGGCGAGGACATCCGGGGCCTCTTCGTCGAGGGAAGCCTCTCGGAGGTAGCGCCGCTCTTCAATAAGCGCGTCGCCGTGGACGGGCGAGCGGTGTTTCGCCCGTCCAGTCGATTGCTGCGAATCGACGCGGAGGCCATCGTCTCCGGAGAGGGTGTGAGTGCCCTGTTTTCGAGAGTTCCGAAGCCCCTCGCCCGAATCCAGTACAAGGCGAACGTTCAGCGGGCCCAGACTCAGGCGACGGGTGTCGATGCCTTCTTCGGGCGTTGGCCCGGAGAGGAGACCGAGGCTGATCTTCTCATGACCTTGCAAGAGCTGAGTTAGATCCTGGCGCGATCGCGTGCAGCGTTCGATCTACCTGCTCGATACCGGCGTCTTGCTTCTCCTGGTGCGAGGAGGTGAGATCGCGCACCGCATCGATGCCGACTTCGGCCTCCGATCGAGCCCCTTTCGGCCGCTCATCTGTTGCGTGTCTGTTGGAGAGCTCTGGGCATTGGCAGAGACGAACAACTATGGCGCGGAGAAACGACGGGCCGTCCAGCTCGCGATCGAGAATACCGTGATCGTCGACATCAACGACCCGCTCGTCGTTGCAGGCTACGTGGAGGTCTACAAGGCGCTTCGCGCCCATCCAGGCGGCTCGCGCGTCAACATCGGTGAGAACGACATGTGGATCGCGGCAGCCACGCGGGCTGCCGAGGCAACTCTCCTGACGTTGGACAGCGACTTCGATCCGCTCCATCCGGGTGTGATCCAGCGAGTTCTGATTCCAAACCCTCGGAGACAGGGTCCGGGAGGTTCCAGCGGGTGAACGCGTCCTCGCAGATCGTCCAGAAGCTCTGGTCCTACTGCAACGTCCTGCGGGACGATGGGCTCTCGTACGGGGACTACGTCGAGCAGCTCACGTTCCTGCTCTTCCTCAAGATGGCCCACGAGCGGACGCAGCCACCCTGGAACCAGAAGTCGCCGGTTCCCGAGGGCCATGACTGGCCGAGCCTCCTCGCGAAGGATGGGGACGCGCTGGAGGCGCACTACCGCCACACGCTCGAAGGGCTGGGCCGTCGGCCGGGTATGCTCGGCGTGATCTTCCGCAAGGCGCAGAACAAGATCCAGGATCCGGCGAAGCTGCGGCGGCTAGTCGCGGATCTGATCGACCGGGAGGAGTGGTCGTCGCTCGACGCCGACGTGAAGGGGGATGCCTACGAGGGGCTCCTCGAGAAGAACGCACAGGACACGAAGGGCGGGGCGGGGCAGTACTTCACGCCGCGAGCGCTGATCCGCGCAGTCGTCGACGTGATGCACCCGGCGCCCGGGGAGCGGGTCTGCGACCCCGCCTGCGGGACCGGCGGGTTCCTGCTGGCGGCCCACGACTACATCGTGCGTCAGCACCCGAGCCTCACGCGTGCGCAGAAGCGACACCTCGAGCTCGAGGCGCTGCACGGCATGGAGATCGTGGACGGAGTGTCGAGGCTGTGTGCGATGAACCTGATCCTGCACGGGATCGGGCCCCAGGGGGACGAAGCGGCGCCGCCGATCGAGACGCGCGACAGCCTGGCCGCCGCTCCGGGGGAGCATTACGAGGTGGTCCTCACCAATCCCCCGTTCGGGAAGAAGTCCTCCGTCCTGGTGGTGACAGAGGAGGGAGAGACGGGACGGGCCGCCCTGAGCGTAACCCGAGAAGACTTCTGGGCGACCACGAGCAACAAACAGCTCAACTTCGTCCAGCACGTGCGCACGCTGCTCGCGATGCATGGGCGCGCCGCGATCGTGGTGCCGGACAACGTGCTCTTCGAGGGTGGGGCGGGGGAGGCGATCCGGCGCCGGCTCCTGCACGACTGCGACGTGCACACGCTGCTGCGCCTTCCGACCGGGATCTTCTACGCGCAGGGGGTGAAGGCGAACGTCCTCTTCTTCGACCGAAAGCCCGCTAGCGAGACGCCTTGGACCCGCGAGCTCTGGATCTACGATCTCCGCACGAACCAGCACTTCACGCTCAAGACGAAGCCGCTCCAGCGCGCCGATCTCGACGAGTTCGTGACCTGCTATCGGCCCGGGGCGCGGGAGGGGCGCGAGCCGAGCTGGTCGGAGGCGGACCCACGAGGGCGCTGGCGGTCCTACGGGTACGAGGAGCTCGTCCAGCGCGACAAGTGCAGCCTCGACGTCTTCTGGCTCGAGGACGAGAGCCTCGAATCGTCCGACAGCCTGCCGGAGCCGGATGTGATCGCGCAGGAGATCGTCGAGGATCTTCGCGCGGCGCTCGAGCAGTTCGAAGAGGTGGCCAGCGACCTCGGCGGAGGAGGAAACGCCGGCAAGCCGACGGGAATTTTCCGCTAGAATGCACCCGGACCCGCCCCGAGAGGGCGGCCTCGCGCGGAGGTGGGCAGGGTAGCGCGCGAGGCCTCCCGCTAGGCGCCCTCGGCGAGGAGGGCGTCGAGGGCGGGCCAGGCGATCGCGTCCTGCGCCGCGAAGGCGCGCAGGAGGAGGCGCCGGTCGGCGTCCTCGTGCGCGTCGAGGAATCCCTGCGCGGCCTCTCGCAGCTTCGCGTCGGCGGGTGCGGGCGGCGCCTCGACCCGCAGTACGCCGTCCTCGTGCTCGATCCCGACGAGGTCGAGCCACTCGACGAGCAGCGGCTTGCGGCATCCGAGGAAGTAGGCGGCGAGGACCTCGGCGGCCACGGGGTCGGCCGCGACGCGCGCGAGCGCGCGGCGGATCGCCTCGGCGCGTTTCTCGAAGGGCTGGCGCTGGAGGTAGACCGGCCGCGAGCGCAGCGCGATGCACGCCGCGCCGAGCGCCTGGGCGAAAACGAGCGGCACCTGCTCGGAGAGGGCACGCAGGAGGGCGGTCGCCCGCTCGGGCGGGAGCGACGCGAAGATCTGGAACGAGCGCATCGGCGGCTTTCTGTAGCACCGGCCGCGTCGCTACGCCCGGGCTTGCGGGAGCCCGCCTTCGCTCGCCTTCGGCTCGCTGCGGGCCGAGCTCCACAGGAGCTCTGGCCCCTTCGGGTGCTTGCCGAGCCAGGCCGCGCGCGCGGCCCAGGTGAGGGAGAGCACGAGCCCGGTCGCGAGGGCCGAGTGCAGGCCCGTCACCTCGATCGGCAAGCGCAGGAGCACGTTCGCCGCGCCGACCGCGACCTGGAGGACGCCGAGACCGAGCGCCAGGCGCACGGCGCGGCCGACGGCGGGCGCGCCGCGCGCGGCGATCGCCGCCGTCGCGAGGCCGGCGACGAGCGCGTAGCCGTTCGTGCGGTGGAGCAGCTGGAGCCCCACCGGCCCTTCCCAGCCGGGGAACCAGACGCCGCCCTGGCAGGCCGGCCACTCGGGGCAGGCGAGCCCGGCGTAGCGCGAGGCGACGAGCCCCCCGAGCGCGATCTGGAGGGCGAGGAGCAGCGCGGCGAGCGCGGTCCAGCGCCGCACGGGCGGCGGGACGGGCGGGTGCGCTCCCGGCGAGGCGCCCTCGCGCAGCGCGAGCGCGGCGAGGAGCAGCGTCGCGGCGAAGGCGTTTCCGGTGAGCAGGTGCGCGGTCACGGTCCACGGAGCGAGGAGCTCCCAGACGGTGAGGGCGCCGAGCAGGATCTGCAGCGCGAGCAGCGCCGCGCCGACCCCGAGCAGCGGAGCGACCCTGCGCGCCCTGGGCCTGCGCAGCGCGAGCGCCGAGAGCGCGACGAAGGCGACCCCCACGCTCCCCGCCACGACGCGGTGCGTCCACTCGAAGCCGACCTTCCGGTCCATCTCCGGCAGGGCCTGCCCGAAGCAGAGCGGCCAGTCGGGGCAGGCGAGTCCGGCCTCGTTCGCGCGGACGAGCGCGCCGAGCACGATCAGCACGAAGCACGCCAGGAGCAGCGCGCCAAAGCCGGTCGCGAGCCGGGCCGCGTACGCCCCCTCGGCCACGTCGGGATCCTGGACCTGCGGCACGCTCTCTCCCGGGACCGGGCAACGTAGGAAACGGGTGCGGGGACCGGCAAGCGAAGCGTCGCGGGTCCTCTACAGGTCCCGGGCGGCCGGGCCGATGGGGGTATCATGGCGACGGTGGCGCCCCTGCCCACGCCTGCGGACGATCCGCTGCGGCTGCGCGAGATGCTCGGCCGGGCGGCGAGCCTCGCGAGCGCGCACCGTCTGCCCTCGGTCGTGATCGGCATGGCCGGGCGTGAAGGCGACCTGCTCTTCCCCGAGGTGGTCGACTTCTTCGCGAGCGCGCTGCGCATGGACGATACGATCCTGCGCCTGACTCGCGAGCGCGTGGTGCTGATGCTGACCGACGTCGACCGTGCGGGCGCCGAGCGGATCGTGCGGCGCCTGCTCGCCGAGTTCCGGGAGCGCTTCGCGACGGTCGGGGATCCCCCGATCTCGCTTGGCTACTTCGAGGTGGAGCCCGGGATGGGTCCGCTCACGGTGAAGCAGGTGCTTCCGACCGTGTTCGGCGTGGAGCCGTCGGACGAGGGCGCCGGGGACTCCTGAACCTCGGATCTCGCGTAGACCGACGCCGGCCCACGGCCCGGCCCCGACCCCAGAGCGTGGCAGTGGGATTCGAGCGGGTCCTGGGCTAGCCTGCGGCCCCCCTCCCGACCGCCCTGCCACGGATTCGCGATGTCCCCGTTCCGGCTCAGCATCAAGTCGAAGCTCCTCGTGATGATGCTGGGCGTGAGCGCGGTCTCGATCGGCGTGGTGGCCTGGCTCGGCTACCGCAGCGGCGAGGCGTCGTTGCGCGAGGCCGCCTTCAACCACCTGACGAGCCTGCGCGCCTCGAAGGCAGACCAGATCGAGTCCTACTTCCGGGCGCTCCGCAACCAGGTGGGGACGCTCGGCGAAGACCACACGCTGCGCGCGGCGGCCCTGCGCCTGCGCGAGGGCTTCCGCGCGCTCCGCACGGCAGAGCTGCCGAGCGTGTGGGACGCGCGCCTCGAAGGCTTCTACCGCGACGAATTCCTACCCCACCTCGCCCGCAACGTGGAAGGCGAGCCCGTCCTCGGGCGCTACCTGCCCGAGGGCGCGGCCGGCCGCTTCCTCCAGTACCGCTACATCGTCGCGAACCCGAACCCGCTCGGGGAGAAGGAGCGGCTCGACACCGCGGCCGGCGAGGGCGAGGCGGCGGTCTCTGCGCTGGAGTACGACCGCGCGCACGCGATCTACCACCCCTTCTTCCGCAAGCTCGCCGAAAGGCTCGGCTTCTACGATCTCTTCCTCGTCGACCCCGAGACCGGCGACGTCGTCTACAGCGTCGCCAAGGAGGTGGACTTCGCCACGAGCCTCCTCGACGGGCCGCACGCCGGGACCAACCTCGCGCGCGCGCTGGCCGCCGTGCGCCGCGGGCCGGACCGCGACTTCGTGCAGCTCGTCGACTTCGAGCCCTACCGGCCTTCCTACGCCGCGCCGGCCGCCTTCATGGCGACCCCGGTCTTCGACGGCGACGAGCTCGTCGGGATCCTGGCCGTGCAGGTCTCCGTCGCGGAGATCGACCGGATCATGACCGGAGGCCGGCAGTGGCAGCGCGAGGGCCTCGGCAGGAGCGGCGAGACGTACCTCGTCGGCCCCGACCAGCGCATGCGCTCGAACTCACGCTTCCTGCTCGAGGACCCCGAGGGCTATGCGAAGGCCCTGGGCGAGCTCGGCACCCCCGAGGACCAGGTACGCCGCATCCTCGAGCTCGGGACGAGCATCCTCCAGCAGACGGTCCGCACCGAGGCCGCGACGCTCGCGCTCGAGGGCCGGTCCGGGACGCGCGTGATCCGCGACTACCGGGGGGTGCCGGTGCTCTCCTCCTTCGCGCCGCTGCGCGTGCGCGACCTCGACTGGGCGATCCTCTCCGAGATCGACCTCGACGAGGCCTACGCGCCGATCCACCGACTCACCCGCGAGCTCGTGCTCTCGACCGCGCTGATCATGCTCGCGATCACGGTCGTCGTGATGCTCCTCGCCACCTCGTTCGTGCGGCCCGTGAACGAGCTGATCGCGCGGGCGCGGCGCGTGGGCTCCGGGGAGATCGAGGTGGAGATCGAGTCGAGCTCGGACGACGAGTTCGGCGAGCTCGCCGCGTCGTTCCGGCAGGTGCTCGACGGCATGCGCAGCGAGGCGCGCCGCGCTGCGGAGATGAACCGCGAGAACGAGGATCTGCTCCAGAGCATCCTCCCGGCTCCGGTGGCGCGCCGGCTCAAGGCCGGAGAGCAGCACATCGCCGACACGCACGCGAACGTGAGCGTCCTCTTCTCCGACCTCGAAGGATTCACCGCGCTCACGCGGACGCTCCCGGCGCGGGAGGCCGTGGCGCTGCTCGACGCGATCGTCTCGGCCTTCGACGAGGCCGCGGAGCGCCACGGCGTGGAGAAGATCAAGACGATCGGCGACGGCTACATGGCGGCCTGCGGCCTCTCGACGCCGCGCCTGGATCACGCGCGCCGCGCTGTCGACCTCGCGCTCGAGATGGCCCGGATCGTCGAGCGCACGTGCCGCGAGCAGGGTCGCGAGCTCGCGTTGCGGGTGGGCGTCGCGTCGGGGCCGGTGGTGGCCGGGATCATCGGCCGCAACAAGTTCCTCTACGACGTCTGGGGTGAGACGGTGAACCGCGCCAGCCGGGCGCGCAACGCCGCCCGCCGGGGCGAGATCTGCGTCGCCGCGGAGGTGCACGAGAAGCTTCACGACCTCTACGCCTTCGAACGCTCGTTGCAGGGCAACGCCGAGGGGAGCGACGGGGGTCTCTTCGTGCTCCGCCCGGGCGTGATGCCGCGCGCCGCGGCGGTCTGATGGAGGATCTGCTGCGCCGGGAGTGGTTCCTCTGGGGCGTGGGGCTCGTCCTCGTCTTCCAGGTCGGCGTCGTCGTGCTCGGGGAGGTGGCGTGGCGCCTCCAGCGCCGGGGCCGCGCGGCGAGCGCGCTCTTCCGGATCGTGCGCAACATGGTCCTCCCAGTTCTCGTGGCCTTCGCCTTCCTCACCCGCGTGGTCGGCGCCGACCCGGCGAGCCCCCTGGTCCGCATCGTCGAGACCCTCTTCTGGGTGACGGTGCTCTACGCGGGGTTCTCCGCGGTGAACGTGCTCGTCTTCGAGGAGGCGGCCGCCGACACCTGGCGCGCCCGCGTGCCGCAGCTCTTCCTCGACCTCACGCGCCTCCTGATGGTGCTGGTCGGTGCCGCGATCGTGCTCTCGGTCGTCTGGGGGCGGGACCTCGGCGGGCTGCTCGCCGCCCTCGGTGTGGGCTCGATCGTGCTCGGCCTGGCGCTCCAGGACACGCTCGGCAACGTGATGGCCGGGATCGCGCTCCTCTTCGAGCGGCCCTTCAAGACGGGCGACTGGATCAAGATCGGGACGCGCGAGGGCGAGGTCGTCGAGATGAACTGGCGCGCGGTGCGGATCCGCACGCCCGAGCGCGATCTGCTCGTCGTCCCGAACTCGATCCTCGGCAAGGAGACGATCGTGAACGTCTGCGAGCCGACGCGCCTGCACGCCGAGCGGGTCGTGATCGGCTTCTCGCTGGCGGACGCGCCGAACCGCGTGAAGGAGGTGCTGCGCGAGACGGCCCTCTCCATCGAGGGGGTGCTCGCCGACCCCGCCCCCAAGGTCGAGACGCTCGCCTACGACGCCGATCGGGTCCTCTTCGAGACCAAGCTCTCGCTCACGGACCTCTTCGCGACGCGGCGCATCCGGGACGAGTTCACGACGCGCGTCTGGTATACCGCACGCCGCGCCGGACTCACCCTCGCTTACCCGACCCGCGCGCTGCGCCCGGAAGCACCGCGCGAGTCCGCCGACCCGGCGGAGCGAATCGGAGCCGACCTCGCGCGCATCGCCGCTTTCTCGGCCTTCGACGCGCGCGCGCTCGGCGCGCTCGCGGGGTCGGCTCGGAGGCTCCGCTACGCGAAGGGCGAGAGGATGCTGCCGGGCGGCGAGGTCCCGGTCGCCGTGTGCGCCCTCGTAGCCGGGCGCGCGAGCCTCTGTGTGACGGGGCGCGACGGAATCGAACGCCCCGTCCTCGAGCTCGGCCCCGGCGACCTCTTCGGCGAGGAGGCGTGCGTCGCTGCGCAGCCGGCCGCCGCTTCGGTCGTCGCGGAGTGCGACGCGGAGGTGATCGCGATCCCGGCGCTCGCGGCGCGGGCGCTCCTCGATACGAGCGCCCCGGTGGCCCGTGCCGTGGCGGAGCTGATCGAAGCGCGCAGCAAGGCGATCGAGCGCCTCCGCAGCGCCGCGGCGGGTGCTTAGCTTAGCTCCACCGACGAGAACAGCTTCGGCACGCGGGTCGCCCTCTCCCTCGGTTTCCGAGATCCCGCTCGGGGCCCCCTGCGCTGGGACGTTCACTCGGACGCGACGGAGTCAGAGACCGGCTCCGGCGCTTGGTCCTCCTCGGGCACGCGCTTCCAGGTGTCGTCCGGGTCGAAGCTCCGGAGGGCCTGGGCGAGCTTCTCCGTCTCGGGCCCCAGGTCCTTCTCGTATACCACGCCATCCTGGTTCACGAGGAAGGTCATGATGCCCGAGTTGTCCCACGTCGCCGGGTAGGCGACCACCGCGAAGCCGCCGAGCATCTTTCCGTCCACGACGTAGCCGTAGGCGCCGTCGGGCGCGTGGGGGCCCTGGGCCTCGAGCATGCGGTAATGGTAGCCGTGGAAGGCCATCGGCTTGCCGGCCTCCCTCTTGTACCCCTCGGCCTTCGCCTGCACGAAGAGGGAACCGAGCGGGCTCTCCTCCTCGCCCTCCGCGGTCGGAAAGTAGAGGCCGTCGCGCTTGCCCTCGCTGCTCATGAAGCGGCGCGCGTAGTGCAGCAGGGGGTCCTCGTCCGGGCTGCGCGCATAGTACTCGCGCTGCGCATCGACGACGGCGAGGCAGGCCTGGATCGTGAAGCGCTCGTTGCGCCCGATGCGGCGGTCGAGGATCTCCTCGTCGCCGGCGGCCGTGTCGAAGCGCCAGCCCGCGGCCTCCTTCACCAGCGGGATGGGGAACGGCCACTCGTCCTCGCCCGTCACGAGCTCGACCTGCGCGTCGCTCGACTTCTTCAGCGCGTGAGCCGCTGCGTAGCTCGCCACGAAGTGCTCGCGGCCCTCGCGGTCGGCGACCGGATCGCCCGACTCGAGGAGCGGCTTCGCGTCGGCTCCGAGCACGGCGAGCATGGCCGTCCGATCGTCCGCCTCGAGGGCGGTGATGAGCGCCGAGACCGCCGCTTCGGGCGAGGCGAAGTGCTTCTGTGCAGGCTCGGCGGCGAGCGCGAGGGGGAGGCCGCTCGTCGCGGCCAGGAGCAGGGCGCCGAGGGTCGCGGCGAGGAAGCGGCGGCGATATGCGGGCATCCTTCCCTCCTTCGACGAGGCGATGGGGTTCGGCAGCATTCGCGACCTCCTCATCACCGCCGTGAGCCGCCGCCGCGCGAGCCGCGCGAGCCGCCGGAGGCGCCCCGGCTCGAATGGCCGCGGCTCGAGTCGCGCCGGACCTGGCTGCCGTGGCCGACTCCCTGGAAGGCGCCCGAGCTGCGCCCCCGGTCGAGGCTGCTGCGGCCGCTCGAGCCGCCGGCGCGCTGCTGGCTGGCGGCGCGGTTGCTCGCGCCACCGGGGCGCTGCTGGCCGGCGGCGCGGTCGCTCGCGCTACCGGGGCGCTGCTGGCCACCGGTCCGGCCGCTCTCGAGGTCGCGTTGGACCCCCGCGGTGCCCTCCCGCGCGATCTGCTGGCGGCCCTGCTCGGCGCGGCCGCGGAATGCCTCGCGCGATTCGGCGCCCTTGGGGCCGGCGCGGTCGAAGCGCTGCTGCGTCGCCTTGTCGCGATACTGCACGCCCTTGCGGTGCGACGGGTCGTGCTTCCACTTTCCGCCGTCGAACTTGTTCTGGATGTCGGTCTTGTTGAAGTTCTTCGTGACGTTGTTGTTGAAACTGTTGTACTGGTTGACGTCGATGTCGACGTCGCCGTGTCCCCAGCCCCAGTTCGAGTCGCCCCAGAGCGACGCGCCGACCGCCATGCCGAGGCCGAACGAGAGCATCGACGCTCCCGCGACGTAGCCCGGCGGGTAGTAGTAGTAGGGCGGGTAGGTGGGATAGGGCCAGGCGCCGTAGACGACCGTCGGGTTGTAGGTCGGGACGTAGATGACCTGCGGGTTGGCCGGCACGATCTTGATGATCGTGGTCGGCGCCTGCTCGATGACGACCACCTCGGGGGGCGGCGCGGGCGCCTGCTCGACGAGGATCTTCTGCTCCTTGTTGCTCTCGAGGTTCCCCTCGGCCTTCGCCTTGGCGCGCAGGCGCTGCACGGCGTCCATCACGCCGCTCTGCTCGGCCAGGAAGGCGTCGCCGAGCTTCTGCGTCCAGTCGAGCTTCTCGTTCATCATGCTGAGAACCTGGGGGAACGAGACGAGCGACTTGACGCTCGCGTCCCAGGTCTTCTCCTGGAGCGCGGCGTCGAGAGCCTTGTCCTTCAGATCCGGGCTGTCCTTCGCGAAGCGCGCCGCCTCGACCACCTCGAGCGGATAGGTCGAGGCCATCAGGACCTGCGCGAGCAGCGAGTCCGGATAGAGCGCGATCGGCGCGACGATCTGCTCGAGCTGCTCCGGCCCGAAGGTCGGGGTCTGCGGCTCCTGCGCCGCCCACGACGACGAGGCCACGACTCCGAAGATCGCAGCAGCGATCCGACCCGCCCTGCGCCCCGGTTGCAGCATGGCATCCCCTCCTGGTCGCTTCACGCTAGCTCGGAATCCGTCGACCCACCCGGGCCGGGATCTCGCTACGCGAGCTCGCTCGCGAGCGCGCCCGCGAGCGTGGGCCGCGCGAAGGCGTAGCCGATCCGCTCGGCTCGGCGCGGGACGACGCGCCGGCTTCCGAGGAGCTCGCCGGCCAGCGGCCCGAGCGCGACCCGGACGGCGAAGGCCGGAGCGGGGAAGAGCGCGCGGCGTCCCAGGCGCGCCGCGAGCTCGCGGGTGAGCTCCTCGTTGCGCACGCAGCCGGGGGCGACGACGTTGAGCGCGCCGCGCAGGCTCGCGTCCTCGAGCGCGCGGCGGGCGAGCCCCACGGCGTCCTCGACGTGCACCCAGGGCACCCACTGCCGGCCGCTGCCCAGGCGCCCGCCGAGGCCGGTGCGGAAGACCTTCGTCATGAGCGCGAGCGCGCCCCCCTCGCGCGCGAGCACGATGCCGAAGCGCAGGCACACGACGCGCAGGCCGTACACGGCGGCGGAGAGCGCCGCCGTCTCCCACTCGCGGCAGAGCTCGGCGGTCCATCCCTCGCCCGGCGCAGCCTCCTCGGGGAGCTCCTCCTCGCCCCGCGAGCCGTAGATGCCGACCGCCGACGCGCAGACGAGGGTCCCGGGCCGCCGCCCGGCCGGGAGCGCCGCGAGCGCGGCCACGATCGCGCGCGTCGAGTCGACGCGGCTGGCCCGGATCCGCGCCAGGCGACCCGGCGTGGGGAGCCCCCCGAAGAGGGGCTCGCCGGCGAGGTGGAGGACGGCGCCCACCCCGTCGATGGCCTGCGGCGGGATGTGCAGGCCGTCCCACGCGACGGGGGTGTGGCGCGGGCCGAGCGCGCCGGCCGCCCGGCGCGGGTCGCGCGAGAGCGCGAGCACCGGCGGAGCCGCGTCACCGAGGCTCGCGACGAGGCGCCGGCCGATCAGGCCCGTCGCCCCGGAGACGAGCAGCGCGCGCGCCCGCTCCGCGCTCATCGGCGCAGCCGTGCCGGCGCGAAGGCCTCGAGGACCCGGCGCACGCCCGCGGCGTCGGTCGCGATCGGCGCGATCACGGGCGTCGTCACGCCGGCGGCCACGAACTCGGCGATCTGCTCGCGGCAGCGGGAGGCCGAGCCCAGGATCGCGATCCGGTCGATCAGCGCGTCGGTCATGGCGGCCGCGCTAGCCAGGCGGTCGCCCCGCGCGAAGGCCTCCGCCACCGCGGCGGCCTCGGCCTCGAAGCCACACCAGCGGAAGTAGGCGTTGTAGACCGGCTGCGCGATGTAGCCGGCGAAGGCGAAGCGGATCAGCTGCCGGGCGGCCGGCACGTCGTCGGTCACCGCGACCTGGAAGCGGCAGACCACCTCGTCCCGGCTCGCGTCGCGGCCGACGCGCGCGGCGCCGCGGCGCCAGGCCGCGAGGATGCGGGGCATGGCCGTCACTGGGAAGAGATTCACGATGAGCCCGTCGCCGATCTCCCCCGCGAGCTCGAGCATCCGTTCGCGCAGCGCTGCGAGATAGATCGGGACGGGTCGCTCGGGGGCGAAGCCGAGGCGCAGCCCGCGCGAGCGCACGGTCTCGCCCGCAAAGTCGGTCTTGCGGCCCGCCAGGGCCGCGCGCACGATCGCCACGGTCTCGCGCACGCGCGCGAGTGGCTTCTCGAAGGGCAGGCCGTGCCAGCCCTCGACGATCGCGTGGCTCGAGCTCCCGAGCCCGAGCACGAAGCGGTCCCCCGCGAGGCCGGCCAGGGTCGCCGCGGTCATCGCGAGCAGCGCCGGGGTGCGCGTCTGGACCGGGACGATCGCCGTGCCCAGGGTCGCGCGCGAGGTCGCGAGGGCGAGCGCGCCGGCGAGGCTCGCCGAGTCGGGCCCGTTCGTCTCGGCGAGCCAGATCGCGTCGTAGCCCCACTCGCACTCCGCGGTGCGCGCGAGCTCGACGCAGGCGCGCGGCGAGAGGAAGGGGAGGGGAAGGGAGATTGCGAGGCGACCGAGCTCCACGGGGGACCCCCTGCCCGCTAGCGCGGAGTCATGCGGATCCCGCCGTCGAGGCGGATCGTCTCGGCGTTCAGCATCGGGTTCTCGACGATCTGGCAGGCGAGCAGCGCGTACTCCGGCGGGCGCCCGAGGCGCGGCGGGAACGGGACCTGCGCGCCCAGGGACCGGCGCGCCTCCTCCGGGAGCGCGCCGAGGAGCGGCGTGTCGAAGAGGCCCGGCGCGATCGTGCAGACGCGGATCCCGTGGCGCGCGAGGTCGCGGGCGATCGGGAGCGTCATGCCGACCACGCCGCCCTTCGAGGCCGAGTAGGCGGCCTGGCCGATCTGCCCCTCGAAGGCGGCGACCGAGGCGGTGTTCACGATCACGCCGCGCTCGCCGTCCTCGTTCGGATCGTTCGAGATCATGCGCGACGCCGCCAGCCGGATCGCGTTGAAGGTGCCGACCAGGTTCACCTCGACGGTGCGCCGGAAGACCGCGAGGTCGAAGGGCCGGCCGTCCTTCTCCACGGTGCGCGCCGCGCTCCCGATCCCCGCGCAGCCGATGAGGATCCGCAGCTCCCCGAAGGCCGCGACCGCCCGCTCGACGGCCGAGCGCACCTGCTCCTCGTGGGTGACGTCGCCCGGGGCGAAGAGCGCCGACGGGCCGAGCTCCTCCGCGACGCGCGCGCCCGGCGAGCGCTCGAGGTCGACGATCGTCACGCGCGCGCCGCGCCGCGCGAGCTCTCGCGCGGTGGCCTCGCCGAGCCCCGAGCCGCCGCCCGTCACGAGGGCCGAGCTTCCCTCGATGCGCATGTCCCGCCCTCCGCCGGATGGGTCGCGCGCAGGCTAGTCCTCCGCCAGCGCCGCGTCGAGGCGCCTCGCCCACGGGCCGGGCTGGCCGTCGCCGACCGCGCGGCCGTCGAGGCGCACGACGGGGCGCGCGCCGCGCACCGCGTTGGCGACGACGATCTCGCGGGCCAGGCCGAGCTCGCGCTCCGAGACCACGCGCAGGGAGAGCTCCGGCACGCGTTCGAGCAGGACCTCGCGCGCCAGGCCGGCCACGCCGCCGAGTGAGAGGGGCGGGGTCGAGAGCCTCCCCGCTGCGTCGACTGCGATCGCGCTCGTGCGCGTGCCCTCGACGAGGCGGCCCGCCGAATCGACCACGAGCGCCTCGTCCGCGCCCGCGTCGCGCGCGGCGTCGGCCGCGAGCGCGAGCGCGAGGCGGCTCGCCACCTTGAGGCCGCCGGCGGCGGTCGGGCCCGCTGCGCCGGGCAGGCGCACGACGACGGCGCTCCAGGCGTCGGGCTCCGGACCGAGGGCGCGCGGCACCCCCACGAGGTGCAGGCCCAGGCCGTCGCGGCTCGCCTGCAGGCGCACCACCCCCGAGCCCTCGCCGAAGGCCGCGCGGGCGAGCTCCGCGAGCGCGCGCAGGACGTTCGCCTCGGGGAGCTCGCCGAGGCGCAGCTCGCGCGCCGCGCGCGCGAGACGGCGCGCGTGGCGCTCGGCGAAGCGCGCGCGGCCGCGCTCGATCCGCACGCTGGTGTAGCCGCCGCGCCCCTCGAGCCAGGCGGAGTCGTCGCTGCGGACGACCGGGCGCGAGGCTTCCTCGAGGCGGCCATCGACCCACACGACGGGGTTCGGGGCGCCGGCGCCCAGGTCGCTCAGCGCTCGTCCAGCGGGAGGTAGGGCGTGAGCCGCGGGCCGACGTAGACCTGGCGCGGACGCCCGATCTTGAAGTCGGGGTCCTGGTGCATCTCCATCCAATGCGCAAGCCAGCCCGGCAACCGCCCCACCGCGAAGAGCGCCGTGAACATGTTCGCCGGCGTCCCGATCGCGCTGTAGATCACGCCCGAGTAGAAGTCGACGTTCGGGTAGAGCTTGCGCTCGATGAAGTAGTCGTCCTTGAGCGCGATTTCCTCGAGCTCGACCGCGATCTCGAGCAGGCGCGTCCGCACGCCGAGCTTCTCGAGCACGTCGAAGCAGGCCTTCTTGATGATCGTCATGCGCGGGTCGAAGTTCTTGTAGACGCGATGCCCGAAGCCCATCAGGCGGGCGCCCGGGTCGCCGCGCTTGGCGCGCTCGACGAACTCGCGCGCGCTCATGCCCTGGGCGTCGATGGCCTCGAGCATCTGGATCACTTCCTGGTTGGCGCCGCCGTGGCTCGGGCCCCAGAGGGCCTTGATGCCCGCGGAGACCGCGGCGAAGAGGTTCACCATCGACGAGCCGACCAGCCGCACCGTGCTCGTCGAGCAGTTCTGCTCGTGGTCCGCGTGGAGGATCAGCAGGAGGTCGACGGCCTTGGCGACGACCGGATCGACGACGTAGGTCTCGCAGGGCGTGCCGAACATCATGTAGAGCAGATTCCCCACGTACGAGAGGTCGTTGCGGGGGTACATGGGGGGCTGCCCGATCGAGTGCTTGTACGCGTAGGCCGCGATCGTCGGAATCTTGGCGATCAGGCGGTGGGTCGAGATCTCGACCTGTCGCTCGTCGCGGGGGTCGAGGGAGTCCGGGTAGAAGGTGGAGAGCGCCCCGACCGCGGCCGAGCAGGCCGCCATCGGATGGGCGTCCTTCGGCAGGGCGCCGAAGAAGCGCTTGAAGTCCTCGTGGATCATCGTGTGGTGCGTGATCGAGTACACGAAGCCGTCGAGCTCGGCGCGGGTCGGGAGCCGGCCGTAGATGAGCAGGTAGGCGACCTCGAGGAAGGAGCTGTGGGCGGCCAGCTCCTCGATCGAGATGCCGCGGTAGCGGAGGATTCCCGTGTCGCCGTCGATGAAGGTGATCGCGCTCTTGCACGAGCCGGTGTTCGCGTAGCCCGGGTCGAGGGTGACGTAGCCCGTCTCCGCGCGGAGCTTGCGGATGTCGAGGGCGCGCTCGCCCTCGCTGCCCACGACGATGGGCAGCTCGACCGTCCGGTCGCCGATGCGCAGCGTCGCCGTCTCGCCCATGTTGGCTCCCTTCCATCCCACCGCGGTCGGATCCCAGCTCGTATCGGCCCTGGGGAGCCCCCAGTGTAGCCGACGGGGTGCGGCGGAAAAACCCGGCGCGCGCAGCTACCCTCGCGAAGGGAGGGGTCGGCCATGGGGGCGGCTGCTGCGGATCCGGGACGTGAGCTGCGGGTGCTCGCGGTCGAGACGCCGGTCGAGGCGCGCGGCATCGCGCGCCTGCTCGACGCTCTCGCGCACGCGGAGCGGGTCGCGGCGATCCGCTCGCTCGGCCGGGTCGAGCAACGCCGGCTCTTCGACGCGGTCGCCGGCCTGCTGCCGCTCCGCCTCGCCGACCTCGTCCCCCCGGCGACGGCGGACCTCGCCCCGGTGCGCCACCATGGGAAGAACACGCTTCCCGCCTTCACGATCTTCGAGAAGCGCTTCTGCCGCCGGCGCGGGGCCGACCGGAAGGAGCCCGGCGAGCTCTGGGGCTACAACCACCAGTCGACCTCCTGGCTCACGGGCCCGGGCTACTTCGTGGCGCGCGAGGATCCGGCTCGCGCCGAGGTGTTGATCGACTACACGCGGGTGCCCGCGGGCCGCGCCGAGGGCTGGCCGGAGCTCCGCTCGAACGAGCGAATCCCGGCCCGCTTCGTGTACGGCTTCATGGTCGATCGCCTCCGTCGCGTCTCGGAGCACGTGACGATCGGGTCCGCCGCGCGCCACGGCCGGGACCTCGGGAGCTGGTTCGCGCTCTGCCGGGAGGCCTAGGGCCCCTTGCGCATCCGGGAGCTATTCGACCTCTCCGGGCGCACGGCGCTCGTCACCGGAGGGGGGCGCGGGATCGGCCGCCACCTCGCGATCGGGCTCGCCGAGGCGGGGGCGGACGTGCTGGTGGCGTCGCGCAAGCTCGCCAAGGTCGAGGAGGTGGCGCGCGCCGTCGAGAAGCTCGGCCGGCGCGCGGGGGCGCGCGCGGCCGACCTGGCGAGGCCCGAGGAGGTGGACGCGCTCGCCGAATGGGCGATCGCGGAGGCGGGGCGCCTGCACATCCTCGTGAACAACGCCGGCACGATCTGGGGCGCGCCGACCCTCGAGTTCCCCATGCAGGCCTGGGACCGCGTCTTCGGCGTGAACGTGCGCGCGCTCTGGCAGCTCTCGCAGCGCGTGGCGCGCCACATGCGCGACGCGGGCGGCGGCGTGATCCTGCACGTGACGTCGATCTCGGCCCGGCGCGGCAGCGAGGAGTCCGCGGAGCCCGCCATCGCCTACGGGGCGAGCAAGGGCGCGGTCGAGGCGCTGACGCGCGACATGGCGGTGAAGCTCGCGCCGCACAACGTCCGCGTGAACGCGATCGCCCCGGGGCCCTTCGACACCGACATGATGGACTACGTGCGCGGCGACCCGCGGCGGCTGCGCGAGTTCCACCGCCAGGTCCCGCTGCGCCGCGCCGGGCTCGAGGACGACATCAAGGGCGTCGGGGTCTTCCTCGCGAGCGACGCCGCCGCCTTCGTGACGGGGACCACGCTCGTGGTCGACGGCGGGACGCTCGCCGCGGGCGGCGCGCGCTTCCCCGGGCCGGACGCGGAGGGGGCCCCGGCCTCGGGCCGTCCGGCCCGATGAGCTCCGCTCGCCTTCGGCTCGCTGCGCGGCCGCTTCGCGGCCGCTTTGCGGCCTTGACCGTTCCAACTGGGCTCCGCTCGCCTGCGGCTCGCTGCGCGGCCGCTTTGCGGCCTTGCCCGATGAGCTCCGCTCGCCTGCGGCTCGCTGCGCGCGCCTTCGGCGCTTGCTCGGGGCCGCCCGGGCGGTTTCTAGCCGCCGGAGCGCTTCACGGTGTAGCCGCGGGCCTCGAGCTCCGCGACGAGGGCGTCGCGGTGGTCGCCCTGGATCTCGATCACGCCGTCCTTGGTGCTCCCGCCCGTGCCGCAGCGGCGCTTGAGCTCGGAGACGAGCGCCCGCAGCTCCGATCCGGGCAGGGGGACGCCGGAGATCGCGGTCACGGTCTTGCCGTTGCGGCCCTGGACCTCGCGGCGCACGCGCACGATGCCGTCGCCGCGGGGCGCGCGGGGAGTGGCCCGACACGCGCAACGGGGAGCCGGCCTGCCGCAGAGCGGGCAGATGCGCCCGCGCCCGGTCGCGTAGACCGTGCGGTCGCGGTCGCGCGTCACGGGGGCCCGAGCAGGCGCCGGTGGTCGACCATGATGCAGCGGTCCTGCACCACCGCGATCCCAGCGGCCTCGAGGCGCCGCGCGGACTCCTCGTGGGAGACCCCGAGCTGCATCCAGACCGCGCGCGGGCGCGGGGACATCGCCAGGATCTCGTCCACGTGCGCCGGGACGTGCTGCGGCGCGCGGAAGGCGTCGTCCTCGGCGCCCGCCTTGATGCCGACGACCGCGATCGTGCGCGTGCGGGCGAGCAGGTCCCGCAGCTCCTCGTCGCTCCGGGTCGGCATGCTCTCTCCTCGACACGCGCGCGCGGCGCCGATACCGTACCGCGCCGTGCCGTCCCGCCGCAGCCGGACCCGCCTCGCCGCCGCCGCGGCGTGGGTGCTCGCCCACGCCGCCGTCGCGGCCGCCGCTCCCGGCGTCGACGATCCCGCGGCGCGCACCCGCGAGACGCGCCTCGAGAACGGCCTCGTCGTGCTCACCCTCGAGGACCACGCCACGCCGGTCGTCTCGTTCCAGATGTGGGTCCGGGTGGGATCGCGCGACGAGAGCCGCTACACCGGGCTCGCGCACCTCTTCGAGCACATGATGTTCAAGGGCTCGAAGCACATCCCGCCCGAGGAGCACGCGCGGATCGTGCAGGCGCGCGGCGGGCGGGTCAACGCCTACACGAGCCGCGACCACACCGTCTACCACGCGGACGTGAGCCGCGAGCACCTGCCGCTCGTGATCGAGCTCGAGGCCGAGCGCGTCGCGAACCTCTCGATCACGCAGGCGACCCTCGACAGCGAGCGCCAGGTGGTGCTCGAGGAGCGCCGCCTGCGCGTGGACGACCAGCCCGACGGCCGCGGGCTCGAGGCGCTGCTCGCGCTCTCCTTCGTCGCGCACCCCTACCGCTGGCCGGTGATCGGCTGGCAGAGCGACGTGGAGCAGGCCACGCTCGAGGCCTGCCGGGCCTTCTTCGCCCATTACTACGTGCCGAACAACATGCTACTCGTGATCGTCGGCGACTTCGACACCGAGGAGGCGCTCGCGATCGTGCGCCGGACCTTCGGCCCGCTCGAGCCCGCCGCGGAGATCCCGCGCAACCCGACGCGCGAGCCCGAACAGCGCGGCGAGCGGCGGGTCACGGTGGAGTTCGACCTGCGCAGCCCCGTGCTGGCCGCCGCGTGGCACGCCCCGGCCTCGGGCCACGCCGACGCCGAGCCGCTCGACGTCCTCTCCCAGATCCTCTCGGCGGGTCGCTCGAGTCGCCTCTACCGCCGGCTCGTCTACCAGGCGCAGCTCGCCCTCGCCGCCGCGGGGGCCTACTGGGAGATGGGGCAGGCGGGCCTCTTCTACGCCTTCGCCAGCGTGCGGCCGGAGGCGAAGATCGAGCGCGTCGAGCAGGTCCTCTTCGAGGAGATCGAGCGGCTCGGGCAGCAGCCGGTGAGCGCGGCGGAGCTCGAGAAGGCCAAGCGGCAGCTCGAGGTCGGCCTGGTGAACGGCCTCGCGACCAGCCACGCGCTCGCGAACCGGATCGGATACGACTTCGTGACCCTCGGCCGCATCCGCCCGCTCGAGGAGCGGCTCGCGGCGATCGAGGCGGTGACGGCGGGCGACGTGCGCCGCGTGGCGCAGAGCTACCTGCGCTCCGATCGGCGCAGCGTCGTGCGCGTGGTGCCGCCGGCGGCCGGAGGGCAGGGCCGATGAGCCGCCGGGCCGCGCTGGCGCTCTCGTTCGCGCTCGGGCTCGGCTGCGCGGAGCTCCGGGCGCTTCCGGCCTGGGAGCTCCCCCCGCCGCCGGCCCACGATGCCCCCGTGGTCCCGGCCGGCGCGCTGCATCGCCGCGAGCTCGCGAACGGCCTGCGCGTGGTCGTGCTCGAGGACCACCGGCTGCCGCGCGCTGCCTTCGGCATCACCCTGCGCCGCGGCGCGGGGTCGGAGGACCCGGGCGAGGCGGGCCTCGCCCTCTTCATGGCGGAGCTCCTGGAGCGCGGCGCCGGGGATCGCGACGCCCTCGCGCTCGCGCAGGCCGTCGATCAGCTCGGCGCCTCGCTCTCGGCGTCGAGCGGCTGGGACTCGACCACGGTCTCCGTCTCCGGGCTCTCGCGGGACCAGGGCGCCCTCTTCGCGATCCTGGCCGACGTGGTGCTGCGGCCGCGCTTCGACGTGCGCGAGGCGAGGCGCGCGCGCGACGAGATGCTGGCCGCCCTGGAGCAGTCGAAGGACGAGCCCGACGCGCTGGCCTCCCGCGCTCTCGCGCGCACCCTCTACCCGGGCCACCGCTATGGGCTCCCGCGCGAGGGCGCCCGCGAGAGCGTGGAGCGCTTCGACGCCGCGCGCGCGCGCGCGCTCCACCGCCGCCTCTTCGTCCCGAACGACGCGATCCTCTGGGCCTCCGGCGACCTCGAGCTCGACCGCTTCCTGACCCTTGCGAACGAGCTCTTCGGCCGCTGGCCGCGCGGGTCGGTGGTCGATCCGGGCCCGCCGCCGCCGCAGCCGGCCCCCCCGGCGCGCCGGGTGGTGATCGTGGACCGCCCCGATCTCGAGCAGGCGCGGATCGTCCTTGGTCACGAGGGCATCGCGCGCACCGATCCCGATCGCGTCGCCGTCTCGCTGATGAGCGATCTGCTCGGCGGCGGCGGCTTCTCGTCGCGGCTGATGGAGCGGCTGCGCGCCGAAGCCGGGCTCACCTACTCGGTGGGCTCGGGCTTCTCGCTGCGGCGGCACCCCGGCCCCTTCAGCGTCTCGACCTTCACCCGCGTGCCCGAGGTCCGCCGCACGCTCGATCTCACGCTGGCCGAGATCGAGCGCTTCCGGCGCGAGCCCCCGGACGAGGCCGAGCTCCGGGACGCGCGCGCGCTGGCGGTGGGCGAGTTCTCGCTCGGGCTCGAGACCTCCGATGCCGTGGTCGCGTCGCTCGTCGACCTCGACGTCCACGGGCTCCCGGAAGACTCGCTCGACACCTACCGGACTCGCGTGCGGGCTACGACGCCGGCGCAGATCGCCGAGCTGGCGCAGCGGCTCCTCCACCCCGAGCGGGGGGCGATCGTGCTGGTGGGCCCCGCCGAGCGCCTGCGCCCGCAGCTCGAGGGCCTCGGGCCCGTCGAGGTGGTCGCACCCTAGCGGGGACGGTGTTCAGATTTTTCGGATTTTCAGATTCTCCTTCACCGCGGGCACCCTCCTGATTCTGAGGCCCGAGAATCTGAAAATCCGAAAAATCTGAACACCGTCCCCACTCTTGACGCCCGACCGAGCGGTCGGGTAGACCTCCTGCGGGGCGGGCTCGCGGCGGCGAAGGGAAGATCGGAGGGAGACCCGTGGAGAAGCTGATCCAGGAGCATCGCAGGCGCATCGGTGACTTCGAGGTGATCGAGTTCGCCGACGAGCGCGAGGTGGAGCGCCTGCGGAGCCAGCTCGACGTCGAAGTCCCGGTCGAGCTGCACTGGACCTGGGAGTACGCGAGCGAGGTCGCCGAGCTGCGCGCGCTCTACGAGAAGGGCAAGCGGGCGCAGTGGAACGCCGAGCGCGACCTCGACTGGTCGATTCCCTGCGCCTCCGACGCGTGGATCGTCGCTCCCGAGGCGTCGCTGCTCGCGCAGGTCACCAGGCTGATGGGGCGCGACGAGGCCACGCAGCGGCGCGCCGCCTTCGACGAGATCACCTACCTGCTCTCGCAGCTCCTGCACGGCGAGCAGGCGGCGCTCCAGCTCTGCGGCCAGCTCACGAACGCCTGCGAGAAGATGGACGAGAAGTGGTACGCGGCCAGCCAGGTCGCCGACGAGGCGCGTCACGTCGAGGTCTTCGCGAAGCTGATCCAGCGCAAGCTCGGCACGATCTTCCCGATCTCGCCCACGCTCAAGATCCTGCTCGAGAAGCTCCTCGAGGCGCGAACGGTGCAGCAGAAGATGCTCGGAATGCAGACGCTCTTCGAGGGGATGGCCGTCGGCATCATGGACCTGCTCCGCAGCCAGTGCCGGAACGCGCTGCTCGCCGAGGTGCTCCGGCGCGTGGAGCAGGACGAGGCGCGCCACGCGGCCTTCGGCGTGCTGATGATGCGGCGGGTGGTGCGCGACGCCACGCCGGAGCAGCGCGCCGGGATGGAGGACTGGTCCTTCTCGATCCTCGAGGCGCTCAACGCCAACCAGCAGCTCGACATGCTCGGGCTGCTCGGCCCGGCCTACGGGATCGACCCGGAGGCGGTCGTGCGCATGACGACGGCGCTTCCCAACTTCGCCGAGGTGAACAGCCTCGCCTACATGCACACGGTCGTCCCGAACCTGCGGGGCCTCGGCCTCTTGACCGAGCGGACCGAGGGCGAGTGGCGGCGGCTCGGGATGCTCAGCGACCGCCGCCACCTCGAGGCGTTGCTCACGCCTCTCGGGAGCGCCTAGCTCGACGAGCTTCGCTCGCCTTCGGCTCGCCGGGCGCGCCTTCGGCGCTTGCTAGCTCGACGAGCTTCGCTCGCCTTCGGCTCGCTGCGCGCGCCTTCGGCGCTTGCCCGAGTCGGCCGTCCGGCGGGACGCCGCGCCGCCCGCGCCGTGCCCGCGGCGACCTCGGCGAGCACCGTCTCGGCGATCGCCTCGCAGATCGCGTATCGGCGCGCCGGATTCACGAGCACGGCGCGATCCGCGTCGTTGCCGATGAAGCCGAGCTCGACGAGGGCGGCGGGACCCGGGAAGCGGAGCACCGCGAGGTCGTCGCGCGGCTTGATGCCGCGGTTCCTGAGCTTCGCGACCGCGACGATCGCGGTCTGGAGGGCCTGCGCCAGCGGGCGCGACGCTTCGCCCCGATGGAGCACCTCGACGCCGCTCGCGCGCTGGTCCTCGACCGCGTTCAGGTGCAGGGAGATCAGCGCGGAAGCCCCGGCGAGGCGCGCGTTGCCGGCCCGCTCGCCGACGGGCGCGTGATCGCGGGCATCCTCGCGGGTCAGGAACGAGGCGCTCCCGCGGGAACGGAGCGCCTCGCGCAGGGTGAGCGCGTAGCGCAGCGCGATCTCGGCCTCCTCGAAACGGAAGCCCCCCTCCGTGTGCGCGCCGCCGGGATCGTAGACGCCGAGCTGCCGATTGCTCATCCCGTGTCCGGGGTCGATCGCGACCTTCATCCTCTTCGGCTCCTCCTGCCGCTTCGCGCTTCGCTCGGCTTTGCCTCGCTGCGCGGCCGCTGCGCGGCCTCGCGGGGTGCGGCGTAACGCGCGAGCGCTGCCTCGAGCTCGCCGGCGACCTCGGCGCGGAGCGACTCCGGCTCGAGCACCTCGGCGCCGGCGCCGAAGGAGAGGATCCAGGCGCGCAGCTCCGCGGTGCCGCCCACCTCCATCGCCAGCTCGAGCCGGCCGTCGGCCCCGCGCGCCAGCTTCTGGCTCGGGTGCCAGGTGCGCTCCTCGACGTAGTTCGCGGCCGCCCCTTCGAAGCGGATCCGGACCGGCAGCGCGGGCTCCGCGACCACGCCGAAGGAGCCGCCGATGTAGGCGTCGAAGTCGAAGCCCTCGCGCACGCGGAAGCGGCGCTGCGTCGGCTCGAGCGAGCCGATCCGGTCGACCGCGAAGGTGCGGATCTCGCCCGAGCGGTGGTCGAGGCCCACCGCGTAGAGTCCGCCGCTGCGGTACCAGATGCGGTAGGGATCGAGGTCGCGGGTCGAGGTCTGTCCGGTGCGCCCGGTGCGGTAGCGCATGCGGACCGTCCGTTTTCCTAGCACGCAGTCGTTCAGCACCCGGATCGTGTCGCGGAAGCGCGCGTAGTTCTTGTGCGGGCCGGGGAGCACGCGGAAGGCCTGGCCGAGCCGCGCGAGGTAGTCGGCGAGCTCCGGACCGAGCCCGGCGCGGATCTTCGCGAGCGCGGAGCGGATCGAGTCGTGGAAGACGGTGCCCTCGAGCGTGCGCAGGAGGTCCTCGCCGAAGGCGAGCGCCAGCACCTCGTCCGCGGTGAAGGGGACGTCGCCCAGGCGGTAGGTGTCGATGAAGCGGTAGTAGGTGCGACCGTCGCGCCGCTCGCTCGTGAGCGGGAACCCCGCGAAGCCGAGCGCATCGAGGTCGCGGTAGACCGTGCGGCGGGTGCAACCGACCTCTTCGGCGAGGGCGTCGATGTGCACGCCCGCGCGGCTCTTCGCCAGCCGCTGGACGAACTGCCACTGCCGGGCGAGCTGGTCCCCCCGCACGCGGCGAGTATACGGTGGCCGCCCCGCGCGGCCCGCCCGGCCGCGCTAAGGTCCGTTGCGAGGGAGGGGCCCGGTGCCGTCCTTGCGTGCCGCCGCGGTCGGCTGCGTCGCCGCGCTCTCGCTCGCGTGCGCGGCCCGGAGCCCGGCGCCCCTCGGCGGGCGTGTCGTCGACCTGCCCCACGCCTTCGACTCGAGCACCGTCTACTGGCCGACCGGAGAAGGCTTCCGGCTCACGGTCCTGGCGGACGGTCCGACCGCCGCCGGCTACTACTACCGCGCCAACTCGCTCTGCGCGGCGGAGCACGGCGGGACCCACCTCGATGCGCCCTCCCACTTCTCGGCGCGCGGGCAGACGGCCGACGCGATCCCGCCGGAGCGCCTGGTCGGACCGGGTGTGGTGATCGACGTGGCAGGGCGCTGCGGGTCGGATCCGGACTGCCTGGTGGGCGTTGCCGACGTGCAGGACTTCGAATCTCGCCATGGTCGCATCCCCGCGGGCGCGATCGTCCTGCTGCGCACCGGCTTCGGCGGGCGCTGGCCGGACCGCGCGGCCTACCTCGGGACGGCCGAGCGCGGCGCCGCGGCGGTCGCCGAGCTCCGCTTCCCGGGCCTCCACCCCGACGCCGCGCGCCTTCTCGCCGAGGAGCGCCGGATCGACGCCGTGGGGATCGACACCGCGAGCATCGATCCCGGCCGCTCGACCCTCTTCGAGGCGCATCGCGAGCTCGCCGAGCGCAACGTCCCGATCCTCGAGAATGTCGCGAATCTCGACGAGCTTCCCGAGACGGCATTCTACGTGGTGGCGCTGCCGATGAAGATCGGAGGGGGGAGCGGGGGCCCGCTGCGGATCGTCGCGATCCTGGATTCCCCCCGATAGTCGCGCCGCGCGGCCCCGATCCAGGCTACTCTCGACGCGCGGGGAGACCGCGCT
>CAZUYC010000130.1:0-37191 GCA_964624475.1 uncultured Spirochaetales bacterium | reverse complement strand
TCCGTGTGCTCGCAAGCAGACCTGAACCGCACCGCTCGCCAACTGAACCAGCGTCCCCGAAAGACGCTCGCCTTCCGTTCCCCAGTAGAGGTACTCAACGAGAGTGTTGCGTTGACCGGTTGAGCCCGAGGCGCGAACCGTCAAATCCCCGGGGGAGGTGGCACTCTCCCCCGATCTGCCGGGAATACAACGGGGTGGGCGCCGCGAATGCGTCGCGAGGGGCTCGCGACGCGCGGGTGCGGGGCGCGGGAGTCCCCGTGGCTCAGCGGCCTGGCAGCGCTGGTACGGCTGCGCCATCCGCTCTCGCCTCGAACCGGTGAAGCGGGTCGCGCGCATGATCCAGAAACACCGCGTCGCCTCTCCCGCCGCCGACCCCGGCGCTCCCGGCGGCCCCTTCCGCAGCGCATCGAGGCCCGGCCGGGTCGGAAAAATCTTCCACCGCAGCGGAACGCGCGTTCCTCTCTCGGAGCGCGGGGCCGACCCGTGCCGATCGACGCGCTCTGGCTTTGCCGTGCTGGATCGCGGAGCTTCGAAAAGGGCGCGATTCTGGGCGGTCTTGGGCACGCATCTTGCGTGTTCCCCGATCCCGGGAAGGGGCAAGGTCCATCGGGGTCGAACCCTAGGCAGGCTTTTCTTCGCTCTGCCAGACGCTGTTCCAAAACCCCCTCCCAAGTTGATGTGATCGCTCATGGAACGCCCGTTTCATTGGGCACGGGAGGAGGTCCGCGTTGGACTCACGTCGCAGGTTCTCGCTCTTCCCCCTGAGCCTCGCCCTCGCTGTCGCGGCCCCGGCGTCTGCCGTCACGATCGACTGGGTAACCGTGGGCGACCCGGGCAACGCCTGTGACGTGCAGACGCAGGGCTGCTTCGGCGCCGTGGCCGACACCTACCAGATCTCGAAATTCGAGACGACGAACGCTCAGTACGCGGAGTTCCTGAACGCCAAGGCGGCCTCGGATCCGCTCGGGCTCTACAACACGAGCATGGGCTCGGGCTTCGGCGGCATCACGCAAAGCGGCATCTCGGGCGGCTACACGTACAGCGCGATCGCCGGACGGGGCGATATGCCGGTGAGCTACGTGTCGTTCTACGACACGCTCCGCTTCGCGAACTGGCTGAACAACGGGCAGGGGAGCGGCGGCACGGAGACCGGGGCCTACACGCTGCTCGGTGGGACGGCCACACCGAGCAACGGGTTGACGGTGACGCGGAACGCAGGGGCGGGGATCTTCCTGACCAGCGAGGACGAGTGGTACAAGGCGGCGTACTACGATGCCGTGGCGACGAGCTACTTCGACTACCCGGCGGGCACGGACACGCAGACGGTGTGTGCGGCGCCGGGAGCGACGGCCAACACCGCGAACTGTAACTCTGCCGTCGGGGATCTGACGGGTGTGGGCAGCTACACGGGGTCGGCGAGCCCCTATGGCACCTTCGACCAGGGCGGGAATGTCTACGAGTGGAACGAGGCCATCATCAGCGGCTCTCGCGCGGCGCGCGCCGGGAGCTTTTTCCACAACGCGAGCGGCCTTGCCGCGTCGTCCCGGAGCGTCTCCAACCCGACGATCGAGAACGAGCACGTCGGTTTTCGCGTCGCGAGTATCCCCGAGCCCGCTACGGGCCTGCTCGTGATGACGGGGATGCTGGCGCTAGCGAGCCTGCGACGGCGGCGCTGACCCAGCGCTGTGGCTACCGCGGCGAGCCGCAGCGGGAGTCGTGTCGGCGCTCGCTTCCTTCACCTCGAGCCCGTCTACGGCCGATCCCGGCGTCGGCCGCGGCCCCGGCACGACTCGATCGCGGGCGCTCGCGCACGGTGCGAGGACGCCGTGGTAGCGCACCTGGTGGGCTCGGGGCGGCGGGAATCAGGGGCACCAGCCGTTCCAAGAGCTCGTGGGGCTCCATCAGGACGTGGGTGGTTCCGTCGCGTCAGCGGGTCTTGAGGCGGAGCGCGAGGCCTCCGTCGGGCCGCTCTTCGAGGCGATCGCTCGCGAGCGGAGGCCGCGCCACATAGTGACAGAGCCGCTCGAGGCGGCGCCGATCGCGGGCGGGCACGGCGACGTCGGCGTGGAGGCTCATGCCGCCCTGCTGGGGAACGCGGCGCGAGGCTTCGGGATCGGCGTCGGTGTCCTGCGGCTCGACGCGATCGCCGAGGCGCCGCCAGCGCTCGCCGGCGTGGGACCGCTCGCGATGCGGGTGCGCAGCGATGCGGCAGCCAGCGCCGGGAGAAGCGTCCGCTCGAAGAACGGAGCGATCCGATCCACGTCGTCACGTCTCTCCCGGGCGGCGATTCGGCGCGGGCTTGGGCTGCAGCTCTGTGGCAACGGGGTCAGTGAGAAGCCCATCGGGAACGGTGACCGGCGCCCGCCGTACCGCGGCCCTGCTCGACGCAAGCCGGAAGAAGTCAGCGCCGGTAGCACGCGTGATCCATCAGGATCCCGCTCATCCGGGTGGGTCGATTCCCCGCTTCCGCTGGAGCGAGAGGCCGGCGCGGGAGACCTCGGCGAGGCCGGCGGGGTGCACGGCGCCCGGGCCGAAGCGCGCGGCGAGGGCATCGACCGCCGCGTTGAGGCGCTCGCGGCGGGCGCGCTCGGGCGAGGCGAAGAGGCCGAGCTGGCCCGCGTCCTTCGCCGCGAGGCCGGCCACGCCGACGCCGACGAGGCGCACGGGCTCCGGCGGGCCCGCGCGCGCGAGGAGCTCGCGGGCGGCGCGGGCGATCGCGGCGCCGTCGTCGGTGGCCTCGGCGAGCGTCGTGCGGCGCGTGAGCAAGGCGAACCCGCGCGGGCCGGGCGCGCGGCGGCGGCCGAGCTTGAGCTTCACCACGACCGTGCGGCCGCGCAGGCCGTCACGGCGCAGGCGCCGCGCCACGGCTTCGGCGTGCGCGGCGAGCGCCGACTCGAGCGTCGCGCGGTCGGCGACGTCGCGCTCGAAGGTGTTCTCCTCGGAGTACGAAACCGGCTCGCGATAGGGCTCGACCTCGCGCAGGTCCTCGCCGCGCGCGAGCCGGGCCGCCTCGGCGCCGAAGCTCCCGAGAGCCCGCTCGAGCGGCCGCGCGTCGGCGAGCGCGAGGTCGCCGATCGTGCGGACGCCGATCGCGGCGAGGCGCTCGCGCGCCACGGGCCCGACCCCCCAGAGGCGCTCGACCGGCAGGGGAGCCATGAACTCGCGCACGCGCTCCGCCGCAACCTCGAGCAGCCCATCGGGCTTCGCGAGCTCGCTCGCGATCTTCGCGACCAGCTTGACGGGCGCGATCCCGACCGAGACGGCGAGTCCGAGCTCGGCCCGCACGCGTGCGCGCAGCCGGCGGCCGGCCTCGCCCGGAGGGCCGTGCAGGCGGGCGGTCCCGGTGAGGTCCAGGAAGGCCTCGTCGAGCGAGAGCCCCTCCACCGCCGGCGTGAAGCTCGCGAAGATCCCGAAGATCCGCTCGGACTCGCGCGCGTAGCGGCGCATGTCGCCGCGCAGGAAGACCCCGTCCGGGCAGAGCGCCCGCGCCTGCGCGGTCGGGATGGCCGAGCGGACGCCGAAGCGGCGCGCCTCGTAGCTCGCCGCGCACACCACGCCTCGCGGCCCCGTGCCGCCGACGATCACGGGGCGCCCGCGCAGCTCGGGGTGGTCGCGCTGCTCGACGGCGGCGTAGAAGGCGTCCATGTCCGCGTGCAGGATCACGCGCATCGGGAGCGAGTGTATCCGGCGGGCGCCCGCCACCGCTCGCGCGGTATGCTGCCCGCCGTGTCCGAGGCGGCGCACGAGGCCCAAGAGGTCCACGAGAAGGCGGGTGGCGGCCCCGCGGCCGGGGTGCGCTGGGATCTCGGCGACCTCTACGCCGGCCCCGACGATCCGCGCATCGAGGCCGACCTCGCGGGAGCCCTCGCGGCGGCGAACGAGTTCGCCGCGCGCTGGCGCGGGAAGCTCGACGGGGCGAGCGCGGCGGACCTCGCCGCCGGCGTCGACGAGCTCGAGCGCACGCAGGAGCCGGTGGCGCGCGCGGGGAGCTTCGCGGGGCTGCTCTTCGCGGCGGACACGAGCGCGCCCCGGCACGGGGCGCTGCTCCAGCGCGTGCAGGAGCGCACGAGCGAGATCCGCAACGCCCTCGTCTTCTTCGAGCTCGAGTGGGTCGGCCTCGAGAATGACCGTGCGGCCGCGCTGCTCGCCGACCCGGCGCTCGCTCGCCGCCGCCACTGGCTCGAGTCGCTGCGCCGCTACCGGCCGCACGTCCTCTCCGAGGCCGAGGAACGCCTGCTCGAGGAGACGGCCAACACGGGGAGCCGCGCCTTCGGCCGCCTCTTCGACGAGATCCTGGCGCGGCTGCGCTTCACGGTGCGGCGCGACGGCGCGACGCTCGACCTCGGCGAGGAGGAGGTGCTGGCCCTCCTCTACGACCCCGACCGCGAGGTGCGGCGCGAGGGGGCCGCGGCGCTCACGCGCGTGCTGCACGAGAACGCGCGGACGCTCGGCTTCGTCTTCAACACGCTGGTGCAGGACAAGGCGGCCGACGACCGCCGCCGCCGCTTCGCGACGCCGATGGCCGCGCGCCACCTCGCCAACGAGATCGACGCCGAGAGCGTCGAGTCGCTGCTCTCGGCCTGCGTCGCCCGCTACCCCCTGGTCGCGCGCTACTACCGGCTCAAGGCGCGGCTCCTGGGCCTGCCGAAGCTCCTCGACTGCGACCGCTACGCGCCCGTCGGCGCGCCACCCGGCGAGCTCGGTTTCGAGCGGGCGCGCCGCATCGTGCTCGACGCCTACGCCGACTTCGCGCCGGCGATGGCGGAGATCGCCGAGCGCTTCTTCGCCGGACGCTGGATCGACGCCGAGATCCGGCCCGGCAAGCGCGGCGGCGCCTTCTGCGCCTCGACGCTCCCCCGCGTGCACCCCTACGTGCTGCTCAGCTACACCGGCACGTCGCGCGACGTGATGACGCTCGCCCACGAGCTCGGTCACGGCGTGCACCAGGTCCTGGCGCGCCCGCGCGGCCTCTTCGAGCAGGACGCTCCCCTCACGCTCGCGGAGACGGCGAGCGTCTTCGGCGAGATGCTGGTCTTCCGGCGCCTGCTCCGCGAGGAGGCCGACCCGGCCGCGCGCCTCGCGCTCGTCTGCGGGAAGCTCGAGGAGGCCTTCGCGACGGTCTTCCGCCAGGTCGCGATGACGCGCTTCGAGGCGAGCCTGCACGCGGCGCGGCGCGCCGAGGGCGAGCTCGCGGTCGAGCGCGTGAACGAGCTCTGGATGGCGGCGAACCGCCCCATGTTCGGGGACTCGGTCGAGCTGCGCGACGACTATGGCTGGTGGTGGCTCTACATCCCCCACTTCGTGCACTCGCCCTTCTACTGCTATGCCTACGCGTTCGGCGAGCTGCTCGTGCTCTCGCTGCTGCGCCGCTACGACGCCGAGGGCGCCGCCTTCGTCGCTCGCTACCTCGAGCTGCTCGCGGCCGGAGGCTCCGAGGCGCCGGCGGCGCTGCTCACGCGCGTCGGGCTCGACGTGCGCGACCCCCGCTTCTGGGACGGGGGACTCTCGCTCCTCGAGGAGCTCGTGGCCGAGGCGGAGCGCCTCGCGGCCGCCGTAGAGCGCAAGGAAGGCTCTCCATAACACCGGTTCGGGTCATCGGACGCTGAAGGGCACGTCCAGGAGCCCGAGGAGGCCTGGGCGAAGCACCTCGACGCGCGCTAGGTGTCCGGATCCCTCGCGGGCGGGGGCTCGACGGCGTCCGGGACGAGCCACGCGTCGAAGAACCCCTCGCGGCCGTCCGAGTCCCGGAAGAGGACCGTAACGATCGCGACGTTGCGCCGGAGCCACTTCGGAAGCGCCTTCCACTCCTCGCTGGAGGGCTCGAAGACCACGAGACCGCCCGGGTCGACGCGGAGGCTCCAGGGCGTCAGGGGGACGTAGCGCGTGCCGGGGTCCCGCGTGACGTCGGCGCTCCCAGAGGCCTCGACGAGGTCGACGCGGAGCCGGGTGGAGACCGGGTCGTCGAGCGGGAAGGGCTCACCCGACACCAGATCCCTGCCGTCCACCGAGACCCGCAGGCGGGCCCTCGGCCGGACCCGGTTCTCGTAGAGGCGCCAGGGCTTCGGCAGGTAGCCCTCCGGCGTCCCGTTTCCGAAGCGGAAGGGAATGGAACGGAAGCGCGCCGCCGCGCTGCGCACCGACAGCTGGAAGTGGAGATGCGGCATGGACGAGTAGCCGGTGTTGCCGCTGTCCCCGACCCGATCCCCGACCTTGACGTGCTGGCCCTCCTTCACCGGAATTCCGGCGCGCAGGTGGGCGTAGCTCGCGAAGGTTCCGTCGGGGTGCAGCACCAGGACGAGGTTGGTCTCGAGGGCGCGTTCGACCGGGAGGCAGCACTCCGTGAATCCGTCGACGACCCGCGCGACCCTTCCACGCCGGGCCGCGAGCACCTCCGTCCCCTCCGGCATCGCGAAATCGAGCGCGAGCTCGTTGCTTCCCTTGTGGCTGCCCTTCGTCGAGATGCCCTGGCCCACGATCCAGTGGACGCGCCGATCGAAGGGCAGCTGGTATCGGTGGCTGGCCTTCGGCGTGGGCTCGAGCGGCGCGAACTCGAGCCACCGCTTCATGATCTCGTCACCGAGCCAGGCCGCGAGGGCGGGCCGCGAATGGCCGGCCTCCACCCGCTCCTCGAGCTCCGCCAGTACCGCATCGAGGCTCACGCTCGCCGGACTCATGTGGAGGTGGTCGACGTATTCGCGCGCCTTCTCGCGAACCTTCGCGACCTCGTTCGCGCGATCGGCGGCCGACGCGGCCGACGCGAGGAGCGCTGCAGCGGCGAGAAATGCTGCAGCGGGCCGACCCGGCTTCGCGGCGAGGACGTGGATCAGCGCGGGCTCCTCAGAGGCTGCGCACGACGTCCGTCGCGGCGCGCATGCCGCTCGTCACGGCGGCTTCGAGGCCGGGCCCGAGGAGGTAGTCCCCCGCGAAGGCGATGCGCGGCGAGCGCTCGACGCGGGAGGTGAAGGCGGAGAGCCGCCGCAGGCTCCCGGGCGCGAAGCGGGGCACGGCGCCGCGCCGCACGACCGCGTGCGCGACCTCGAGCCCGGCGAGTGGCGTGCGCGCGAGGCTGCGCAGCACGTGCGCGACGGCCTCCGCGTCCGGCGCATCCCGGAACGTCTGCGCCGCGGCCTCGTCGAGGGAGACGCAGAGGAGCGCGGCCCCGGCGGGTGCCGCGTCGGGGTCGAGCGCGATCGCGGTGAGGCCGAGGCCGGTCTTCTCCGGCACGAGGACGAGCGACGCCGCTCCCGGGGGCGGGCGATCGAGGAGGAGCTGGACGCAGGCGCTCGGCGCGTAGGAGAGCGCCTCGAAGAAGCCGCGCTCCCCCGGCGTGAGCTTCGGGCACAGGGCCACCGCCGGCGGGCCGGCGAGGGCCAGGACGACGGCGTCCGCGAGGACGCCCCGTTCGGCGCCCCCGCTGCGGTAGCGCACGCGAGCGCCGTCGGTTTCCGTCTCGACGCGGACGACCTCGCAGCCCGCGCGCACCTTCACGCGCACCGCGAGCTCGTGCGCGAGGCGCGCCGTCCCGCCCACGAGGCGCCGCGGAGCGAGGCCCGTGGCGGCGCGGCGAAGCGCGAGCAGCGCCGCCGCCTCGGAGAGCGCGGCCGGCGCCGTTCCCGCCGCCGCGGCGAGCGCCGGGGCCACGAGCCACTGCCACGCCTCCTCCCCCGCACGGCGGCGGATCCGCGCCGCCGCGTCGGGTCCATCGAGGGGCGCGGCGCGCTCGGGCCGTGCGGGATCGAGAAGGCGCCGCAGCCGCAGGACGTCGAGGCCGAGGCGCAGGCAGCGCAGGCGCGCCTGCGCGCCGACGGGGGCCGAGGCGAGCAGGCGCGCGGCAGAGCGCGCGTCGCAGACGCGGATGCGTCCATCGCGCAGGATCCCGAGCGCCGGCTCCGGCACGGGGACGAGCGCCGCCTCGAGCCCGAGCGCGGCGAGGACCGCGCGGAGGTTCGCGTCCCCGCGCAGGGCGGTCTGCGGCCCCCGCTCGAGCCGGAAGCCGAGGGGCACCTCGCCGCGCGCGCCCGCACCGGGCTCGACCTCGCGCTCGAGCACCTCGACATCGTGCCCGGCGCGCCCGAGGCGCCAGGCGCAGACGAGCCCGGCGAGGCCGCCCCCGACGACGACGACGGAGGCCACGCCTACGCGGCCGGCCGCTCGGGCGGGGCGAGCTGCGGGGCCTTCGCGGTCACGCGCGGATGATATCCCCCGGCCTCGGTTGACCGGAGGCGAACAAAAGACGAAAATCTCGACGCATGCCCCCCACCCCGCCCGCCCGACCCGCGCCGGCCCATGGCGCGGCCCTCGGAGCCGACTACGTCGAGCTGCGCTGCCGGAGCGCCTTCTCGTTCCTCGAAGCCGCCTCCAACCCCGAGGACCTGATCGATCGCGCGGCCGAGCTCGGCCACCCGACCCTCGCCCTCGCCGACCGCGGCGGGCTCTACGGCGCGCCGCGCTTCCACCAGGCCGCGCGGGCGGCGGGCGTGCGCGCCCTCGTCGGCGCCGAGGTCGACCTCGACGGCGATCCGCACGGCGCACGGCTCCTGCTCCTCGTCGAGTCGCAGCGCGGCTACCGCAACCTCTCGCGCCTGCTCACGACGGGACACCGGCGCGGCAACCCCCCAGCAAGCGCAGCGCGCAGCGAGGCGAAGCCGAGCGGAGCCGAACGAGCCTGGTGCCGCCTCGCCTGGGACCAGATCGAGGAGCGCGCCGCGGGGCTCGTGGCGCTGCTGCGCGGCGATGCCACGCTCGCCCCGGAGGCGCTCGACCGGGCCCGCGCCTGCTTCGGCACAGGAAGCCTGTGGGTGGACGTGTCGCGCCACCTCGACGCCGCGGCCGAGCGCGCCGCGCGCCGGGCCGTGGCAATGGCCGAGGCCGCGCGCGTGCCGCTGCTCGCGAGCAACGACGTCCGCCACGCGCGGCCCGAGGGCCGCGCCATCCTCGACGCCCTCACCTGTCTCCTCCACCGGACCTCGCTCGACCGCGCGGGGCGCCGCCTCGCCCGCAACGCCGAGCGCTGCCTCCTCCCGCGCGAGGAGATGGCGCGCCGCTTCGCCGACCGCCCCGAGTGGATCCGCGCCACGCGCGAGGTCGCCGAGCGCTGCGCCTTCGGCCTCGGCGACCTCGGCTACCGCTTCCCGGAGTTCCCGGTGCCGCCGGGCGAGACGCAGGCCTCGTGCCTCCGCGCGCTCGTGCTCGCCGGCGCGCGCGAGCGCTACGGCCGCCCGATCCCCGCCCGCCCGCGCGCGCAGCTCGAGCGCGAGCTCGCGCTCATCTCGAAGCTCGAGCTCTGCGGCTACTTCCTGATCGTCCACGACATCGCGCGCTTCGCGCGCGAGCAGGACATCCTCGCGCAGGGGCGCGGCTCGGCGGCGAACAGCGCCGTCTGCTACGCGCTCGGCATCACCGCGGTCGACCCCGTCGGCATGGACCTGCTCTTCGAGCGCTTCCTCTCCGAGGAGCGCGGCGAGTGGCCCGACATCGACATCGACCTCCCGAGCGGGGAGAAGCGCGAGCGGGTGATCCAGTACGTCTTCGGCCGCTACGGCGAGCACGGCGCCGCGATGACCGCCGTCGTGGTCACCTGGCGCACGCGGCTCGCCGTGCGCGAGATGGGCAAGGTGCTCGGGATCGCGCCCGACTCGCTCGACCGGATCGCCCGCGCGATCTCGGCGCTCGAGCACCGCGAGGACCAGGGCGAGCTCCCCCCGCTCCTGCGCCACGCCGGCGTCGACCCGCGCGCGCCGCGGGTGGCTCGGCTCCTCGACCTCGCCCGCCGCGTGCAGGGCCTGCCGCGCCACCTCGGCCAGCACACCGGCGGCATCGCAATCGCGGCCTCCCTAGACGAGGTGGTGCCGATCGAGCCGGCCGCGATGCCCGGCCGCCGCGTCGTGCAGTGGGACAAGGACGACTGCGCCGACCTCGGGATCATCAAGATCGATCTGCTCGGCCTCGGCATGCTCGAGGCGCTCGAGGAGACGACCCGGCTCGTGCGCGGCTTCGAGGGCGCCCGGATCGACCTCGCCCACCTCCCGCCCGACGACCCCGCCACCTACGCGATGATCCGCGCCGCCGACACGATCGGCACCTTCCAGATCGAGAGCCGGGCGCAGATGGCGACGCTCCCGCGCATGAAGCCCGAGCGCTTCTACGACCTCGTGGTCGAGGTGGCGATCATCCGGCCGGGCCCCATCGTGGGGCAGATGGTGAACCCCTATCTCGAGCGGCGCGCCGGCCGCGAGCCCGTCCGCTACCCGCATCCCTGCCTCGAGCCGATCCTCGCGCGCACGCTCGGCGTCCCGATCTTTCAGGAGCAGCTGCTGCGCATCGCGATGGAGGCCGCCGGCTTCTCCGGCGGCGAGGCCGAGGAGCTGCGCCGCGCCATGGGCTTCAAGCGCTCGCTGGAGCGCATGGAGCGGCTCGAGGCGCGGCTGCGCCAGGGCATGCAGGCGCGCGGCATCACGGGCGAGGCCCAGGAGACGATCGTGCGCGGGATCCGCTCCTTCGCCCTCTACGGCTTCCCCGAGTCGCACGCGGCGTCCTTCGCACTCATCGCCTACGCGTCGGCGTACCTGCGGTGCCACCACCCTGCGGCCTTCCTGGTGGGGCTGCTCAACGCGCAGCCGATGGGCTTCTACGGCCCGGCGACGCTGGTGAAGGACGCCCAGCGCCACGGCGTCGAGGTGCGCCCGATCGACGTCGCGCGTTCGGGCTGGCGCTGCTCCCTCGAAAGCAAGGCGGCGGAACCGCCGCGCAGCGAGCCGAAGGCGAGCGAAGGCCCTTCGGTAAGGCTCGGGCTGCGCTACGTCGCGGGGCTGCGGGAGGCCGCGGGCCGCGCCCTCGAGGCCGAGCGCGAACGGGCGCCCTTCGCGGGCATCGCGGACCTCGCGGCGCGCGTCGCGCTCCGGCGCGACGAGCTCGAGGCCCTCGCGGAGCTCGGCGCGCTCGCCGGGGTCGACGCGACGGCGGGGGGGCGCCGCGCCGCGCTCTGGCAGGTGGCGGCCGTCGAGCGCGACCCGCGCTCGCTCTTCGCGGGCCGGCGCCTCTCCGACGAGCCTTCGCCGCTGCGCGAGCTCGGCCCCTTCGAGACGACGCTCGCCGACTACCGCCGCAGCGGGATCACCACCGGCCCCCACGCGATGGCGCACCTGCGCGCCGCGCTGCGCCAGCGCGGCGTGCTCTCCGCCGCCGAGCTGCGCGAGCTCCCGAACGGCGCGCGCGTGCGCACGGCCGGCCTCGTGATCGTGCGCCAGCGCCCGGGCTCGGCGAAGGGCTTCTGCTTCGTGACGCTCGAGGACGAAACGGGGACCGCGAACGCCATCCTGACTCCGCAGGTCTTCCGGCGCTTCCGCGTCCCGCTCCACGCGAGCTCGCTGCTCGAGATCGAGGGCCCGCTCCAGAACGTCGACGGCGTGATCCACGTGCGCGTGCAGCGCCTCGAGCCCCTCGCCGCGCTCGCGGAGCTCCCCGACTCGCACGACTACCGCTGACGAGAACGCGCGGCGTCTGATAGTCTCCGCGCCGAACGCCCGCCCCAGAACGAGACACCCGTGGACGACATCGAGCGCGTGGAGCGCGTCCTGCAGACGATGTTCCCGAAATTCCTCGGGATGAAGCTGCTCGAGGTGACCCTCGAGCGGGTGCGCGCCGAAGTGACCGTGACGCCCGATCTCTGTACGACGGGCAGCACCCTGCACGGCGGTGCGGTCATGACGCTCGCCGACTTTCTCGGCGCGTCCGGCACGTTCCTGAACCTGCCCACCGGCGCCGGAACCACGACGATCGAGTCGAAGACGAACTTCCTCGGCAGCGCGAGGGTCGGCGAGACCGTGACCGCGACCTGTGAACCCCTGCATCGGGGGAAGAGCACCCAGGTCTGGAGGACGACCGTCGCCCGAGAGGACGGTCGCGTCATCGCCGTCGTCACCCAGACGCAGATGGTGCTCGAAGCGCCGAAGTCCGCGGAGCAAGCGGCCGCCGACCTCTTCGCCGGGAGGTCGCCGGCAGAGCAGAAGACGATCCTGGCCCGCCTGGAGCGCGCCGGCGCGGCGCTCTACCGCACCTTCGCCGCGACCGAGGCGGACGACGCGCGAAAGCAGGAGCTCTTGCGCGCGGCGGAGAGGGAAGAGGAGAACGCGCGCACGCTGGAGAAGCCGGCATGAGCGGGCGCCTCGCGGGCAAGGTGGCGATCGTGGTGGGCGGTGGGCAGACACCCGGCGACACCATCGGCAACGGCCGTGCCACGGCGGTGCTCTTCGCGCGCGAGGGCGCGCGCGTGCTGGTGGTGGACCGGCGCCTCGAAGCCGCCGAGGAGACCGTGGCGCAGATCCGCGAGGAGGGAGGCGAGGCAACCCCGCTTCGCGCGGACGCCACTCGCGAGACCGAATGCGCGGCGCTGATGGCCGAGTGCGTGCGCCGCCACGGCCGCATCGACGTGCTGCACAACAACGTGGGCATCGGGGGTGGCGATGACGGGCCCGCGTCCGTCAGCGAGGAGGCGTGGGACCAGATCCTGTCCGTGAACCTGAAGAGCGTCGTCCTTCCGTGCAAGCACGTGCTGCCCGTGATGCGCGAGCAGCGCGGCGGCGCGATCACGAACGTCTCCTCGATCGCCGCCGTCTGTGCCACCCCCACGGTCGCCTACAAGACGTCGAAGGCCGGCGTCAACGCCTACACCCATTCGCTGGCCCTCGGCAATGCGAGGTACGGCATCCGCGCCAACGTCATCATGCCCGGCCTGATCGAGACGCCGATGGCGATCGAAGGCATCTCGCTCGCCCGCCAGATCCCCAAGGACGAGCTGATCCGGCAGCGCCACGCCCAGGTCCCGCTCGGCGGTCAGATGGGCACGGCCTGGGACGTCGCCTTTGCCGCGCTCTTCCTGGCCTCCGACGAGGCGCGCTTCATCACCGGCGTCGTGCTGCCCGTCGACGGCGGCCAGAGCGCGCGGATCGGGTGAAGGCGGGGACGGTGTTTAGATTTTCTGGATATTCAGATTCTCCAGAAACGTCCCCAAGGGAGAGGAGAATCTGAATATCCAGAAAATCTAAACACCGTCCCCGAGGCGGCGGGAGGCCAGGTACCGGCGGCGCGCCTCGGCGCACTCCGGATCGCCGAGCGCCGTTACCAGCCCGTCGGCGTCCGACCAGCTGCGCGCGGTGCCGACCATCTGAGCGGTCACCGCATTCACGTGCCGCTTGGTGGCCCGCAGCGGGTACGCGGCCTTCGCGGCGAGCGCGCGCGCGAGCGCCTCCACCTCGTCGTCGAGCGCCGCAGCGGGCACGACCCGGTTGAGGAAGCCGGCAGCCCGGGCCTCCGCCGCGTCGAAGGGGCGGCAGGTCAGGACCAGCTCCTTGGTGAGGGCCGGCCCGATCTCCCGCACCAGCCTCGGAATACCGCCCCACGCCAGGGGAATGCCGAGATCGACCTCCGGGATCGAGAAGCGGGCATCCTGCGCGGCCACGCGAAGGTCACAGGCGGCGGCCAGCACCAGGCCGCCGCCGACGCACCATCCGTGGAGGGCGGCGATCGTGAGCGCGCGCATGTTCTCGAGCGCGTCCGCCATCTCGCGGCCGAGGTCGGCGGCGTCCCGGGGCGAGCCCTGCGGGGCGCCGGAGAAGGTCGTCAGGTCCGCTCCCGCGGAGAACGCGCGTCCCGCGCCGCGCACGATGACCACCTTGACCCCGTCCTGGGTGTCGAACCAGCGCGCCGCCGCGGCGAGCTCGCGCAGCGTGGTCGCTCCCAGCGGATTGAGCTTCTCCGGGCGATTCAGGCCGAGCCGCCCGACGCTGCCATCGACGCCGACCTCCAGCGTCTCGAAATCCATCTCCCCCTCCTTCGCCGCCGCGGGGCCGGGGTCCCTAGCCCGGGGCTAGTGGGTCGCGCTGGCCTGCTCCTTCGCGGCGCCGCGGAGCGAGCGCAGCGTGTTGACGGTAGAGACGAGGCAGCCCCCGGCGAAGACGACCCACAGGAAGCCGAAGGCGACGAGGCCGAGCGTGCTGTCGGAGGCGCGCGCGCGCAGGACGAGGTTGGTGAAGAGCATGAGGAGCGCCACGTACATGCTCGTGGCAGCGGCCCACTCGACGATCTCGCGCCGGCGGCCCGGATCCATGAAGGAAACCACGAGCCAGAGCGCGACGAGGAGCGCGGCGGCGCTCCAGCCGACCGCCGCGACCCCGCTCACGCGTCGCCCCGGGGCGACTCCGCCGCCTCGAGCGCGCGCAGGTGATCGAGCACGCGCGCGGCGAGCTGATCCGGCGTGAAGCCGAAGAAGCGCGCGAGGTCGGCGACCGGCGCCGAGGCGCCGAAGCGGTCGATCCCGTAGAGGAGACCGCGCGAACCGACGAAGCGGCGCAGGCTCTCGGCGCGCCCCGCCTCGACCGCCACCACGGGGGTTCCGTCGCTCGGGACGAGCGAGCGCCGGTACTCGGGCGTCTGCTCCAGGAAGAGCTCGACGCAGGGCATCGACACGACGCGCGCCGGGATCCCCTCGGCACCGAGCTTCCCCGCCGTCTCGCAGGCGAGCGCCACCTCGGAGCCCGTCGCGACGAGAACGAGGCGGGTGGCCGCCCCGGGGTCCTGCACCGCATAGGCACCCTTCGCCACGTCCTCGGGCCGGAAGGGCGCGCGGCGCTCGAGCGCGCGCACGCTCTGGCGCGAGAACGCGAAGAGGCTCGGCCCGCGCCGCTGGCGCGCGACCCACGCCCACGCGAGCGCCGTCTCGATGCCGTCGGCCGGGCGGAAGAGCCGGATCCCCGGGATCGCTCGGAGGCTGTCGAGGTGCTCGATCGGCTGGTGGGTCGGGCCGTCCTCGCCGAGGAAGATCGAATCGTGGGTGAAGACGAAGATCGAGGGCAGCCGCATCAACGCCGCCAGCCTCAGCGACGGCCGCATGTAGTCGCTGAAGATGAGGAAGGTGCCGCAGTAGGGCCGGAAGGTCCCGTCGAGGGCGATCCCGTTCGTGATCCCCGCCATCGCGTGCTCGCGCACGCCGAAGTGGAGGTTCGCGCCCGCGAAGGGGTCGGCGCCGGCGCCGGCGGCCGGTCCGACGTGCCCGCGCCCCTTGAGCAGCGGAGGCGCGGCCGAGCCGGCGAGGTCCGCGGAGCCGCCCACGAAATACGGCGCCGCCTCGGCGAGCCGCTCGAGCGCCACGGCCCCATGCTTGCGCGTCGGCTCGCTCTTGCCCTCGAGCCCGTCGCAAAGGCGCGCCTCGAGGTCCTCGGGGAGGCGCTTCTCGCGCGCCGCGTCCCAGGCCTCCGCCCGCTCGGGGTGGGCCGCGCGCCAGCGCGCGAGCTTCGCGTCCGCCTCCGCGCGCCGCGCGCGCAGATCCTCGCGCCGAATCGCGAAGTACGCGCGCACGTCGTCCGGGATCCAGAACTCGGGCTCGAGCGGCCAGCCGAGCGCCTGCTTGGTGAGGCGGACCTCGTCGGCGCCGAGCTTCTCGCCGTGCGCCTTCGAGGTGCCGGCGCGGTTCGGGCTCCCGTAGCCGATCGTGGTGCGCACGATCACGAGCGACGGGCGCTCCGACTCAGCGCGCGCGGCCTCGAGCGCGCGGCGCAGGCCGAGCACGTCCGCCGCGTCCAGCGCCTGCACGT
This sequence comes from uncultured Spirochaetales bacterium, assembly GCA_964624475.1. Classification (GTDB taxonomy): domain Bacteria; phylum Myxococcota_A; class UBA9160; order UBA9160; family SMWR01; genus CAZUYC01. Next base: position 21,604 of record CAZUYC010000130.1, on the reverse strand, counting down.
GCCAGCGCTGCGCCTCGAAGCGGCGGGCCACGTCCTCGCTGAAAGCGAGCGAGGTCGGGCCGTCGATCGTGACGAGGTTGTCGTCGTAGAGGTAGACGAGGTTCCCGAGCCCGAGGTGCCCGGCGAGCGAGCCGGCCTCGGCGGAGATGCCCTCCATCAGGTCGCCATCGCTCACGATGCCGTAGACGAGGTGGTGCCCCGGTCCCTCGCCGGCCACGCCGAAGCGCGAGCGCGCCAGGCGCGCCGCGAGCGCCATGCCCACCCCGTGCGCGAAGCCCTGGCCGAGCGGGCCCGTCGTCACCTCGACGCCCGGGGTGTCGCCGTGCTCGGGGTGACCGGGCGTGCGCGAGCCGAGCTGGCGGAAGCGAACGATCTCGTCGAGCGGGAGGTCGTAGCCGAAGAGGTGCAGGAGCGAGTACAGGAGCATCGACGCGTGCCCGTTCGAGAGCACGAAGCGGTCGCGCAGCGCCCAGCCCGGGTCGCCCGGGTCGAAGCGCAGGTGGCGATCCCAGAGCTCGAAGGCCGGGCGGGCCAGGCCCATCGGCGCGCCGGGGTGACCGCAGCCGGCCCGCTCCACCGCGTCCACCGCCAGGAAGCGGAGCGTGTTCTCGATGCGTTCGCGCAGCTCGGCGCTCGGCTCGCTCATTGCGTCTCTCCGGCGGAGGCTCGGGGGGCGCGGGTCCACCGGCAAGCTTACAGCCCGCGGCGTGCGACGGGAACCTCCGGGGCACACGCGCCGGCACCTCCGGTCGCAGCTCTGCCGATTCCCGCAGGAATCCGGCCCCCCTGTCGACGAGACGGCGTCTCGGGCCGGATCCCCTTTGGCGACGCTGAATAGGCGCTATCCTGCTGCGTCAATTCCCACAGCCCCGCCGATGCGGCCGCCGGGCGAGAGGATCCGAGCATCCCACGAAGGAGAGCTTCCCCACCATGAGCGAGCGCAAGCAAGACGCCTTCACCCGACGCGACTTCCTCCGCAGCGGCCTCTCCGCCGGCGCGCTGATCCCGTTGGCCGGCGTCGTGCTGCGCGCGCCCGCCGCCTGGGCCGAGGAGGAGAAGCTCGTCACCGAGGTCCCGGCGGTGGCCGCGACGGTGCAGGCCCTCCAGTACACAGTCAAGTCGGACAAGCCGGACCAGAACTGCGCGAACTGCCAGTTCTACACCGCGACTGCGGGCGGGCGCGGCAAGTGCCTGCTCTTCGTGCAAGGCCTCGTCGACGAGAAGGGCTGGTGCATGTCCTGGTCGAAGAAGGTGGCCTAGGCATCGTCTACGCCCGTCCTCGGCACGGTTGCGGCCGTCGACATCAAGGCGTAGGTGTAACACTCGTTGGTGTGTCCTCCGTCCGTGACGGCCGCGAATATCCTCGATGAGATATGTTCGTTCGTGGAACCGCGCGAGGCGAAGCGGACCGGAATGCACGCCTCACTCGCCTTCACCGAGCCGTGCTGCGCTCAGACACAAGAGGCCGAGGGCCATGAGCAGCCCGGAAGCAGGCTCGGGGACGGGGGTAGAGTGGACCGCTCCGAGCGCCGTGGGGTCCGCAGACCGAGTTGCCAGGTTGTCCACCAGGCGAATCCGGACGCGTTGGGCGCTTTGGCCGTCCGAGAAGGCGAAGCTCGCGAGATCGACCTGTACCACGTACGCCGACAGCGTGGAGTCGTGCGGGGCCAGGAATCCCGTGTTGACGGGCACCACCTCGACGAAGGGCGAGAAGCCGGATCCATCGAGGACACTGAACTCGAACTTCTCTCGCGCGTCGGCGAAGCCGACGGGCTGGGCACTACCCGAAAGCTCGAAGATGACGAGGTCCGTGCCAGGGCCGTTCACGACCGCGTTATCCGAGAATACGAGCTCGATTACGGCGATGTCGGGCGTGATCACCCGGATGCTGTCGCCAAGGCTGCTGCCCACCAAGGTGGCGCGAACTTGTTCATCCGTGGCACTGGTGACCGTCCCGGAGACGACCACCGCATCGTCAGCGAACGCTCCCTCGCCCGCTGAGAAGGTGAACCCGGCGACGGTTATCGGTACTGCCCCAGCCGCGACCGCCAGGCACAGTGACGCGACGCTGACCGCCGCGTGTGTACGAATCGATCCCAGGTCCATGGAAAGCCCCCCATTCCCGGTAGCAGCGAGCGAGGGCTTGAAGACGACCGAGGCTCGGTGTCTGCCCTGGCTCTGGGGGGCCGGGCTCCAGTCTACACTCTCGCGCAGCTCCAGCCCCGATTTTTATGAACCGCCGCTCGGGTGTCACTCTCGGGTGTAATCAACGCGCATCGGCGAGCGCGGAAGACGTGTGGCGCAGGCGCGGCACCCAGAGGAACGAAGGCGACGCGGAGGCGGGTTTTGGCGGCCGTAGGGGTCGGACCTGGAACGACCCGTCCCGCAGCCCTTACGCGCCGGTGCGGAATCCCGCGCAGCCGACGGGACCACTTGACTTTCGCTCTTGTTTCGCTTACTCTCGACCGACTGCCCCAGTCGGGGTCCCGAATCGGTGGCGCCGATGGCGTCTGCTGCGTCCGTGGTTCGCGCGTCCGAGCCGCGATTCTCTCGACCTGCTCACGGGCTTCGCCGCCTCGCGGCGAGCGTCGTGGCTGGCGCGCCGGCCGGCGTCGATCTCGAGCCGCCCGACCTCGAGACCGAGCTCGTGGCGCTGGCGCGCGCCGCGGCGCCGGTGCGGCGGACGCTGGCCAAGCTGGCGGGTCGCCTGCAGGCGCTCCGCGGCTGGGAGCGGATCGGCTGGGCTCGCCGGCACGACTACGCCGTCGAGCGCCTCGGGATCTCGGGCCGCCAGCTCGAGGCACTCGCCCACATGGACCGGGCCTTCGGGGAGCTCCCTGCGGTCGAGCGCGCCTTCGTCTCGGGTCGGATTACCTGGACGAAGGCACGCCTGCTCGCGCGTGTGGCGACCCCGGAGGACGTCGAGCGCTGGATCGCGCACGCTGCGGCGATCCCGGCGCGCGAGCTCTCGCGCGAGGTGCGCGCCGTGGACGCACGGGCGCGCGATCTCCTGCGGCCCGAGACGGACGAAGAGGGCGAGAACGAGGGGGGAGAGAAGGAGACGGTCTTCGTGCACTGCACGCCCGCGGTGCGCGCGAAGTGGCACCGGGCACGCTTCCTGGCCTCGCGCCTGGAGGGCCACCCGGTGCCGGCCTGGATGGTGGCGGAGCGGCTCGCCGCGGAGGCGCTCTCGGCGATTCCCTACGACGAGGCGGCGCTGGAGCGCATCGAGGCCGAGCAGGCGATGGATCGGGCGGGCTCGGCCGACCCCGCGGACGAGGTTGGGCCGGGCGTGCGCGGCGACCGCTCGCGGGAGGCGGAAGGATCTCTCGGGTCGATCGCCCCCGGGGCCCTCGGCGCGGGCTCGCCGCTGGAATCCCCAAACGGGTGCGCGGCCCACGGTTCCCGGACCGAAGGCATTGCGGCGGGCGCGGGGGGAGCGGCGGCGGGCGAGGCCGGGGCCTCCAACGGGTGCGCGAGCCACGATCCGTGGCTGGCCTCGCTCCTCGAGGGGCTCGATGACGCGGACGCCTTCGAGCTCGATGCACGGCTCCGCCGCGCCCTCGACGCCGAGCAGCAGCGGAACGCACAGATGGGCCCGTGGCTCCTGGCGGTGGCTCGCGGGCGGCTCTACCAGTCCACGGGCTGCTCGAGCCTCGGCGAGTTCGCGCGCGAGTGGCTCGGAATGTCTCCGAGCAAGGCCGACGCACTCGTGCGCCTCGAGCGCGCCTGCCAGATTGCCCCGCCCCTGCGCGAGGCCTACCGCGCGGGCCGCCTCTCCTGGGCGCAGGCGCAGCAGCTCGTTCCCCTGGTCAAGCGCGAGGATGCCGAGGCGTGGCGCGCGGCCTGGGTGGCGCATGCCGAGCGGGTCAGCGTCCGGCGCCTCGGCGACGAGGTCGCGCGGGCGCTTGCGGTGGGCGAGCTCGCGCCGCCCCCGCTCGACCCTCCCCGGGGCACCTGGGAGGACGGGTGCGACGAAGCGGCGGACGGCGAGGCAGCGGCGGGCGTCTCCCGCGTTGCCGGCGCGCCGGCCCAGGACTCCCAAACGGGTGCGCAGCCCACGCCTTTTCCCAAGACCATGGCCTTCTTCTTCACGGCCCCGCGCGACGTGGCGCGCGTCTTCCGAGGGGCGCTCGCCACGGTGCAGCGCCGCATCGAGCGCAAGAACGGCCGCACGGCCAGCGAGAGCGAGGCGCTCGATGCGATCCTCGAGCATGCGTTCGAGACCTGGCGGCTCGCGAACGCGGAGCTCCAGCGCGAACACCGCGTCTTCGAGCGCGACGGCTGGCGCTGCACCTTCCCGGGCTGCACCTCGTACGGGAACCTGCACGACCACCATCTCGACTACCGCTCCCACGGCGGCTCGGACGATTTCTCGAACCGCACGACGCTGTGCGTCTGGCATCACCAGCGCGGCGAGCACGCGAAGATCGTCCGCTGTCGCGGCCAGGCGCCGGGCAGGCTCCGCTTCGAGCTGGGCCTGCGCGCCGGCCGCGCGCCGCTCGCGCGCTATCGCTCGGGGGACGTGCTCGTGTCGTGAGCTCGTGAACGATCCTCGCCTCGTCGATCCCGACTCCGTCGAGGATCTCGTCGCACCGACCGCGGTTGACGTCCCCCATGCGGTTCTGAGATCGTGAGGGACGCCCCGCACGAGGTCGCACGCTGTCCACCGCCGTCCGCCGCGCGCTCGCCGAGCTGGCCCTGGTCGCGATCGCGGCGGGCGGCGCCGGCCGGAGCCGGAACGCTCGTCGAGAGCGCGACGCTCGAGCACGCCGGGCTCGTCCGCTACTTCGACTATTTCGTCCCCGACCCGCTCCCCGCCGGGGCGCTCCCCCTCGTGCTGCTGCTCCACGGGGGAACCCAGAGCAACGATGCTTTCGCCAGCGGCGCCCCCTCGGAGTTCCGCGAGCTCGCGGATGCGCACGGGTTCCTGCTGGTCATGCCGAACGGCACCTCGGCCACGACGGGCCAGTCGGGTCCGAGCGGGCAGTTCCACTGGAACGACTGCCGCAGCGACGCGGGCGCCGCCGCCACGAGCGCAGACGATGTGGGGTTCCTGTCGGCGCTCATCGACTGGGCCGCCGCGAGCTTCAGCATCGACGCCGCGCGCGTCTACGCCGCAGGGGCCTCGAACGGCGGCATGATGTCGTATCGGCTGGCTTTCGAGCTCTCGGACCGGATGGCCGCGGTGGCGGCGATCATCGCGAACCTGCCCGCCAACAGCGAATGTCCGCCGGTGCCCGGCGGACCCGTCTCGGTGCTCGTGATGAACGGCACCGCCGACCTGACCTACATGCCCTTTGGTGGTGGCCAGGTCGCCGGCAACCGCGGCCTCGTGCTCTCGACCTTCGCGACCCGCGACTTCTTCCGCGCCTTCCTCGCCACGAGCGATGCGCCCACCCACGTGGACTTCCCCGACCTCGATCCGCTCGACGGAGGCGCGGTGGGGCTCGACCTCTTCGCCGGCGGCGCCGCGGGGACGGAGGTGGCCTTCTACACGGTGAACGGCGGCGGGCACAACCTGCCGAGCGTCGAGCACCCGATCTCTCCGTCGCTCGTGGCTCTGCTCGGCCCGCAGAACCACGACATCGAATACGCCGTCGAGGTCTGGGGCTTCCTCGAGCGGCATGCGCGCCCGAGCTCCGTCCCGGCCCTCTCGCCCCCGGCCCACGCGCTGCTCGCGGGCTGCCTGCTCGCCATGGCCGCGTTCGGCCTTCGCGCCAGGGCCGCCGGACACGAGCCTGCTGCGGGAGCTCAGGGGAACGACCGCCGTCGATGAAACCGGGGCATCGCGCCGCGCGCGGCCGAGGGAGAGGCTCGTGGCACCGCCTCCGATCCCGCCGGTGTCCAGGAGCCGGAGCCCGATGGGGAACCCGCCGCCCCGCCCCGCGAACGCCCCGCCGTTCACGACGACGAGACGCGGAGGCAGGGACGCCCCCCGTCCCCCGCGGCCGTCGCGGGCCCCGCGGGACCACCCGAGCCACCCCGGGCCGTCGCCGTAACGTGCGCCGGCTCGTCGCCGGGGGCGACGCCGACCGCTGCCGCCGTCACCGACTCGCCGTCTTCTCCCTCGGCCCCCGGGGCACCCTGCTCGACCTCCTGCACGTCGATCGCGGCGGCGCGCAGCGGCGCGAGGGACGCGACGAGGAGGAGCGCGGCGAGCCGGCAGCGCATCCCCCATCTAATGGCCCCGCGAGAGGGCCGATGTCAAGGTCGGGGTCGGGGTGGTGGGATTCGAACCCACGACGCTGACCTCCCAAAGATCAGGCTCTGGCCGCTGAGCTACACCCCGACGCGGGCGGGATTCTACCCGACGATCCGCACCGGCCGTAGCACGCGGTCGTCGAGCCACTCGACGAGACCGCGCAGCGCCTCGGGGCGGATCTCGTGCTCCATCTCGTACTCGCGGTAGGTGGTGGGCACGCCGAGCGCGAGCAGCCGGTCGCGCGAGGGGCGGGCGCGGTCGACCGGGATCATCGGGTCGCGCGTGCCGTGGACCACGAGCGCCGGGAGCTGCGCGTGCGCGGGCTGGCGCGTCAGCGAGTCGGCGAGCGCGTCGGGGAGCCACGACGAGAGCGCGACGAGCCCGGCGAAGCGCTCGGGCTCGCGGAGCGCCAGCTCGTAGGCCAGGACGCCGCCCTGGCTGAAGCCGAGGAGCACGAGCTTGCGGCGGTCCACCGGATAGAAGCCGAGCGCGGCGTCGAGGAAGGCGCGCAGCGCGGCGGCGCCCTTCGCGAAGGCCGCCGGGTCCGGCGGGCGCTCCGTGCTGATCGGGAACCAGCCGTAGCCGAGCGTCCCGGGCGCGACCTGGAATGCGACGGGCCCCTGCGGGCAGAGCACGAGCGCCTGGCCTTCGTGCAGCACGGGCGCGAGGCCGAGCAGATCGTGCGCGCTCGCGCCCCAGCCGTGGAGCGCCAGGATCGTCGGGAAGGGTCCCTCGCCGGCGGGAATGTGGGCCGTGTGCAGGAGCTCCATTCCCCGAGCATACGCCATGGGGAGGCCTTGCGGGCCGGGCTATCCTGCGTCGCATGGCGGAGCGCGGCCGGAGCGGACGCGGCAGGAGCCTCCTGGACAAGGTCTGGGACGCGCATAGCGTGCGCGAGCTCCCGAGCGGGCAGACGCAGCTCTTCATCGGCCTGCACCTGATCCACGAGGTCACGAGCCCGCAGGCCTTCGCGATGCTGCGCGAGGCAAAGCTCCCGGTGCGCTTCCCCTCGCTCACCTTCGCGACGGTGGATCACATCATCCCGACGGAGTCGCAGCAGCGGCCCCTCGCCGACGAGCTCGCCGAGGAGATGCTGGTCGCCCTCGAGCGCAGCTGCGCCCGGCACGGGATCCGCCTCTTCGACCCCGGGAGCGGCAGGCAGGGCATCGTCCACGTGATCGGCCCCGAGCTCGGGCTCACGCAGCCGGGCACGACGATCGCCTGCGGCGACTCGCACACCTCGACGCACGGCGCCTTCGGCGCGGTGGCCTTCGGCATCGGCACGAGCCAGGTCGCGGACGTCCTCGCGACCCAGTGCCTCGCGCTCGCGCGCCCGAAGGTGCGGCGCATCGAGGTGACGGGGAAGCTCCGCCCCGGCATCTACGCGAAGGACGCGATCCTCGCCATCATCCGCCGCCTCGGCGTGAAGGGCGGCGTCGGCTACGCCTACGAGTACGCGGGGCCGGTCGTTGACGCGATGACGCTGGAGGAGCGCCTCACCGTCTGCAACATGTCGATCGAGGGGGGGGCGCGCTGCGGCTACGTGAATCCCGACGAGGCGACTTTCGACTACCTGCGCGGCCGCGAATTCTCACCGCGTGCTGCGGCCTTCGAGCGCGCCCTCGCGCAGTGGCGCGCGGCCGCGAGCGACCCGGACGCCGACTACGCCGACCGCGTCGAGATCGACGGCTCCGCCCTCGCGCCCGCGGTCACCTGGGGCATCAACCCGGGGCAGAACGTGGCCGTGGACGAGCGGCTCCCGCGCCTCACCGAGGTGCCGGCGGCCGAGCGCGCCTCCGTCGCCGAGGCCTTCGAGTTCATGGGGCTGCGCCCGGGGGAGCCGATCGCGGGGACGCGCATCGACGTGGCCTTCATCGGCTCCTGCACGAACGGCCGCATCTCGGACCTGCGCGAGGCAGCCCGCGTGGCCCGCAGCGGCCGCGTCGCGGGCCACGTGAAGGCGCTCGTCGTGCCCGGCTCGCAGGCGGTGGCGAAGCAGGCCGAGGCGGAGGGCCTCCCCGAGCTCTTCCGCGCCGCGGGCTTCGAGTGGCGCAAGGCCGGCTGCTCGATGTGCCTCGCGATGAACCCCGACAAGCTCGTCGGGCGGCAGATCTGCGCCTCCTCGAGCAACCGCAACTTCAAGGGCCGCCAGGGCTCGCCGACCGGTCGCACGCTGCTGATGTCGCCGGCCATGGTCGCGGCGGCCGCGCTGCGCGGCGCGGTCGCCGACGTGCGGGAGATCCTCTAGTGACCTCTGCATCCGCCGGCGTCGAACGGATCGCGGGCCGCGGCTGCGTGCTGCGCGGGAGCGACATCGATACCGACCGGATCATCCCGGCGCGCTTCCTGCGCTGCGTGACCTTCGATGGCCTGGGCGAGCACGCCTTCGAGGACGACCGCGCGCAGGCCAAGGGCGACCATCCCCTCGACGACCGGCGCTTCGCCGGCGCCGCGATCCTCGTCGTGGGCCAGAACTTCGGCTGCGGGTCCTCGCGCGAGCACGCGCCGCAGGCGCTCCTGCGCCGCGGCTTCCGCGCCTTCGTCGGCGGGTCCTTCGCCGAGATCTTCGCCGGCAACTGCACGGCGCTCGGCCTCCCCTGCGCGACCCTGCCCCCGGCCGCGCTCGCGAAGCTCATGGACTCGATCGACCTCGACCCCGCCCAGGAGCTCGTGCTCGACCTGCGCGCGCGCACGATCAGCTCGCGCGCCGGCAGCATGGCCTGCGAGATCCCCGAAGGCGCGCGCCGGCAGCTCCTCGCGGGCACCTGGAACGCGACCGCGGTCCTGCTCGAGGCGGGAGACGCCATCGAAGCGACCGCACGCCGCCTTCCGTACGTGAACGGCTACCCGGCCTGAGTGAACTCCGCTCGGCTGCGCCTCGCTGCGCGGCCGCTTCGCTGCCTTGCCCGGCGGGAGCCCGTCAGCGCCGCGGAGTCAGGTCGAGGTCCGGCGGCGGATGGTCGGGGAGCTTCCAGCGGATGTAGGGCTTCTCCTTCTTCTCGTGCCAGGCGTTCGCGGAGTCGATGGCGCGGTCGAAGGCCTGCTGGAAGGCGTCCCAATCCTGCGCCTGGATCGCCTTCTCGAGCGGCGCCCAGTCGTCGCGCAGGTACTCCTCGAGCGCGGCCTCGTGCTTGGGCCGCGTGTAGGCGCCGAGCTCGAAGAGCTTCTTCGCCTCCTTCCACTGATAGGTCGCGTTCGGCCAGTTGCGGGCCTTGGCCGCGTAGTAGAGCTTCCAGGTGCGCGCGCCGATCTCGGGCATGATGCGCCCGAGGCCCGGCTGGAGCGTGGCGATCTCGTCGATCGACATGTCGCGACCGGCCTCGCTCACGAAGCGCAGCGCCTCCACGAGCTTCTTGAGCTTCTCCTCGTCCATCGGAGCTCCTCGTCCAGGTTGGCGGGCCCCGGAGCATAGCCGGTTCCGTGGTACTTTCTGAGGCGACGTGCTCGCCGCCGCCCACCGTGCGTGTCGAAGAGTAGGGAGTGTAGGGGCCGGTGGCTGGCGACAGCGGCCCGCCCTCGCCGTCTTCGCGGTTGCGCTCGCGATCCGCTTGCTGGCCCTCTGGGCGGCGCGCGACGCCGAGCTCGTGCTCGACGAGCAGACCTACGCGCTGCGCGCGCAGGCGCTGCTCGAGGGCCAGGGCTTCCTCGGCTCCTACCAGTCGTGGGTGCGCCACGACGCCTCGAAGCCCGTGGACCTGCCGCAGTACCCGGGCGCGTGGCAGCCCCCGGGCTACACCGTCTTCGTGGCGGCGCTGCTGGCGGTCTCGGGCCGGAGCCTGCTCGCCGTGAAGCTCGCGCAGGTCCTGCTGGGCTCGCTCTCCGTGCTCCTCGTGCTCGCGCTCGGCCGCGCCTGGTTCGGAGAGCGCGCGGGGCTCGCGGCGGCCTGGCTCGCGGCGCTCTACCCGAACCTCGTCGCGTTCACCCACTATCTCTGGTCGGAGACGCTCTTCGTCTTCCTGCTCCTGGCGGGGCTCGTCGCGCTCTCGCGGCAGGACGGCCCGCCGCGCCCGAGCGCGGCCGCCCTCGCGGGCGTCCTTCTCGGCCTCGCCGCGCTCACGCGCGCGGCGCTGGTCTACTTCCTGCCGCTCCTCTCGGTGTGGCTCCTCGTCGTGCACCGCCGGCAGCGCCACGCCGCGCTCGCGGCGGCGGTCGTCCCGGCGGTCGCGCTGCTCGTGATCCTGCCCTGGACCGTTCGCAACACGCTCCTCCACGGCGGCTTCGTGCTGATCGAGACGAACGCGCCCTACAACCTCTGGCGCGGGAACGGGCCCGGAGCGCTCGAGGACCGCTGCTCCCCCGACGTTCCCCACTACCCCTGGCCCTTCGAGTGCATCCCGCTCTCGCCCGTCGGGAATCGCTACGCCTGGGTGCTCATCGCCGACGCGAAGCGCGCGCTCGGGACGGAGGATCCGAGCGACCTCGAGGTCGTCCGCTATGCGCAGGGCGCCGCGTGGGCCGAGATCCGCGCGCACCCGGAGACCTTCGCGCGGCGCATCGTCCCGCGCCTCGTCGACCTGTGGAACCCGACCTCCTTCCTGGTGCGCCACCTCCACGTCGGGGCCTACGGACGCGTGCCACTGCTCGTGGCCTCGCTCCTCGCCTGGTCGGCGATTCTCGCCTACCTGGCGGCGGCGGCTCTCGCGCTCGCCGGCGCCTGGCTCGAGCGGCGGAGCCCGCTCACCTGGCTCGTGGCGCTGCTCGTCCTCTTCTACTCGGGCATCACCGCCCTCTCGTTCGGCCTGACGCGCTTCCGCCTGCCGCTCGAGCCGCTGCTGCTCGTCCTCGCCGGCCCCGCGCTCGTCGCCCTGCGCCCGCGCCGGGCGCGCCGCGGCGCCGCCGCGCTGGCGGCCGCCGGGCTCGCACTCGCCGGCTGCGGCCGCGAGAGCGAAGCGCCGCCGCCCGCGCCGAGCGCCCCGGATCTCCTCGTCATCGTCTGGGACGCCGCGCGGGCCGACCGCATGTCGCTCTACGGGCACGAGCGCCCGACCACGCCGCGCCTCGACGCCTGGGCACGCGGCGCGCGCGTCTTCGAGAACGCGACGAGCGTGGCGGGCTACACCCTGCCCTCGCACGCGTCGATCTTCACCGGGCTCCTCCCGGGCGAGCACTGCACGCACAACGAGAGCCCGCGCCTCGACGATCGCTTCACGACGCTCGCCGAGCTCCTGCGCGGCGCCGGCTACCAGACCTTCCTCTACTCGGAGAACCCGCACGTCGCCGCCGGCCCCTCGAACCTCGCACAGGGCTTCGACGCGGTAGAGCACCCCTGGAGCCCCGGGCGCGCCGAGGCGGCGCGCCGCATCGTGCTCGCGAAGCTCCCGCCCGACGACCGGAGCAGCGAGCTGCGCGAGCGGCTCGCCGCCGTCGACCGCGGCGAGGCCCCGCCCTCGGCCTGGAACATCAAGGCCGCGGGCGAGCTCGCGGAGCAGGCCGTCCTCGACTGGCTCGCGCGCGCGGACCCCGCGCGGCCGTGGTTCGTGTTCGTGAACTACATGGAGGCGCACCGCCCGACGATCCCGCCCCGGCGCTACCGCGAGCTCATGCTCCCGCCCGAGGAGGTCGACGCCAGCTACCGCGTCGACCGCTCGTGGCTCCCGACCTGGGAGTACACCTTCGGCCTGCGCGACTACGACGAGCGCGAGATCGAGCTCACGCGCGCCACCTACGACGCGGCGCTCGCCGAGCTCGACGAGCTCACCGGCTCGCTCCTCGACGCGCTCGAGGCGCGAGGGCTGCTCGCGCGCGCCGTCGTGGTGCTGACCTCAGACCACGGCGAGCTCCTCGGCGAGCATCACATGCTCGATCACCAGTACGCACTCCACGAGGAGCTCCTGCGCGTTCCGCTCGTCGTGCGCGCCGCGGACGGCCTCGCATCCGGGCGCGACCCACGCCCCGTCGCCAACTTCGACGTCTTCGCGACCCTCCTCGAGCTCGCCGGGATCGAGCCGCCCCCGGGCACCCGCGCGCGAAGCCTCCTCGCGCCCCTCGCGCGGCGCGCGCGCCTCGCCGAGGAACCTGCGGCCTCGAGCGTCGGCATCGACCAGGTGCGGGCGGCGCATCCCGCCTTCGACCCGTCCCCCTACCAGCGCCGGCTGCGGGCGTGGACGGACGAGCCGCACAAGTACGTGTGGAGCTCCGACGGCCGCCACGCGCTCTACGATCTCGCGCGGGACCCGGCGGAGGGCCGCGACCTCTCCCGCGAGGAGCCCGCGCTCGCGGCGCGCCTCGCGTCCGACCTCGACGCGTACGACGCGACGCTGCGCCGCTGCGCGCCCGCGGCGCGACCGGCCGCTGCGCCGGACCCGGAGGAGCTCGAGCGCCTGCGCGCCCTCGGCTACGCGGTGGACCCGCCCGAGCCGTGAGCGCGGCGTCGGATCGGAATCGGGTGGGGGTCAGCGCCCCTCGAAGCGCGGGTCGCGCTTCTCGAGGAAGGCGTCCATCCCCTCGGCGCGGTCGCGGCTCGCCGCGACCAGGCCGAAGGCCGTCTGCTCGAGCGCGTGGGCGGTGCGCAGGTCGGCGTCCTGGCCCTCCTGGATCACGCGCTTCGCGAGCGCGACGGCGAGCGGCCCGCGGGCCGCGATCCTCTCGCCGGCGGCGATCGCGGCGGGCACGAGCTCGTCGGGAGGGAAGACGCGGTTCGCGAGGCCGATGCGCAGCGCCGTCTCGGCGTCGATCGGCTCGCCGCCGAGCACGAGCTCCTTCGCCCACGCGCCGCCGACGCGCCGCACGAGCCGCGTGGTGCCGCCGAAGCCGGGGATGAGCCCGAGGCCCACCTCCGGCTGGCCGAAGCGCGCGCGCGCCGAGGCGTAGATCCAGTCGCAGGCGAGCGCGAGCTCGCAGCCCCCGCCGAGGGCGTAGCCGTCCACCGCCGCGATCACCGGGACCGGGAGCGCCTCGAGCGCCGCGAGCGTCGCGTGCCCGAGCCGGCTGAAGCGCTCCGCCTCCCGGGGGTCGTGCCGGCGCATCTCCGCCACGTCGGCGCCGGCGGCGAAGGCCCGCCCCGCGCCGGTCAGCACGACGGCGCGCAGCTGAGAGTCGCCCGCGAGCTCCGCGCAGTGCGCGGCGAGGGCCTCGAGCATCCCCGTGTCGAGCGCGTTGTGCGTCTTCGCACGGTCGAGCGTGAGCAGGGCCACGGCCCCGCGCGCCTCGCGTCGCACGCCCTCCATGGATCACCACGCATGCGACCGCTCCTCGGCCGCTTCCCGGCACGCGACCGCCCGGAACGGTCGGGGCCTTCGCACCACGGCGGGAAGGGGCCGCAGTCTACCACACGCACTCGCCGCCTCTTCACTGCCGCATGATATGCTGCGCCGCGGGAAGGAGGAGCCGTGGAAAGACCCTCGCGCGTCGCAGACGCCGCCCGCCTCGCCGGGATCCTGGGGGTCGTGCTCTTCGCGCTCGGCCCCTTGTCCGTCCAGCTCGGGCTGGCCTCCGCCTTCGTCGGCTTCCGCACCCTCCTGATCGGCCTGCTCGCCGGACTCGTCGCGCTCGTGCTCGGCGTGGTCGGCCTCGTGAAGACGCGCACCGCGACCGGACGCCCGGGGCGCGCGAGCGCGCTCACGGGTCTCCTCCTCGGTCTCGTGCCCGTCGTCTGCGTCGCCGTGGCCGCCGGCCCCGCACGCGACCTTCCGGCGATCAACGACATCACGACCGACCCGGCGGACCCGCCGGCCTTCGCGAACCCGGGCCGCACCTATCCGGGCGAGGAGTTTGCCACGGCGCAGCGCGCGGCCTACCCCGATCTCGCGCCGATCCGCGTCGCGAGCCCGCCGGGCGCGGCCTTCGCGGCCTCGCTCTCCGCCGCGCAGGGGCTCGGCTGGGAGATCGTGCGCGAGGACGGCGCCGCGGGCGTGATCGAGGCCACCGACACGACCGAGATCTTCCGCTTCGTCGACGACGTCGTGGTCCGCGTGCGCCCGAGCGACGAGGGGTCGACCGTCGACGTGCGCTCGAAGTCGCGCGACGGCAAGGGCGACATGGGCGCCAACGCCGCGCGCATCCGCGCCTTCCGGAAGAAGCTCGCGTCGGGCTCGCCGTCTTGATCCGAGGGGACCCCAGCGCCCCCGGCTGCTAGGGCAAGCGCGCGGAGCGCGCGCGCAGCGAGCCGCAAGCGAGCGGAGTGCGGGCCTCCGCTAGGACAAGCGCGCGAGCGCGGCCTCGCGGGCCCAGCGGTAGTCGGGCTTCCCGCTCGGCGAGCGCACGATCTCGTCGACGAAGAGCACCCGGCGCGGGACCTTGAAGGCCGCGACGTGCAGGCCGGCGGCGCCGCGCAGCTCGGCCTCGCTCGCCGCGGCCCCCGCGCGCACCCGCACGAGCGCCGTCACCTGCTCCCCGAAGCGCTCGTGCGGCGTCCCGACCACGACCGCGTCGTAGACGGCCGGGTGGTGCTTCAGCGCGTGCTCCACCTCCTCGGCGAAGACCTTCTCGCCGCCGGTGTTGATCGTGACGGAGTCGCGGCCGAGCAGCCGGAGCCGGCCGTCGGCCTCGAGGATCGCGCGGTCGCCCGGCACGGCGTAGCGCACGCCGCCGACCGTCAGGAAGGTGCGCGCGCTCTTCTCCGGGTCCCCGAGGTAGCCGAGCGGCACGTGGCCGCGGCGCGCCAGCCAGCCCCGCTCGCCGGAGCCCGGCGCGACCTCGCCCGAGAGGTCCTCGCGCAGCACGCTGTTGTCGGGGGCCGGCTCGAAGTCTCCCGTCGTGGCGTCCGCGTCGCGCGTCGAGAGATTCGCGGCCTGCGCGCCGCTCTCGGAGGAGCCGAGCGCGTCGAGGATGCGCAGCCCCGGGATGCGCTCCAGGAACTCGCGCTTCTGCGTCGCGGAGAGGATCGCGCCACCGGTGGTGAGGCGGCGCAGCGAGGCGAGGTCGTAGGCGCGCCGGCCGAGCTCGTCGAGGAGCGGGCGCCCGAAGGCGTCGCCGACGATGGTGAGCGCGTTCACCCGCTCGCGCTCCACGGTCGACCAGATGTCGGCGGGATCGAGCCGGCGCGGATCGGATTGCACGACGACCGTCCCGCCGACGTGCCAGATGTTGAAGGCCGCCCAGTGCGCCGCGCCGTGCATGAAGGGCGGCGCGGGGAGCGCGCGCACCCCGCCCTGGCGCGCCCGCTCGACCAGGGCGGCGAGGTCCCGCGCGCCGGGCGGGCAGAGCGCCGCGTGGAAGATGTCCTCCTGGCGCCACAGGACGCCCTTCGGCATGCCGGTGGTCCCGCCCGTGTAGAGGATGTAGAGGTCGTCGGGCGAGAGGCCCTCGGGCTCGCGCGGCGCGGCCTCCGCGAGGGCCGCCTCGTAGTCGAGCGCGCCCGGGAGGAGCGGCTCGCCCGAGCCGTCCTCCACCTGGAGCCAGAGCGCGACCCGCGGCAACCGGTCGCGCACGCGCGCGAGCCTCGGGCCGAAGCCCGCGTGGTAGATCACGGCCCGGGCGTCCGCGTCGTCGAAGAGGTAGCGGAGCTCCTCCTCGACGTAGCGGTAGTTCACGTTGAAGGGCGCCGCCCGGGCCTTGAACGCGCCGAGCATCCCCTCGAGGTACTCGTTGCCGTTGTACAGATACAGCGCGACGTGGTCCTGGCCGGATTCGAAGCCGTGGAGCCCCGCCCGCTCGCGGCGGCAGCCGAGGCCGTGGTGGCGCAGCACGGCGGCCAGCCGTCGCGTGCGCTCCGCGACCTGCGAAAAGCTGTAGCGGCGATCGCGGAACACGAGGCATTCGCGCTCCGGGATCGCCGCGGCGATCGCCTCGTGCAGCCGTGCGAGGTTCACCCCGGGACACTAGCCCCTTCGCCGCCCTCCTCGCCGATCGGGGCTAGTCTCTCGCGGCATGCAGCTCGGCGCCGCCCCCCTTCCCGCCGCTCCCGCTCCTCCCGGTGGGCCCGACGCCGATCGCGCCTGGCTGCTCGACCCCGAGCGGCGGCGCACCGTCCGCCTGTGCGTCTCCACGCTCGCGACCCTCTCCACGTTCTCGCTCGCCGGCGTCGCCTTCTCGCTCTACCTCGTGAACCACCATCCGCTGCTCCTCGTCGCGATGAGCCCGATCGGGCGGCATCTGCTGCTCGCCGCTCCAACCGTCGACCCCTTCGCGTTCGTCGCGGTGGTCGTCGCGCGGCGCATGCTCTTCTACCTCGCGAGCTTCCACCTCGGGCGCGCGCTCGGGCCCGCCGGGATCACGTGGATCGAGTCGCGCGCCGTCCGCTTCGGCCGCTTCGTGCGCTGGCTGGAGCGTCTCTTCCGGCGCGCCTCGCACGCCATCGTCTTCTTCGCGAGCGGCCCCACGCTCTCCGCGCTGGCGGGCGCCTCCGGCATGCGTCCGCGGACCTTCGCGGCCCTCGCCGCCCCCGGACTGGCCCTGCGCGCCGTCGTCGTGCTCGGCATCGCCGCCTCCGTGCGCGAGTACATCGAGGCCGTGCTCCTGTGGATCGACGCCCACTGGGTCCCCGGGACGATCGCGATGCTCGCGATCGTGGCCCTCTACCGCTGGCGGCGGCGCACGCCGTCGCCGTGGATGGAGGACTGAGAGGCCGCCGGAACGCGGCCGCGAGAGCGCGTTTCGCCCGCGCGGAGGGAGGGCGGGCGGCCAGCGCAGCGCGCTGGACGCGAGACCCCGCCCCGGATAGGCTTCCCTTTCCCCTCGCATGCACCAGGGCCGGAGCGGCTCGGGCGAGGCCGCCGTGGGCGCCGCGGCCCGCTCCACCGGAAGGACGAGGAGTCGGATGCCGCCCGAACTGCCGGCAGCTTCGGGCTCCCCCTCTCCCTTCCGGCGCCTCGCGGGCCCGCTCGTCCGCCGCAGCCGCCCGGTCGTCCTCGCCTTCCTCCTCGTCTCGCTCGCCGCCGGTGTCTACGCGGCGTCGGTCGCCTCGCGCCTGCGCTCGGCCGGCCTCGAGGCGCCCGAGAGCGAGTCGAGCCGCGTGGCGTCGGTCCTCTTCGAGCGCCTCGGCGTCGGGCAGCCGGACGTGGTCGCGATCCTGCACACGCCTGGCGAGAGCGTGCGCGACTCCGCATTCGCGACGCGCGTCCTCGACGCGCTCGAGGCGTTCCACGAGGACGAGGGCGTGGCGACCGCCCTCTCCTACTACAACACGGGCCTCGAGTCGCTCGTCTCGCTCGACGGCGAGCAGACCGTCGTGATCATCGACCTCGCGGGCTCCGCCGCCCAGGCGATCGAGACGCTCGCGCGGATCGAGCCCGTGCTGCGCGAGATCGGCGCCGAGCTCGAGATCGGCGGGCTCGTCGCCGCCGAGCTCCTCGGCCAGGAGATCGCCGCGCGCGACATCGCGCGCGCCGAGCGCCTCGCCCTGCCCTTCGCCGGGCTGCTCACCCTCGTCTTCTTTCGCAGCGCCGTGGCGGCGCTCCTGCCGGTGCTGATCGGGGCCTTCAGCCTCGCCGCCACGACGGCGTTGATCGGTCTGCTCGCCGCGTTCATGGACGTCTCGGTCTTCGCGCTCACGGTCGGGACCTTCCTCGGCCTCGGCCTCTCGCTCGACTACTCGCTGCTGGTGGTGCAGCGCTTCCGCGAAGAGCTCGCCGGCGGTGCGGCCCCGCCGGAGGCCGTGGCGACGATGCTCGACACCGCCGGCCGCTCGGTCTGGGTGTCGGCGCTCACGGTGGCCGTGAGCGTGGCGGTGCTGGTGGTCGTGCCGGTGCCGCTGCTGCGCGGCGTGGGGCTCGGGGGCGTGCTCGCGGTGGCGAGCGCTGCCTTCGGCGCTCTCGTGCTCCTCCCGGCGGCGCTGGCGTGGCTCGGCCCGCGCGTCGACCGCTGGCCGGTCGGCCGCCGCAAGCCGGCGACCGGCCCGAGCCCGCTCTGGCTCGCGATCTCGGAGATCTCGCTGCGCCACCCGTGGACGACCGCCGGCGCGTGCATCGCCCTGCTCGTCACGCTCGCGCTCCCGGGGACGCGGATCAAGAGCGTGCTCCCCGACGCGCGCATCTTCCCGGCCGACGCGGCCGTGCGGCGCGTCGAGGAGCGGCTCGCGGACCCGGCCGTCTTCGACCAGGCGGGAACCTGGGCGATCCAGGTCCTGGTCGAGGCCGACGCGCCCGTGCTGCAGACACAGCAGCTCCACTTCGTGCACGCGTTCCTGCGCGAGCTGCGGCGCGTCGCCGGGAGCGACAACGTCCAGACGCCGCTCAATCAGCTCGACCCCGCGCGCATGAGCGAGGCCGAGATCCGCTCCCGCGCCGCGAAGCCCGACGTCGAGATCCCGCTCGCGCACACCGTCGACCGCGAGATCGCCCTCATCACGGTCCCATGCGGGGAATCCTGGCGCTCGCCGCGGGCCGTGGAGCTCGTGAAGGCGATCCGCGCGCTTCCCCACTCGAAGCTGCGCGTCTCGGTGGGGGGACCCACCGCGTACCAGGTCGACGTGCGCGAGACCCTCTCCGAGTGGGGCCGGCGCGCCGCCGGGCTGGTGGTGGTGTGGAACCTGCTGGTTCTGCTGCACGGCTTCCGCTCGGTGCTGGTCCCGATCAAGGCCGTGGTGATGAACCTGCTCTCGCTGGCGGCGAGCTACGGCCTCCTGGTCTGGGCGTTCCAGGACGCGCACCTCGCCGGCATCCTGCGTTTCGAGCCGCCGGGCGGGATCGACCCGACCATCCCGGTCGTGATGTTCGCGGTGGTCTTCGGGCTCTCGATGGACTACGAGATCTTCCTGCTGAGCCGCATCCAGGAGGAGTACCGCAAGCACGGAGACAACCGGAAGAGCATCGCGCTCGGCCTCGCGCACACCGGCCGGATCGTGAGCAGCGCCGCCGCGATCCTGATCGTCGTGATCGGCGCCTTCGCCACGGGTTACCTGCTCTACGTGAAAGAAGTCGGTGTCGGCGTCGCCGCGGCGATCCTGCTCGACGTGACCGTCGTCCGCGCGCTCCTCGTCCCGGCGACGATGCGCCTCATGGGGAGCTGGAACTGGTGGGCCCCGAGCTGGCTCGGCGGGCTCCCTCCGCCGGAGAAGGAGCCGCAGGCCGGGCCCGCTCGCTCGTCGATCGCGGCCGACGGCGGAACGCCCCGCGGCTAGCTAGCGCCTGTCCTCACGGACGGCGCCGAGGCCGGCGCCGAGCCGGGCGAGGCCGGCGAGGGCGTCGAGCGTCGCCGCCACCCGCGCTGCGTCCGGCCCGCCCGACGGGGGCCAGCCGCCGTCGGAGAGCTGCTCGCGGAGGAGCGCGGCGACGAGCTCGCGCGGGTCGAGGCGCGCCCCCGGCAGCGACGGGGCGTCGCAGTCGAGCAGCACGCGGGCGGTGCGCACCGCGTCGAAGGCGCCGGCGCGGAAGGCGCGCTCGAGCTCGCGGCCGCACCACTGGAGGATCGCGTCCGAGCTCTCGTGGGGGACGTTGGCGAAGGCCGCGGCGTAGGCTGCGAGGGGACCCCAGACGAAGCCCTGGACGCGCTCGGGCGCGAAGCGCGCCGCGAGCCAGTCCGCGGCGGCGTCGGGGTTCCTCGCGCGCACGCAGGGCGTGCGGGCGAGGAGGCCGGCGATCCGCCCGGTCGCCTCGAGCGCGGAGCCCTCGCAACCGTCCCCCTCCGGAGCCCAGCTTCCATCCGGACGCTGGGCCCGGACGAGCTCTGCGACGGCGCGCTCGACCAGCGCGCCGTGGAGGGCGCGCAGGTCCGCGAGCGCGGCGAGCGCGCTCCTGGTCGCGTCGAGCGACGAAGGCGCCCCGCGAGCCGGATCCTCGGAGAAGCCGCCGTCGGGGAGCTGGAAGCGAGCGAGCACCTCCACGACGCCGGCCGTGCTCGCGCGGCCGGCGAGCGCGCCGGCGCGCCGCTTCGCGAGCTCGTCGCCGCACGCCTCGACGAAGCCGAGCGCGCGCTCGCGGGCGCGCGGGATCGCGTCCGGGTCGATCGGGGTCACGGACCTCCCGGCGCACGGCTGGGGTGCACGCAGCGGCATGGTAGCCTAGAGGCCTACCGATCCCGGAGCGCGCGTGACCGAACCGTCGACGGACCGCCCCGCGAACCGACTCGCCCGCGAGTCGAGCGCGTACCTGCGCCAGCACATGCACAACCCGGTCGACTGGCATCCGTGGGGCGCCGAGGCGCTCGAGCGGGCGCGCCGCGAGGACCTGCCGCTCCTGGTCTCGATCGGCTACAGCGCCTGCCACTGGTGCCACGTGATGGAGCGCGAGTCGTTCGAGGACGCGGAGACCGCGGCGCTGATGAATCGGCTCTTCGTGAACGTGAAGGTCGACCGCGAGGAGCGTCCCGACGTCGACCGGATCTACATGGACACCGTGACGGCGCTCACGGGCCACGGCGGCTGGCCGCTTACCGTCTTCTGCATGCCGGACGGCCGGCCCTTCTACGGCGGCACCTACTACCCCCCGGAGCCGCGCCACGGGCTCCCCTCCTTCCGCCAGGTGCTCGAGGCGGTCGAGCGCTCCTACCGCACGCGCGCCGACGAGGTGCGCAAGAGCGCCGCGCAGATCGTCGAGGCGCTCGGGCGCCGGCCGACCGGGGTGGCGTCCGAGCCGCCCGGCGTCGCCACCGGCGTGCGCGGCGCGCTCCGCCTGCTCCAGGGCGCGGACCCGGAGCACGGCGGCTTCGGCCGCGCGCCGAAGTTCCCGACGCCCGCCTACCTCGATCTGCTGCTCGCCGCCTGCGACCACCTGCCGGAGCTCGAGGCGCGCGAGGCCCTGGACCACGTGCGGCTCACCTGCCGCGAGATGGCGCAGGGCGGCGTCTACGACCAGCTCGGCGGCGGCTTCCACCGCTACAGCGTCGACGCGCACTGGGGCGTCCCCCACTTCGAGAAGATGCTCTACGACCAGGGCCAGCTCATGCGCACCTACGCCGAGGCGTGGCGGCGCTCGGGCGCCCGCGACGAGGATCTCGCCTGGCCCGTGCGCGAGACGGCGGGGTGGCTGCTGCGCGAGATGGCCGCGCCGGACGGCGGCTTCAGCGCGAGCCTCGACGCGGACAGCGAGGGCGAGGAAGGGACCTTCTACGTCTGGACGCCGGCCGAGATCGAGGCGGCGCTCGGCGCCGGGCGCGCCGCCGATTTCGGCGCGGCCTACGGCGTCTCGGCGGCCGGGAACTTCGAGCACGGGACGACCGTGCTCCGCGACGTCGCGCGCCGGCCGCGCGCGGAGTTCGCGCAGGAGCGCGCGGCCCTCCTGCGCGCGCGCGACTCGCGCCCGCGGCCCGGCACCGACCGCAAGCGCGTCGCCGCCTGGAACGCGCTGGCGATCTCGGGCCTCGCGCGCGCCGGAAGCCTGCTCGGCGACGACGCCATGCTCGCGGACGCCGTGGCAGCGGCGGAGTTCGTCGCCGCCCGGATGCAGGACGGCGCCGGCCGGCTGACGCGGATCTGGAACGAAGGGCGCGCCTCGGTGCCGGCCTTCCTCGACGATTTCGCCAGCTGGATCGAGGCGACGCTCGATCTCTACCGCGCGGGCGCCGGCGATCGCTGGCTGGGCGCGG
>CAZUYC010000129.1:0-28922 GCA_964624475.1 uncultured Spirochaetales bacterium | reverse complement strand
TCGGGGACCCCCTCGAGCGTGGTGCAGGCCGATGCGGACTGGGTGGACGCCCAGTTCGCCGCGCGCGGCGCCTCCGCGCGGGCGGCCGTGCTGATGGCCCAGGAAGAGCCCAGCGGAGTTCTCTGGGATGCCGTGCTCTCGAACGGGCGCGCCTTCGGGAAGCCGCTGCTCTACATCCACGGCGACGGGCACTCGTGGCTCGAGGACCCGGTCTTCTTCGGCGAGCCGAACATGCTGCGCGTGCAGGTGGACCGCGGGAACGCATCAGCCCCGCCGGTACAGGTGACGGTGACGGCGGGCGGGCTCTTCCTCTTCGATCGGGACCCCTGGCCGCCGGGGAGCTCCGAGATCGTCCGGCCGCCCTGCGGCAGCCAGCCGTCGCTCTCGATCGACGACCTCTTCGTGACGGAGGGCCAGAACGCGGTCTTCAGCGTGACGCTCTCGGGCGCGACCGGCTCGGCGGCCTCGGTGAACTACGCGACGCAGGACGGAACGGCGCGCGCCGGCGAGGACTACACCGCGAAGTCGGGCTCGCTCTCCTTCTCCGGGACGACGACGCAGCGCCAGATCTCGGTGAGCGGGCTGCAGGACACGGCCGTGGAGCCCGGGGAATCCTTCTTCGTGAACCTCACGAACCCGGCGGGCGCGACGATCGCGAAGGCGCAGGGCGCGGCGGTGATCCTCGACGACGAGTCCCCGCCGCCCTCCGGGGGCACCCCCACCCTGCAAGAGGTGGTGACGGGCGGCTCGACGAGCTTGAGCGTCGTCTCCACGTCCGGCCCGGTCGGCACCGCGAGCGGAGCCCTCTACCTCGCCGCGGTCTCGTTCAAGTCGAACCTGGCCGTGACGAGCGTCTCGGGGCTCGGCCTCGCCTGGACGCAGGTCCGCAACCAGTGCGCCGGGCGCGGACAGACCGGGGTCGCGCTCTTCCGCGCCCAGGGGAGCCCCAGCGCGGGCGGGATCGTGACCGCCAATCTCGCCGCGGCGGCGAGCGCCGCCGTGATCACGGTGGCCCGCTACTCGGGCGTGAGCGCCACGGCCGCCCTCGGGGCCGTCGCGTCGGCCAACACCCACGGCGTCTCGGGCGCCTGCTCGGGCGGGATCGATGGGGTCGCGTACGACTTCCCCCTCACGACCGGAGCGGCCAACTCGCTCGTCTTCGTCGCGGTCGGCATGCGTAGCAAGGACCACCTGCCGGGCTCGGGCTACAGCGAGATCGCGGAGACCTACGCGGGCAGCGGCGGCTCCACGGCGGGCGCCTCGCTGGCGCAGCGCCTGCTCGCCTCCGCGGGCGCGGTCGGCGTGAACGGCGGCTTCGACGGCACGACGGACTGGGCGGTCGTGGCCGCCGAGGTCCGCGCGGGAAGTACGACGCCCCCGCCGCCCGTGACCTTGTCCGTGAGTTCGAGCGCGGGCGGCAGCGTCACGCTGAACCCGCCCGGAGGCAGCTATACCTCGGGCACGACCGTGACCCTCACGGCCGTCCCGGCCGCGGGCTACAGCTTCACCGGCTGGAGCGGCGCGCTCACGGGGAGCGCGAATC
Source organism: uncultured Spirochaetales bacterium (assembly GCA_964624475.1). Lineage (GTDB taxonomy): Bacteria > Myxococcota_A > UBA9160 > UBA9160 > SMWR01 > CAZUYC01. The sequence continues at coordinate 27,379 of CAZUYC010000129.1, read as the reverse complement.
CGGCGACCCTCGTCATGGACGCGAACAAGAGCGTCACGGCGAGCTTCGTCCCAGCGACGCAGTACACGCTGACGGTCGCGCCGACGACCGGCGGGAGCGTGACGCTGAACCCGCCCGGCGGCAGCTACGCCTCGGGCACGACCGTGACCCTCACGGCCGTCCCGGCTGCGGGCTACAGCTTCGCCGGCTGGAGCGGCGCGCTCACCGGGACCACGAACCCGGCGACCCTGGTGATGAACGCGAACAAGAGCGTCTCGGCCGGCTTCAGCGCGCTTTCGCAGTATACGGTGACGGTCTCGCCGGCGACCGGCGGGAGCGTGACCCTGAACCCGCCGGGGGGCCAATACTCGTCCGGCACCGTCGTGACGGTGACGGCGGTCCCCGCCTCGGGCTACCGCTTCGGCGCCTGGGGCGGCGCCCTCTCGGGCACGACCAACCCCACGACCCTCCTCGTCAACTCGAACAAGACGGTCTCGGCGAGCTTCGTCCGCCAGTACACCGTGACGACGTCGAAGACGGGGAGCGGCAGCGTCGTGCTGAGCCCGTCCGGGGGCGTCTACGACGCGGGAACCACCGTGACCGTCACGGCCGTCCCCAGCAACTCGGTGGCGTCGTTCCTCGGCTGGGGCGGCGCCCTCTCCGGCACCCAGAACCCGACGACGCTCGTCGTGAACGCGAACAAGTCGGTCATCGCGAACTTCACGCAGACCTACACGCTCTCCGTCTCGATCCGGCGGAAGGGCAGCGTGACGCTGAGTCCCCCCGGCGGCACGTACGTCGCCGGGACGCAGGTGACGCTGACGGCGGTCCCCGGGGTCGGCTACGTCTTCGGCGGCTGGTCCGGGGCGCTCACGGGTCTCGCGAACCCCGCGACCCTGCTGATGAACGGCAACCAGTCGGTCACCGCGACCTTCCGCCGGCAGTAGCGGTCGCCGCTCGATCGGCGATCAGATCCGGAGCTTCGCGATCCGCCGGAGGAAGGGCCCGAGGTCGGCGCGCTCGCGGCAGAAGACCGACGGCTGCATCTCGATGCAGCTCGCCCCCGCCTCCTGCATCGCCGGCACCTGGGCCAGCGTCGCCTCGAGATCGGGGCGCCCGGCGCTCGAGAAGACCGGGCGCAGCCCGGCGCGCACGCCGAGCTCTCCGGGGTCGCGCCCGGCCGCCCGGAAGGCGGCGCGCAGCCTGGCCACGCCCGGGGCGATCGCGCCCGGGTCGACCGAGATCGGCACCCAGCCCGCGCCGAGCTCGGCGATGCGCCGGCAGTTCTCGTCGCCGGCCGCGATCCCGAACCACAGCGGCACGCCGCCCGGCTGGACGGGGGCCGGCACCTGCACGACGTCCCGGAAGCGGAGCGTCGGCGACTCGAAGCTCGCCGGCCGCCCGCTCCACAGGACCCGGCAGGCGCGCAGCTGGTCGGTCAGGCGCGAGAGGCGCCGCTCGAAGGGGATCCCGGAGGCCAGGTACTCCTCCTCCTGCCAGCCGACGCCCACGCCGAGGTCGAGCCGCCCGCCCGAGATCGCGTCGAGCGTCGCGGCCTGCTTGGCGAGCAGCACGGCGGAGCGCAGCGGCGCGATCAAGACGCTCATCGAGAGCCGGATGCGCTCGGTCGTGGCCGCAATGGCGGAGAGCACGACCATCGGCTCCGGCCACGGCCACTCGGGGCCGACGGGGAACGCGCCGTACGGGTAGCGGTCGGTCCGCGGCCCCATCACCACGTGATCGGTGATCGAGACGAGGTCGATCCCCTCCCCTTCCGCCATGCGCGCGAAGTCGCCGGCCTTCGCGAGATCGCCGCCGAAGAAGTTCTGGTAGCCGAAGAGGCCGACCGCGACCCGCAGCGCCATCCGCCGCCTCCGTTCGGCGGCCGACGCTAGCCGAAAGAGCCGGGTGCGGGCAGATTCCCGGGCGTGTACGAGCCCTTCGAGAGCGTGGGCGATCCGGCCGCCGGGGGCCCCTTCCTCTTCACCTGCGAGCACGCGGCGAACGACCTGCCCGAGTGGGAGCCCGAGCCGCCCGACCTCCCGCTGCTCGCGGCGCACTGGGGCTGGGACATCGGTGCGGCCGACTTGACGCGCGCCCTCGCCGGCCTCACGCGCTCCTGCGCCCTCCTCTCGCGCTTCTCGCGCCTCGTCTGCGACCCGAACCGCGACCCGGCGGAGCCGAGCTTCGTGGTGGAGGTCGTCGAGGGCCGGCGCCTCGCCTGGAACCGAGGCGTCGGCGCCGCCGAGCGGCGCCGCCGCCAGGAGCGCTACTTCGATCCCTATCACGACGCCATCGATCGCGCCCTGCGCGCCCGCCGCGCCGCCGGGACCGAGGTGCGCCTGTGCGCGGTGCACTCCTTCACGCCGGTGTATCTCGGGCAGTCCCGGCCCATGGAGGTCGGCGTGCTCTTCGACGCGTTCGACGAGCACGCGGGGCGCCTCGAGGGAGCGCTCGCGGCGGAGGGCTTCGCCGCAGCCCGCAACGCCCCCTACTCCGGCAAGGACGGCCTGATCTACTCGGCGCGGCGCCACGGGCGCGCCCACGGGCTCGTCTACCTCGAGCTCGAGGTGCGCCAGGACCTGATCGATTCGCCGGCGAAGGCGCGCGCGGTCGCCGCCCGCGTCGCCCGCGCGCTCGAGGCCTTCGCGCCCCCGGGGCCAGCCCGCAGGTCTCCCCAGGGCGCGTAGCGAGGCGGCGCAGAGGCCCGTCCGGGCACGAGATCGCGACCGCGGGACCCGGCTCGCGTCACCCGCCCCCCCCTCGCGGCCCCTCACCGCATGGGACCAAGGATCGCGATGGGACTCTTCAACCGCTCGCGCATGACCAAGGCCGAGGACCTCGCGGTCCGGATCGGCGAGAATCTGCTCAAGCAGAGCCTCCTCGATCCGGAGAAGCGCGGGCACGGCCAGCCGGAGCTCGTGCTCGCGCTCGCGCGCCGCGTCTGCCAGGCCAATCCCGCCTGGACCCTGGCCGCGGGGATCCTCGAGCGCTGCAACCGGGACGGGACAGCCGCCACGAGCGCGCAGCTCGCCGACCTGCGCACGGCGCTCGACCTGCTCGGCCTCGTGATCGACGCCGACCTGCGCGAGTATGGGCACCTCGCCCCGCGCGACCACGACGAAGTGCTGATGCGGGCGCTCCGCCGCCTCTCGACGGCCCTCGAGCAGCGAGCGCTCAGCGAGGTCTCGGAGGCGCTGGCCCCCGAGCTCGAGAGCGCCGCGCTCTGGCAGGAGCTGGCCGGGAGCGGCGACGACCCGGAGGAGATCGCCGCGGCCCGGCAGCAGCTCGAGGAGCTCGCCGAGGGCCTGCTCACCGCCTCCTACGGAGCGCTCGCCTTCGCCGACTTCCTGGACGAGTCGGAGGCCCGGCCGCTCACCGCGCTGCGCTTCTTCGCGGCGCGCAATCCCGCCTGGGTAGTGCACCGCGGCGAGCTCTTCTATCGTGGCGCCTCGATCGGCCACTACAGCAACGAAGAGCCCGTGAACTCGATCTACGCCGACATGGTCTGGGCCCTGCTCGAGCAGGACCATCCGTTCCTCGCGGAGCCCACGCTGCGCGAGCTCACCCTCGCCGCGATGCGCAGCTGGGACCGGGAGCTCGCCGTCCTCTACCTGCGCGCCGGCAGTGAAGCGGAGGGCGCCCGCCGCGCCTGAGCCGCCGCGCAGCGCCCGGCCGATCTCGCTGCGGCGACACTTCAACACGACACGAGCCACTCCATCGGGGGGAGCCACCCGATCGCGCGCCCTCGCCGATCGGGTCGCGCCCAGGCCCCGGAAGCGGCCCAGGACGGACGGCGATGCGCAGATCGCTGGCAGGATGGATCGGAATCGTTCTCTTCGGCCTCCCGGCCGGCGCGGCCTCGGCCGCCGCGACGGTGGACCTGCTCTTCGTCGGGGTCGACGGCTCGCCGATCGCGCCCACCGATTCGCTCCGCCTCGGCGCGGGCGTAGGCGTCGGCGACGAGCTCACGATGGCGGTCCGCATGCGCAACGACGTGCCGCTCAGCGTGGTCGTCTTCTCGCTGCGCTACGACCTCGACGGCGGGGACGAGCTCGACGTCGTGTCGGCCTTCCAGTGGCGCGGCCTCGCGATCGCCAGGTCGGGCAGCGAGTTCTTCGCGCCGATCGGCCGCTTGAGCCCCACGACCCGCAGCTTCGTGGGCTCCTTCCAGGGGTGGACGACCAACCTGGGGCTGCCGCGCACCCTGCCTCCCGCGGCCGGCGCCTTCGCCGGCGGCTACCAGATGGGGACGGTCACCTTCCGGCTGAAGCCGGGGGCCCGCAGCGACGGCCCCGACGTCGTCTCCGGGACCCTGCACCTCGGCATCGACGCGTTCGGCGATGCGGGGTTCGCCGACGTCAGCCACCTCGTGCGTTTCAACACCGCCAGCGTGAACCTGACGCCCGAGCCCGCGACCGCGCTGCTCCTCGGCGGAGGTCTCGCCGCCCTCGCCCTCGCCCGGCGCCGCCGCTCCTAGTCTGTCTAGCCGAGCGCACCCGCCGCGCGCAGCCGAGCGATCCGCTCGGCGTCGTAGCCGAGCACCCGGGCCAGGACCTCGTCGGTGTGCTGGCCCACGGTCGGGGCCCTGGCAGGCGGCGGGAGCTCCTCGCCGACGAGCTTCACGGGGAAGGGGAGCATGTCGGCGCCGTGCTCCGCGGCCGGGAGCCACGGGAAGCGCTGCTGGAAGTGCGGGTCGTCGGCGATCGTCTTCGGGGTGTTGACCGGGGCGATCGGCGTGTTGTGGTCGTTCCCGAACTCGATCCACTCCTTCGAGGTCTTGCTCGCGAAGATCTCCCGCAGCACGGCCTGGAGCTCGCGGTTTCCCCGCGCGTGGTCGGCGAACTTCGAGCCGGGCCAGCGATCGAAGAGGTCCATCCGCCCCACGCCCGCGCAGAAGTTCTTCCAGAACTCCTGCTCCGAGGCCATGAAGAGCACGTGTCCGTCCGAGCACGCGTAGATCTGGTAGCGCACGCCCTCCCTCATCCCGGCCGTCCCGGGCGCGCGCCGGACGAATTGGTCCGCCTGGTTGCCGGTGACCTCGGACTCGGGCCGCTCGTAGGCGCGCCAGGACTCGCTCCGGTACCAGTCCAGGGAGGCGGCGGCATCGCACTGCGCGACCTCCATCATGCAGCCCTCGCCCGTCGCGCGCGCCCGGATCACGCCGGCCAGGATCGCGAGAGCGCCGAAGAGAGGCCCCGCATGGATGCCGATCGAGGGGTGCTCGGGGATGTAGGTGAAGCCCTCCTCGTCGTGGGCCGGCTGGAAGATCCCGGCCCAGCTGTCGTAGGCGATCCCGTGGGAGGGCATGTCCTTGTAGGGCCCGGTCATGCCGTAGCCCGAGAGGGTGCAGAAGACGATCCGTGGGTTCAGCTCGCGGAGCGGCTCGAATCCGAGGCCGCGCCGCGCGAGCGCTCCGGGCCGCATCGCCTCGATCACGACGTCCGCGCCGCGCGCGAGGTCGCGGAAGACCTCGGTCGCCTCGGGCCTGCGCAGGTCGAGCACGAGGCTTCGCTTGCCGCGGCTCACGTGCAGGTGCAGGAGCGAGACGCCCAGGACGATGGGCCAGCTCATCTCGCGGACGTAGTCGCCGCCGGGGGACTCGACCTTGATCACCTCCGCCCCGAGGTCGGCGAGGTGCATCCCGATCGCACCCGGGCCGAGCAGCGAGCACTCGATCACGCGGAGACCCGCGAGCGGGGGCCGGCGCGCGCTCACCGACGCACTCCGGTCGCAGCTCGAGGGCAGGCGATGCGCATCTCTCGCGTCCTCCGGGGCTTCGGTAGCGAAGCCGGCGGGCACAGTCCACGCCGCCGACCGGCTGCGCAGCGGCTTGCGGGTCGGGGCGCGGGGGGAAGGCGAGGCTCCGAAAAGCGGAAGCGCCGCCGACCCTCGCGCGGGCCGCGGCGCGGCGGCGAGGTCCGCGACGCTTCCCGGAACCTTCGGGCTGGCACGACGCCTGCACCCTTCCCTGCCGATGCGTCAGCTCGCCGCCACCGCCCTCTGCGTCCTGGCCGCGGGCTGCGCAGCCCGGTCCCCGTTCTCTGGCGCCGAGGCTCCCGCATCCCACCCGCGCGAGTGCCGCTACCTGAGCGTGCTCGTCGACTACTCGCGGGAGGCCGCCGGCATGTCCTCCCGGGACGTGCAGCTCTCCGCGCAGGTCGCCGAGACGATGTCGCAGGAACTCGAGCGCCTCGGCGCCCGCGTGACCGACGAGCCCGGCCAGGCCTACTGGTCGCTCATGCTGATGGCGATCCACAACCAGCGCGACGGCGGCTTCATCTTCTCGGCGACGCTGGCCCTGCGCCAGCTCGCCGAGTCCCACGACCCCGGGATCGAGACCTACGCGAAGCCGGACGACAAGTCCGCTCCGGCCACCCTGTACACGGCCCTCTCGTACGGATCGCTCGGGGACGTCGACCAGCTCGCTCGCCACTACGTCCAGCAGGCCGATGTGGCGCTGCTCCCGTCGGCGCGCCAGCTCTGCGCCTTCGAGGGCGAGGAGCAGGCGCGGCACGACGCGGTCGAGGCGCAGGTCCAGCACCCCGCCCTGCCGCTCTGAGCCGCGACGCGCGCGCCGAGCCCGAGCGCCGACGCGAGGCTACGGGGCCGTTTCGATCACGAGCTGCGGCGGGTGCGCGCTCTCGCGGCTCCCGTAGTAGACCGAGTCGGCCGGGGTCTTCCCGAGCCCGAAGGCGTAGGACCCGTTGCCCGTGACCGCGGGCGTCACGTCGACGTCGATCCAGGTGCCGGCCGCGACCGCGCCGAGGCTCGCGATCGTCGCGCCGAGCGGCGGGGCCGTGCTCCAGGTGATCGTGCCCTCGCTCCAGGCGGTCGAGACGCCGGAGACTGCGCCGCCGTCGTCGCTCGCGTCGTCCACGTAGAGGCGCAGCGTCGCGCGCACGACGGGCTTGGCGAGGCCCGCGACGTCGAAGCGCAGGAAGCTCCGCCAGCTCCCGGTCCCGCCCCGCACCCGGAGGTCCGTCGCGGAGCCGTAGTTCACGGAGGGATTGGCGGAGCTCGTCTTCGCATCCGCGGCCGCGGAGTAGGTCGTGATCGGGAGCGGCGGCGAGACCTGGACGTAGGCAGCGCGCAGCAGGCTGTTCGTCCCCACCGAGTTGGAGACTGTGAGGCGCACGTCGTAGCTCCCCGAGCTCGTGTACACGTGCACCGGGCTCCACAGCGTCGAGGTCGAGCCGTCGCCGAAGGTCCAGAGCCAGCTCGTGGGTCCACCGCTGGAGAGGTCCTGGAAGGCGACCGAGAGCGGCGCCGGGCCCTGGCGGGGCGTGGCGTCGAAGTTCGCGACCGGCGGCACGGGCGGGCCCGTCCAGACCAGCAGCTGCGGCGGGTTCGCCCCCTCGCGGCTCGAGTAGTCGACGCGGTCCGCGGATGCGCTCGCCACCGCGAGGGACACGCTGCCGTCGCCTCCCACGGCGCTGGTCACGTCGAACTCGACCCACTGGCCGGCGCCTGCCGGCCCGGCGCTCGAGAGCGCCGCCCCGGGGAGGACGGGGGCGTTGCTCCAGGTGAGCCCGCTCTCCGTCCAGCCGTTCGCGACGGCGTACACGGAGCCGCCCGAGTCGCTCGCGCCCGTCACGAAGAGGCGCAGCTTGGCCGAGATGATCCCGAACCCGGCGAGCCCCGTGAGGTCGAAGCGCAGGTAGCTCTCGTAGACGGTCGAGCTGCTCCCGACGCGGAGCTCGCTGCTCGTCCCGTAGTTCGTGGTGGGGCTCCCCGAGCTGGTGCGCGCGTCGGCGGCCGCGCTGAAGCTCTTGCCCGAAGCGGCGTTCACGTAGCCCGACCGCACGCGCGTGTTCGAGCCCGACGCGTTCGTGGCCTGGAGGCTCACGCCGTAGACCCCGGGCGCCGTGTAGGTCTTGCTCGGGTTCTTCACCGTGGAGGTGGTGCCGTCGCCGAAGGTCCAGAGCCAGCTCGTGGGGCCGTGGGTCGAGAGGTCTGTGAAGGCGACCTGGAGCGGCGCGAACCCGGAGAGCGGCGTGCCGGAGAAGTCGGCCACGGGAGGCAGCGGATTGGCGACCTGCACGTAGCCGGAGCGCGTGAACGTATTCGAGCCCAGCGAGTTCGTGGCCCGGAGCGTCACGTTGTAGACGCCGGGAGAGGCGTAGGTCTTGCTCGGGTGGCGCAGCGTGGAGGTGGTGCCGTCGCCGAAGGTCCAGAGCCAGCTCGTGGGGCCGCCGCTCGAGAGGTCGATGAAGTTCAGCGTGAGCGGAGCCGGTCCCTGGGTCGGCGAGCCCGCGAAGTCGGCCACGGGGACGGCCGCGGGAAGGGTCTGGATGACGAGCTGGGGCGGGTTCGCGCCCTCCCGGCTCGAGTAGTAGGCGCTGTCGGACGAGCTGCCTTCGAGCCCGAAGTCGTAGGTCCCGGTGCCGCGCACCCACGACGTGACGTCGATCTCGCGCCACTGGTTCAGGCTGACCGCGGCCCCGCCCGCGATCGGCGCGCCGCCGATCGAGGGAGCGGTGGCGTAGGTGATCCCGCTCTCCGTCCAGCCGGTCGCGACCGGGTAGAGCGCGCCGCCGTCGGAGCTCGCGTCGGTCGTGAACAGGCGCAGCTTGGCGGAGATCACCCAGGGGTTCGAGAGCGAGCTCACGTTGAAGCGCAGGTAGCTGCGATAGATCGAGCTGCCGCCGCGCACCCGCAGGTCGGGATCCGTGCCGTAGTTGCTGGTCGGGCTCGACGACTTGGTCCGCGCGTCCGCGGTCGGGAGGAAGGTCTGGGCGGGCGGCGGGGGCACCACGCTCACGTAGCCGCTGCGCAGCTTCGTGTTCGAGCCCGCCGCATTCGTGGCCCGCAGGCTCACGTCGTAGACCCCGGCCGTCGCGTAGCTGTGGCTCGGGTGCTGCTCGGTCGAGGTCGCGCCGTCGCCGAAGGTCCAGAGCCAGCTCGTGGGCCCGTTGGTCGAGGTGTCGGTGAAGGAGACGGCGAGCGGGGCCGCCCCCGAGACCGGCGTGGCCGAGAAGTCGGCCACCGGCGGGTTCAGGGCCGCCGGCTGGAGCGCGTAGGCGAGAGGGATGATCTTCGGCGCCGGGAGCGCCGTCGGGTTCGTGGTGAGCTCGAGCACGTAGACGCGGAGCTGGGTGGCGTAGGCCTCGTAGTAGAGGATCGCCTGCTCCTGGAAGGTGGAGTTGGTATTCATCCTCCAGATGTTCGGGTTCGCGATCCCGTCGAGGCCCTGCTTGGCACTCGGGCTCCCGCTGTGGCCGTGCGCGTAGAAATGGACGATCGGGTTCTCGAGCACGCTCGCCAGCGGGATCACGCCCTCGTCGTCGTGCGGGTGGTGGCCCATGAGGAACGGGTTCTGGCCCGCGGCGACCGCCGCAGAGACCTTGGCGGAGATGCTGGCGAGGTCCGCGGCGCTGATCTGGTTCCAGGCACCGTTCGAGTTGTTGAAGCCGATGATCCGCAGGTTCTTCCAGCCGGTATACACGGTCGGGCCGTTCTGCCCGACCACCGTCGCGCTGTCCGTGTCCCAGACTCCCGAGTCGCCGATGTAGAGCTCGTAGAACCCGAAGCCGGGCTCCTGGTCGTCGTGGTTGCCCGGCACGGCGCGGTAGGGGATGGCGTTGGCGGTGAGGCTCGCATCGATCGTGTCGACGAAACGGATCCATTCGGACTGGTTGTTCGCGTGGGAGACGAGGTCGCCCGCGACGAGCACGAAGTCGATCGGCTGCGGGATCAGCGCCCCCGCCGAGCCCGACGCCACGAGCGCGTCGAGGACGCGCTGGAAGGCCGCCCAGTCGGCCTCGTCGTTCGGTTGCGAGTCGCTGATCTGGGCGAAGGTGAAGAGGGGCGCCTGGGCCCCGGCGGGCCGCCCGGAGCCGAACAAGAGGCCGAGAAAGAGAAGCACACCCAGCCCCGCGCGCACACGCGCGCGCGCGCTGGGCCCCAGGGCTCGCAGCACCGCAACACCTCCGCTCGCGGCGCCTCGCGCCGCACCGCTCCGCATCACCAACGGGACATCCGCCCCACTGCGCGCCGCAGTCTACAACCGATCCACCGGCAGATGAGCGGCAACTCGCTCGCCGAGCTACTCGGCCACCTCGATCACGAGCTGCGGCGGGTTCGCGCTCTCCCGGCTCGCGTAGTAGGCGAGGTTGGTCGAGGCGCTCTCGAGGCCGAAGGCGTACGACCCGTTGCCCACGAGCCAGGGCGTCACGTCGACCTCCACCCACGTCCCGGTCGCGACCGGGCCGAGGCTCGCGACCGGCGCCCCCAGGAGCGGCGGAGCCGTGTCCCAGCTGATCGTCGCTTCGCTCCAGGCGCCGGAGACCGCGTAGAGCGCTCCCCCGTCGCTACTCCCCTCGCCGACGAAGAGGCGCAGCGTCGCCCGCAGCACGGGCCCCTCGAGACTTGCCACGCCGAAGCGCAGGAAGCTCCGCCAGGTACCGGTCTTCACCCAGAGATCCGGGGCGGCGCCGTAGTTTCGGGCCGGCTTCGCGGAGCCCACCTTCGCGTCCGCGGCCGGGGAGAACGTCCGCGTCGAGACGCCCTGCTCGACGCTCACGTAGGCCGGCCGCACGCGGGTGCTCGACCCGTCGGCGTTGCTGGCGACGAGTGTCACGTCGTAGACGCCGGGCGCCGTGTAGGTGTGGCTCGGGCTCTGCTCCGTGGCGATCCCGCCGTCGCCGAAGCTCCAGAGCCAGAACGTCGGCCCGTTGCTCGAGAGATCGGTGAACGCGACCGGGAGTGGCGTGCTCCCCTCGGTCGGCGCTGCGCCGAAGTCGGCGAGCGGAGGGGCCAGCGGCCGCTTCTGCACGACGAGCTCGGGCGGGCTCGCCCCCTCGCGGCTCGAGTAGTAGGCGCTGTTGGTCGAGGCGCTCTCGAGCGCGAAGGCGTAGCTGCCGTCGCCCTGGACGACGGACGTGACGTCGATCTCGCGCCACTGGCCCGCGACGGCCGGGGCCGGGCCCGCGACCGGCGCGCCCCCGAGGGGCGGCGCGTTGGCCCAGCTGATCCCGGTCTCGCTCCACTCGCTCGCGACCGGGTAGAGGGCGCCGCCGTCGTCGCTCCCGTCGCTCGCGAAGAGGCGGAGCTTCGCCGAGACCACGGGCGCGCCGAGGAGCCCGGTCACACTGAAGCGCAGGTAGGTCCGGTGGGTCGGGTCGCCCGCGCGGACCCGCAGCTCGGGGTCGGTCCCGTAGTTGCCGGTCGGGCTCGAGGACTTGACCCGCGCGTCCGCGGCCGGGTGGAAGGTCTGGATCGCCGGGGCCGGCGACACGCCGACGAGGCCGGCCGCGAGCTTCGTGCTCGAGCCCGCCGGATTCGATGCGACGAGCGTCACGTCGTAGACCCCGGGCGCCGTGTAGGTGTGGCTCGGGTGCTGCTCGGTCGAGCGGGCGCCGTCTCCGAAGCTCCAGCTCCAGGCCATCGCGCTCCCCGTCGAGAGGTTCGTGAACGCGACGGCGAGCGGCGCGGTCCCCGCCAGCGGGGCCGCCGAGAACTCCGCCGTCGGAACGCTCAGCGTGGCGGGGGTGAGCGGGTGCGCCAGCGGGATCGTCTTCGGCGCCGGCAGGGCCGTCGGGCTCGTGGCGAGCTGGATCACGTAGACCCGCAGCTCGGTCGGGAACGCCTCGTAGTAGAGGATCGCCCCTTCCTCGAAGGTGGAGTTGCTGTCGAGGTCCCAGACGTCGGGGTTCGCGACGAGATCGAGCCCGCGGCGGGCGCCCGGGCTCCCGCTGTGCCCGCGGCCGTAGCAGCAGACGCTCGGGTCCTCGAGCACGCCCGCCAGAGGGACCGTGCCGAACTCGTCGTGCGGGTGGTGGCCGAGGAGGTAGACGTTCTCCCCCGCCGCGGCTGCCGCCGTCACCTTGGTCGCGATGCGGGCCAGATCCTCGGCGCTGATCTGGTTCCAGGCGCCGTTCGAGTTGTTGAAGCCGACGATGCGCAGACCGCTCCAGCCGGTGTGGACCGCGGGGCCGTTCTGCCCGACCACGGTGGCGCTGTCCGTGTCCCAGACCCCCGAGTCGCCGATGAAGAGCTCGTAGTTGCCGATGCCCACCTCCTCCTGGTCGTGGTTGCCCGGCACCGCGCGGTAGGGGATCGAGTGGGCCGTGAGGCTCGCGTCGATCGCGGCGACGACCGGGGCCCACTCGGACGGGGTTTCCCCGTTCGAGACGAGGTCTCCGGCGACGAGCACGAAGTCGATCGGCTGCGGGATCAGCGCCCCGGGCGAGCCCGCCGCGACGAGGGTGTCGAGGACCTGCTGGAAGCGCGCCTGATGCTCGGGCGTCTCCGGCTGCGAGTCGCTGATCTGGACGAAGGTGAAGAGGGGCTCCTGGGCCCGGGCGGGGCCCGCCCAACCCAGAGAGCAGGCCAGCAGCAGCAGGGGGGCCACGGCGCGTCGCCACGCGCGCCCGAACGCTACCGGGACTCGACTCACCGCAGCACCTCCGCTTGCGGCGCGCTGCGCCGCTCCGCTCCGCAGCGCCGACCGAGACGCGCCTCCAGGCGCTCGCGCAGCTCCTCGGCAATCCGCTCGGGGTCGCGCCCCGCATCGATCGCCTCGCCCGCGCCGGAATCGGCGAGGCGGCGGTACTCGAGCAGGCGCGCCTCCAGCACCTCGCAGGGCTCGACGTGGCGCCGGCCGCTGGCGCGCGCGCGCCGCAGCGACTCCTCCGGCGAGATCAGCAGCAGGAAGCTCGCGTCCGGCCGTACGGCGAGCCGGGCGAGCAGCCGCCAGAGCCGCCGCTGCTCGACGCGGTCCTCGGCGAAGTTCACGCGGAAGTCGACCCGGGCGTCGCAGAGCCCACGGTCGCACACGACCGCGTGCCCGCGGGCGCGGAGCCAGCGGACGGTTACCGCGTACTCCCAGAGCAGGTCGAGCAGCGCGACCGTGGTCCAGAGCCAGCGCTTCGCGGGGTTGCGCAGGCGCGACGCGCGCTGCGGGTAGGTCCGAGGCGCGCCGCCCTGCCCTGCGCTGCGACCGCGCAGGCGTCGCAGCCAGCGCTTCACCCGCTCGATGCGCCGGGTGTAGCCGACCCGGCTCCAGCGGTAGACCGGCTCGTAGCCGCGCTCGGCGAGGTGCTCCATCAGCAGGCGGCGCTGGAGCGACTTGCCGGCGCGGTCCATCCCGCCGATCGAGAGGACCGGGGGGCGCCGGGAAGGGCGAGAGTCGGGGCGGAATCCGCTCATGCTGCATCCCACGAGTGGCCGGCGTAGTCGCCGAGGTAACGGGCTGCGCGCCGCCGCGACACGCCGGCGAAGGGCCGGGCCACCCACGCGGGAGGGGCGATCGCGAGCCGGTCGCCTCTCCAAGAGACGAGGAGCCCTCTGCGTGTCGTTGCTCCGACGCGTCCGCCGCGCCGTCGTCCGGCGCATCCCCCGCCAGTACGCGATCCGCTGGCGGCTCCTGCGCGAGCGGCTCTCGTCCGCGTCGCGCCGGGCCGACCGCGAGGCCGAGGTCTTCCTCGTCTCGTACCCCAAGTGCGGCCGGACCTGGCTGCGGATGCTCCTCTCGCGCGCGCTCGAGACGCACTACGGCGCCCCCGAGGTCGACTACCTCGGCGGCGCCTTCCTGGGGGGCAACGTTCCCGGCGCGCCGCGCGTCCGCGTCACCCACGACGACGATCCCCACTGGAAGACCGCGCGCGGCCTCGATCGCCGCAAGCGGCGCTACCGCGGCAAGCGGGTGGTCTTCCTGGTGCGCGACCCGCGCGACGTCGTGGTCTCGATGTACTTCGAGCGCAGCCGGCGCGAGCGCGCCTACGCCGGAACCCTCTCGAGCTTCCTGCACGAGCGGCGCGGCTCGCTCGACACGATCCTCGCCTACTACAGCGTCTGGGCGCGCAGCCGGGCGCTCCCGAGCGGGCTCCTGATCGTCCGCTACGAGGATCTCCGCCGCGACACCGAGCGGGAGCTCGAGCGCCTGCTCGCCTTCCTCGGCGTGCGCGACGTCGCCGAGGCGACCGTGCGCGACGCCGTGCGCTTCGCGTCGTTCGAGAGCATGCGGGAGATGGAGAGCTCGGGCTCGCTCGAATCCGGCCGCCTGCGCCCGCGCGACCCGAACGACCCCGAGTCGTTCAAGACGCGGCGCGGCAAGGTCGGAGGCTTCGTCGACTACCTGACGCCCGACGAGATCGCCGACGTCGAGCGGCGCATCCGCTCGGGGCTCGACCCGAGCTTCGGCTACAGCGAGGCGGGCAGCTCGAGCCCGTCGCCGGCGCCGGAGGGCCTGCGCGGCACGGTCGAGACCGCCGGCGCCGCCTGAGGAGCCCGGGCGCCGCGAGCGCCCGCGCCGGCGGCTCGCGCTCGGCCGCCGGATCTAGGACGAGATCCCTCGCACGAGCAGGGCGATCGGAACGCACAGGGCGTGGAAGAGCACCGGAACCAGCAGGCTCTCGGAACGCTCGCGGGCCATTGCGCAGGTCACGCCGAAGACCAGCGATCCCCAGACGGGCGCGTTCCATGCGCTCGAAGCGGCCGGAGCCGCGAGCACCGAGGCGGCCGACAGCACGACGGCCCAGGGCGCGTAGAGCGTCCCGCACACCAGCGCCGGCCAGGAGACGAACCGGGGCCCGCCGGCCCGCTGGATCGGGAAGGCCCAGGCGAGTCCGCCATGGACGAGCCCGCGGAAGAGGATCTCGGCGCCGAGCGGCAGCAGCGGGAATGCGAGCAGCGCGAGCCAGGCGGCGCCGGGAGGGCCCGCGGGAGCCAGCGCGTTCGACGGCGTCCACACGCCCCCGACGGCGGCGCCGAGCGCCGCGAGCGGCAGGAGCCACCAGGCGCCCCGGCCCGTGGGGCGCCGGAGGCCGAAGATCCCGGGATTGCGCCGCGCGACGAGACCGAGGAAGCAGGCGCAGAAGAGCCCGAGGGTCGCGCCGAACCAGAGCGCGGGCTCGAGCGCGAGCCCGCCGAGCTCGCGCTCGAGCGCTTGCGCGGCGGGGATCGCGGCGAGCGCCAGGGCGAGCGCCAACGTGCTTCCGAGCGCGGTCCAGGCGACGCGGAGCACGCGCACGGAGAGCGAGGCGCGCTGGTGGGCCTGCCGGCAGACCTCGGCGATGCGGGAGAGGTCGAGGCCGGTCCCCGTCGTGCGTGGCGAGCCGCCGATCTCGCTCGACCCGCCCCAGCGATTCGCTGCGAGGTTCCCTCCCGACGCGGGATCGACCAGGTTCAGCAGCTGATAGACCTCGTCGAGCCCCACCGGCAGGCTCGGGTCGACCTGGCGCAGCGAGTACTCGCTCGCCCCTTTCTGGAGCACGAGCAGGCCGAGCCGGTCGCCGTGGAAGCGGCGGAGCTGCTGCTCGACCTCGTAGATCCCCACCTTCGCGCGGCAGATCACGCCCACCGAGCCGGCGCAGAGGTCGAAGCGCGCGAGCTCCTCGATCTCGGCGACGTCCTCGAAGTGATCGGGGGGATAGATCTGCGCGTCGAGCGCGGTCAGGCGATCGACGGCGTACTCGAGGGGATCGATGCGCTGCCAGAGGCCGGTCGACTGCAGGGCCTGCTCCCGGCCGATCAGCCGGTCGAGCCTCCGGCGGCTCTCCTGGAGCAGCTCGGCCGGCAGGGCCGCCAGGTCGACGAGCTCGAGCCCGTGCGCGTCGATCACGCCCTCGAGGCGCAGCAGCGGCATCACCGCGGCCCGGGTGCGCGGGTCGGGCCCGGAGAGCCGCAGATGGTTCAAGAGCACCCAGATCGCGAGCAGGGCGTCGAGGTCGACGTCGTTGGCGACGATCGTCCAGTCGCGCTTGCGCAGGTCGAGCCCCTTGCGGATCAGCACCATCGCCTGCTCGCAGGCGGCCAGGGTGAACGCGCGCACGCAGCCCTCGTGATGGTCGAGGTTGTAGACGGCCCGCTGCGGGTCGACGAAGGGTTCGCCCTGCGCCGCCCCGTCGACGAAGATCGTCCCGGGCGGAGCGCCGCGCGCGGCGGCGGCGGTAACGGCGACGCCGCGCTCGATCCGGACGCGCAGGGTCGGCGCCTCGCTGCAGACGAGCACGCGCCCATCGGGATCCTCGCGGATCCGGTAGCGGGCAGAGCCGTGGCGCGGCTCGGGCGGCCCCGCGGACGCGGCGCGAGCGTCCGCCGGCGCGAAACCCCGCGCCATCCGGTCGAGCAGCGCGCTGCCGATCCTCATCCCCCCCTCGTGCAGACGGCTCGTGGCTCCGCCCGCGGGCCGACGCCCTCGCCACCCCAGTGGGTGCCGGTCTCACCGGTCCGCGCAGGCGGGGGACCCCGCGCTTCCCCATTTCGGCTCGCCGCGGGAGCCACTCAAGGCGGGTCCGGCGGCCGGACTAGTACCCGCGTCGGAGACAATGGGAACTTTCCTCCCCTGTCGGAATCCCCGAGGGCGTCGATCCGCAGCCCCCGGCCCCTTCGGTCCGGATGCGGATGCCGCCGCTCGCGCGCCCGGATGCGCACGCTCGCTGCGCTCGATTCGCCGGTGCGCGCGCACGCGGCACGCCGCTTGCTACGACCCTGCGGTGTTCGGGGCCACGAGGCCAGGGATGGGGTGTAGGGAGGAATCCGGTGGTGCGTCTTTCCTTGCTCGTCTTCTCCGAGCGGGACGACTTCTGCGCGCGCATCTCTGGCCAGCTCGCCGCGTCGCCGCACGCGCAGGTGGTGGAGGTGGTGACGCGTAGGGAGCGCCTCGCAGAGGCGATCGCCGAGCGGCGACCCGATCTGCTCTTCGCGGACCTCGCGCCGGAGCCCGATCGGCTCCTCGCCGCGCTGGCTGCCCTCGAGCCGCGCCCGCCGCTGCTCGTCTCGGGCCCCTCCGGCGACGCCGCGCTGATCCTGCGCGCGCTCGAGCTCGGCGCCAAGCATTTCTTTCCGGCCGAGCCGTCGGCGGACGACCTCGCGCGCACGCTGGCCCGGCTCGCGGGGCAGGCATCCTCCGGGACCGCGGCGCGAAGCAAGGCGCCGATCGTCGCCGTGATGGGCGCCAAGGGCGGCGTCGGCGCCTCGTTCGTCGCCTGCCAGCTCGCCGTGAGCCTCCAGTCCCAGGGCGCGCGCACGGCCGTGTTGGACCTGAACCTGCCGCTCGGCGACGTCGCGCTCTACTTCGACCTGAAGCCGCAGTACACGCTCGCCCACCTGGCGCGGGACGCCGATCGCCTCGACGCCGCGTATCTGCGTAGCGCGCTCGTGGAGCACCGCAGCGGAGTCTCCATCCTCGCTTCGCCCGCCCGCCTCGACGAGGCGATGCTGGTGAAGGCGGATCACGTGGACCGGGTGCTCCAGCTTCTATGCGAGGACTTCGACTTCGTCGTGGTCGACGTCTCCCGCGAATGGAGGGAGACGAGCATCCGGGCGCTCGACGCCGCGTCGCAGGTGCTGCTCGTCACCCTGTCCGACGTCGCGACGCTGAACCAGGCTCGCAAGCACCTGGAGCTGCTCCGCCGCCTCGGCCGTCCCGAGGAGGCGCTCCACCTGATCACGAACCGCGACGCGGCTTCGGGCCAGCTCAGTGACGGCGACTACCTGAGCTTCCTCGGACGCGCGCCCGAGGCCCGGATCCCGAACGACTTCGCGAGCACCCTGCTCTCCGTGAACGAGGGCCGCCCGCTCGGCGAGGTGGCGCCGCGCAGCTCGCTCCAGCTGGCCTACGACGCGCTGGCCCGCCAGCTCGCGGTCTGGTGCGGGCGCGGCCCCGCCCCCGAGCCGACGCCGCTCCCCACCAGCGGTCCGCCCCGCGCGCTGCACGCGGTGCGCAGCGCCCCCACCGTCCTGCGCAGCGCCCCGCGCCCCGTCGCAGGCGGCGAGGCGGCGCGGTCCTTCCAGGTCCTGAGCGTCGTCAGCAACAAGGGCGGCGTCGGCAAGACGACGATCGCGACGAACCTGGCGGTCTTCCTGCGCGCGCTGCGCGAGGACCTTCCGATCCTGGTGCTCGAGTTCGACGACCAGACGATGCCCGACCGCATGTTCGCGATCGACCCGCGCCCCGGCGGCCCGGACGTCGCGGCCGCGCTGCGCGCGGGGACCTTCGCCGAGGCGGCGCGGCTGGGGCAGTACGGCGTGCACTACGTCCCCTCGAGCCCGATCATGTCGGATCTCAAGCGCGAGATCGAGGACCCCTTCTACCTCGAGTCGGTGCTGCTGCGCACGGGCTGGGAGGGCCTCGTGATCGTCGACACGAAGAGCGACCTCGAGATCCTGACCCAGAACGCGATCGCCGCGAGCGACCTCTCGATCGTCGTCGTGCACGACCTCGCCTCGCTCCAGCAGGCGCAGAAGCTCTTCGGGCTCCTCGACGCGTGGGCGGTCCCCCACGAGCGGGCGCGCGTGCTGCTCTCGCTGGTGGACCGGCGGATCAAGTTTGCCGAGGGGGAGGACGTGCTCGGATTCCTGGTCTCGCGGATCCGCGCGCTCGGCTTCCCGCTCTTCGAGACCTTCCTCTCGCGCAGCCCCACGATCGAAGCGCTCTACACGAACCCCGAGGGGCGCGCGCACTCGATCCTGCACGGCGCCAGGACCTCTCTCGTGCATCGCCAGATGCGGCATCTGGCGGAGGACGTGATCCAGCGGCTCGAGGCGCAGCGCGAGCGCCCGCAGGCGCGCCCGCAGCCGCCGTCCGCGCCCCTGCCGGCCGCCGCCGACCCGCGCTCGGCGACCCCGCGCCGCTGGCGCGAGTACGCGACCGGGGCCCGCATCTGGGCGCGCTCGCGCCTCGGCGGCGCTTCGTAAGCCCGCGGGCAAGGCCGCGAAGCGGCCGCGCAGCGAGCCGCAGGCGAGCGGAGTCCATCGAGCTATGCCGCGGGCGCGGCCGCAGGCCGCTCAGCGGCCGCGCAGCGAGCCGCAGGCGAGCGGAGTCCATCGAGCTACGCGGGCGCCGTCCCGCCCGCGGCGAGCAGGGGCTGGAAGCGCGCCTTGTCCTGGGCCTTGGCCATCGCCTCCTGCGCATGCACCCGCCCCTCCCGCACGGCCGCGAAGAGCGCGTCGTCCATCGCCTGCATGCCGGCGCCCTTCCCGGCCTGGATCAGCGAGCTCAGCATGGGCGTGTTCGCCTCGCGGATCAGGTTGGGGAGGGCCGGCGTGCGCAGCAGGATCTCGTGCACCGCGCAGCGCCCGCGGCCGTCGGCGCTCGGCAGCAGCAGCTGCGAGACGACGCCCGCCAGCGACTCGGAGAGCGAGAGGCGCACCTGATCCTGCTCCTCGGCCGGGAAGGCGTCGACGATGCGGTCGATCGTCTTCGCGGCGCTCTGCGTGTGCAGGGTGCCGAAGACGAGCAGGCCCATGTCGGCCGCGGTGATCGCGAGCCCGATCGTCTCGCGGTCGCGCATCTCGCCCACCAGGACGACGTCCGCGTCCTGCCGGATCGCGGCGCGCAGCGCCGCGCCGAAGCTCCCCGTGTGGGCTCCGACCTCGCGGTGGGAGAAGACCGAGCTCCGGTTCTCGTGGACGAACTCGATCGGGTCCTCGATCGTGACCACGTGCCGGGCGCGGCTGCGGTTGATCCGATCGATGATCGCGGCGAGCGTCGTCGACTTGCCCGAGCCGGTCGGGCCGGTGACGAGGACGAGCCCCTTCTCGAGATCCGCGAGCGCGGCGATCGCCGGCGGCAGGCCGAGATCCTCGATCGCCTGCACGCGCTCGGGCACGACCCGGAACACCGCCGCGGCCCCGTTCTCCTGCACCAGGAAGTTGGCGCGGAAGCGCGCGACGCCGGGAATCGCGTAGGCGAAGTCGAGGTCGCGCGTGCTCTCGAACTCGCGCCACTGCGCCTCGCTCGCGAGCTCCGCGAGCAGGCCGCGCAGCGCCGCGTCGTCGAGGGCGCCCTGCCCCGCCAGCTCCTCGATGTGCCCGCGCCGGCGCATGCGCGGCACGAGGCCGGCGGCCAGATGCAGGTCCGAGCCGCCGTCCTCGCGGAGCTGGCGCAGCAGCGCGTCGAGCCGGGCCATGCCTACCCCCCGAGGACCTTCGGGTCCTCGCAATGGCGCAGCGCCGCCTCCCGGGCGACCGCGCCCGACTGGACGAGCTCGCGCAGCGAGTGGTCGAGCAGCCGCATTCCCTGGGCCGCTCCCGTCTGCAGGACCGAGTGGATCTGGAAGGTCTTGTTCTCCCGGATCAGGTTCGCGACGGCGCGGTTCACGACCAGGGTCTCGAGCGCCGCCACCCGGCCCTGACCGTCCGCCGTCGGCAGCAGGCGCTGCGAGACCACGGCCCGCAGCGATTCGGAGAGCATGGTTCGCACCTGTGCCTGCTGGCCCGAAGGGAAGACGCCGATCAGGCGGTGGATCGTGCGGATCGCGCTGTTGGTGTGGAGCGTCGCGAGCACGCAGTGACCCGTCTCCGCGGCCGTGAGCGCCAGCGAGATGGTCTCGAGGTCCCGCAGCTCGCCGATCACGATCACGTCCGGGTCCTCGCGCAGGGCGGCGCGCAGCGCCCGGGCGAAGGATTCGGTGTGGCGCTTGACGCTGCGCTGGTTCACGAGGCAGCGCTTGGACGGGTGCAGGAACTCGACCGGATCCTCGATCGTGATCACGTGCTCCCGGCGGTCTTCGTTCACGAGGTTCACGAGGGCGGCGAGGGTCGACGACTTGCCGCAGCCGGCCGGGCCCGTGACGAGCACCATGCCCTGGGGGTAGGTCGTGAAGCGCGCGAGCGCGGCCGGGAGCCCGAGCTCCTCGAGCGCGGGCGGCTCGAGCCGGATGCAGTGGAAGACGGCATCGAGGCCGCGCTGCTGCCGGTACACGTTGGTGCGGAAGCGGCCGACGCCGGGGAGCGCGAAGCAGAGGTCGGTCTCGCCCCGCAGGGCGAGCTCCGCGCGCTCGGCGGGCCCGAGCGCCGCGAGCGCCAGCCGCTCGGCCGCCGCGGCGTCGAGGGGGGCCCCGGACCCCGGCTGGAACGCTCCGTGCGTGCGCAGGCGCACCGGCGCTCCGGCGTGGACGTGGACGTCGCTGGCGCCGCGCTGGACCGCGTCGCGCAGGAGCGCGTGGAGGTCCTGCGTCTCCGGCGCGCGGCCCACGGCGGGCGCGGGCTCCTCGCCCGCCGCGGCGCCGAGCTCGGCCGCGCGTCGGGCGCGGTCGCGCGCGACCAGCTCGCCCTGCGCGCGCACCAGGGCCGCGAGCTGCCGGGGCGAGAGGTAGCCCTTCTCGACCAGGATGTCGCCGAGGTTCTGCGTCCCGCCCCGCTGGCCCTGCTCGCGCAGCGCCTCCTCGAGCTGGTCCACCGTCACGAGCTTGTTGTGGACGGCGAGACGCCCGAGCAGCGGCGACTTCGGGGGCGGCATCGCGCTGCGTATCGGCGCAGGCGGCTTTGAGGCTGAGAGCGCCGGCCGCGGCCCCGCTGCGCGGGGATCGACTATCGTCCGTCGCGGGCCCGGGGCGGCCGGACCCGGCGAAGGAGGGCATGGGCGGCGGGAGGCGACGCGGAAGGCGCGGCGTATGGGCCGGTCTCTGCGCCGCGTGGCTCGCGGCGTGGGCCGCGTGCCCCCCGGCCGCGCCGCGGCGCGAGATCGATCTCGTGGCGCTCTTTCCGCGCGCGCGAAGCGGCGCGGAGACGGCGAGCATCGATCTCGGGTCGGACGCTTCGCTCCCCGCCCTGGTCTCGGGCTGGGGCCCCCGGGCGCGCGCGGGTAGCGTCGAGTTCCACTGGGGACAGGGGGAGCGCTCGGAGCTGCGCTTCGGGGTGGGTGAGCCGCGCGACCTCGACCTCTCGCTGCGCGGCTGGCCGCTCGCGTTCGACGGGGCGCCGCCCCAGTCGGTCGAGGTGCGTGCGAACGATCGCCCCGTCGCGACGCTCGAGCTCGCGCCCGGACCGCACACCTACCGGGTCCGGATCCCCGCCGGCGCGCTCGTCGCCGGCGAGAACCGGCTGGCGCTGCGCTATGCGTGGTCGCGCGCGCCGCGCGACGTGATCCCGGGCTCCGCGGAGCAGCGGCCGCTCGCGGTCGCGTGGGACTCGCTCCGCGTCTCGGAGCCCCGCCGCCACGGCGCAGCGGCCGCGGAGACGCTCGGCGCCGAGCCCGCGCTCCGGCTCCCGCTCGCGACCTGGGCCGACTACTACCTGCGCGTACCCGACGGGAGCCGCCTGCGGATCGCGAGGCTCGAGGCCTTCGGCGGCGCCGAGGCGCCCCGGCTCGAGGTCGTCGCGGAGCCCGCCGGGGCGCCCGAGGAGATCTCGCGCTTCGTGCCCGGGCAGGGCGTCGACCTCGCGCTCCCGGCCGCGCACGCGGGGCCGATGCGGATCCGGCTTCGCGCCCTGGGGAGCGCGCCCGCCGGCAGCGAGGCGGGGCTGCGCCTCGCCCGGCCCGTGCTCGACGAGCCGGTCGCGGACCCGGGTGCCGCGGCCCCGCGTCCGCTCCCGCTGCAGGGCCGGCGGCCCCACGTCGTCCTCTACCTCGTCGACACGCTGCGGGCCGACCACCTCGGCGCCTACGGCTACCCGCGCCCGACCTCGCCCCGGATCGACGCCTTCGCGCGCGAAGCGACGCTCTTCCGCAACGCCTTCGCGCAGTCGTCGTGGACGAAGCCCGCCGTGGCCTCGCTCTTCACGGGCCTCCTGCCGCAGGCGCACCGGATCAACCCGCGCGCGGCCGCGATCCCGGAGGCCTTGCCGATCCTCCCCGAGATCCTGCACGCGCAGGGCTATGCGACCTTCGGCGTGGTGGCGAACGGCAACGTGTCGAGCGCCTTCGGCTTCGCGCGCGGATTCGACGTCTACGAGCACTTGCGCGAGGGGATGACCCGCGAGATCCACCAGCGCTCCGACCGCGCCAACGAGGTGGCGTTCGC
Organism: uncultured Spirochaetales bacterium; assembly: GCA_964624475.1. GTDB lineage: Bacteria > Myxococcota_A > UBA9160 > UBA9160 > SMWR01 > CAZUYC01. The sequence goes on along the minus strand of CAZUYC010000129.1, from coordinate 4,709 downwards.
GCTGCTCGAGGGCCGCCCGCAGGACCGCCCGTTCTTCTTGTACGTGCACACCGCCGACCCGCACTGGCCCTACACCCCGCCCGAGCGCGAGCGCGCGCGGCTCGCCGGAAGCGTCGCCGACCCGCGCGCCGGCTACGCGCTCTCGCTCTCCGCCGCCGGCCGGCCGGCGGGCGAGCTACGGCGCGAGGTCACCCAGCTCTACGACGCAGAAATCGCCTTCAACGACGATAGTTTCGGACGTCTGATGGATAAATTGCACGAGCTAGAGGCCGACGCCGAGACCCTCGTCATCCTGCTCTCCGACCACGGCGAGGGCTTCGACGAGCACGGGAGCTTCCGCCACGGCACGACCCTCTTCTCCGAGGAGATCCGGATCCCGCTCGTGATCCGCCTCCCCGGTGGCGCGGGCCGCGGCCGGGTGGTCGACGCTGCGGCCCGCCAGGTGGACCTCCTGCCGACGATCCTCGACGTGATCGGCGCCCCCATCCCTCCCGGTCTCGCGGGCAGAAGCCTCCTCCCCGCGGCGCTCGCGTCCGGGCCGGGTCCCGAGCCCGACGGCACCTTCGCGTACCTCGACCGCCGCGGGCGCGTCGTCGAGGCCGCGATCGAGGGCGGGCGCAAGCTGATCCGCTTCCGCGTCGAGGGGCGCGGCGCGCCGGGGATCGGCCTCTTCGACCTCGCTTCCGATCCGGGCGAGACGCGCGACCTCGCCGCCGCGGAGCCCGTGTGGCGCGAGTACCTGCTCGCCCGCCTCGACGCCGCCGCCGAGGCCGCGCCCGGTCCCGAGCCCCCGAGCGCGACCCTCGATCCCGAGCAGCGCCGGGCGCTCGAAGCCCTCGGTTACCTGGACGAATGACGGGCGGTCCCGCGGCGGAGATCCCCCCGCAGGCGGCGGGGCGCGCCGCGCGCGCCTTTGCGACCGCCGACGGGCCGCTGCGGGCCGAGCGGCTCGGGAGCGGCCACATCCACGACACCTTCCTCGCCGAGGTCGCCGCCGGCGCGGCCCCGCGGCGTTACGTCCTGCAGCGCCTGCACACGGGCGTCTTCCCCGAGCCGGAGCGGCTGATGGAGAACCTCGTGCGCGTGACCGGCCACCTCGCCGCGAAGCTCGTCCGCGAAGCGGTCCCGGATCGCGAGCGGCGCAGCCTCGCGCTCGTCCCGGCGCGCGACGGCCGCTCCTTCCACCGCGACGCGCAGGGCGCCTTCTGGCGCTGCTTCCACTTCATCGAGGGCAGCGTCGCGATCGACGCCGCCCCGACCCCGGCGCAGGGCTTCGCGGCCGCGCGGGCCTTCGGCGCCTTCGCCGCCGCGCTCGCCGACCTCGGCGGCCCCCCGCTCGCCTGCGTGATCCCGCACTTCCACGACCTCCCGCGGCGGATGGCCGCGCTCGACGCCGCGATCCGCCAGGATCCCCTGGGCCGCGCCGCGGCCGTCGCGGCCGACGCCGACGCCGCACGGGCGGCGGCCGAGCGCCTCGCGCGCGGGCTCGCACGGGTCGGGGCCGAGGAGCTCCCGCGGCGGATCGTCCACAACGACGGCAAGGTCAACAACGTGCTGCTCGATGCGCGCACGGGCGAGGCCCTGTGCGTGGTCGACCTCGACACGGTGATGGAGGGGACTCTGCTCGCGGACTTCGGCGACCTCGCGCGCACCGCGGCCTCGGCTGCGCCCGAGGACGAGCGCGACCTCGAGCGGGTCCGCTTCGACCTGGTGCGCTTCGAGGCCCTCGCCCGCGGCTACCTCGCAGGCGCCGGCGCCCTCCTCTCCCCGCCCGAGCGGCGCGCGCTCCCGCTCGCCGGGCCGCTGCTCTCCCTCGAGAACGCGGTGCGCTTCCTGGCCGACCACGTGGCCGGCGACCGCTACTTCCACACGCAGCGCCCGGACCACAACCGGGACCGCGCTCGCGCCCAGCTCCGCCTGGCCGAACGCATGCTCGAGGCCGAGGGGGCCGCCGAGGCGATCGTGCAGGGGGCCGGCCCGTGAACTCCGCTCGCCTGCGGCTCGCTGCGCGCTGCGCTTGCGGGCTCAGCCGGGTCCGGCCTGGTGGGGAGATTCGCGGGCGAGGCCGCGCAGGGCGGCGGTGGCGACCGCGTAGGCGGCGAGCCCGAGCCCCATCACCGCGTCGAAGCCGAAGCTCATCGCGAGCAGCGTCGCGAGGACCGAGGCCACGACCGAGGCGAAGCCGTTCACCGCAAAGCCCCACGCGACCGCCTCGCGCTCGCGCGGCGTCGCGGCGGAGAAGGCCGCGAGGCCGAGCGGCAGGAAGCGGCCGAGCAGCAGGCCGAGCGGCGCGACGCAGGCGACGGCCGCGGCCACGCGCAGGGCAAAGGGCGCGGCGAGCAGCCGCTCCACCAGCGGAGCGAGCCCCAGGCGGTAGAAGAGCGTGAGTCCGGCGAGCGCGGCGAACGCCAGCACGTGGCCGCGCGGCGGGCCCGCGCCATTCCGCCCGCCGGCGAGGCTCCCGAGGCCGGCGGCCACGAGCAGCGAGGCCAGGGTCACGGTGAGCGAGTGCGTCGGATAGCCGAGCAGGAGCGTCAGGCGCTGGATCAGCGGGATCTCGTAGCAGAGGAAGCCGAGCCCGATTGCCCCGAAGTAGAGCGCCGCGCGCCCCTTGTGCGGGATCTCGCGCCAGGCGGAGCCGGCGCGCGCGAAGGGCAGGAGCAGGAAGAGCGCCGAGAAGAGCACGGCGACGCCGAGCAGCACGAGCAGCAGCCGCTCGCCGAGGGCGTCCTCGACGTCCCCGACGGCGAACGGGCGGAAGAAACCCGCGATCACCCCGCGGAAGCGCGCGAAGTGCCAGAAGAAGGGCGCGTCGTCGCGCACCGGCTCGATCAGCCAGGGATACTCGGCGTAGAAGCGGCGCAGCGGCGCGTCGGCGAGCCCGATCACGTCGTTCAGCGCCCCATCGTCGAAGGCGCGCCCTCCGGCGTGGCGGACGACGCTTCCCGGGACGCGCCGCGCCTGCTCGAGAAAGCGCAGGACCTCTTCCGGCGTGAAGGGGCTGCGCTTGAGCAGCACGGTCGTGAGCTGGAGGAAGCCCGGGGTCGTCACGACGAGCGCGTGCGCCCCGAAGTTCCGGCTGCCGAGCCGCCGGAACGCCTCGCGCGCGGTTCCCACGTAGCGGGCCGAGCGCAACGGCTTCTCCTCGTAGAACCACTCGCCGAACTGGGCGCACAGGATCCCGCGCTCGGAGAGCCGGGCGAGGCTCGCCTCGATCGCCTCGACGGTGTAGAGGTAGCTCTCGGAGAGCACGTAGGCGCCGGCCGAGGCGGCGTTCATCGCCGAGTAGCTGTCCGGCGCCATGAAGTAGATCAGGTCGAAGCGCCCGGCGCGCGCGGAGGCGAGGTACGCGCGCCCCTCCGCGTTCACGAGCTCCACGCGCGGGTTCCGGTGCAGGTGGCCCGTGTACTCCGGGTAGACCTCGGTGAGCAGCGAGACGGTGACCGGGTTGAGCTCGACGGCGACGACGCGCTGCGAGCCGAAATACAGCGACGCCAGGATCTCGTGCCCGCCGGCCGACCCGATCAGGGCGACCTCGCGCGGCGGCTCCCCGAGCACCGCGAAGGGGAACGAGCGCGGGTCCGCATCGAAGCGGGAGAGCGAGGCCAGGTCGCCGTCGAAGCGAAAGAGGCTCGAGCCCCAGAGCCCGTCGTGCAGCACCGCCCGGAAGCGATCGTCGGCGTCGGGGAGCCGGGAAACGTCGATGCGGAACACGGGGCTCCAGCGCGAGAAGTCGATCACGTTGTGCGGCTCGAGGTGCTTGGCGAGGCGATCCGGGAGGGGGTCGGGCAGCAGCCGCGGCGCGGCGACCGGCAGCGCGAGCAGCGCCGCCGCGACGGCGAGCAGGCGCCGCAGCCCGCGCGCGTCCGAGCCGCGCGAGGCCCCGAGGCCGGTGACCGCGAGCGCGGCTCCGGCCAGGAAGATGCACGCCGGCGGGCCGATCGAGGCGAGCAGGGGCACCACCGCGGCCGCCCCGAGCCCCGCGCCGAGCAGGTCGGCGAAGTAGAGCCGGTGGATCGGACTCGGCCGCCGCGCGAGGATCGCCGCGATCGCGAGACCGATCGCGAAGAAGCCCGCGTAGAGCGCGAGGCAGATCGCGCCGAGCTTCAGGGGCTCGGTGACGCCGGACCAGAGCCCTGCCGTGTCGAAAGGGACCCGCGCCACGACGGCGTAGCCGGCTCCCACCGCGACGCTTCCGGCGAGGCAGGCCCGGGCCACGAGCGACTCGAGCGCCCGGCGCGGCCAGGCCGAGGCGAGCGCCGTGAAGAGCGCACCCGAGCCGATCCCGAGCATCGCGAGGCCGAGGACGAGATAGGTATAGAAGTAGAAGAACTTGAACGAGACGACCCGGGTGTAGCTGACCTCGAGCAGGAGCGCGGAACACGAGAGCGCGCAGATCTCGGGGAGGAAGGACCGGCGGCGGCTCATGCGCGGCGAGGAGCGTCCATGGCGCGCGAGAGTCTACCCGGCTTGTCGCGCGCGTTCCCGCGGTGTTCCATCGCGGGAATGCCTTGCGGGGGCCCGCCTTCGCTCGCCTTCGGCTCGCTGCGCGGCCGCTCCGCGGCCTGGCTCGAGGGGGCCCGCACTTCGCTCGCCTTCGGCTCGCTGCGCGGCCGCTCCGCGGCCTGGCTCGAGGGGGCCCGCACTTCGCTCGCCTTCGGCTCGCTGCGCGGCCGCTCCGCGGCCTTGCTGGTGGCGGCGGCGATCCT
>CAZUYC010000128.1:0-26312 GCA_964624475.1 uncultured Spirochaetales bacterium | reverse complement strand
CTGGGCGAAAAGCAGGATGGAAAGCTCATCCGCAGCGAGCTCCTGGACTTCGTCACCTCGGGCGCCGCCGAGGCCCTGAGCGCCCAGGAAATCCTCGGCTGGGGAGTCAAGAATTTCTCCCCCCGGATCGCGCTCTCGTGCTCTTTCGGCGCGCCCGAGGGCCTCGTGCTGCTCGACATGATGCACCGGATCGACCCGCGCTCGCGGGTCTTCGTGCTCGACACGGGCCGCCTCCCGCAGGCGACCTACGACCTGATCGACCGCGTGCGCGAGCGCTACGACAAGCCGGTCGAGATCGTCTTCCCGCGCGCGGAGGACGTGGAGGCGATGGTCCAGAGCCGGGGCGTGAACCTCTTCTACGAGTCGGTCGAGAACCGCCAGCTCTGCTGCCGAATCCGCAAGGTCGAGCCGCTGCGCCGCTACCTCGCCGGCCTCGACGCGTGGGTGGCCGGACTGCGGCGCGATCAAGGCGTCACGCGGACCGAGGTGGCGAAGCTCGAGATCGACGGTCTGCACGGCGGAATCGTGAAGCTCAATCCCATCGCCGACTGGACCCACGACGACGTGCTCGGCTACGTGCGCGCCCACGACGTCCCGACGAACCGCCTGAACGCGCGGGGCTACCCGTCGGTGGGCTGCGATCCCTGCTCGCGCGCCATCGCGCCGGGCGAGGACCCGCGCGCCGGGCGCTGGTGGTGGGAGAACCCCGAGACCCGCGAGTGCGGGATCCACGGCGGCGAGGAGGACCAGGGATCCGGCATCTAGACCGTCGGACCTTCCTGCTCGCCGCGATCGGCGGCGCGCTGGCCCCCCGCCTGCTGGCGCGCGCCGCCGGGCCCGATCCTGCGCTCGAGGCGGCCCTCGAGCGCAGCCCCTACGTGTACGTCTCGCCGCTGCGCGCCGACGGGCACGAGAGCCGCTGCCACGGCGAGGTCTGGTTCGGCTGGCTCGACGGCGCGGTCGTCGTGATCACCGGCAGCGAGCGCTGGAAGGCGCGCGCGCTCGCGCGCGGGCTCGACCGCGCCCGCCTCTGGGTGGGCGACCACGGCACCTGGAAGGGCATGCTCGGCGCGAACGAGGCCTTCCGGAAGGCGCCCGGCTTCGAAGCGCGCGCGGCGATCGCCAAGGACGCGCAGCTCCTCGACCGCCTGCTCGCGACCTTCGAGCGCAAGTACCCGGAGGAGATCGGAAGCTGGCGCGATCGCATGCGCAAGGGCTTCGCCGACGGGAGCCGCGTGCTGATCCGCTACGCGCCAATCTGAAGATCTACACGGGCCCGCGCACGTAGTTGCGAAGCCTGCCGACGCGCTCGATCGCCACCTCGACCACGTCGCCGTCGCGCAGCCAGCGCGGGGGCGTGCGCGCGGCGCCGACGCCCGCGGGCGTTCCGGTCAGCAGCACGTCGCCCGGCTCGAGGGTCATGCGCTGCGAGGCGAAGGCCACGAGCGCCGCGACCCCGAAGAGCATCTCCTTGGTCCGCGCGCTCTGCATCACCTCGCCGGAGAGGAGCGTGCGAAGTGCCAGGTCCTGCGGGTCGGGAACCTCGTCGGCCGTCACGAGCACCGGCCCGAGCGGGGCGAAGCTGTCGCAGGACTTGGCGATCGAGCGTTGGCCGCGGTCGTCCTGGATGTCGCGCGCGGTCACGTCGTTGGCCACGCAGTAGCCGGCGATGCAGGCCGGCGCCTGGGTCGGCGAGATCTCCCTCGCGCGCGCGCCGATCACCACCGCGAGCTCCCCTTCGAAGTCGACGCGCGCCGACGCTCGCGAGAGCCGGATCTCGTCCTCGGGTCCGATCACCGCCGAGGGCGCCTTCAAGAAGAGCGCCGGCTCGTCGGGCGCGGCCGCCGACCCCCGCTCGGCAGCGTGCGCGGGGTAGTTGCGCGCGACGCCCACGATCTTTCCCGGCCGGGGCACGGGAGCGCACAGGCGCACGCTCGCGCGCGGCTCGACGGCCCCCGCGCGCAGCAGGTCGGGCGCGTCGTAGCGTGAGAGCGCGTCGAGCGCGAACTCCAGCGCGGTACGCGCGGCCGCGAGCGAGCCGGGGAGCCGCCGCAGGAAGGCGATCATGTCCGCGGGCAAGAACGAGTCGGCCTCGGCCTCGGGAGCGCCCGCGTCCTCCTCGGCGAGCTTGATCACGAGAGCGCGGTTCAGGTCCACGACCGCGCCGGCGTGCTCGCCGCTCGGGACGATCGAGCCGAGGCGGCGCGCGCCGACCGCCGCCGGCTCGAGCGCCGCGACGCCGGCCATGCCGTCGCGCATCGAGTGCTCGCGCCGCCTCACCGCGGGCTCGCCTGCGCCGCGACGCTCGAAAGTGACGATCTGCACGCGCGCCCTCCGCCGTGCCGTCCGGCCCGCAGCCCTCCGGCAGCACCTGCGCAGCCCCCGGCGGCGCCCGGTTCAAGGCGGCGCGCCGCCGCGTCGATGAAGCGGGAGCAGGGTATCACGGAGGTCCGGATGCGACCGGAGCGAGGCCGGTGGTGGAGGGTCGGAGCGGTGGTCGCCGCCGCGGCGGGCCTCCTCGGCGGCTCTCCCCGGGGAGATCGGCGTCCGACGGGGCCTGCGCCTGGGCCCGCCCCCGCGCCCGCCTGCCGGGCCGAGCCGGATCCCGCCGATGCGGCGGCCGTCGCCGCCTTCATCGAGGCGCTCCGGCGCCTGCCCCCCCGCCGCACCCCGGACGGCGAGGCCGTGGTGACCCTCGACAACCGGGGCTACGGCTACGGCCCGGCCTCCGATCTCTTCGCGGACCTTCCGACGGCGCCCGAGCGCTAGCGGCGAGGATCGGGCGAGCCGGCCCCCCGGCGGTGCTAGCATGCGCGGGAGTGCCGGGAGCTCGATGAGCCCGACCTCCACGCTCCGAATGCGGCGCGCGACCGCCTTCCTGGCGATCGCGTGGGCGCTCTCTGCCATCCTGCCGTCGCTGGCCGCGCTGCGCCCGCCCGAGGGCGCGCTCGACCACCCGTTCACGGACGCGCGTCTCGGGCGGGTCGCCGTGGTGCAGGGCGTGCACCCCTCCGCGGCGGGGAGCGGCGTCGAGGTCGGCGACCGCGTCCTCGCCTTCGACGGCGAGCCCTTCTTCCCGATCGCCGTCCACTCGCGGGAGCGCCTGCGCGCGGGGGTGCCGCACCGCTACGAGATCGAGAAGGTGGACGGCCGGCGCGTCGCGGTGGAGCTCGCGCCGGTGGCGCTGGCGGAGCTCCAGACGCCGCTCGACGCGCTCGTGCACGGCCTCCTGCTCCTGGTCGCGCTCATCTACCTCGGGACGGGAAGCGTCGTCTACTGGCTGCGGCCCGAGCGCTCCGGGGCCTGGGCGCTGCTGCTCTTCTGCTGCACGCTCGCGGTGCAGCTCGCCATCACGCTCCACACCGACCAGATCCCGGGCGCCTACCTGCACCTGGTGACGAACGCGCCCTTCATCGGCGCCACGACCTTCCACCTCTTCACCACCTATCCGAGCGAGCCCGGCTGGATCGTCCGCCACCGGCGCCTGCAGGTCGTGCCCTACGTCGGCGCCGCGCTGATCGTGGCCCTCGGCCTCTTCGAGGGGCGCCTCGGGCTCCCGCCCGGGTCCTGCGCGGAGATCGCGTTCCTCTACCTGGCGTTCCTCGTGCTGACATCGCTCGGGATCCTCGCCGTCGAGCGCCGCCTGCACCGCGACGGGCCGATGCGCGAAGCCAGCGACGTGGTCACCCTCGCCGCGCTCGTGAGCTTCGTGCCCGTGCTCGCCGTGTTCCTGGTCGAGTGGCTCACGATGAAGCCCTACCCGTTCTACCTGGCCCTGCTCTGGACCTTCGTCTTCCCGGTGGCGGTGGGCTACGGGATCGTCTACCGCCAGCTCTTCGACCTGCGCAACGTGGCCCGCTCGTCGGCCGCCTACGGAGCCGCCTCGATCGCGATCACCGGCGCGTTCGCGCTGCTCATCACCTTCGCCGATACCCTGGTCGCCGACTTCGGGGTGAGCACGCGCTCGGCGCAGGTCGCCCTGCTCTTCGTCGCGATCCTGCTCTTCAACCCGGTGCGCAACCGCATGCAGAGCCTCGCCGACGGCTTCTTCGACCGCGACCGTGCGGCCTACCGGGTCGCGGTGCGGGAGATCTCCGAGGCGATGGTCTCGATGCTCTCGCTCGGCGAGATCGCGGACCGCATCCTCGTGGCGCTCACCGACACCATGGGCGTCGAGCGGGCGATGGTGCTGCTGGTGGAGGACGAGGAGCGGCGGCTGCGCCCGATCGCGTCGCGCGGCGAGTGGGAGCAGGCCGCGCTCGCGCTCGAGATCGCCTCGGAGCATCCGATCTGGAAGCAGCTCTGGATGCGGCGCGAGGACCTGACGCGCGCGGACTTCGACGACGAGCACGACCTCGAGAGCCGGGAGGCCTGCCGGGATGTCTACGACACGCTCGAGGTCGAGCTGCTGGTCCCGATCCTCTACGGCGTGGACCTGCTCGGCGTGATCGCGGTCGGGCGCAAGCTCTCGGGCGACCGGCTCGCGGCCGACGACCGGCTGCTCTTGCGCACGCTCGCCAACCAGAGCTCGATCGCGATCGAGAACGCCAAGGCCTTCGACGAGATCGCGAAGCTGAACGAGACGCTGGAGGCGCGCGTCGAGGAGCGGACGAACGAGCTGCGCGAGATCCAGGGGCAGCTGATGCAGGCGGAGAAGATGAAGTCGCTCGGCCAGCTCGTGGCCGGCGTCGCCCACGAGCTCAACAACCCGATCGGCTTCGTGCACGCGAACCTCCAGCTCCTCGACGAGTACGTGAAGAAACTCTCGGACGCGCAGGCGCAGGGCGCCGACACGGCGCGCATCCGCGAGGCGATCGCGAAGCTGATCCAGCGCAGCCGCGAGGGGACGCAGCGCGTGAAGAAGATCGTGCAGGACCTGCGCACCTTCTCGCGCATGGACCAGGCGGAGATCCAGGAGGTGGACGTCCACGAGGAGATCGACCGCAACCTGGCCATGATGGAGCCGCGCTTCAAGAACGAGGTGCGCGTGGAGCGCGAGTACGGGGAGCTCCCGCGCGTGCGCTGCTACGCCGGGCAGCTGAACCAGGTCTTCCTGAACCTCTTGATGAACGCCTGCGACGCGATCGAGGAGGACGGGACGATCCGCATCACCACGCGCCGCACGCCCGGCGGCGTGCGCCTCGAGTTCGCGGACGACGGTCCCGGGATCCCCGAGGAGATCCAGAGCCGCATCTTCGACCCCTTCTTCACCACCAAGCCCGTGGGCGTCGGCACCGGCCTCGGCCTCTCCCTCTCCCACGGCATCATCGAGCGCCACGGCGGCCGGATCTTCGTCGAGTCGCAGCCCGGCGCGGGCGCCACCTTCGTGATCGAGCTCCCGCTCGACGCCGCGCCGGCGGAGGGGTAGCCCGAACGGAGCTCGCCCCGGCCGCATCCCCACGGCCCCCGCGCCCGCCGCGCCGGCGGGGGATCGGCGTCGTGGGCGGGGGTCCCGCGGGGTTCTGGTAGACTTCGCGAGTCCTTCCGAGCGCTCGAAAGGAGCCCCCCATGCGCCTCGGCCTCGTGACCAGCAGCTTCGGACCGAAGCTCGGCATCCCCTGGGAGCTGATCCAGGAGGCCGAGAAGCTCGGCTTCGACTCGGTGTGGACGGCGGAGGCGTACGGGAACGACGCGATCGTGCCGCTCTCGTTCATCGCGGCGCGCACGGCGCGGATCGGGCTCGGGACGGCGATCATGCAGATGCCGGCGCGCACGCCGGCGCTGGCGGCGATGACGGCGATGTCGCTCGACGCGCTCTCGGGCGGGCGCTTCCGGCTCGGGCTCGGGCCGTCCGGGCCGCAGGTGATCGAGGGCTGGCACGGCGTCCCCTACGGGCGCCCGCTCACGCGCACGCGCGAGTACGTGACGATCGTGCGCAAGATCCTGGCGCGCGAGGTGCCGCTCGAGCACAAGGGCTTCCACTACCAGATTCCCTACACGGGAGAGGGCGCGACGGGGCTCGGCAAGCCGCTCAAGAGCATCCTGCACGGGCGGCCCGACATGAAGATCTACACCGCTGCGATCAGCGAGGCCGGGCTCGAGTGCGCGGGCGAGGTCGCCGACGGCGTCTTCCCGGTCTGGATGAGCCCGGCCAAGTCCAGCGTCGTGGAAGCTCCGCTCGCGCGCGGCCTCGCGAAGGCCGGCGGCAGGCGGCGCGCCGACTTCGACCTGGCACCCTTCGTGACCGTGGTCCTGGGCGACGACCTCGAGAAGTGCCGCATGCCCGTGAAGGGCATGCTCGCGCTCTACATCGGGGGCATGGGCGCCCGCGCGAAGAACTTCTACAACGACTACGCGAAGCGGCTCGGCTACGAGGCCGAGGCCGTGCGCATCCAGGACCTCTACCTCTCCGGCAAGAAGCTCGAGGCGATGGCGGCCGTGCCCGACGCGTTCGTCGACGAGGTCGCGCTCGTCGGCCCGCGCGAGCGGATCGCCGAGCGGGTGGCCGCCTGGAAGGGCTCGCCGGTCGACTCGATGCTGCTCGGCACGGGTCAGGTCGAGGCGCTGCGCCTGCTGGCGGAGCTCGTGCTCTGAGCGAGGCCGCGGAGCGGCGCGCGCGCACGGTCGAGCTCGACCGCCGGCGCGTCTGGCATCCCTACACGCCGATGCAGGAGTGGCGCCTGCGCGGGGACCCGCTCGTGATCGAGCGCGCTGCCGGCTCGCGCCTCTTCGACGCCGACGGGCGCTCGTACCTCGACGCGAACGCCTCCTGGTGGACCTCCTGCCTCGGCCACGGCCACCCGCGCCTGGTGGCGGCGCTCCGCGCCCAGGCCGAGAGTCTCTGCCACACGGCGCTCGCCGGGATCGCGCACGCGCCGGCCGCGGAGCTCGCGGAGGCACTCTGCCGGGTCGCGCCCGCGGGCCTCGAGCACGTCTTCTTCAGCGACGACGGCTCGACGGCCGTCGAGGTCGCGATGAAGCTCGCGCTCCAGCTCTCCGCCCAGACGGGACACCCGGAGCGCCGCGCCTTCATCGCGCTCGAGGGCGCCTTCCACGGCGAGACGCTCGGCGCCACGGCGCTCGGCGGCGTCGAGCTCTTCCGCCGCCCCTTCGAGGGCGCGCTGCTCGAGTGCCTGCACGTCCCTCCGCCCGTAGCCCCCGGGTCGCTGGATCGCGCCGTCGGCGTCCTCGAGCGCACGCTCGCGGCGCACGCGCGGCGCGTCGCCGCGCTGGTGCTCGAGCCCGTCGTGCAGGGAGCGGCGGGCATGCGCCTCTACGACCCGAGCTACCTGCGCGCGGCGCGCGAGCTCTGCGACCGCCACGACGTGCTCCTGGTCTTCGACGAGGTGTTCAGCGGCTACGGCCGCACCGGCCCGATGTGGGCCTGCACGCACGCCGGCGTCGCGCCCGACCTCCTCTGCACCGCCAAGGGGCTCACCGGCGGGATCCTCCCGATGGCCGCGACGCTCGCGACGCGGCGCGTCTTCGAGGCCTTCCTCGGCGCCCCGGAGCGCGCCTTCCACTACGGCCACACCTTCTGCGGGAACCCGCTCGGCGCCGCCGTCGCGCTCGAGGTGCTGCAGGTCTTCGAGGACGAGCGCGTGCTCGAGCGCGCGAAGCCGAAGGCGGAGCGGATCGCGCAGGCCTTCGCCGCGATGGCGGAGCTCCCCGGCGTGGCCTCCGTGCGCTCGCTCGGCATGATCGGCGCGCTCGACCTCGCGGGCGACGCGGGCTACCTGGCCCGCGCGGGCTGGCGCGTCTACGAGGCCGCGCGCGCGCGCGGGGCCTACCTCCGCCCGCTCGGGAACGTCGTGTACGTGACGCCGTCGCTCGACATCCCCGACGACGATCTCGACCGCCTGCTCGCGATCGTCCACGAGAGCGTCGCCGAGGCCGGCTGAGCGGGCCGGGCGGGCCGCGTGCGCCCGAAGCGTCGGCGCGGCTCAGACGTCGAGGATCTCCGCGGCTGCCACGCTCTCGGGGCCGGCGCCGCTCGCCGCCTGGCGCAGCAGCACCTCGAGGACCTTTGTGTTCAGCGGGGCCGGGACCGCGGCCTCGGCCGCGAGGCGCAGGATGCGCCGGTGGTAGGCGTCGGCCTCGAGCGGCGTGGCGTGGCGCAGGGCGGACCAGACCTGGTTGTAGATCGGCAGCTCGCGCGCGCTCTCGCCGCGCTCGAGCGAGGCGCGCTGCCAGGCGATCTCCTCGGCGAGCGAGCGGTCGCGCCCGTCGCAGGAGCGCGCCACGATGCCGGCGGCGAAGAGCGCGGCGCGGGCCTCCTCGAGGAGGCGCGCCTTGATCTCGACGAAGGCGCGCGTCGTGTGGTCGGGGCGGCGGACGAGTGCATTCGGCACGCTCATCAGGTTCACGCAGAGCTTGAGCCAGCGGTCCTCGGCGATCCGCGCCGAGATGCCGACCTCGTAGCCCGCCGCGCGCAGGCGCGCGGCCAGGGCCTCGAGGACCGGGCTCGCGCCCGCCGGGTGGCGGCCGAGCACGACGCGCCCGCCGCCCGTCGCGAGCGCGGCGTTCGGCGCCGTGCGCGTGCAGGTCTGGCGCAGCGGCGCGCCGAGCACGACCGGGAAGCGGCGCGCGAGGATCGATTCGTTGTCGAGATCGTTCTGGAAGCTCGCGACGACCGCGTAGGGCGCGACGGAGGCGAGCGCGGCGGCGGCCGCCGCGGTCTCCGAGGCGCGCATGCAGAAGAGGATCGGTCCCGCGCGGAAGGCCTCGGGCAGCTCGGCCGGAGCGGCCACCGCGCCCGCCTGCGCGCCGAAGGCCTCGCCGCTCGCCGGGTCCTCGAAGCGCACGCCCGCGGCCGCGATCCGCTCCGCCACCTCCGGGCGCCGCACGAGGAAGACCACCTCGTCGCCCGCGCGCGCGAGGCGCGCGCCGAGGACGAGGCCCACGGCGCCGGCGCCGTAGACGGTGATCCTCAACGGCGCCTCCCGAGCTTCGCCAGCACCTCGACCCGGCGCCCGTCGCGCACGAGGCCGATGCGCACCTCCTGGCCCGGCCGCGCGGCGAAGAGGCGCGCCGCGTACTCCTCGAGGTTCGCGACCGAGGAGCCGTCGAAGGCGACGATGCGATCGCCGGCGCGGATCCCCGCCTGCTCCGCGGGGCTCCCGGGCGCCACGCCCTGGAGCAGGACCCCGGGACCCGCGGCCGCGCCGAAGGACGGGACGGTGCCGAGGTAGGGGCCGTAGCCCGGGCCCTCGCCGGCGGGCGCGGGCGCCTTCGCCACGATTACCTCGGGGCGCCCGTCGGCGTCGAGGAGCGCTTTGGCTACGCGCCAGGCGACCGCGAGCAGGCGCGCCTCGCCCTCCGCGTCGACGCGCTCCGCGTCGTCGTCCGGCGTGTGGTACTCGGCGTGCGCGCCGGTGAAGAACATGAGCACGGGGACGTCGCGGGCGTAGAAGCTCGTCTGGTCCGAGGGCGCGAAGCCGTCCTCGCTGAAGGACGCCTCGAGCGGGAGGCCGCGCAGCGCGCGCCCGACGAGCGCCGGGAACTCCGGCGAGGAGCCGGTGCCGAAGACGACGAGGTTCCCGTCGCGCAGGCGGCCGACCATGTCGAGGTTCAGCATCGCCACGGTGTCGGCGAGCGGGATCACGGGACGCTCGACGTAGGCGCGCGAGCCGAAGAGCCCGATCTCCTCGCCGGCGAAGGCCGCGAAGACGGCGCTGCGCCGCGGGCGCTCGCCCTGCGCGAAGGCGCGGGCGAGGGCGAGGACGCCCGCGGTGCCCGATGCGTTGTCGTCGGCCCCGTTGTGCACCTCGCCGCGCCGCTCGGGCGCGAGCGTCCCGAACTCGCCGCGTCCGAGGTGGTCGAAATGGGCGCCGATCACGACCGCCTCGCGGCGCAGCTCCGGGTCGGCGCCCTCGAGCAGGCCCACCACGTTGGCCGCGCTCCCCATGCGCCGCTCGATGCGCACCTCGAGGTCGACCGCGACGCCGGGGAGGAGCTCCGAGGCCGGGCGGAGCGCGGCATCGATCTCGCGCTGGCGCTCGGCGAGCGAGGGCCCGCCGGCGAGCGTCACGAGCCTCTCGGCGGCCTTTCGCGAGAGCGAGAGCACCGGGATCCCGCTCGATTGCTGGCTCGGGTTCGCGGAGGGCTGGGTGGCCTCGAGCATCGCGGCGTCGCCCGGGTCGTCCGTCGCGGGCGCGAGCAGCACGGCGGCCGCGCCGTGGTCGCGCGCGCTCGCGACCTTGTGCGCGCGCGAGAGGTAGGCGTTCGCGTGTACGCCGGCGAAGGGGCCCTGGTCGCCGCCGGGGCGGTCCTCGAGCACGAGGGCGACGCCGCCGCGGGCGTCGAGCCGAGCCCAGTCGTCGTAGCCGCGCTCGGCGGCCGAGATGCCGTAGCCGGCGAAGACGAGCTCGCCGCGCACGCTCGCGTCGCCGCTGGAGAGGAGCGCTGCGAAGTCGCGCCGAGGCGCGAAACTCTCTCCCCCCGCGCGCAGCGACTCGCGCAGCACGCGGATCGAGACCGGCATCTCGAAGCGCTGGAGGTAGCCGCCCGCGTCGCCGCCGGGCGCGAGGCCGGCGGCGCGGAACTCCTCCGCAAGCCACGCGGCGGCCGCGTCGAGCCCCTGCGTACCGGCGCCGCGCCCCTCGCGCGCGTCGTCGGCGAGCCAGCGCACGTCGGCCGCGATCCGCGCCGCGTCGATCGGCGGCGCCGGCGGGAGCGCGCGCTCCCACGGAGGCCACGTCGCGCAGCCCGCCAGCGCGAGCGCGGCGGCGGCCGGCGCGAGCCCGCCCCCTCGCGCGCGCAAAGTCGAAGCGCGCCCCAGCGGGCGCTTCGTCGAGCCCGATCTCCCGGCGCTCACGCGGTCCCGGTTCTCCGATCCCGCGCGCTGGGTCCCCGAGGAGCTCCACATCGGATCAAGCCCCGGCCGCGGCCGCCTTCTGGAACGCCGGCCGCGCCTCGAGCCGCGCCAGGTACGCGAGGAGCGCCGGATGCCGGTCGTCGAGGACACCCAGCATGCGGGCCGCCACCAGCGTGAAGCCCATCATGATGTCGGCGGCCGAGAACTCGTCGCCCACGAGGTAGTGCCTGCGGCCCAGCTGGCGCTGGAGGAAGTCCAGCCCCATCGCCGCGCGGGCCCGCGCGTCTGCGACGAGGGCGGGCTGGCGTTCGGCATCGTCCCGGTAGAGCGTGAGCCAGACCACGATGCCGAGCGGGGAGAACGCGGTGCTCTCGGCGAAGTGGAGCCACTGGAGGAAGCGGGCCCGCTCGGGTGAGCCCAGCGGCGGAGCGAGCCGGCCGCCGCCGTAGCGCTCCAGGATGTACTCCACGATGGCGCCCGATTCGCACATGACGACGTCGCCGTCCTCGATCGTCGGGAGCTTTCCGAGCGGCGTCCGCTGGGCGAAGAACTTCTTCGCAGGGGGCAGGAACTCGACCCGCTCGAGCTCGTACGGGAGGCCGAGCTCCTCGAGCAGCCAGAGGATGCGGACGGAGCGCGTCCGCGGCGCGAAGTAGAGCTTGATCACCGCTGCCTCCTGCAAGCCCCCCCAACCTACCATGCCCCGCCCGGCGGCCGCCCGAGCGATGTCGGAGTGGGTGGGCGCCCATCCCGAGTATCCAGCAGGCCCCCGTTCGGGTGGAGCCGAGCATCCCGCAGGCCCCCGGGATGGCGCAGCGCGCTGACTACACCTGCGGCCAGCGCGGGGTGAAGGCGTACTCGAGCTTGAGCCCGTCCGGGTCCGCGAAGAAGACGGCGTAGTAGCCGGGCCCGTAGTGCGGGTACTCGGCCGGCGGGTCGAGGACCGGGACGCCGAGCTCCACGAGGCGCTCGTGCAGCGCGTCCACCGCGGCCCGCGAGGGCGCGCTGAACGCGAGGTGGTGGAGGCCCGGCGCGTAGCGATCGTGGGGGGCGCTCGAACGGGCCGGCTGGAGCCCGACCTCGAGCGCTGCACCGGCCCAGCAGGGGCCTTCCGGAGCGTCCGTGCTGCGGCGAAAGCCCAGGAGCGGCAGCACGCGATCGTAGAAGGCCGTAGAGCGGCCGAGCTCGGCGACGCTCAAGTCGATGTGATGGATCGCGCCGGTCGCCATCGGGCTAGACCTTCTCGAGCGCGGCCACGGCGGCCGCCGCCGCCGCGTTCGTCGCGAGCCGGAGGCCGCGTGCGAGGCGCGCGAGCTGCGGGACGCGCCACGGCCGGGTCAGGACGAAGCGCGCCAGGGCGGGAAGGTTCGCGCCACCGTCGGGTCCGGCCAGGCCGAAGACGGCCGGGTCGGTCGAGCCATCGTCGGCGCGATCGCTGATCGCGCGGAACACCGACCACGGGCAGTGACGCTCTTCGCAGACCGCGGCGATCGCCGCGGTCTCCATGTCGATCGCGACGACGCCTCGCCGCGCGAGCCGGGCCACCTCGTCCGGATCGACGAGCAGCTCGTCCGACGTCGCCAGCGTCCCTCGCGGCGGCGTATCGCCGAGAGGCGCGGGCCGATGCTCCGCACCGCTCGAGAGGTCGATGACGAGGTCGGGGACCACGAGGTCGCCGATCCCGACGCTCGGCCCGATGCCCCCGGCGACTCCGACCACGACGAGATGATCGACGGCGGCGGAGTCGAGAACGCGCCCCGCCGTGCGGGCGGCCGCTCGGGTTCCGATCCCCGTCGTCGTCGCGACCACCTCGACCCGACCGATCGCGCCCGAGAGCAGCCCGCCCTCTCCGGGACGCATCCGGCGCAGCGCGAGCGGGCGCACGAGCGGGCGCAGCTCGGATCGCATCGGCGCGAGGATCGCGATCCGCCGGGCAGGGGCAGGAGTCGCCACGGACATCGGACTCCTACCCGAGCGGCTCCGCGGGCTGGCGCGCCTCGCACCACTTCTGGAGGGCGCGCAGGCGGGCGTCGACGAAGTCGGCGGTCTGGCGGCGGACGGCGAAGCGGTCGAGGAGGCCGCCGACCACCGGGACGGCGCTCTCGGCGACGAGGCGGAGGCCGAGGCGGGTGCGCGCGGGGTCGGCGGCGTCGTCGGCGAGGGTGAAGGTCTGCTCGAAGCGGAGGAGGCCGAGCTGCGCGGCGGAGTGGAGGCGCTCCTCGGGCAGGAGGTCGAGGATCTCTTCGCGCAGCTCCAGCGGGACGCCGCCCAGGCGGTAGCGCCAGCGCAGCACGCGGCCGGGCTGGAGCGCCGCCTCCGCCGGCTCGAGCAGCTGCACGGCGCGCTCGTCCCAGCGCACGATCTCGGCGGGGTGCGTGAGCGCCCGCCAGACCCTGCTGCGCGGAGCCCCCACCACGGTCGAGAGCGCGGTCGTGATCACCGGAGGAGTGGCCTCGGAGCGCGAGGATGATCCCGTTCCGTGTACGGCGCAAGCGGGCGCGGATCGGCGCGGTCGCTCACGGCCGGGCCGGGTCCGGACGGTCGGTCGGCCGGCTCTCGGCGGCGCGCAAACGGCTGGCCAGCACCCGGAAGATCGAGAAGGAGATTTCCGGGTGCTCGCGGATGAGCTCGCGGAGGCTCTCGCCGTCGAGCGAGAGCAGGCGGACGGGGCTCGCCGTCAGGATGGTGGCGCTGCGCCGCTCGTCGGCCAGCACCGCCATCTCCCCGAAGTAGTCGACCGCCCGGAGCGTGTTCAGGGGCCGCTCCTGGGGGGTCCCGTGACTCTTTACCACGCGCACCTCGCCCTCGAGCAGCAGGAAGAGGCAGTCGCCGGGGTCGTCCTCGCGCACGATCAGCTCGCCGGGGAGGTACTCCCCCTCCTGCGTGAGCTGCGCGACGGCCTCGAGCTGCTCGAGGCTCAGATGCGCGAGCAGGTCCACCTGCCTGAGCGCCAACAGCCGTTCCATGGTCTTCTCCTCCGGGGGCGGATCCCCCTCCTGCGGGGCCAGGGCGCGGGCGGCCGCCCGCACCCAGCGCAGCGGGGAGCTGCGCGCCGCGACGACGATCTCCGCGGGGTCGCCGGGGACGGGGACGAGCCCGCCCACCATCCCCGCCCGCTCGGCCAGCGGCCCCGACTCGTGGAGCAGCACGAGCAGGGCCGCCGCCTCGCGGTCGGCGAGGTTCGAGAGCACCTCGAGCGCGTCGGCGCGGGTGCGCAGACCCGGCTCGGCGAGGCCGCGCTCGACCTTGCGCACCACCGAGGGCCGCTCGAGGAGGCCGATCACGGCGAAGGCGAGTCGGTGCTCGCGGCGCACGGCGTCGGCGAAGGCGATGCGCAGCAGCCGCGCCTCGGGGTGGGTGCCCGCCGGGAGCCGCTCCGTCGCGATCGTGAAGTACCAGATCTCGCGTGCGAGCCGCCGCAGCTCGAAGGCGAGCACGGCGCGCGCATCGCGCAGGCCACTCCGGGCGACGACGCGCAGCGCGGCGAGCACCGTCTGCTCGCGCTCCGAGTGCAGGTAGGGCTCCGCGGCCGCCACACCGTCGGCGCCGCGCGCGGCGAGCGCCGCCTCGGCGGCCGCGCGCACCTCGGCCGCGGGATCGTCGAGCCCGCGGGCCACGCGCTCGTTCGCCCCGGGCTCGTGCCGGCCCGCCAGGACCCGGAGGCTCGCGCGCCGGACCGTCGCGTGGCGATCCTCGAAGTTGGCGACGAGCTCCGAGGTCGCGAGCTCGGCGGCGACGGCGGGTCGCGCCGCCGCTTCGCGCACGCACGCGAGGCGCGCGAGGCACTCGAGCGCGGCGGCGCGCAGCTCGGCCGGACCGGCGCGCGCACGGAGCACGATGGCGGGGGAGAGCTCCGCCGGCGCCACGGCGAGCGCTGCGACCGCCTCGGCCGCGAGCGTCGACTCGACCATCTTCTCGAGCACCGCGATTCCCTCGGTGCCGGAATGGAGCGCGGCCTCGGCCCGCACGCGCGGGTCGGGATCGGAGAGGAGCTCGCGCGCGCGCGCGGCGAGGAAGCCCGGGTCGGCGCCCGAACGCGCGAGTCCGAGCAGCGCGGCGAGACGCACGCCCGCGTCCGGGTCATCGAGCGCGAGCGCGAGCGGTCCCGCGGCGCTCCCCGTGCTGGCGAGCGCCTCGAGGCTCGCGCGTCGGACGTCGGCGTTTGGGTGGGACGCGGCGCGGACCAGCGGATCGAGGATGCCGCGCGCCGCGAGGTGCGGCGCGAGCTCGAGGAGCCCCGGCGACGGCCGCCCGCCCTCGCCGCGCAGCAGCGGCTCCCAGAGCGCGGCCAGCCGCGACGCCTCCCACGCGCCGAGCCCCGGGCCCATGGCCGCGAGGTCGAGCCGGCCCTCGCGCAGCTGTGACAGGAGCGTGTCGAGATAGGCCCGGCGCGCCCGCGCGTTCGCGAGCAGGTAGGCGAGCGAGGCGAGCGCGCCCACCCCGCACACCCAGAGGGAATGGGTCGCGGGGAACACGAGCAGCACCGCTCCCGCGAGCGACATTCCCCCGTAGAGGACGATTCCCTCCAGGAGCGCGCGCATGCGGCCGCGGAAGCGCGCGGGCATCGCGTTGTAGACGAGCGAGCGGACCGGCAGCGCGATCCCGTTCTCCGCGAGCTCGCGCGCCGCGCGCGCGCCGATTGCCGCCGGGAGGCCCCAGCGCGCCGCGAGTCCGGCGAAGCCGGCGAGCATGACGAGCGGGTGCAGGAGGTTCGCGCCCGGCACGCCCACGCGCCGGATCAGCCAGGGCGTGAACCAGAGCTCGATCGCGAGCTCGACCAGGTTGCTGAAGAAGAGGTAGGCGGCGACGAAGGTCGCGAGCGCGGCGGGGTCGGGGAAGCTCGCCACGAAGATGCCGAGGTAGAGGTACTGCGCCATGAAGAGCGCGAGCACCATGCCGAGGACCGAGAGCACGAGCCAGCGGGCGAGCGCCGAGGTGCCGAGGAAGCGCACGGCGCCGCGCAGCCCCTCCATCGAGCTCTCGTCGCGCTCGTCTTCGAGGAGCCCCCAGCGCCGCAGTCTGCGCCGCCCGAGACGCACGAGCAGCGCCGCCGCCGCGAGCCCGGCCGACCAGCCGGCGACGAGCGCGACGGGCCCGGCCGCGCTCGCGAGGCCCATCGCGACGAGCCCCCCGGCGGCTCCGCCGACCGAGGTGCCGGCCGTGAAGAGCGGAAACAGGCGCTTGCTCGCGAGCGTGTCGAAGTAGTCGCTCGCGAAGGTCCAGAAGTGGTTGATCAGGATCGCCTGGAGCGCGTACCAGAGACAGAGCAGGGCCCACCAGGCCGCCTCCACCTCGTACAGCGCGGCCGCGGTCACCGCGGCGAGCAGCCCCGCCGAGCCCGTGAGCCAGCGCACGAAGAGCAGGTCGTTGCGGACGGCGCCGACCCGCACCGCGTAGAAGAGCGATCCCACCACGCTGAAGATCGACGCGGCGATGAAGCCGAGCGCCAGCGCGCCCGCCCCGAGCTTCGCGACGAAGAGCGACTCCGAGGCGGCGAGCCCGAGCGTCTGCGCGAAGGAGAGGAGTGCTATGAGGCCCGCGAAGAACGGGAAGCGCGGCCGCTCGCCGGCGCGCACGTCCGGGAGCAGGGCCCACACGAGAGCCGACGCGGCCATCCGGCGGCGGAGGATATCAGAGCCCGCGCGTTCGGGACCCCGGCCTCCTAGCGCAGCTTCGCGATCACGTCGTCCGCGAAGCGGCGCAGGGCGTCGCACTTGTCCCGCAGCCCCGCCGCGCCGCCGGCGTAGAAGACCCAGGGCATCGTGAGCAGGTGGGTCACGCCCCCGTCCTCCAGGCGGCGGTAGCCGTCGGCGGCGAAGGTGTCGCTGCAGGCCGCGACGACATCGAGGGGCTCGCGCTCCCGCCCGTGCTCGGCGCGACGGGCGCGCAGCTCGGCCACGATCCGCAACAGCTCGTCGGCCGTGTGGAGGTCCGAGACCCAGCCGTCCGAGAGGCGCCCCACGCGGCGGAAGGCCGCCTCGGAGACGCCGCCGGAGTAGATCGGAATGCGCTGCGGGACGCCGGGGCTCATCTGGAGGCGGGGGAAGTCGTAGAAGCGCCCGTGGTGCTCGACCATCTCGCCGGTCCAGAGCTTGCGCAGGACCTCGATCATCTCGTCCATGCGCGCGCCGCGACGTTCGAAGGGCTGCTCGAGCAGGCGGAACTCGTCCTGCATCCAGCCGGCGCCGATCCCGAGGGTCAGCCGGTGGTCCGAGAGCAGGGCCGCCGTGCCGACGGCCTTCGCGACGAGGAAGGGGTTGCGCAGCGGCAGCACGTAGACGCCGGTGAAGAAGCGCACCCGGCGGGTCACCGCGGCCATCGCCCCGATCGCGACCCACGGGTCGGGCCACGGGGCGGACGCCTGCCAGCGCGGCTGCCCATCGGGCGTGTAGGGATAGGGCGTCTCGATCCGCTCGGGGTGCACCACGTGGTCGGAGACCATGAGTCCGTCCCAGCCGCAGGCTTCGGCGGCGCGAGCGAGCTCCAGGAGCTCGCTCGTGTGGGTGAAGGCGAGCGAGGCGATGAACTTCACGCGCACCTTCCTCGGTTCCGCTTCGCGGCCGCGCCCGTGACGAGCGCGGCCTTCCCCTGCACGAGTCCGCGGGGCGGCACGCGCGGAGGCTACTCGCAGGGCCCCGAAATGTCAGCCTGGTGGGAGGTCCAAACGTGGTATAAGGCCGCGGGGAGGACGAGCTTGCCGAGCGAGAAGCCGGTCCCTGCAATGCTGCTCTCGGCCGCCGACCCGTACCCGGAGTGGGCCGAGGCGCGCCGCCGCTGCCCCGTCGAGAGCACGACGGTGCTCGGAATGCAGAGCGCGCGCGTGTTCCGCCACGCCGACGTCGAGGCGCTGCTGCGCGACGCGGAGACCTTCTCCTCGGAGATCAACCACCGCACGATGGGCCCCTACATGGGCCGGATCCTGCTCGGCATGGACGGCCACCGGCACGCGCAGTACCGGGGCCTCGTCTCGCGCGCCTTCCGGGCCGCGGCCCTCGAACGCTGGGAGCGCGAGCTCGTGCGGCCGACCCTGGACGAGCTCGTGGACGCGATCGCGCCGCTCGGGCGCGCCGAGCTCGTGCGCGACGTCACGAGCCGGTACCCGGTGCGCGTGATCGCCGGGATCGTCGGCGTGCCGGCCGCGGACCACGAGCGCTTCCAGGCCTGGGCGCAGGAGATCGCGATGGGGCCCGCCGACCCGGAGCGCGGGATCGCCGCCTCGCGGGCGATGCGCGAGTACCTGCGCCCCTTCGTCGAGGCGCGCCGGCGCGAGCCGCGCGACGATCTGATCAGCGACCTCGTCCATGCCGAGATCGAGGGCCAGCGCCTCGACGACGAGGACGTCTACGGCTTCCTGCGCCTGCTCATGCCCGCCGGCGCCGAGACCACCTTCCGCGTGATGGGCAACTGCCTCGTGGCGCTCCTCTCGAGTCCGCAGGTGCTCGAGCGCGTGCGGCGCGACCCCTCGCTCGTGCCGCGTGCCGTCGAGGAGACGCTGCGCTTCGAGACCTCGATCACGCTGGTGAACCGCCTGGCGACGCGCGACGCCGAGATCGGCGGCTGCCCCGTCGCCGCGGGCACCTCGCTGCTGCTGCTCCTGGGCTCGGCGAACCGCGACGAGGCACGCTGGCAGCGCCCCGACGCATGGGACCTGGACCGCCCCGAGCAGGCCCACCTCGCCTTCGGCTGGGGCCGGCACCTCTGCCTCGGCATGCACCTCGCGCGCCTCGAGCTGCGCGTCGGGATCGCGACGCTGCTCGCGCGCCTCCCCGGCCTGCGCCTCGACCCCGACGCGCAGCCACCGCGCATCGTCGGCACCGCCTTCCGCGGGCCGGAGCGGCTCGACGTGGTCTTCGACCCGCTCCCGGGTCGTCCGGCCTCCGTGCCCGTGGGAGTCAATCGATGAAGGTCTTGAAGATCGTCGCGACCGTTGTGCTGGTCTACCTGGGAATCGTCGTCGCGTTCGAGTCCCTGATCGGGTACTTCCAGCCCACCGCCGGGTCGACCCTCGTCATCACCACCTTCGATGCGGACGGAACCCCGCACGACCGCGTCGTGTCGCGCCTCGAGAGCGGTGGCCAGCTCTACGTGGCAGCCAACCACTGGCCCCGGGCCTGGTACAACCGCGCGTTGCAGAACCCGGAAGCGCACGCCTCGATGGATGGCCGGAAGAGCGACTATCGAGCCGTCCCCGTGACGGGCGTGGAGCACGATCGCGTCGACAGCGAGAACAGCCTCGGTGTAGCCTTCCGGATCCTGACGGGTTTCCCGCCGAGGTACTTCCTCCGGCTGGATCCCAGATAGAGGGCGATCGCAGCGCTCCCCCACGGAGAAACGCTACTTCGGGAGCGCGCGCTCGAGCGCCTGGATCAGGAAGGGGCGCATGCGGTCGGGCTCGACGATCGCGGAGAGCGAGCCGACGCGCAGGGCGCGCTCGACGCTGTGGATGGAGTCGAACTCGTCGGCGAGCTGGTTCTGGTGCTCGAGCATCGCGTCGGCGAGCGCCCGCTCGAAGCGCTCGCGGGGGGCGGGGCCCGGGACGGTGCGCAGCGCCTTCTCGAGCTCGGCGACCTGGGGGTCGGCCAGCGCGCGCGCGCGAACCTCGCGCCCGAAGACCACGGCGGCCGCCGGTCCGCCGCCGATCACCGACGCGAAGGAGCCCTCGAGCGCGGCGGCCTCGAGGCGCGGGTGGAGCTCCTGCGAGAAGACGACGTAGGCGCCGCCGTGGTAGCGCGAGACGACGAGGAAGAGGATCGGGCCCACGAAGTTCACGACGGCGCGGGCGATCTCCGCCCCGTACTCGAGCTGGAGCTTGCGCATGGACTCGGGCGAGCCGTCGAAACCGGAGAGGTTGGCGAGCACCACGATGGGGCGGTTCCCGCTGGCGGCGTTGATCGCGCGCGCCACCTTCTTCGAGGAGAGCGGGAAGAGGGTGCCGGCGCTCCAGCTCTGCGGGCCGTCGAGCGGCCGATAGCCCTCGCGCTCGACGCCTCGGCTCTCGATTCCGATCAGGCAGGCGGGGATGCCGCCGAGGTGGGCGTCCCACACGATCGCCGTCTCCGCGCCCACCATCGCCCGCCAGCGCTCGAGGTGGCCGCCGTCCTGGTCGATCGTCGCCTCCATCACCGCGCGCATCGGGAAGGGGCGCTTGCGCCCCGGGTTGGTCCGGTCGTCGAAGATCTCGCCGACGCTGGCGAAGCCCTCGCCTTCGCCGGGGCGGCAGGGGAAGGCGCCGACGTCGCGCTCCCCGGGGTCCTGGGTCTCGAAGCGGCGCACGGCCGCCTCGCCGGGCACGACGTAGGTGTAGCGGTAGTGCTCGTAGAGGATGCGGTACGCGTCCGCCAGGTCGTTCGCGAAGTACTGGGCCTCGCCGTTCGGCCCCATGATGCGCTCGAAGCCGCCGATCGCGACCTCGTCCTCGGCGGAGACGGCGCCCGAGGCGTCGAGCGCGGCGCGTCCGGTGAGCACCATCGAGGCGCGAGGCGTCATGATGAGAGCCCCGCGCGTGTGCATCAGCATCGTCGCGAGCGCGTCGAAGTAGCTCTGCGCTCCCACGTTCACGCCGGTCACGATCAGGTGGATCGCGCCGCCGCCCTGGGTGAACTCGACGATCCGCCTCACCACCCGGGCCGTCGCGTCGAGGTTCTCGGTGCCGCTGTCCATCGCGATGCGCGCGCCGCTCGAGACGGGGATCCACTCGATCGGGAGCCCGCGTTCGGAGGCCAGCTCGAGGGCCGCGTAGATACGGTCGCACTCGGGCGCGGCGAGGGCGCCCATGTCGAGGGTCGGGTCCGAGAGGACGAGGACGCGGCTCATCCCCTCCGGCACCTTCTGCGTCGGGGTCGTGATGATGCCGAAGACGATCGAGCTCTGGTTCTGCCCGAAGGCCCGCGCGGCCACGGAGACCGCGCGGCGGCTCGTGCCCTCGGCGAGGTCGAACTCCTCGAAGGAGCCGAGCGGCAGCGACCCGCCCGGCCCCAGCCCCGCGGGCTCCGGGCCGCGCCCGCTGCCGGTCAGCATGCGCACGATCTCGTAGGGATAGACGAGCCGGCGGCGGCGCGCCTCCACGACCTTGCGCTCGTAGTCGCTGCGGGGCTCCAGGGGGTCCCTGTGGGGCTCGCGCTGGCGGATCTCCATGCTCGAGCCCGTCAGGTCGCTGATCACGAGCTCGATCGGGCGCGCCGGCCGCGCCGGTACCTCGCGGTCGAGGACCTCGAGGCGCACCACCACCTTCTCGAGCCCGAGGTTGCGGGTGGCCGGCGCGAGCCGCCGCGCCAGCGTCCAGGCGATGTCCGCGTCGAGGAAGATCGCGGGCGCGACGTAGAGAGCGACGCGGTTCCACTGCAGGCGTCGCTTCGGGTCGCGCAGGTTCACGACGTTGCGCAGCGCCCGGGTCGCCTCGGTGAACGCATGTTCGAACGCGGGTACGAAGAGCGCGGCGTCGCGGCCGTCGCCGGAGGAGCGGATGCGCGCGTCGGAGAGGACGAAGATGCGCTCGTCGGCGCGGAGCGACCGGCTGCGCCCGTGGAAGCAGTAGACGTGGTCGCCTCCCACGTCGAGCCGCTCGAGCTCGAAGTTCACAAGACGGCCGAGGTCGATGCGGCGTGCCGCCTCGGGGTGGATCCCGTGGTAGGTCCCGGCGGGCCGCAGCCCCGTCTCGTCCGGGGCGAAGGTCCGGTGCAGGCAGGTCCCGTCGGGGTCGACGGCCGTCACGGTGAGCCGGAGCCGCGGCGACCCCCGCACGGTCACGGACTCGAGGGGCTCGACGAGCGCGGCGAGCTGCGCGTCCTCGTCGACCGGCACCAGGATCTCGATCGCCTCGACCGTGGGCCACTCGTCGCTGTCGAGGGCCTCGGCGGCGAGGTCGAGCAGGCGCGCCGCGCGCGCGGCGAGCTGCGCCGGTCCGCAGGTGGTGCCCAGGATCATCCGCCCGCCCGGCAGCTCGATGCGATCGAACCATCCCTCGGCGCCGAGCTCCGACTCGTGCCGGACCGGCTGGAGGGGCGAGTAGAGCCGGCGCAGGTGCGCGGACGCGGCGATCGCCCGCCGGCGCGGATCGGGATCCGCGAGCCAGCGGCCGATGCGGTCGAAGATCGGCCGCGGCGCGTCGGCCAGGTGCGCGAGCACCTCGTCCGGCGGCCGGCTCGGGCGGGCCTCGGCGGTGGCCAACCACTGCTCGAGCTCGGAGCTGGTGCGCTCGGCGAGCCGCTCCATGCGCGGTCGCTCGAAGATCACGTAGCTGGCGTCCGCGGCGGTGTCGGCCACCGCGTCCGTCACGAGACCGCGCATGCCGGCGATGCGCGCGAGCGCGTGCTCGAGCCCGTGCTCGTCGTCGAGGTGGAGGGGGCTCTTCGCGAGGTCGGTGAGGCGCCGCAGCATCGCGAGCACAAGGCGCTGGCGCATGGCCGAGGTGTGCTGGGTCGCGAGCAGGCGCATCACCGCGCGCTCGAGCGCATCCGAGTGATCGAGCGTCTGGACGCCGTAGCGCGCGAGCGCGGCGCGCACGAGGGCCAGGAACTCCTCGCTGATCCCGGCGCCTCCGGCCCGGATGCGGCGCACGTACATGCGCAGCCGCGCACTGTTCGACGGCCCGAGCTCGCCGCCCACGGAGGCGCGCGGGGCGCGGATGAAGAGCTGCTCCACGTCGGCGAAGACTGCGATCTCCTCGCGCACGGCCGCGAGCTCGCGGCGGAACGGCTCCGAGAGGTCCCCGGGGAGCGCCGCGTTCAGGAAGGTCGCGAGGCGCTCGGTGCGTTCTCCGCTCGCGTCGTAGCCGAGCATCACGCGCCGGACCTCCTCGCGCGCCGCCTCGAGCGCGGCCTGGCGCGCCTCCGCGGGGGCGGCGTCGGCCGCGGCGAGATCGGGCTCGCCGAGCCCGCCACCGGGGGCGCGCGCGAAGAGGGGCTCGAGGGGGTCGTCGCTGTCGAAGAGCACGAGCCGCCCGGACGACGGCGCGGAGCCGGGCGCCTGCGCGGCCGGGTCGATCACCAGCAGCACGTCGCCGGCGGCGACCTGCTGCCCGCGCCGCGCCCGCACCTCCGTCACCACGCCGGAGACGGGAGCCTCGAAGCCGATCTCGGTCTTCATCGCCTCGAGCAGGCCGAGGGACTGGCCGGCGACGACCTTCTGTCCGGGCTCCACGTGGATGGCGACCACCATCGCCGGAGTCCAGGCGCGGACCAGGCCCGCCGCCTGGCCGCCGAAGCGGTGCGGATGGCCCTCCACCTCGACGCGCAGGCCGGTCTCGGTCACGTCGTGCACGATGCGCAGCGAGCGGTCGCCGATCGCCAGGCGCGCGGTGTGCGCGCCCTCCTCGCGCAGCGTGGCGGAGACGACGCGGCCCTCGAGATGCACGCGGTAGCGCCACGACCCCACCGTGTAGACCTCGAGGCGATAGCTCTCGCCGCGGTAGGAGAGGTCGATCTGCTGTCCGAGCGAGGGCGGGATCCGCCAGGGCGCGATGCTCGTCGTATCGGAGAAGAAGTTGAGCCGCGCGGCGGCGCGCGAGGCCTGGTAGGCGAGGATCGCGGCCGCGACCAGGGCCTCCACCGCGTACTCGCGCTCGCCGTGGGCCGCGCCCGCGAAGCGGTCGAGCCAGGCGGTGTCGACGCCGCCGGCGCGGAACTCCTTCGCGTCGAGGATTTCGAGCAGGAATCCCTTGTTCGTGGCACCTCCGGCGATCACGAGATCGAAGTCGGCGAGGGCGCAGCGCAGCCGCGCGCGCGCCTCCTCCCGGGTGTCGCCCGAGGCGATCACCTTGGCGACCAGCGAGTCGAAGGCCGGCGAGACCTGGCTGCCCGGGCTCACGCCGCTGTCGACGCGGACGCGCGGCCCGAGCGAGGGGTCGAAGCAGGCGATCCGACCCGGGGACGGGCAGAAGCCCGCGTCGGGGTCCTCGGCGCAGACGCGCGCTTCGATGCAGACCCCGTGCTCCTCGAAGGCGAGCGCAGCGAGCGACTCGCCGCGCGCGATCCGGATCTGGAGCCGGACGAGGTCGAGGCCGGTCGTCTCCTCGGTGATGCCGTGCTCGACCTGGAGCCGCGGGTTCATCTCGAGGAAGAAGAGCTCCGAGTCCGTCACCAGGAACTCGACGGTGCCGACTCCCGTGTAGCCGACGCCTCGAGCGAGCCGGACCGCGGCCGCCTCGAGCTCGGCCAATCGCTCGCGCGCGATCCCGGGCGGCGGGGCTTCCTCGATCACCTTCTGGTGGCGCCGCTGTACCGAGCAGTCGCGGCATCCGAGCGCCCGCACCGTGCCGTGCAGGTCGGCCGCGATCTGCACCTCGACGTGCCGCCCGCCCGAAATCTTCCGCTCCACGAAGAGCCGGTCGTCGCCGAACGCCGCCGCGGCCTCCGCGCGCGCGCCGCGGAAGGCCTCGGGGAGCTGGTCCGCGGTCTCGACGATGCGGATGCCGCGCCCCCCGCCGCCGGCCGAGGCCTTGACCACGACCGGGAAGCCGATCCGCCGGGCGTGCCGCAGCGCCTCGTCGACGTCGGCGAGCGCGCCACCGCTCCAGGGCGTCACGGGGATCCCTTCGCGCGCGGCCCGCTCCTTGGAGGAGATCTTGTCGCCGAGCAGGCGCATCGCGGCGGGGTCGGGCCCGAGGAAGCGGATCCCGGCGTCCTGGAGCCGCTGGACGAAGACCGGATCCTCGGCCACGAAGCCCCAGCCCGGCCAGACGGTGTCCGCGTGGCAGCGGCGGAGCGCGGCGAGCAGCCCGTCGTGGTCGAGGTACGCGGCCACCGCGCCGCCCCCCGAGCCGATCTCGACCGCGGAGTCGGCATGGCGCACGAACGGGGCGTCTCGATCCGAGGCGGTGTAGAGCGCGATCGCCTGGAGCTCCGAGCCCTCCTCGACGCGCAGCGCCTTGACCGCGCGGATGCAGCGCATCGCGGCCTCGCCGCGGTTCACGATCGCGAGCCGCCGGATCGGCGCCCCGGGCCTCATCGCGGCTCGAGCTCGCAGGCAAGCGAAGCGCGCAGCGAGCCGAAGGCGAGCGGAGTGCGGGCCCCCGCTCGAGCCTGCGAAGCGCGCAGCGAGCCGAAGGCGAGCGGAGTGCGGGCCCCCGCTCGAGCCTGCGAAGCGCGCAGCGAGCCGAAGGCGAGCGGAGGTCCATCGAGCTCGCAGGCGAACGAGACGAAGCCGCCGTGGTGCGAGAGCGAGAGGTCGAGGGCGTGTCCGCCCGGGACCCCGAGGCTCGGGATCCTGCCGCGGCGCAGGACGCGCAGCTCGCGCCGGTCGAGCCCGAGCCGCTCCGCAACGCGCTGCAGCGCGAGCTCGCGCGCCGCGCGCGAGGGGTCGTCCCCGGCGTCGAGCCGCGCCACTCCGCGGACGAGCCCGCCGCCCACCGGGTCGCCGTCTCGCGCGGTAGCGTGGACCGCTTCGCCCGCGCGAAGCAGCCGGACGAGCGCGCCTCCCCCGGGCCAGGCGACGCGACCCCGGAGCCGCGCCTCGAAGCTCACCACGAAGCGCGACGGCGAGAAGGCGATTCCCGGATCGCGCTTGCGCGCGAGCTTGTAGGCGGCCTCCTTGGCGGCCCAGAGGATCCAGCGCAGGCGGCCCGGCGCGGCGCTCGCGGCCAGCGCCGCGCGCTCGGCGGGCGCGAAGACGCGCGCGTCGAAGCGCGGGTGCAGGGCGCTCTCGCGGGTCTCCGGGTCGCCGAGGTCCACCACGTCATCGCCGACCATCGAAGTGCTCCCGCTCCATCTCCGCCAGCTTCCCCAGTATCTGCCGGCTCACCTCGAGCGAGCCGCGCAGACCGCTTCGCTCGCTCTTCGGCTCGAGCTCGCAGACGCGCACGCGGAAGCGCTCGCCGCGCGCGGGCAGGTCCGACCACGTCTCCTGGCGCTCCCCGCGCAGGTACACGCACAGCACCCGCGTCCCCGGCAGCGCGCGCACGATCCGCCCCACGCCGTAGGTGCTGGCCGTCGCGTCGACGCGCCCCGTGCGGCTGCGACCGCCTTCGGGGAACATGAGCCCGGTCTCTCCCCGGGAGAGCAGCCAGGTGAAGCGGGCGAGCACTCGGCCTACCTCGCGCCGGTCGCCGCCGCGCCGCACCGGGATGCATTTCACCACCCAGACGAGCGCGCGCATCGGCCAGGTCCGGGCGAAGTTCTCGCGCTCGGGCGTGTTCCACGGGACCGAGCCGTAGTGCAGCACGTACCACCAGGCCGGAGCCAGCGCCCAGGCGATCACGGCCGAGTCCAGCATCGTCAGGTGGTTCGCGCAGACGAGGAGCCCGCCCGCGGATTCGCGTCGCAGCTTCCGGAATCGCTCGCTCGCCTCCCGCGCTCCCTCGATGCGCCAGCCCATCCCGAAGCGGAGGATCCCCACCACGAGCAGGATCCAGAGCGGCGCGAGCAGGCGCCCGACCTCGCGCTGGAGGAGGAGCGCCGCGCGGTCGCGGCGGCGGAGCTCCGGCGCGGCCAAGTCGGCCGCTAGGAGGCCGACTCGAGAGTCGGCCTCCGCGCAGCGAGCCGCAGGCGAGCGGAGCCCATCGGGCCCGAGGCCGACTCTCGAGTCGGCCTCCGCGCAGCGAGCCGCAGGCGAGCGGAGCCCA
>CAZUYC010000127.1:0-37230 GCA_964624475.1 uncultured Spirochaetales bacterium | reverse complement strand
GGCATCCTCCGCCAAACTCTGCTTCACCGCCTCGTTCACGAGCTCCGAAATCGAGCGGTCGGTTTCCGCCGCCTTGATTCGCAGCACGCGGTGAAGGGCGGCATCCAGGTATACCGTCGAGCGCTTCGCAGGGGTTCCCATAGCCGACCATAGTAGCGCTTTGGCGTCAAAACGTCATCTTCGACCGAGCTGCCCAACAAGGCGTTGCAGCTGACGCGCCGCCGCCGCTCGCCCTGCCAGGGTTCCCAGCCGGCGGGCGGCCGGTTGGGGAACAGGAGCGGCGGCCCCCCGCCGGAGTACCATGGTGGTTCACGGGCGGCGCGCAGCTGAACGCCGATCTGTTAGAGCCGCATCTACAGATGCTTTAGCCCATCGGCAAGACTCAGCACGAACACCAGATGAGCGCCAAAGGAGAAACAATGACAACCAGCGAAGGAGTAGGCTCCATAGCCGCCCTGTGGAGGTTTCCGGTCAAGTCCATGAGGGGCGAGCGGCTTGACGAGACTGAGCTCACGGAGCGAGGACTCTTGGGTGACCGGGCCTATGCGCTCATCGACGTGAACACCGGCAAGGTGGTGAGCGCGAAGAGCGTGAGGCTGTTTCCTGACTTGCTCGGCTGCCAGGCGGTCTTCGTCGAGTCCCCACGATTGGGCCGCGAGCTGCCACCAGTGCGGATTGCGTTGCCGGACGGCACATCGGTGAATAGCGAGTCGGGTGACGTTGACCGGGTGCTGTCGGCGTGCTTCAAGCGTGACGTTACGCTAGCTCGAGCCGCACCGGAAGACTTCACTATCGACCAGTACCATCCCGACCTCGAGAATCTGGATCCAGCAGGCCACCGAGACGCGGTTGTCGAGCAGAAACTCGGCTCAGCGTTCTTCGCCGAACTTGGTCTTCCATCCCCGGTTCCGGTCGGCTCGTTCTTTGACCTGTTCCCGGTGTCCGTCCTGACGACGTCGACCCTTGAGCAGCTCAACGCGGTGTGGCCCCAGAGCCGTTTCGACGAGCGTCGGTTCCGCATGAACGTGATCGTTCGCACCAGGGAGCCAGGTTTCGTCGAGAACGGCTGGGTGGGCCACGAACTCGCGATTGGCCCAACAGTGCGGCTCAACGTGGCTCTGCCCGATCCGCGCTGCGTGATGACGACGCTTGCTCAGGACGATCTACGCAAGGACACCGACATCCTTCGGACCCTCACTCGGCACAACAGGATTCGAGTCGGCGATGCCGGCCGATTTCCCTGCGCCGGCGTCTACACCGTGCTTGCCGCGCCAGGGACGGTGCGAACAGGTGACCGCGTGGAACTCAAGTGAGCGCAACCGGTCGTATCGGGCGGCCCATTTGAGAACGGTGCTGCCTTCCAACCAGTCGATGAAGCTGACGGTCGCCTTCGGCGCCGGCAGCTCATCGACGAGCCGTTAGACGGCGCGGTGGGATAGAGGTGCCATGCCTCCGAAGGATGAGCGTCCGCAAGTCTGGGTCGGTCACGTCACGCTCCCGACTCCCAACCTCCCGGCCACGCGTGACTTCATGATCCAGCTGGGCATGCGACCCATCGCTCAAGGCGACGATTTCGCGGTTCTGGAGCTACGCGGAGGCACCCACCTCGTGCTCCTTCCATCGGCTGAGCCCGCTTCTGGATCCGCCTACTTCGACCTCATGGTGGACGATCTCGACGCTACTCACGATCATCTCCGCACGCTTGGCTTTGCTCCTTCTGAGATCCACTCCGGTCGAATCCATCGTTCCTTTACCCTCCGAGCCCCGTCCGGCCATACCATCACGTTCAACTCCAGCCACGTCTCGGACCGGCCGGTCTAGGCGCCGGTGGCTTGCGCGCCGTCCAATAAGCATGGGAGAGGTTTGCTCTTGACATCGCCTTCCATGGAAGATGCTGAAGCTGATCGGCCGCCACCCCGTTGCGCCGCCTCCCCGATGTCGCCCACTCGTTGGGCCGCCCGCCGATAGCTAGACTCTGGCCAGAGTGCGCTTCGAGGATCCAGTGGTGTAGGATCGCAGCCAGGGGCTCGACAGCCTCCCGACCACGCCCGCGGGCTCGTCGAGATTCTCGATTCCTACGCGCGCGACCGCATGGGCGGTGCACGGGCTCGGCAGCTTGGTTGCTGCAAGCTTACTCTCGAGGTACGCGAGGACAACGAACGCGCTCGCTCCCTCTACAAGAGCGTCGGTTTCGGCGATTTCGCCCCTGGGGCGGATCCGACGCCCACCTTCTTTCTAGAGAAGCGCCTGGAGCCCGCCGCCTCCCGTGGCGGTCACCCTGTCAAGCCTCGATGATGCAAAGACCGCGGTGGCTGCGCTCCGAGGGGCTGACCTCCCGATACCTTCCGGCCGCCGCTTCGAGGCCTGCGAGGCTCACCAGCCAGCCGGCCACCCGGCATCGTGGCGATGGTCGTGCGCTCCGATAGTCTCTCGGCCGGCGGGCGGCAGAGGCGAAGCTCGCCCGCTGGTGGTCGAAGCACCGCGCCGGACCTGTGGATCCGCTCGCGGAGGGGGATCGTGGAATTGGCTACGCGCCGGGACTGGTCGACGATCATCGAGCGCCTGAATCGCAGCCCGCGGGGAGAGCTCCGCATCCGCATGGGGTCTCCCGGCAGCGCGCAGGTCACGCGCTGCCGTCTCCTGGAACAATGGAACCATCTCGAGGTGCGAACCGAGCGGTCGATCCTCCATCTTCGGCTGGTGCGCAGCCGAGGGAGGCGCTCCCGGTAGACGGAGCCTTCGCGAAAGTCAGCTCCCGCCGCGCAGGAAGCGTAGATCGCCGCGGCGAAGCGTGAGGTGCTCGGCGTCGAAGAGCTCCATCAACGGGATCGCGGTGCGCCGGGTGGTCCCGATCAGCGCCTTGTAGGTGAGGGTCTCGATGCGCCCGTGCGCGCGCAGGTGGGCGAGCACGCGCTCGCGCAGGGCGTCGACGGCATCGCGGTCGAACCAGAGATCTTCGCGCGCGCGCACGATCCGCGCCTCGCGCTCCAGGTGGGCGAGGAGATCGCGGAGCACCTCGGCGCCGACCCCGAGCTCGCTCCCGAGCTCGCGCACGCCGGGCGGCTCGAGCCCGGCGGCGCGCAGGCGCGCGGCGATGCGCAGGGCGAGGTCGGCCTCCGGCGCCGCGAGGCGCGGGCGGTGGGCGGGCCGCCGCGCGGCCTCGCCCTCGAGGACGAGCTCGCCGCGCGCGACGAGCCGCGCCTGGGCCAGCTCCGCGGCGTCGCGAGGCGCGTTCCCGGGGAGCCGGCTGCGGAGCGTCCCGGCGGGCATGCCGGGCCGGAGCGGTTCGGCTGCGTGATACTTCTCGAGCGCGACGAGCAGTCGCGCCTCGAGCTCGCCGAGCGCCGCCGCGTCGAGCCAAGCGTCTGCGGCAGTCGGCTCGGCTCGCCCGGCGGCGCGGAGCTCCGCGAGCGCCTCCTCGAGCGCTAGCAGGTCGAGACCCGTCTCGCGCCGGAGCCGATCGCGCGAGATCCCTGCGAGGCCGGCGCGGCGGATCCGCACGGCGAGTCCTGCGCCCGGCCCGTCGCCCTCGAACACCGCGAGATCGCGCGCGAGACCGGGGTCGGCGCGGCGGCGCCGCGGGGGAGCCACGTCGAGAAAGACGCCCCCGCCGAGCGTGGTGCCCCCCATCGCCGTCCGCGAGAAGCCCCGGACCACGAAGCGGTCGCCGGGAAGGAGCGGCAGCGGCGGACCTTCGACGTGCACGCGAGCGAAGCCGCTCGCGCCGGGGCGGAGCGTGGGCTCGCCGATCGGCGCGATGCGCGCGCGACGCTGCGCGGTGCCGGTCAGGAGCTCGACCGAGACGGGCCGGGTCGACGCCGGCGCGACCTCGAGCCATGCGAGGCGCACGTCGGCGACGAGCGTCGGCGTGAGGGCTCCGGGGGCCGTCACGACCTGCCCGCGCGCGAGCTCGGCGAGCTCGACGCCCTGGAGGTTCACCGCGCAGCGCGCTCCGGGCAGGGCGCGCGGCACGGCGCTCCCGTGGACCTGGAGGCCGCGCACGCGGGCCCCGCGGCCCTCCGGCTGGATCTCGACGGCATCACCGACCGCGAGCGCTCCGCCGACGAGCGTTCCGGTCGCGACGGCGCCGAAACCGCGCATTCCGAAGCAGCGGTCGATCGGCAGGCGCGGCGGTCCGGAGCGCGGCGTGCGCGGCGCCGCGGCGCGAGCCGCCTCCAGCAGCGCGAGCCGCAGCGAGTCGAGCCCAGCGCCCGTCGTCGACGAGACGGGTACGATCGCAGCGCCAGCGAGCGCCGTGCCGGCGAGCTGTTCCGCCACCTCCGCCGCGGCGAGCTCCACGAGCTCGGCGCTCGCGAGGTCGGACTTGGTGAGCGCGACCACGCCGCGCAGGACGCCGAGGAGCTCGCAGATCGCGAGATGCTCTCGCGTCTGCGGCATCACGCCCTCGTCCGCCGCCACGACGAGCAATACGAGGTCGATCCCCGAGGCGCCCGCGACCATGGTGCGCACGAGACCCTCGTGGCCCGGCACGTCGACGAGGCCGAGGCGCAGCCCGCCTTCCAGGTCGAGCGGAGCGAAGCCGAGCTCGATCGTGATCCCGCGCGCCTTCTCCTCGGGCAGGCGATCGGTGTCGACGCCGGTGAGCGCACGCACGAGCGAGGTCTTCCCGTGGTCGATGTGGCCCGCGGTGCCGAGGACGAGCCTGGCGCGACCCGGGTCTTCCGAGGGGCTAGCGGGGTCCAATGCGGTCGAAGCCCGCGTGGGGGCGAAGGGCCGCGGGGATCGCCACCGAGCCGTCGGCACGCTGGTGGTTCTCGAGCAGGGCGATCAGCGCGCGCGAGGTGGCCACGGCCGTGCCGTTCAGCGTGTGGACGAGCTCGTTGCGCTTCGGGCTCTGGCGCCGGAAGCGGATGCGCAGGCGACGCGCCTGGTAGTCGGTGCAGTTCGAGGTGCTCGTGACCTCGCCCCACTCGCCCGCCGCTCCGCGACCCGGCATCCAGGCCTCGAGGTCGAACTTGCGCCAGGCCGGAGCCCCGAGGTCGCCGGTCGCCACCTCGATCACCCGGTAGGGGATCTCGAGGGCCCGGAAGATCCGCTCCTCGAGCGCGAGGAGCTCGGCGTGCATCGCCTCCGAGTCCTCGGGCCGCGTCAGCGCGAAGAACTCGACCTTTGCGAACTGGTGCACGCGATAGAGCCCCTTGCTCTCGCGCCCCGCCGCGCCCGCCTCGGTGCGGAAGCAGTGCGAGAGTCCGACCATGCGCACCGGGAGGTCCGCCTCCTCGAGGATGCGGTCCGCGTGGTAGCCGCCGAGAGTGATCTCGGAGGTCCCGATCAGGTCGAGATCGGTCCCCGAGATCGAGTAGGTCTGCGTCTCCGCGCCGCGCGGGCTGAAGGCAAGGCCGTCGACGACGGCCCGGCGTGCCACGTCGGGGGTCGCGTAGGGAGTGAAGCCGGCGCGCGTCGCGACGTCGAGCGCGAAGCGCTGGAGCGCGAGGTCGAGCGCGACGGCCTCGTTCACGAGGAAGTAGAACTTCTGGCCGGCCACCCTGGCTCCGGCCTCGAAGTCGAGGAGGCGGAGCTTCGCGCCGAGCGCCAGGTGGTCCAGCGGCCGGAAGGCGAAGCGCGGCGGCTCGCCCACGCGCCGCAGCTCGCGGAACCCGGCCTCGCCGCCCGCGGGCGCCTCGGGGTGGACGAGGTTCGGGATCGCGAAGAGGAGCGACTCGAGGGCCGCCTCCGCTTCGGCCAGCTCCTTCTCGAGCCCGGCCACCTCGTCCTTGAGGCGGCGGCCCTCCGCGGCCTGCACCTCATGCTCCTCGGACGCGAGCCCGCGCCTTCCCGCGGTCTGGTGCTCGTTGCGGCGGCGGCCGAGCTCGCCGAGCGCCGTCTGCAGGCGCGCCACCCGCTCCTGCGCGGCGATCGCCCCGTCGAGGTCCGCCGTCACGCCCCGGAGGCGGCAGCTCTCCGCGATCTCCGCGCGCCGGCTCGAGAGCGTGCGGGGGTCGAGCACCCCTATCTCCGCAGCTTGTAGCGGATCGGCAGGTGCTTCACGCCGCCGACGAGGCTCGAGTGCAGGCGCTCGACCGGGCCGGCGAGCTCGACCGACTCGATGCGCGGCAGCAGGTGCTTGTAGGCCATGATCAGCTCGAGCCGGGCCAGGTGCGCCCCGACGCAGACGTGCTCGCCCATGCCGAAACCGAGGTGCCGGTTGGGATTGCGATCGATCCGGAACTCGAACGGCGCCTCGAAGACCTCCTCGTCGCGGTTCGCCGACGGGTAGAAGAGCGCGAGCGCGTCGCCCTTGCGGATCCGCTTGCCGCGGAGCTCGTAGTCCTCCGTCGCCGTGCGCGCGAAGTGGATGATCGGAGTCGCCCAGCGCACCACCTCCTCGACCGCCGAAGGCAGGAGCTCCGGCTGGCGCTGGAGCTTGCGCAGCTCGCCGGGGTTCTCGATGAAGGCGAGCATTCCCCCGGTCGTCGCGTTCCGGGTGGTCTCGTTGCCGGCGATCACGATGATCAGGCACCAGGCGAGCACGTCCATCGGGGGGAGGGGCTCGCCGTCCACCCGCGCCTGCACGAAGAGCGTGATCAGGTCGTCCGCCGGGTTGCGCTTCTTCTCCTCGACGAGCTTCGAGAAGTAGAGGAAGAGCTCCGTCATCGCCTCGCGCGCGGTCTCCTCGCGCGTCTTCCCCTCCCGCTGATACTCGGGATCGGCGGCCCCGATGGTGCGGTTGGTCCAGTCGAAGAGCAGGTTCCAGTCCGACTTCGGCACGCCGAGGAGCCAGGCGATCACCGCGATCGGCAGCGGCGCGGCGACTTCCTGCACGAAATCGCACTCGCCCGAGTCGCTCTTCGCGACCAGCGCGTCGACGATCTCCCGGGCGATCTCCTCGATCCCGCCGTGCCACCGCTCGAGCGAGCGCGGCGTGAAGCGCTTGCTCACGAGCTGGCGGTAGACCCCGTGCTTCGGCGGATCCATCTCGATCAGGGTCGGCGGAAAGATCTGCTGGATGCGCTGCTCCGGCTCGTGGCCGATCACGAGCCGTACCCCGTTCACGAAGCGCTCCGGCTGCTTCGAGATCTCGATCAGGTCGGCGTGCTTGGTGATCGCCCAGAAGGGGATCCCCTGCGTACGATCCCACCAGTGGACCGGATCCTCGCGCCGCAGCCGCGTCCAGATCGCGTGCGGGTAGCCGTGGCGCGCGTAGTCGTCGGGATGGACGAGGTTGAAGCTCTCGGGGGTCGTGACCGCCACGGCCATGCTGCGTTCCTCCAGGGGGCGCGGGAGCGGGCGGGATTGTAGCATCCGCCGCCGGGGCGTTGGCGCTCGCGGCCGGCCCGGAAGGGCGGGGGCGGAGCTCGATGAAGCTGTCGAGCACGTGGCGGACCGCGCTCCGCATCCTGCTCTGCGTGCCCTCGTTGGCGCTGCCGGCCCGGGGCCAGCAGGTGGCGAGGGACACCGCGCAGATCCTGACGGCGGTGCCGGCCGAGCGGCTCGTCCACCGGGCGCCGGCGCCGGACTTCGAGCCGAGCGCGACCTATCGGTGGCTCGAGTTCCTGCTGGAGGCCTCCGGCCGCGAAGTCGATCGGAACCGCCCGCGCCCGACGATCCTGTCGCGCACGATGGCGATCGTGCTGACGGCGATGTACGACGCCTGGGCCGCCTACGACGACGAGGCGGTGGGCACGCGGCTGCACGGCCAGCTGCGCCGGCCGGCGAAGGAGCGCACGCAGGCCAACAAGGAGAAGGCGATCGCCTACGCCGCCTACCGCTCGCTGCTCTTCGTGTACGCGGAGGATGCCGACTGGATCCGCGAGCAGTTCCGCGCGAAGGGATTCGATCCGGACGACGACTCGACCGACACCCGGACGCCGGAAGGCATCGGCAACGTCGCAGCCGACGCCGGGATCGATTACCGCCGCCACGACGGCGCCAACCAGCTCGGCGACGAGCCCGGCGGCGATGGCAAGCCCTACGCGGACTACACGGGCTACCAGCCGAAGAACACGCCGGAGAAGATCGCCCTGCCCACGCTGTGGCTGCCCATTCCGTTCTCGGACGGCCGGGGCGGGACCTTCTCGCCCGGGTTCCTGACCGCGCACTGGTACAA
Source organism: uncultured Spirochaetales bacterium (assembly GCA_964624475.1). GTDB lineage: Bacteria > Myxococcota_A > UBA9160 > UBA9160 > SMWR01 > CAZUYC01. Next base: position 29,162 of record CAZUYC010000127.1, on the reverse strand, counting down.
GGTGAAGCCCTTCGCGCTCGAGCGCGGCGACTTCTTCCGCCCACCCCCGCCGCCGGCCTACGGCTCCGAGCAGCTGGAGCGGGAGGTGGAGGAAGCCATCCAGGTGAACGCCCATCTCACGCTGGAGCAGAAGGCGATCGTCGAGTTCATGCGCGACGGCCCCCGCTCGACCGGCCAGTCGGGCCACTGGCTCCAGTTCGCCCAGGACGTCTCGCGCCGCGACCGCCACGGCCTCGACCAGGACATCCAGCTCTTCTTCTCGGTCGCGAACGCCGTCTTCGACGCGTTCATCGCGTCCTGGGATGCGAAGCGCCACTACGACACGGGCCGGCCGTACTGGTGGGTCCGCATCTACCACGAGGGTGGGATGGTGGACGGCTGGCTCGGCCCCGGAAAGGGCTCCGGGAGGGTCCGGGCGGAGGATTGGCTACCGTATTCGCCCGCCACCTTCGTGACGCCGCCGTTCCCCGGCTACACGTCGGGCCACGCCACGGCGAGCGGCGCGGCGAGCCGCATCCTCGAGCTCTTCACCGGCAGCGACCGATACGGCGCCGTGGCGATCCAGCAGGCCGGGTATCTCACCGAGGCCGAGTACCCGACCGCGAAGATGCAGGCGCGCAACGGCAAGCCGGCGACGGACGTTCCGGAGTCGAAGGAGATCCACCTGATGCTCCCCTCCTTCACGGCCACCGCCGAGATGGCGGCCGTGTCGCGGCTCTGGGGCGGGTATCACATCCGCACCGACAACGACGAGGGCTTGATCCTCGGTCGCGCCATCGCGATGTACAGCTGGCCGAAGTACCAGGCCTACTTCGACGGTACGGCGCCCGGACCGAAGCCCTGACCCGCCCGGCTGCCGAGGATTCCGGTGATGGATCCCGGCTACCCCCGACCGGCGTCCTCCGTCGCGTCGCGCGTCTCGCCCCGCGTCCGCGCAATCCGCCGAGCGCGGACCAGGAGGGAGAGGGCGACCCAGCCGAGGGCGATCCCGGCGGGCACCGCGAGCACGCGCGGCCAGGCGAGCGCGATCACGGCGAGGGCGAGCAGGATCGCGCCAGCGAAGCCCAGCGAGCGCGACTCGATGTGCGCGAGGCTGCGCTGCGCCACGGCGGCGCCGACCACGCTGCCGAGCTCGACGGCGGCGGCCGCCGCGCGGCTGGCGCTCCCGGGCGCGATGCGCCGGCGGCGCGGGGTGGGCGGGCGCGCCTCGCCCGGACGGGGTCTCCGGCCCCGCTCGAGCACGATCTCGGTCGAGGCGTCGAGGTCGTTCTGGAACGCGTCCTCCATCTCGCGCGCGAAGCCCGCGTCCTCGACGCACACGTCGAGCTCCCAGTTTCCGAGCCAGCTCGCGAGGTTCAGGTTCGTCGAGCCCACGCGCGCCCAGCGCCCGTCGACCACCGCCGTCTTGGCGTGCATCATCGGCCCGTTCCACTCGAAGACGCGCACGCCGGCCTCGAGCAGCGGCCGGTACTGGGTACGCGAGAGCATCGCGACGAGCTCGACGTCGCTGCCGCTCGGAACGAGCAGGCGGACGTCCAACCCTGCGCGCGCGGCCGAGCCGAGCGCGTCGAGGTAGGCCCAGGTCCCGACGAAGTAGGCGTCGGCGAGCCAGAGCCGGCTGCGCGCGATCGCGGCCCAGAGCAGGTCGAGGCGCAGCATGCCGGTCGCCGCCGGGCTGCTCGCGATCACGCGCAGCGCCTGGTCCCCGGCCGGGGCCAGGTCGCGGCGGGACGGAAGCTCCTGCTCCGGGAGCGGCGTCCCGGCGGCGGCCCAGGTCTCGGCGAAGGCGAGCGCCACGTCGGCCACGGCAGGGCCCCGGATCGCGATTCCGGTGTCGCGCCAGCCCGGGATTCCGCGCTCCGGCCAGCCCACCCAGTCCTGCCCGATGCAAAGGCCGGAGACGAAGGCGACCTCGCTGTCCACCACGATGACCTTCCGGTGGTCGCGGTGGATCCATCCGATCGGGTCGTCGAGCCGCGGCGGGTTGCCGCAGCGCACCTCGACCCCGGCGGCGCGCAAACGATGCCAGAAGCGGGGGCGCGTCTTGCCGAGCGCGCCGAGCCAGTCGTAGAGGAGGCGAACGCGCACGCCCTCGCGGGCCTTGCGCGCGAGCAGGTCGGCGAAGGCGCGGCCGGCCGTGTCGTCGTGGAAGATGTACATCTCGACGTGGACGCTGCGGCTCGCCGCGGCGATGCCCTCGCGCCAGGCGGGGTAGTTCTCGCGAGCGTCGAGGAGCAGGTCGACGCGGTTGCCGAGGACGAGCGGCGCGCCGGCGGCGCGCGAGAAGGCCTGGTCGGCGAGCGGACGCAGGCCATCGCGACGGCCCGCGTCGCGCCCTTCCTCGAGAGCCTGGAGGAGGCTCGGCACCACGCTCCGAGTCTAGCCGGCGCCGATCGGCGGATCGTCGGGCGGCCGAGCTCGGATCAGGCGGCGCCGACCACGCGCCGGATCGCATCGAGCACCTCGTCGTGGACCGCGCCGCTCGTGGCCACGATTCCGCGGTTGCCGGCGAGGGTCGCGCCGCGGCCGAAGTCGAGCGGGCGCCCGTCGATGTCCGTCACCCGTCCGCCCGCAGCCTCGACGAGGAGCTTTCCGGCCGCGTGGTCCCAGATCTTCTCGCGGTAATCCTCGCGCGTCGGCATCCGCAGGTAGATCGAGGCGTCGCCGCGCGCGACGGCGGCGTACTTGCACTGGCTGTCGATGCGGAAGGGCTCGCTCTCGATCCCGAGCAGGCTCGCAATGCGCGCGGACTCCTCCTGGTTCGAGTGCTCCGACTCGACGGACTCGCAGAACCGCGCCTGTGCCGCCGAGAGGATGCGGTCGACGGCGATCCGCGTGCCGGCGTCCTGCGCGTACCAGAGCGGAAACGCGCGCGCGGGTCCCCCTCGCAGCGCGGCGAAGAGCGCGCCGCGGACGCCGCCCGCGTCCGGCAGGTTCGGGCAGCCGAGCACCCCGAGCACGACCTGGCCGTCCTCGATCAGACCGAGCGCCACCGCGTACTGCTCACGGCGCAGGAAGCCCTTGGTGCCGTCGATCGGGTCGAGGGTCCAGTAGCGGTCGTCCTTCGCGTCGGCTCCGCCGCGGTCGATCCAGCCGAGGACCTCGTCGGTGGAGGCGGGCGAGCCGATCTCGGCCCGTACGTGCTCGACCACCGCGTCGCGCAGCCGCGCATTGCTCTCCCGGCGGAGCTCCTCCGACGCTTCCTCGGCGATGATCGGATCCGCGGGAAGCTCGAGGGCCAGGCTCCGGCACACGATCGCCTGGGAAGCGAAGTCGGCGACGGTGACGGGGCTCTTGTCCCGCTTCTCGAGGGCGCCCCCCACCATCCGCTCCTGCACGGCCCGGCAGACGCGGCAGGCGGCGCGCACCGCGTCGATGGCCGCACGCAGCTCTCCGGCTCGCTCCTGCATGGATCCCCCGAGCTTCGAGTCGTGGTCTCCGCCCCCGGCGGTCGGATGCGCGGGCATGATAGGCTCGCCGGGAGCCGAAGCTCAAGCTTCGATCGAGATCGCGGCCTCGGGGCAGTTCTGCTCGCCGAGGCGAGCCTGGTCCTCGAGCTCGCGCGGCACGCTCTCCACGTGGACGACGCAGTAGCCGCGCTCGTCGTCCGCGAAGACCTCGGGCGCGAGCACGTAGCAGCGGCCGTGGCCGACGCACCGCTCGCGGTCGACGCGGACGCGCATCAGGCGCGCGCGCTCCAGACGAGCGGCAAGTACATGACCTCGCGGATCCCGAGGCTGTAGCGCGGCGTCTCGCCGGGCTCGATCTCGTAGTGCGGGATGCGGCGGTGCCACTCCTCGAGCGCGACCCGAAGCTCCATGCGCGCGAGGTGCGAGCCGAGACAGCGGTGGGGGCCCACTCCGAAGGCCAGGTGGATATTGCGCTCGCGCGCGAAGTCGACGCTCTGCGCGTCGCGAAAGTGCGCGTCGTCCGTGTTCGCAGCACCCAGCAGGAAGGTCACGAGCTGGCCCTTCTTGATCTCGCACTCGTGCACGGTGAGGTCCTGCTTCGCGACCCTCGGCACGACGGCGACCGGCGTCTCCCAGCGCAGGAGCTCCTCCACCGCGTTCGGGATGAGCGCCGGGTCGTCGAGGATGCGGCGGCGCTGCTCGGGGTGGGTGGCCAGGTAGGCGATGCTGCAGCCGAGCGTCGCCGTCACGGTGTCGAGCCCGGCGAGGAGCAGGAGGAAACAGATGTCGAGGATCTCGGTGCGCTGGAGCTTCTCGCCATCGATCTCGGCGTGGACGAGCGAGCTCACGAGATCCTCGCGCGGCTGGCGCTCCCGCTCGTCGATGGCGGACTCGAAGTAGGCGTAGATCCGCCGGCCGGCCTCGACGCGGATCTTCGTCGCCTCCTCGAGCGGCAGCATGGCGACCCCCTGCCTCCGCTGCGGGCGGATGATGTCGTCCTTCATCTCGAGGAAGGCACCGAGGTCGGAGAGTGGGAGCCCGAGCAGGCTCAGGAAGGCGCCGCAGGGGAGCGGCACGGCGAACTCGGCGTCGAACTCGCACTTGCCTCGGCTCGCGAAGCGGTCGATCAGCGCGTTCGCCTGGCTGCGGATCGCCGGAGCGAGCTGCTCCATCTTGCGTCGGGAGAAGTGCGGATCCAGGAGCCGGCGGTAGCGCGTCTGCGCGGGCGGATCGATCTGCTGCGGGATCATCGGGCGCTCGGTGCCGAGCGCGATCAGCTTCTCCATCTCCGAGGAGAAGAGTTCGGGGTTCCGCAACCCCCAGGCGACGTCCTCGTAGAGCGAGAGGATCGGGGCGTCGTTGAAGCTCGAACGCGCGACGGGGCAGCGGGAGCGCAGCTCGGCGTAGAAGGGCTGCGGGGCCGTCCCGATCTGGGGATCGAAGAGGTTGACGCGGCCGGTCTCGGGATCGGGATTGCGGGATGCCAAGCGTGTCCTCCCTCGATCGAGAGGGTACGCCGCAGATTCCCTGGGCGCAGCGCTTGGTTAGGCGCTCGAACCAGATTGTTCGGCCAAGCCGCCGAGCGCGGGCGACAGTCCCGCCTCACGGGGCTGCCACCGGCGCCGGGCTGTTTTCGCAAGCGGCCGCAGGGGCCGGAGCTCCTGTGGAGCTCGGCCCGCAGCGAGCCGCAGGCGAGCGGAGTCGGAGTGGGCCGGGCGCAGCCCGGGGCGCCCGGGCGCAGCCCGGGCCGGGTCCCCCAATCCTCCGGACATCCTAGAAGTCCATGTCCTCCATGCCGCCGCCGCCGCCGCCCGGGGGCATGCCCGGCATGCCGCCGCCGCCCTTCTTCTTCTCGGGCTTCTCGGCGATCATCGCCTCGGTGGTCAGCATGAGCGACGCCACGCTCGCGGCGTTCTGGAGCGCCGTGCGCACCACCTTCGTCGGGTCGATGACTCCTGCCTTCATCAGGTCCTCGTAGAGCTCGGTCGCGGCGTTGAAGCCGAACGCGCCCTTGCCCGACTTGACCTTGTCGATCACGATCGAGCCGTCGATGCCGGCGTTCTGCGCGATCCAGCGCAGCGGCTCCTCGATCGCCTTCCGCACGATGCCGACGGCAGGCCTCTGCTCATCCGAGAGCGTCTCCTCGAGGCCGTCGAGCGCCTTCTGCGCCCGCAGCAGCGCGACTCCGCCGCCGGGGACGATGCCCTCCTCGACGGCCGCACGGGTCGCGTGCAGCGCGTCCTCCACGCGCGCCTTCTTCTCCTTCATCTCGGTCTCGGTCGCCGCGCCGACCTTCACCACCGCCACGCCGCCCACGAGCTTCGCGAGCCGCTCCTGGAGCTTCTCCCGGTCGTAGTCCGAGGTCGTCTCCTCGACCTGCTTGCGGATCTCGTTGCAGCGGCCCTCGATCTCGGCCTTTTTCCCGGCGCCCTCGATCAGCGTGGTGTTGTCCTTGTCGATCACCACCTTCTTGACGCGCCCGAGGTCCTTCAGCGTCACGTTCTCGAGCTTCAGGCCGAGCTCCTCGGCGATCACCTGGCCACCCGTGAGGATCGCCATGTCCTGGAGCATCGCCTTGCGACGGTCGCCGAAGCCCGGCGCCTTCACCGCGGCGACCTTGAGCGTGCCGCGGATCTTGTTGACGACGAGCGTCGCGAGCGCCTCGCCCTCGACCTCCTCGGACACCACGAGCAGCGGCCGGCCCTGGCGCGAGACCTCCTCGAGCAGCGGCAGCAGATCCTTCATGCTGCTGATCTTCTTCTCGTGGAGCAGCACGACGGCGTCCTCGAGCACGGCCTCCATGCGCTCGGGGTCGGTGACGAAGTAGGGCGAGAGGTAGCCACGGTCGAACTGCATACCCTCGACCACGTCGAGGACGGACTCCATGCCCTTCGCTTCCTCGACGGTGATCACGCCTTCCTTCCCGACCTTCTCCATCGCCTCGGCGAGCATCTTGCCGATGGCCTCGTCGTTGTTGGCCGAGATCGTCCCGACCTGCGCGATCTCGCTCGAGTCGCGGGTCGGCTTCGAGAGCTTCTTCAGCTCGTCGACGATCGCCTCGACCGACTTCTCGATGCCGCGCTTGAGCTCCATCGGGCTCATGCCCGCGGCGACGAGCTTCGAGCCCTCGCGGTAGATCGCCTGGGCCAGCACGGTCGCGGTCGTCGTGCCGTCCCCCGCGACGTCCGAGGTCTTGCTCGCGACCTCGCGCACCATCTGGGCGCCCATGTTCTCGAACTTGTCCTCGAACTCGATCTCCTTGGCGACGGTGACGCCGTCCTTGGTGACCGTGGGCGAGCCCCAGCTCTTCTCGATGATGACGTTGCGGCCGCGCGGGCCGAGGGTCACGCGAACCGCGTTCGCGAGACCGTTCACGCCGGCGAGGATCTTCTCGCGGGCGTGCTGGTGATAGCGGATCTCTTTCGCTGCCATGGCCTGTATGCCTCCCTACTCGACGATGGCGAGGACGTCTTCCTCGCGCAGGATCGTGTGCTCCTCGCCGTCGATCTTGATCTCGCTGCCGGAGTACTTGCCGAAGAGGATGCGATCGCCCTTCTTCACGTCGAGGGGTCGCACCGACCCGTCCTCGAGGACCCGGCCGTTGCCGACGGCGATGACGCGCCCCTCCTGAGGCTTCTCCTTGGCGGTATCGGGGATGATGATGCCGCCTTTGCTCTTCTGCTGCTCTTCGATGCGCCGCACGAGGATACGATCGTGCAGGGGTCGAAACTTCATGGGCCCTCCTGGATGATCTTGCCGCCCCGGCGGGAGCCGGCGCGGGCCGGCTAGGTAAGCACCTGCGCCCGGGGTGTCAAGCGGAGCGGGGTCGGGCCGCGACCCCGGAGGGCGGTCGGACTAGAGGAGGGCGCGCAGCGCGAGCGCCGCCGCCGCCGTGCCGGCGGCGAGCCAGCGCCAGAAATTCGGCTGGATGAACGGGGGGTCCGACGCGATGCTGCGAATCTCGGCCGCCGTGGTGCGCCCCGCGACCACGGCCTCGAGGTCGGCGAGACAGGCGCGCACCGAGAGCTCCGCGTAGGCGCGGCCGAGGTCGGGGGCCGCCATCGCGGGCCACCCCGACCAGCTCACCGGCTCGGCCCCCGCCGGGCGCCCGTACCCGCTCTTCGCATTGCGCAGCCACCCGACGCTCCCGGCCAGGGCTTCGAGCGCCGCCGGGAGGCTCAGCCCGTCCCCCTCGTCCCTCCGGGCCCCGAGGCCGAGCGCGCGCAGCCAGCCGGCCACGCGCAGGAGCGGCACCCAGCGCGGCGGGTGGTCCTCCGCGAGCTCGCGCCAGCGCGGGTCGACCCATTCGGGATGCATCGCCAGGTACCAGGAGGTCTCCCAGGTGCCCGCATGCTCCCCGGTGGAGAGTCCGCGGCGCTCGCACTCCGTGAGCTTCCGGCCGAGCCACGCCTCCACCTCGTCCAGGGCCTGCCCCGTGACGAGCCGGTGCAGCGCCCGCGTCGACGGCGTGAACATCGCGATCCCGCGCCGGCGCGAGACGAGCCGGCAGGCCGCCTCCAGCGCGGCGGCGTGGCGAGGGCCGCCGTGCGCGTTCGTGAGCATGACGGTGCGGATGCCCGCGCGCGCGAGCGATTCACCCAGGGCCACGACCGCCCGATAGACGACCCGCGGCGGCGATTCGATCGAGCCCGGGAGAGGGAGCTCGTCGGCCCCGATCGGAAGCGGAGGATGGCGTAGCACCGTCCAGTCGGGATGGGCCGCGGCGAAGCGGCGGCCCGTCTCGTCCGCCATCCACGCCGCCTGATGGAGGTCGGCGCCGATCGGGAGGTGCGGGCCGTGCACCTCGAGCGCGCTCACCGCGCAGACGCAGAGCGTGCGATCGCGGTCGAGCGCGCGCAGCTCGGCGAAGGACAGCTCATCGGCGCGGCGGAAGTTCGCGGGCTCGGGGGTCGGGTCCATGGGGGTCTCCCGTGAGGCATGATACGCTCCCGCGCTGGGCGCAGGGCGCCGCGAAGCGGCCGCCGGCTCCCGACCTCGGGCGATCCATGGAAACCGGGCCTTCGAAGCGCGTCGAGCGCGACCTGCGCTCGATGATCGGCGACGGGATCGCCTTCAGCGTCATGGTCGGCCTCGGCGAGACCTATGTCCCGGCCTTCGCGCTCGCCACGGGACACGGGGACCTCGCGGCGGGACTCGTCGCGACGCTCCCGATGCTCGCGGGCGCGGTCCTCCAGCTCGCCACGCCCGCGGGCGTGCGCTGGCTCGGCTCCTACCGCGCCTGGGTCGTGGCCTGCGCGCGCCTCCAGGCCGCGAGCCTGCTCCCCCTGGCGGTGTGGGCGTTCCTGGGGCGGATCCCGCTCCCCTGGCTCTTCGTCGCGGCGAGCGCCTACTGGGGCTTCGGGATGAGCACGATGCCGGCGTGGAACGCCTGGGTCGGGGCCCTCGTGCCCTCCTACCTCCGCGCCCGCTTCTTCGCGCGCCGCACGCGCTGGGCGCAGGCGGCCCTCTTCCTCGCGCTCGTCGCGGCCGGAGCGACCCTCGACCGCGGCTCGCACCACCTCGGCGGGACGACGGCCTTCGGCGTCCTCTTCGCGTGCGCCGCCTTGGCGCGCCTGGTCTCGGCGCGCTACCTCGCGCGCCAGAGCGAGCCCGCGGGCCTCGCCGCCTCGCACCGCTCGCTCCCGCTCGCGCAGATCCGCCGCGCGCTGCGCGGGCGCGAGGCGAAGCGCGTGCTCGTCTATCTCCTCGCCATGCAGGTCGTGGTGCAGATCTCGGCGCCCTACTTCACGCCCTTCATGCTCGGGCCGCTGGCGCTGCCGTACTCCCACTTCACGGCGCTGATCGCGATGTCCTTCGTGGCGCGGATCGCCGTCCTGCCCTGGCTCGGCCGCCTCGCGCGGGCGCGGGGCGCGGGGTGGATGCTGCGCCTGGGGGCGGTGGCGATCGTCCCGCTGCCGCCGCTCTGGCTCGTCTCGGACTCCTTCCCCTATCTCCTCGCGCTCCAGGCCTGCGCCGGCATCGCCTGGGGCACGCTCGAGCTCGCGACGCTCCTCGCCTTCTTCGAGGGGCTCGAGCCCGAGGAGCGCACGAGCGTGCTGACGGTCTACAACCTCGGGAGCGCCGTCGCGCTCGCGACGGGCGCGCTCCTCGGCGCCGCGCTCTTCCGCGGCATGGGCGGAGGCCACGCGGGCTTCGCGACCCTCTTCGTCGTCTCCTCGCTGGGCCGCGTGCTCACGCTCCCGCTCCTCGCGCGCGTGGGCGGGGGCGGCCGAGCCCCCGAGGACATGGACCTCCCCACCGTCGCCGTGCGCCCCTCGATCGGCGCCGTGCAGCGTCCGGTTCTTCCGGAGCTCGACGAGGCGCAGGAGTAGCGCCCGGCGACCCGCCGCGCGCGGCTCTCCCTCAGGCGAGCTCCACGTCCTCGACCCGGGTGGGCGGACCTTCTCGTGAGTGGACGCCCGGCGCGCGCCCATCTAGTCTCTGCGCCCACTCCTCGTCCGCGGGATCGACATGGGCCATGCCCTCACGGGCTCGCTGCTGGCGCTCGGCCTCTTCCTCGGCATGCTGGCGCTGCTCGAGACCGGCCGCCGGATCGGAGCGGCGCGAACGAGGCAGGAGGGCGAAGGCGCGACGGCAGGGGCCGTCGCTGTCGAGAGCGCGGTGTTCGCCCTGATGGGCTTGCTGATCGCCTTCACGTTCTCCGGGGCCGCCTCCCGCTTCGACACCCGCCGGCAGCTGATCGCCGAGGAAGCCAACGCCATCGGCACCGCCTGGCTGCGCCTGGACCTGCTGCCGGCCGAAGCCCAGCCGGCGATCCGGGAGAAGTTCCGCAGCTACCTGGACTCGCGGCTCGAGACGTATCGCAGGCTGCCCGACCTCGCGGCGGCGAGGGAGGAGCTGGCGCGGACGGCGAAGCTCCAGGCCGAGATCTGGGCGCAGGCCGTCGCCAGCTGTCGCGAGCAGGGAACGCAACCGGCGACCATGCTCCTGCTGCCCGCCCTGAACCAGATGATCGACATCACGACGACCCGCACGATGGCGGCGCAGATGCACCCCCCGACGGTCATCTTCGCGATGCTCTTCGGACTGGCGCTGGCCTCGGCGCTGCTCGCTGGGTACGGGATGGGAACCGGCAGGGCGCGCAGCTGGATCCACGTGGTGGGGTTCGCGGCGCTGATCGCAGGCTCCGTCTACGTCATCCTCGATCTCGAGTACCCGCGCCTGGGATACATCCGCCTCGATGCGAGCGATCGGGTGCTGGAGGAGCTTCGAGAGAGCATGGGATGAGCGCGTCGGCTGCGCTACGCTGCCTCCCCGGGCGGCCGACCCCTCCTCGCCCCCCGTCGCACCATGCATTCGCGAGCCGAGCTCGAGATCCTGCCGCAGCCGGACGATGCCACCTGCGGGCCCACCTGCCTGCACGCGGTCTACCGCTACTTCGGCGACCCCTTGCCGCTCGACAGCGTGATCGGCGAGGTCGAGCCGATCTCGACCGGGGGGACGCTCGCGGTGAACCTCGCCCGCCACGCGCTGCGGCGCGGCTACGCGGCCACCATCTACACCTACAACCTCGACATGTTCGACCCCACCTGGTTCTCGCCACGGCGGCAGGACCTCGCGCGGCGGCTGCGCGAGCAGGCGGAGCACAAGGACCTGCCGATGCTCCGCGAGGCGACGAGCGCCTACCTCGACTTCCTCGGCCTCGGCGGGCGGATCGAACACGAGGAGCTCTCCCGCGAATTCCTAGCGCGCCTGCTCGAGGCGGGGCCGGTCATCACCGGGCTCTCCGCCACGTACCTCTACGGCTGCGAGCGCGAGTACGGCGACAAGCGGCTCGTCGCGGACGACGTTCGCGGCCACCCGACGGGGCACTTCGTCGTGCTCGCCCGCTACGAGGCCTCCCGGAACGAGGTGGTGCTGGCCGACCCGCTGGGGGACCGGCCGGGCTTCGACTCCCATCTCTACTCGCTGCAGGTCGACCGCGTGCTCGGCGCGATCCTCCTCGGCGTGCTCACCTTCGACGCGAACCTGACGGTCCTGCGCCCGCCGGGGGCGCCGTGATCCGGATCGTCGTCGTCGACGCTCCCGGGCGTTGGATCCTCGACCTGCCCGACGTACAGACGGTCGACGCGGAGGACTACCTGCTCGACCCGCGCTACAGCGAGATCCGGCGCGCCACGGTCTTCAACCTCTGCCGGACCTACGGCTACCAGACCGAGGGCTACTACGTCTCGCTCCTCGCCGCCGCGCGCGGTCACAAGCCGCTCCCCTCCGTGTCCACGCTCCAGGACCTGCGGCTCTCGCCCCTGGTGCGCATCGTCTCGGAGGACCTCGAGGAGCTGATCCAACGCAGCCTCTCGCAGCTCCACTCGGACCGGTTCGAGCTCAGCATCTACTTCGGGCGCAACCTCGCCACGCGCTACGAGCGGCTCGCCCGCGCGCTCTTCAACCAGTTCCCGGCCCCGTTCCTGCGCGCGAGCTTCCGGCTCGACGGGCGCTGGGAGCTCGCGGCGATGCGTGCGATCGCCACCAGCGAGGTTCCCGAATCGCACCGCGACTTCGTCCTGGAACAGGCGCGCCGCCACTTCGAGCGGCCCCACCGCACGCCCGCGCCGCGGGAGTACCGCTACGACATGGCCATCCTCGCCAGCGACACCGAAGAGGATCGACCGTCGAACGAGGCCGCGCTGCGGAAGTTCGTGCGTGCCGCGGAGAGCGTCGGCATCGAGGCCGAGATCGTCGGCCGGGAGGACTACGGCCGGATCGCGGAGTTCGACGCGCTCTTCCTGCGCGAGACGACCCGCGTGAACCACCACACCTACCGCTTCGCCCGGCGCGCCGCGGCGGAGGGCCTCGTCGTGATCGACGACCCCGAGTCGATCCTGCGCTGCACGAACAAGGTCTACCAGGCGGAGCTCTTCGCCCGGCAGAAGATCCCCTGCCCCACGACGATGCTGGTGCACGCCGAGAACGCGGGCGAGATCCTGCGGCGGATCGGAGTCCCCTGCGTACTGAAGCAGCCGGACGGATCCTTCTCGCGCGGGGTGGTGAAGGTCGAGAGCGCGGAGGAGCTCCCGGGCCGCCTCGCGCCGCTCCTCGCCGACTCGGAGCTCGTGCTCGCGCAGCGCTTCGTCGGGTCGGAGTTCGACTGGCGGGTCGGCGTTCTCGGCGGCAGGGCGCTCTACGCCTGCCGCTACCACATGCCGCGCGGCGAGTGGAGGATCGCCTCCACGGACCCGAGCGGCCGCCGGCGCTTCGGCAAGGTCGAGGCGGTGGCCCTCGAAGACGCCCCGCATGGGGTGGTCGAGCTCGCGGAGCGCGCGGCGCGCCTCTTCGGCGACGGCCTCTACGGCGTCGACCTCAAGGTCGCCGACGGCCGGGCCATGGTGATCGAGGTCAACGACAACCCGAACCTCGACGCGGGCTGCGAGGACGCGGTGCTGCGCGACGAGCTCTACCTGGCGATCATGCGCCACTTCCGCGTCCGCCTCGACGCGCGCGGGGCTCCCGGCGGGTCTTCGTGAGGCGCGAGCCGCTCGGCCTCTTCGAGGCTTTCGGGATCGAGCTCGAGTACATGATCGTCGATCGGACGAGCCTCGCGGTTCGGCCGATCGCCGACCGCCTGCTCGCCGCTGCCAGCAAGGCCGCAGCAAGCGAAGCGCGCAGCGAGGCGAAGCCGAGCGAAGTGCGGGCCCCCGCTCAGGCCGGCGTGCCGCCATCGGAGATCGAGCGCGGCGCCCTCGCGTGGTCGAACGAGCTCGCGCTCCACCTGATCGAGCTCAAGACGAACGGGCCGGCGCCCCGCCTCGCGGGCCTCGCGGCCGCGTTCCAGGCCAGCGTCGCGGAGGCGAACGGCCAGCTCCAACCGCTCGGCGCGCGCCTCATGCCGACGGGCATGCACCCGTGGATGGACCCGGCCACGGAGCTCGTGCTCTGGCCCCACGAGCACCAGGAGGTCTACGCGGCCTTCGACCGCATCTTCGGCTGCCGCGAGCACGGCTGGGCGAACGTCCAGAGCGTGCACTTGAACCTGCCCTTCGCCGGCGACCTCGAGTTCGGCCGGCTGCACGCCGCGATCCGCGTGCTGCTCCCGATCCTCCCCGCCCTCGCGGCGAGCTCTCCCCTCGTCGAGGGGCGCGCGACCGGTCTGCTCGACAACCGGCTTGAGCACTACCGCCGGCACGTGCGGCGCATCCCCTCGCTCGTCGGGGGCGTGATCCCGGAGCCGATCTTCGATCGCTCCGGCTACGAGGACCGGATCCTCGGGCGCATCCGCGGCGACCTCGTGGCGCACGATCCGGAGGGGGCGATGCGCAGCGAGTGGATGAACGCGCGCGGGGCGATCGCCCGCTTCGACCGCGGCTCGATCGAGATCCGCCTCCTCGACATGCAGGAGTGCCCCGCGGCCGACCTGGCGATCGCCGGCGCCGTGGTGGGCGTGCTGCGAGCGCTCGTCGCGGGCTCGCTCGCGAGCGAGGTGGCGCAGCGGGAGTTCCCGCACGAGCCGCTCGCCGCCGCGCTGCGCGAGACCGCGGCCGGCGGCGACGACGCGCAGGTCCGCGACCCCGCGTACCTGGCGCTCCTCGGCTGGAAGGGCCGCGCGCCGTGCCGCGCCGGCGACCTCTGGCGCGAGCTCGTGGAGCGGACGCGCGACGAACGGGACCCGGCGGACGCCGCGGGTGCGCTCGAGGTGATCCTCGACGAGGGTTGCCTCGCCCGGCGCATCCTGCGCCGGGTCGGGTCGCAGCCGGATCGCGAGCGGCTGCGCGAGGTCTACGGAGAGCTCTGCCGCTGCCTGGCCGAGGGGCGGATGCTGCACGCGACCCGCTGACCGCGCGCTCGTGAGTGGGGTGGCGGAGCTTCGGCGCACGCTCGCCGCGAACCACCTGCGGTGGCTTCGTGCGCCGGCGGATGCTCCGCTCCCCGCCCGTGACCCACCCGGCGGCCCGGGCGTGTGCAGGCCGGCGCCCGATCGGGCTCGGGAGGAGCGAAGAGGCCGACCACGACCGGGTCGTGGTCCGACGCACGGAAGGGATCTGGACGCTGGAGCTCGGGCGGGTTCTCGCTCCGGTAGTCGAGGACGCGCGGCTCGTCCGAGTTCACGTGCCAGACGCCGGCACCCGTGACGCGCGGGAGGAGCGCCGCGCTCGCGAGCGCATGGTCGAGCCGGCCGGCCTCGCCGTCGAAGACGAAGGAGTGCTCGCCCTCGCCCCCGAACCAGCGCACCAGGTCGACGTAGCCCGCGTCGGCCAGGATGCGCAGCGGGTCCTCCTCGGTATAGGCGTTCAGGTCCCCGAGCAGGAGGACGCCCGCTCCGCCGCTCGCGGTCGGGTCGCCGGCCAGCCACTCGACGAGCGCGCGGGCCGCGGCGCTGCGCGTGCCGTTGCAATCGTCCTGCCCGTCGCCCGCGTCGGAGTCGCCCGCCGCGTCGCAGGGCGAGCCCTTCGACTTCCAGTGGTTCACGACTGCGGTGAAGCGCTCGCCAGTCGCGATCCAGGCGAAGCTCTGCGCGAGGCTCGGGCGGTTGCGCGCGTCGTCGAAGCCCGAGTGGGCGCGCGCATCGAGCACGGCCGGCGGACCGAGCGGTGCCAGGACGTCGGGCCGGTAGAGGAGCCCCACCGCGATCGGCTGGCGGCCGAGCGGGCCGCCCGGGTCGACGGCGGCGTAGGCGCCGCCCCCGGATCGGCTCGCGACCGCCGCCGCGAGGTCGGAGAGCGCGCTTCCCGCGCCGACGCCCTCGTTCTCGAGCTCGACGAGCGCGAGGAGATCGGCGTCGGTGCGGGAGAGCAGCGCCGCGAGCTTGGCGCGCTGCAGCGCCAGCTCCTCGGGGCTCGCGGCGCCGCGCGCCGTCGGGAAGCCGCCGCCGGCGCCATCGCCGTTGAAGTAGCCGTGGGTGTTGAGCGCGGCGACCCGCAGCGCTCCGCGGCCCGTGCCGGGCGGCGCCTTGGGGCGAGGCCGCACGCGCTCGAAGCGCACGGGCAGCGTCGGGTGGATGCGGAAGCGCCCGAAGGCGAAGCCTAAGACGCCTTCGAGCCCGTCGAGCGCGTCGCCGAGGCGCAGCGTGCCGTCGGCTCCGAGGTATGGGACCGGGCGCGGGTCGCGCGCGCGGCTGCCGTCGTCGAGGAGCACTCGGCGGCGCGCGTTGCTCGCCGCGAGCGCCGCGGCCTCCGCGCCGGGCAGGACGCGGTCCGTCGGGCGCGCCAGGCGCGCGCCGGCCGCGAGTTCGACCTCGCCGAAGCGGCCGAGGTCCGCGTGGTCGGACGCGACGAGCGGCGTATCGATGCGAACGCGCATCCCCTCGACGCGCTCCCAGTCCGCGACCTCTTCGACGGGCAGCTCGACGCTCGCGGACGCGGGGAGCGCGCCACCGCCGCAGATCCGAGGCATCGCTCGAGCCTCGAGCTCCGTCTGGCCGAAGAACTCGGCCACCTCGCCGACGACGCGCACGCGCTCGCCCGGCGCGAGAGCCACCGGAGCCTCCGGATCGAAGACGAAGACTCCCTCGGAGGTCGCGGGGTCGGCATCGGCGTCGGCGTCCTCCTCCTGGAGGAAGAAGCCGCGGAGGCCAGCCGCGGCATCCTGGAAGGCGCCGACGACCGTGGCCTCGACGACCACCTCGCGGCCACGGAGCGGGCTCGAGATACCCGAGCCTTGGATCGCGTGGATCGGAACGGCGGGGGCGCCGCACGGGCCCGGATCGGCAGCGGAAGCAGGCGTCTGGCCGAACGCGGAGCAGGGCAGGAGCAAGAGCACGCTCGCGACCGCGAGCGCGGAACGCGCGTCGAGCACGGGAGCGACCTCGTCGGGACCGGGGTTGCCGGCGGGGCGGCCGGCTCTGGTAGGTGTAGCACGCCGGCGATCCACCGCCACAACGCGATCGTGCGCCGCGAGCTCGCCGCGCACGGCGGCTACGAGGTGGAGCTCCAGGGGGACGGCTTCCTGCTGGCCTTCGCGAGCGCGCGCAAGGCGCTCCTCTGCGCGGTCGCGATCCAGCGCGCCCTCGCCGCCGACGCCGAGTGCAACCCGGACGAGCCGATCCGCGTGCGCATCGGCGTCCACACCGGCGAGGCCCTGAAGGATGCGGATCGCTTCTTCGGCCGGACGGTGATCCTGGCGGCGCGGATCGCGGCGCTGGCGCAGGGCGGCGACATCCTCGCCTCCGCCCTGGTCAAGGATCTCGCGGCGCACGCCGGCGACTTGCGCTTCGAGGACGGTCGTGAGGTGGAGCTCAAGGGAATCAGCGGCACGCATCGGGTGTACCGCGTGCCGTGGTAGGGACGGCCCCTTGCCAGCTGGCCCCGCGCGGTGAGAGACTCGGCGCGCGTGAACCGGACGAAGCGCATCCTGCTCTGGGTGATGGCGGCCTTCTACGTCGCCAGCGGGCTCAACCACCTCGTGAACCCGGACTTCTACGTTGCGATCATCCCGCCGGAGCTCCCCGAGCCCGAGTGGCTGAATCTCTTCGCGGGCCTCGCGGAGATCGTGCTCGGCGTCTACGTGCTCGAGCCGCGCGTCCGCGCGCTCGCCGCCTGGGGGCTCGTCGCGCTGCTGATCGCCATCTTCCCCGCGAACCTCTACGTCGCCCTCGAGAACGTGCGCGTTCCCGGCGGGCAGCCCGGCGCGGGCAACCCCGTCGTGAACTGGCTCCGGCTCCCCTTCCAGGCGCTCTTGATCGCCTGGGCCTGGTGGTACACTCGCCCCGACGCGCAGGAGTAGACCCCATGACCTACCCCGTGATCTCCGCCGACTCCCACATCACCGAGCCCCCGAACACCTACGTCGACACGATCGACCCGGCCTGGCGCGATCGCGCGCCGCGCATGAAGTACGTCGAGAAGCTCGGCGACGTCTTCGTGGTGGAGGGTCTGCCGAACCCGGTGCCGATGGGGCTCGTCGCCGCGGCGGGGAAGCCGCCGCAGGAGATCCGGATGACGGGCGTGCGCTTCGAGGAGATGCACCGGGGCGGCTGGGACCCCGAGGCGCGCATGCAGGACCAGGCGCGCGACGGCGTCGCGGCCGAGGTGATCTATCCGACGGTGGGGATGGTGATCTGCAACCACCCCGACTTCGACTTCAAGAAGGCCTGCTTCGAGGCCTACAACCGCTGGCTCGTTGGCTACTGCTCCGCGCACCCGGATCGGCTGATCGGCTGCGGGCAGGTCTCGATGCGCTCGCCCGAGGACGGGATCGCGGAGCTGCGGGCGGTGAAGGCGCTCGGGCTGCGCGGGGTCATGATGCCCGGCAACCCCGCACAGGAGGACTACGACTCGCGGATCTACGATCGCTTCTTCGAGACGGCGATCGAGCTCGGGCTCCCGCTCTCGTTCCACATCCTGACCGACCGCAACTACGCCTTCCGCCACGCGGTGCGCGGACCCGCGATGAACGGCTTCCTCTCGATCATGCGTGGCTGCCAGGACATCATGGGGATGCTCGTGCTCGGCGGCGTCTTCGAGCGCCACCCCGAGCTCCGCGTCGTCTGCGTCGAGGCCGATGCCGGCTGGGTGCCGCACTACATGTACCGGATGGACCACGCCTACAAGCGCCACCGCTACTGGCTGCCCGCCGGCATGGAGCTCTCGAAGCTCCCGTCGGAGTACTTCGCGGCCAATATCTACACGACTTTCCAGGACGACTGGGTCGCCTTCCAGACCGCCAACCTCATGAACTGGCGGCGCCTCATGTGGGCGAACGACTTCCCGCACAGCGACTCGACCTGGCCGTGGTCGCAGCAGGTGCTGGCGGAGCACGGACGGCACCTCTCGGAGGAGCAGCGCCGCGCGATCCTCTGCGAGAACGCGGCCGAGCTCTACGGGATCGACGTGGCGGCGCTCGGCGCCTGAGTCGCGGGGGACTCGAGGAAGCGCACTCTCACCCGCAAGCTCGACACGACGGGAGCTTCGCGCTGGCGGGATCGGGAGCGATTGGCCCCGTGCTCAAGGCTTCCTGAACTTCAGCACGAAGCGATCGGCCGTGCCGCGCCGTTCGCCCGCGGCGCTGGGCGAGGCGTTCCAGTCACGCGCATCGGCCGGGTTTCGCATGAACTCGGCCGCGGCGTCGAGCTCGAAGCCCGCCTTCTCGATCTCGCCGACGAGCACGCTCTCCTCGATCCGGTGCAGGCTCTTCGTCTCGCTCGTGCCGGCGCCGGGACGCGTACTGTGGTCGATCACGCCGTAGATGCCGCCGCTGCGCAGTGAAGCGAAGACCGCCGCGTTCATGCGCGCACGATCGGCCTCGAGCCAGACAGTGTCGTGGTAGACGAGCACGATCAGCACGGCGTCCAGGTTCTTGGCTTCGGGCGGCAGCGGGTCATCGAACTCGCGATCGACGCGCACGACCCGCGCGTTCACGGGCTTCGCGAGCCGCTCGCTCCACGGCTTCTCGGCGAAGCGCTCGAGGATGAACTTCGGATTCTGGCCGTAGACGCGACCCGTCGGGCCGACCACGCGTGCGAGCAGCTCCGTGGTGTAGCCCCCGGCGGCTCCCAGCTCCGCCACGCGCATGCCGGGACGGATGTCGAAGAACGCGAGCGTCTCGGCGGGGAAGCGGCCGGCGTCGAGCGCGCGATCCGCGTCGCTGCGATCCGCTGCCGCGACCACCGCCGCGGGCCCGGCCGGCGCTGCGGCCGAGGTGGCGGACGTCAGCGCGAATAGGACGACGCAGAGGCAGGCCGCGAGGAGTCGGGGGATTTGTTCCATACCCGCGAGTTTACCGTCGTCTACTCGGAGCGGCTCGGGCGCGAGGTCGTCGGCCTCGCGCGGACCGCGCCGATCGACGCGCCCTGGCTCGACATCGACCGGTACGACGACGTGGAGATCGACGGCCAGCTCCTGCGCTTCTGGGCCCTTCAGACTGACGCGAGCTCGAACGGGATTGACATGCGTCACGTGACAGATTACGATCGAGACGTGATCAAGACGTTCGCGGACCGGCATACTCAGGAGCTCTACGCGACGGGCAAATCGAAACGGTTCCCACCGGACATCGCCAAGCGGGCGGCGCGAAAGCTGGAGTACATCGACTTGGCTACCCGCCTCGACGATTGAAGGTCCCGCCCGGCAACCGGCTTCACGAACTCGAGCGGGAGCGGACGGGGCAACACTCGATCTCTGTCAACGATCAATGGCGTATCTGCTTCCGGTTCGTCGATGGCGACGCCTACGATGTCGAGATCACCGACTACCACTAGACGAGGTGTGAGATGAGCATTCCGAATGCTGGCCAGAGGAAGATCCGGCCCACCCATCCGGGCGCGATGCTTCGGGAGGACTTCCTACCGGACTACGGGCTCACGGTCTCGGGTCTCGCCGAGGCGTTGGGCGTCTCCCGCCAGACGATGAACGAGTTGCTGCGGGGGCGGCGGGCCGTGAGCCCGGAGATGGCGCTTCGGCTCTCGCGTCTGTTCGGAAATTCGCCCGAGTTCTGGCTCAACGCGCAGCGCGCAGTGGATCTGTGGAATGCGGCTCGAGCCATCAAGACGCAGGTTGAGCGCATCAAGCCGTTGAAGGTCGCATAACCGCGCCCCGCGCCCCCGCGCCCCGGCCCCGGGGACGGAGTTGCCAAATTGCCTTCCTGGTGCCTCGGGGACGGAGTAGTGCTCCGGTTGGCGGGGGATTCAAGGGGGGCGGGCGCAGAGCATGCGCTCACGGCGAGCGGCCTGCGGCCGGACGATTCCCTGCCGGCGGCGCTCGGCGCCTAGGGGCCGGGTTCGCCCGCCGCGTCGGGGAGCGAGAAGCGGCGCACGAAGGCGGAGACCTCCTCGGCCGCGTCGATCACCTCGGTGCGGGGCCCGATCAGGCCCTCCGGGAGCGGCGTCTCCCCGCCGGGCCAGCCGTGCCCCGCGCCCGTGAGCTTCCAGAGCACCACCTCGGCGCCGCCTTCGCACGGCGCGAAGACGAGCTTCGTCGCCGTGTGCCCCGCGTCGGCGCGACCCGCGGGAGCCGTGCGCCGCTCGGCGACGCGCGGCTCTTCGGGGCAGCCGTCGCGGCGCACCCAGCGGCGCAGCTCCGCCTCGACTCCCGCGTGGACGACCCGCGCCCGCGTGAACGGGAAGCTCGGACCGGGACCGCCCGCCCACGGGGCGCGCGGATCGTCCAAGCTGTGGACGTGCAGGATCGGCACGGGCCGCACCGGCGCGAAGCCATCGAGGTTCATCGCGCCGGCCACGCCGGCCACGGCCGCGATGCGATCGGCCGCTTCCGCGGCGAGCCGGTACGCCATCATCGCGCCGTTCGAGTGGCCCGTGGCCCAGACGCGCCGGCGATCGAGCGGCAGCTCGCGCGCCAGCCGATCGACGAGGGCCAGGGCGAAGCCGACGTCGTCGACCTCCTTCTCGCTCGCGGTGCCGCAGCAGCGGCCCGCGTTCCAGGTGAGGATGCGCGGGAGGCGGCCGGTGCCGTCCGGGTAGGCGACGGCGAAGCCCTCGCGGTCGGCCACCGCGTCGAGCCCCGCATAGCGAGCGAAGCCCCGGCCGTTCCCGCCGCCGCCGTGGAAGGCGAGGAGCAGTGGAAGCGGCCCCCGCGCCTCGAAGCCGGGGGGAAGGTGGAGGGAATAGCTCCGCTCCCGCCCGAGGTGCCGGAGCTCTTCGCGCCGATCCGAGCCCTCGCCGAGCGCTGCGCTCGCCCCGAGTGCGACGGCCACGCCGGCGGCGATCGCGGCGGCTCGCTGGCGTCTCACGGAGCCTCGGGCTCGAGGAGCAGCGTCGGCACGCCGTGCGTGCCGTCGCGAACGGAGAGCACCCGCGTCCCGGGCCGCCGCCCGGCCCGCACCTCCGAGACGTCGAAGCCCGCCGCGGCGAGCCGCGCGCGCGCGGCGTCGGCGTCGCGCACGCGCCAGGAGAGACCCCAGAGCCGGTCGCCCGTATCCCGCGCAGGCCCGGGAGCCAGCTCGGCGGCGAGCTCCACGGTGACGTCGCCCACCCGGAAGAAGAGGAGCCGCGCGCCCCACTGGGGGAACTCGCGGTCGAGGGCGAGGCGGAGCCCGAGCCCTTCGCCATAGAGGGAGCGCGCCGCCTCCGGGTCGGGCGTACGCACGACCGCGTGGTCCAGCGCGAACACGGCCGCGGCCTCGTCGCCGGGCGGCGGGACGATCGACAGGATCCCGGCGGGCGAGAGGTGCTCGATCGCGAAGAGGACGACGCCGCGCGTGCGAGCGAGCGGGAGCGCCACGCGCAGCCACTCGCGGAAGGCGCCGGACTCGACGTCGCGGCCCATTTCCTTCTGCAGCGGGCCCGGCTCGAGCCCGCGCACGGCGAGCTCCTCGCGGGTGGCCGCGGCGTCGTCGGTTCCGAAGGCGAGGCCCATGGGGCCCTCGCCGTGCGCCGCCAGCCAGGCGCGCAGCGCGGCGCCGATCGCGCCCTCGCCGGCGGCGGCGAGGAGCTCGAGGTAGGTGTTCTCGAGCCGGAAGAGCGCGTTGGCCGTCCCGGCTCCCGGGTGCTCACCGCGCCAGGACGCGCTGCGCCCGAGGAGCCGCGCGTAGGAGCGCGCGGCGGCGTCGAGGTCGCGAACCGCGAGGATCACGTGGTCGAGCCGGGCGAGCACCCTCCCAGGATACTAAGTTGGCAGCGCGCGGGAGACGTGCGGCATGGCGAGCGGCATCCGGGCTGCGCGGGAGCTTCGGAGCTTCGACGACGAGGTCGACGTGCTCGTCGTGGGGCTCGGCGCCGCGGGCGCCGCGGCGGCGCTCGAAGCCTCGCGGGCCGGGGCGGAGACGCTCGTGATCGAACGCGCGGGGGGAGGCGGGGGGACCTCCGCGATGTCGGGCGGCGTCCTCTACCTCGGCGGCGGGACGGCGCTCCAGAAGGCCTGCGGCTTCGAGGACGGCGCGGAGGAGATGCGGAAGTACTTGATGGCCTCGTCCGGGCTCACGCCCGATGAGGCGAAGATCTCGCTCTACTGCGAGGGATCGGTCGAGCACTTCGACTGGGTGGTGGCCCAGGGCGTCCCCTTCAAGCCCACCTTCTACTACGGATGCAGCGGCGAGCCCCCGACCGACGACGGACTGGTGTGGTCCGGCGCCGAGCGCGCACATCCCTTCTTCGAGATCGCGCGGCCCGCGCCCCGCGGCCACGTGCCCGCGCACCCGCACCAGACGGGGCCGCTCTTGATGCAGAAGCTCTGCGCGGCGGTCGACGCGAGCCCGGTGCGCGTCGCCTCGAACCACCGCTGTGTCGCTCTCGTGCAGGAACCGGAGGGAAGCATCGTGGGAGCCGTCGCCGAGAGCTTCGGCCGCGAGCGCGCGGTGCGCGCGCGCCGCGGGGTGGTGATCACGACAGGAGGCTTCATCCTGAACGACGAGATGCTCGCCGTCCACCAGCCGCTCGCTGCCCGCTGCAAGCTGCGCGTCGCGGCGGACGGCGACGACGGCTCGGGGATCCGCCTCGGCGTCGCCGCCGGAGGCGCCACGATCCACATGGACGCCGCCTCGATCTCGCTGCCGGTGACGCAGCCCTGGGGCCTCAAACGCGGCATCCTCGTGAACGCGCAGGGCCAGCGCTTCATCAACGAGGACACCTACTACGGGCGCCTCGGCGAGTGGGCTCTCCTGCACCACGGCGGGCGCGCCTGGCTCGTGGTCGACGACGAGGTCTTCGAGAAGCCCGAGTACGAGTTCCGGCTGGTCGCGGTCGGCGAGACCCCGGCCGAGCTCGAGCGCGAGATCGCGCTCCCGCCCGGGAGCCTCGAGGCGACCCTCGCGCTCTACAACCGTCACGCCGAGCAGGGCGTCGATCCCGTCTTCCACAAGCAGCCCGAGTACGTGAAGCCGCTGGTCGCGCCGCCCTTCGGAGCGATCGGCTGCTCCACCGAGGACTCGCTCTACGCGGCCTTCACGCTCGGCGGCCTCCGCACCGACGTCGATGGGCGCGTCCTCGACCCCGAGGGCCGTCCCATCCCGGGCCTTTTCGCCGCAGGGCGGGCGAGCTCGGGCATCGCCGTCGGCAGCTACTCGAGCGGGATCTCGCTCGGGGACGGCACCTTCTTCGGCCGCCGCGCCGGCCGCGCGGCGGCCGCGACGCGCTGACGCGGGGCCGCGACGCGCGGGCCGAGCTCCCCCCAAGCGGGGCACGGCGCCGGCAGGATGGTGGGACTCGGGGCCCTGTGGTACCTAGCTCCCCGAGCGGAGGCCCGATGGCGCAGACCGCGCTCAGTGCGCTTCGTACCTACGCGGACCTGACCAAACCGCGCCTGCTCCCGCTCGTGCTCTTCACCGGGCTCCCCGTGCTCGGGATGGCGGCGGGCGGCTGGCCCTCGCTCGGCTTCGTGGCGCTGACACTGCTCGGGATCGCGCTGGCGGCGGCCTCGGCCAACACGCTGAACGCCTACCTCGAGCGGGACAAGGACGCGCTGATGGAGCGCACGCGCTCCCGCCCGCTCCCGACCGGTCGCGTCTCGCCGCGCGCGGCGCTGCGCTTCGGGCTCGCCCTCGGCGTGGTCTCGACGGCGCTCCTGTACGCCATCGCGGGACGCGCGGCGGCCGGCCTCGGCGTCGCGAGCATCCTCTACTACGTCTTCGTCTACACGGTCTGGGCGAAGCCGCGCTCGGCCTGGAACGCGGTGATCGGCGCGGCCGCCGGCGCGGCGGCGCCGCTCATCGCCGACGCGGCCGCCAACGGCCGGGTCGGCCCGGCCGGCCTCGCGCTCTTCGCGATCGTCTTCTTCTGGCAGCCGCCGCACGTGTGGGCGATCGCGCTCTACCGCAAGGCCGATTACGCGCGGGCCGGGATCCCGATGCTCCCGAGCGTGATCGGCGACGAGGCGACGCGCTCGTGGATGCTCTGGTCCACGCTCGGGCTCGTGCCCGTCTCGCTCGCTCCGGTGGCGCTCGGGCTCCTCGGCACACCCTACCTCGCCGTGGCGCTCGGCATGAACGCGTGGTTTGTCGGCTCCGCCGTGCGCTGCCTCCGCGAGCGGACGCCCGAAGCCGCCCGGCGCACCTTCCACGTCTCGCTCGCCTACCTCTTCTCGCTCTTCCTCGCGATGAACGCAGAGCTCCTGCTTCGACCGTGACGGACGAAAGCCGCGCCGCGGGCGCATCGGCCCGGCCGCGGCCCGAGCGCGCGAGCCTGGCCCTCCTGTTCGGGGTCGTGATCCTCGACCTCGTGGGCTTCGGCATCGTGATGCCGATCCTGCCCTTCTACGCCGACGAGCACGGCGCGAGCGCGACGGAGCTCGGGGCGATCTTTACCGTCTACGCGGCGGCGCAGTTCGTGTGCGCGCCGCTCTGGGGCCGGCTCTCGGACCGCGTCGGCCGCCGGCCGGTCATGCTCGTCACGATCGCGGGGACGGCGCTCTCGCTGCTGCTGCTCGGACTCGCGCCGGGCCTCGTGTGGATCTTCGCCGCCCGCTGCCTCGCGGGCGCTTTCGCCGCCAACATCGGCGTCGCGAGCGCCTACATCGCCGACGCCACCTCTGAGCACGAGCGCACGCGCTGGATGGGGATGCTCGGCGCGAGCTTCGGCATCGGCTTCGTCCTCGGCCCCGCGATCGGTGGGCTGCTCTCCCCCTTCGGGCACGCGGTCCCGATGTTCGTCGCCGCCGGGCTCGCGGCCGTGAATCTGGTCTTCGCGGCGCTTCGGCTCCGCGAGCCGCCGCGTCACGTCTCGGCTTCCCCTCGGGCGCCGAGCAGCCGGGCGGCTCTGCTGCGCGATCCCCTGGTGCGGCGGCTCTGCCTGTTGAACCTCACCTTCTCGCTCGGCGTGACGCAGCTCGAGACCATGTTCGCCTTCTTCGTGAAGGACCGCTTCGGCTACGGCGAGGGCGAGGTGGGCTTTCTCCTGGCCGGGATGGCGGTGCTGATGGGCGGGATCCAGGGCGGGGGGATGCGCGGGCTGGCGGCCCGCTTCCCCGAGCGCACGCTCGTGGTGGGCGGCGCGGGGCTGCTCGCCGTGGGATTCGGCGCGCTCCCCGAGGCGGGGTCGCTCCAGGCGCTCCTCGCCGCGCTGACGGCGGCGGCCATCGGCCGCGCGATCTTCCAGCCCGCCCTGATGAGCATGACCTCGGCGGCGGCGGAGCCGGGCGCACGCGGCGCCGTGATGGGTGCCTTCCAGTCGGCGGCCGCGATCGCGCGGGTCGCCGGGCCGCTGGCGGCCGGGTGGCTCTACGAGCGGGCCGAGGCGACGCCCTTCTGGCTGGCCGCGGCGCTCTGCCTCGCGGTCGCGTGGACCGCCCGCGGGCTCCCGGCGCGCGTGGCCGCGGCTGGTGCAGCAATTCCAGGAACCGGGCACTAGCACCGTGGTGGACCTCGACCTGCTCCCGGCGGTGAATGCGAGCCTCAATGCCGCCGCCGCCGCCTGCCTCGTCGTCGGTCGCCGGCTGGCTCGCCGGGGGCGGATCGCCGCCCATCGGCGCACCATGCTCGCCGCCTTCGCCCTGTCGTCGCTCTTCCTCGTGCTCTACGTGGCGCACAAGGCAGCGCGGGGCTTCGAGAGCACGACCTTTCACGTCGAGGGCGCCGCCCGCGCCGCCTACCTCGTGCTGCTCGCCTCGCACGTGACGCTCGCGATGGCGATCCCCCCCCTGGCAATCGCCCTCGTCACGCTCGGCCTGCGCGGGCGCTTCGCGACCCACCGGCGCCTGGCGCGCGTCGCGTGGCCGGTATGGATGTACGTCTCCGTGACGGGCGTCCTGATCTACGTGCTCCTGTATCATTTGAACCCCTCGGGCTGAACGGGGGGGGCGTGCTTCCCTCGGCGAGGCTTTCTGCCACGGCCCGAGCAAGGCCGCGAAGCGGCCGCGCAGCGAGGCGAAGCCGAGCGGAGTGCGGGGGCGGGGCCGCCGGAGCGGGCGCCGATCCGCCGCGGCATCTTGAGAACGACGCGGGAGTTGGCTACCCACCCGGCGTCCGAGCCGGCCCGAACGCGCGGGCCCTGGACTAGCAGGATTCCAGATGAGATCGACCACGATCGTCTTCGCGCTCCTCGCGTTCGCGGCTCCTGCGCCGTCGGCGGCCGCCGAGGACGGCGGGGAGCTGGGCGCAGAGCTCTTCCAGCTCTGCGTGCAGTGCCACGGAGCGGACGGGGGCGGCGACCCCGTTTCGCTCGCGCCGGCGATCGCCGGGATGGACGAGTGGTACGTGAGGGCGCAGCTCGGGAAGTTCCGCAGCGGCGCCCGCGGCACGCACCCGGACGACGTGGCCGGGATGCGCATGCGGCCGATGTCGCTCTCGCTGCGCAGCGACGAGCAGATCGCCGCGGTCGCGGCCTACGTGGCGGGCCTCCCGCGGATCGCGGCGGCGGCGACGCTCCACGGGGGCGACGCCTCCCGCGGGCAGGCCCTCTATGCGCCCTGCGCGGCCTGCCACGGGCCGGACGCCGCCGGCATCCAGCCGCTCAACGGCGCGCCGCTGCGCGCGTCGAGCGACTGGTACCTGCTGCGGCAGATGCAGAACTTCCGCTCCGGCGTCCGCGGCACGAATCCCCTCGACACCTCCGGCGCGCTGATGCGGCCGATGTCGATGACGCTGGTCGACGAGCAGGCGATCCTCGACGTGATCGCCTACATCACGACCCTCTCCGGGTCGGGCAGCGCCCACTAAAGGAGCTCCCGCCGACCATGGCGAAGACCTACTCTTCCGACGAGCTCGCGACGCGCTCCTTCGTCATCACCATCGCGGCGGTGGGGGCGTTCATCGCGGTGGTCTTCATATTCGTCCTCTGAGACCCGAGGCAAACCCATGATCGAGCGACTGGTCCCCGCCGCCTCCACCTACGCAGCGGACATCGACTCCGTCTTCGACCTGGTCTTCGTGCTGGTCGGGTTCTGGTTCGTGCTGACCCAGGGGCTCTTCCTGTGGCTGATCGTGCGCTACCGCAAGCGCGACGGCGTGCCGGCGGAGTACATCACGGGGGAGCTCAAGAGCGAGAAGCGCTGGATCTCGATCCCTCACCTGCTCGTGCTCGTCTGCGACATCTTCCTGATCGTGGCCGCGGTGCGGGTCTGGGTCCACGTGAAGCAGGAGCTCCCGCCGGCGGAGGCGACGGTGCGCGTCGTCGCGCAGCAGTGGGCGTGGAGCTTCGACCACCCCGGGCCCGACGGGAAGCTCGACACGCCCGACGACATCCGCACGGTCGACGAGCTCCACGTCGAGAACGGGAAGCTCTACCACGCGAAGCTCGTCTCGCGCGACGTGCTCCACAGCTTCTCGGTGCCCGTCTTCCGGCTCAAGCAGGACGTGATCCCCGGGCGCGAGATCACCGCCTGGTTCGAGCCGACCCTGCCGGGGACCTACGACATCCAGTGCGCGGAGATCTGCGGCATCGGCCACGCGCTGATGCCGGCGCGCATCGTCGTCGAGACACCCGAGCAGCACGCCGCCTGGATCGCGTCGCACGCGCCGATCGCCCTCGCGGCCGCAGCGCCGCGGGCGGAGGAGTAGCCATGGCCCACGCCCCGGTCGCGCATCCCGAGGCGCACGCTGCCCACCACGCCGAGCCCACCTTCTGGAGCCGGTACGTCTTCTCGACCGATCACAAGATGATTGCCATGCAATACATGTTTACGGGCATGTTCATGGCGCTGATCGGCGGCTTCATGGCGTACACCTTCCGGATGCAGAACGGATTCCCCGGCATCGACGTGCCCGGCTACGGCCTCGTCTCCCCGAACGAGTACAACGCGCTCATCACCAACCACGGCACGATCATGATCTTCTGGGTGGCGATGCCCGTGCTCGTGGCCGCCTTCGGGAACTTCCTGATCCCGCTGATGATCGGCTGCGACGACATGGTCTTCCCGCGCATCAACCGCCTCTCCTACCAGATCTTCCTGCTCTCCACGGTCGTGATCCTCGCGTCGCTCTTCGTCTCCGGTGGCGGCTTCGCGGGGGCCTGGACGGCCTACCCCCCGCTCTCCGCCAAGGCGGAGTACAACCTGACGGGGCCCGGCGCGACGCTCTGGGTCGTGGCCGTGGCGCTCGAGTTCGTGGCCTTCCTGCTCGGCGGCATCAACTTCGTGACCACGGCGATGAACTCCCGCGCGCCGGGGATGAAGATGTACGACATCCCGATCGTAGTCTGGATGATCGTGATCGCGAGCATCCTCTTCATGTGCTCGGTGGGGCCGCTGATCGCCGGCGCCGTGATGCTCTTCATGGACCAGAACGTCGGCACCGCCTTCTTCGACCCGGACCGGGGTGGCGACCCGATCCTCTGGCAGCACCTCTTCTGGTTCTTCGGGCACCCGGAGGTCTACGTGGTGCTCTTGCCCGCGATCGGCATCGTGGCCGACGTCATCACCGTCTTCTCGCGCAAGAAGCTCTTCGCCTACAAGACGGTTCTCTACACGGTCTTCGCCACGGGCGTGCTCTCCTTCACGGTCTGGGCGCACCACCAGTTCATCGCGGGGATCGACCCGCGCATGGCGAACGTCTTCACGATCACCACCCTGATGATCTCGGTGCCGATCGCCGAGATGTGCTTCGTCTACATCGCCACGCTCTACAAGGGCTCGATCACGCTCTCGACGCCGATGCTGTGGGCGCTCGGCTTCCTGGCGACCTTCCTGATCGGCGGC
Source organism: uncultured Spirochaetales bacterium (assembly GCA_964624475.1). Lineage (GTDB taxonomy): Bacteria > Myxococcota_A > UBA9160 > UBA9160 > SMWR01 > CAZUYC01. Next base: position 283 of record CAZUYC010000127.1, on the reverse strand, counting down.
GTGACGGGCATCTACCTCGGTACCGCCGGCTCGGACATCTACTTCCACGACACCTACTTCGTGCTCGCCCACTTCCACTACACGTTCTTCCCGATCGCGATCATCGGCACCTACGCGGGCGTGACGTACTGGTACCCGAAGATGTTCGGGCGGATGATGAACGAAACGCTCGGGAAGCTGCATTTCTGGATCACGATCCTGGCCTTCAACGCGATCTTCATCCCGCTCTTCATTACCGGCGTGGCGGGCGATCACCGGCGGATCTACGACTACTCCCACTTCC